>CAXSEF010000017.1:0-39877 GCA_964236535.1 uncultured Acetobacteraceae bacterium
TACGCCTCCCAGTCGCGCTCCACCTGGTCCGCATAGGCGGCGGCGAACGCCACCATCGCCCGCGGCATCGCGTGGCCGCGCCCGACATACCCGGCGAGTGCCGCCGCATCGCCCGAGCGCGCATGCGCCCGCGCCAGGGCACGCCCGCACAGCGCCGCGTACGACGCCACGGAGCGGGTCTCGATCTCGGTCCCCACCGCCGCCAGCCGCGAATCCTTCAGCCGCCGCACGTAGACCTGCCGCACGCCCGGCGCCGGCGCGGCTGCGGCCCTGGCCGCCGGGCGACGCGGTCCGGCCTGCGCCGCGGGCGCGCCACCCTTGGCGGCCGGGGCAGCGGCATCCTGGGTGGCCACCGCGGCCCCCGGCAGTTCCGCCCAGCCGAGGAAGATGTCGCTCGCCGCCTGCATCATCCGGCTTCCGGTCACCACCCGCTCCCCCTGGTTCGCGTAGGCCGAGCGCCCGGCCGCCGGCTCCAGCACGCTGCGCTCCGCCTGCTTGATCTGCAGCAGCAGCGGCGCGCCCCGCTCCGACACCAGCAGCCCGACCGCACAGAACGTCCCCACGCTGCCCACGCCCACCACCTTGAACGCCCAGTCGACCAGCCGGTAGCGCCGCAGCAGCACCTGGCGGTCCTCCTGCAGCGTGTGGCCGTAGGCGTCGAACGCCGCGCGCACCGTGTGGTCGTGCCTGGGCAGGCGGAACATCCCCGGCGCCCCGTCGCGCAGCCGCCAGCCCTGCCCCGCTTCCTCCAGCAGCCCGTAGTGCACCGCGCCGGCGTGCAGCGCCCGGTCCAGGCGCGCCTGCGACTCCCGCCGCACGTCCCTGTCTCGCGTCGCCGCGATCGCCGCCTCGAGGTCGATCCGCTTGCCCCACGCCGCCAGCGGGTCCATCCCCGCGAGCTCGCCCAGCGCCGTGCCGTACGCCCGCATCGCGGCGCCCGCCAGCGCCGCCGATCCCTTCTCCCCCAGCTTCGCCTGCCGCCCCGCCAGCACCAGGCTCACCGCCAGCCGCTTCAGGTCCCACTCGAACGGCGCCGGCAGCGTCTCGTCGAAGTCGTTGATGTCGAACACCGGGCTGCCCTCCGGCGACGCATAGGCGCCGAAGTTCATCAGGTGGCAGTCGCCGCACGCCTGCACCCGCAGCCCCGACGTCGGCGTGTTCGCGAGATCGCCCGCCATCACCGCGGCCGCGCCGCGCAGGAACGCCAGCGGCGAGGCCGCCATCAGGTCGTGCCGGCGCGGCAGCAGCTCCTCGATCCGGGTCGCCTCCTGGGCCAGCAGCACCGCGACCGGGTCGGGCCGGCCAGAGGGGGCGCGCCACTCCGCCTGCGCGGCTCTCGGCACCGCCTTGCGCAGGGCCTGGCCGGACTCCTGCGCCTTCAAGGCATGGCCAGAGGCGCCGCCTCTGGACTCCGCCGGGGGCTGAGCCCCCGGACCCGCCCATGGAAGGGTCCGGTCACCGCTCGTCTGCCACGGAAAACCGGCGTCCGGGCTCGTCTCCGGGTCGGCGCCTCGCGCAGCTGCACCCTATGCCTCCCGCGCCGACGCCCGGGCCAGCACCACCAGCCGGACCTGCGGCACCAGCACGCCCAGGATCAGGATCGGCACCCAGGCGCGCGCCGCCAGCAGCGGATACGGCCCCATGACCACCAGGTTCGCCAGGCCGAGCGTGACCAGCACCACGTAGCCCCAGCGCATGGCGTCCTGCCGTTCCCCCGCCGGGTCCTCGTCGGCCGGCAGGCGGGCGAACGGGCGCTGCAGCAGGTCCGCCATCATCACCCACACGAAGGCGAACAGACCGAGGTTGGCAGGCGAGCCACCCGGCGCCGCGGCGGCACCCGACGCGGCACGAGCCGCATCCGCGAGGCTGGCGACCAGCACGGACACCAGGTACAGCACCAGCCATGGCCGCGCCCTGCGCCGCCACGCCCGATGCTGCTGCGCGGCCCGCCATCGCGCCTGCGGGTCCGCGGGCGGGCGGCCCAGGCCGACCGTCCAGCCCGCGAGCCAGATCGCGCTGATGATCCCGACGCTCGCCAGTTCGCGCGCCGCGTCCGCGCCGACGCCGAAGCGGGCCCGCAGCAAGCCGGCGAGCAGCCAGATCGTGGTCACGAGAGCCACGCCCAGCGCCAGGACCGCGCCGAACGCGGCCGCCTTCATCGCCGCCCGGCCGAGCCGGCTGCGCGGCCGAGCCCTGCCGCCGGATACGCTGCCAGGCCGTTGCCAACGCACGGTCGCCTCCGTCATGCCGACCGCGAAACGTACTCCTGCGGGTGGCCCACGCGCAAGCAGGTCCGCCGGCGGTCATCCCCCGCGCGCCGCCCATACCACGGTGGCGCGGCCCGCCAGCAGCACCGCGGCCGCCAGGGTGCCCGCGATCAGGTCGTCGGCCATCACCCAGCCGGCGCCCTCCTGCCGATCCGCCCACCCCACCGGCCCTGGCTTGGTCACGTCGAACACGCGGAACAGCAAGAACGCCGCCGCGACGCCGGCCGCGAGCCGCCAGCCGCCGGGGTCGTGCCAGGGGCCGCCGAGCCCCGCCAGCCCCAGCAGCGTCAGCCACTGGCCTGCCACCTCGTCGATCACCACCCAGCCCGGGTCGTGATCGCCGCCGGCGCGCGGGATCGCCCACAGCCCGGCGAGGCACGCCGCCACGACGCCGCCCGCGAGCCAGAGCGGGTGCCCCACCAGGCCCGCGCCGGCGACGGCGGCCACCAACGACGCCCAGCTTCCCGGCGCCGACCGCAGCACGCCCACGCCCGCCACGCTCGCGACCAGCCACGCCGTCCCCCGGCTCTCGCTAGGCAAGCGGATCGCCGAAGCCTGCCGGGTGCTGCGTCCGCAGGCGTCGCCTGCGGCGCGCCGCGCCGCTCAAAGCCACCGACCCAGCGGATGCGGCGCCGACACCCCGAGCCGTGCGCGGTAGTCCACCACGTTCTCGATCACCCGCTGCACGTAGCCCCGTGTCTCGGCGACCGGGATCATCTCGATCCAGTCCACCATGTCCCCTCCCGACGCCGCCGGATCGTCCTGCGCAAGCCACTCGCGCAGCCGCGCCGGCCCGGCATTATAGGCCGCCGCCGCATAGGGCAGCACCCCGCCCTCGCGCGCCAGCAGATCGGCGAGGTAGGCGCTGCCCAGCCGCACGTTGAGCGCCGGGTCGGCGCTGAGCGCCGCGGCGCTCTCGCGCACGCCGAGCCGGTGCGCGACCTCGCGCGCCGTCGCCGGCATCAGCTGCAGCAGCCCGCGCGCGCCGGAGGGGCTCAGCGCCTCGGGGTCGAAGCTGCTCTCCTGCCGCGCCACGCCGAGCACCAGCGCCGGCTCCACCGCGGCCGGCCCGGCGGCGCCTGCGGGGTCGCCGTCCGGCGCGGGGGTCTCCGGCCCGGCCGCAGGTCCGGCGATCGCCAGGGGCCAGCCGGCGCGCGGCAGCATCCCGCCCGCGCGCCCTGCGCCGCGCGCCGCGAACACCGCGGCCTCCGGCACGTCGAGCCCCAGCGCCAGGCCCGCCGCGAGCGCCCGCTGCCGCCCGTCCGCCGCGGTCTCGGCAAGCTGCAGCAGGAACGCGCGCGCGCGCCGCCGCTCGCCCCAGGCGACCAGCAGCTCGCTCGCTCGCGCCAGCTCCTGGCCCGAGAACGCCAAAGCCTGCTCGGGCGTCCAGTCCGGGTCGCGCAGGGCGGCGATGCGCGCCTGCATCGCGGCGTCGCCGGCGGCGGCCCGCAGCGCCAGCTGGCCGTAGTAGGTGACCGGCCACGCGGCGGCCTGGGCGTACTCGCTGGCCGCCGCGGCGCGCTCCGCCGGCGCACTCGCGCCGGTCTCGCCAGCGCCCGGCCGGGCAGCACCCGGCTGGGCTGCTCCGGTCCGGGCTGCGGCAGCCTGGGCCGCCGCTCGCCCCAGCCAGTAGTGCGCCCGTGCCAGCCCCGCCGCCGAGCGCGAACCCGCCGCCAGCGCCGTGAAGTGCCGTGCCGCCGCCGCTGGATCGCCCAGCCGCCGCAGCGTGATCCAGCCGGCCAGGAACTCCGTCTCCAGCCCCGGCGCGGCCGTCGTGCGCAGCGCCGCCGCCACGCCGCCGGCCACCGCCTCGCCGCGCGAGGTGCCGTCCGCGGCCGCGGCCGGGTTTGCGGACGCAGGATCGCCCGCTGCCTGGGCTTCCGCCGTCGACGCGCGGCCCGTTGCGGCGGCACCGGGCGTCTCGCCCGCGATGGCCGCTGCGCCTGCGGCCTGCGCCTCGCCCTCCACCAGCCACAGCGCGCCCGCGGCGTCGCCGGCGCGCACCAGGCGCCGCGCCAGCCGCTCCCGCTCCTCTCCGAACGCGGGTCCGAACGCGGGTCCGAACGCGGGTCCGAACGCGGCGCCGCCCGCCCCGGTCGCGGCAGGCGCAGCCCCCGGATACGCCGCCCAGGCCGTGCGCTCCGCGGCGTCGCCGTCCTGCCGCCAGGCCGCGAGCGCCAGCGCCCCGCCCTGATCCTGCCGGCGCAGGGCACGCAGCCGGTCGAGCACCAGCGCCGGGTCGCGCCGCTGCGCCTCGCCGAGCCCCGCCACCATCGAGTCCGCCGCCGGATCGTCGCGGCGCAGCGCCAGCCGCGCCAGCGCCTCGGCCTGGCCACCCGCCTGCGCGCCCGGATCGAGCCGCAGCGCCTGCCGCCCGGCCGCCGCCCGGTCGGCGCCCGCCAGCCGCTCGAACCGCGCACGCTGCGCCGCCTCGTCCACCGCGCCGGGAAACGTCGCGAGGAACGCCGCCTCCGCCGCCGGGGTGTCGAGCCCGCTCACCCATGCCGCCCGTGCCGCCGCCAGCGCCGCCGGCTCCTGTCCCGCCCGCCGATCCGCCTCGGCGCAGCGCAGCCGGGCCGCCGCACTCCCGGCCAGGCCCCGCCTGCACAGCCCGAGCACCACCGCGTCGTCCGCGGACGCCGCGATCCCGTTCGACACCAGCCGCGCCATCAGCGCGCGGTTCGGCCAGCCCGGCGAGTCGTCCATGAACCGCGCCACCGCCAGCGGATCGGCCGCGCCGCCGCCCACGATCTGCAGGTAGACCGCGAGGCGCTGCGCCAGCGGGTCGGCCGAGCGCCGCGCCAGCGCCTGCCAGCGGCCCTCGTCCGGCTCGGCCGGCGGCGCGTCGACCGCTCCGGCCTCCGCCGGCTGCGCCACGGCGGCACCCGGCCCCTGCGCCCTGGCGCAGCCGAGGGCGGAGCACGCAACCAGCAGCAGCAGGGGGAGGGCGCGCATTTCGATCCCAGCATACAGGGCGCGGCGGGCGCAGCCAGACGCAAGCGGGGCCGGTCGTTCCCCGCCGCCCCGCGACGACCCTTGCGCCCTCCGCTTGCCGCCCGCCGCCTGCGCCCCTAGTTTCCGAGGCTTCCGCCTGCTGGAGTGCCGCCATGTTCAAGGGCTCGTTCGTCGCCCTGGTCACCCCGATGCGCGCCGACGGCTCGCTCGACGAGCGCGCGCTCGAGCGTTTCGTCGAGTGGCAGATCGCCGAGGGCACCGACGGACTGGTCCCGGTCGGCACCACCGGCGAGAGCGCCACCCTCAGCCACGCCGAGCACGCGCGCGTCGTCGAGATCACCGTGCGCGTGGCCGCCGGCCGGATACCGGTGATGGCCGGCGCCGGCAGCAACAGCACCGCAGAGGCCATCGCGCTCGCGCAGCACGCCCGGCGCGCCGGCGCCGACGCGGCCCTGGTGGTCACGCCGTACTACAACAAGCCGACCCAGGAGGGGCTCTACCTCCACTACGTGGCGATCGCCGACGCCGCCGGCCTGCCGATCCTGATCTACAACATCCCGCCGCGCAGCGTCGTCGACATGACGCCCGAGACCATGGGCCGCCTCGCGCGCCACCCGAACATCGTGGGCGTCAAGGACGCGACCGCGAGCCTGGCGCGGCCCCTGCACACCCGCCTCGCCTGCGGCGCGGCGTTCTGCCAGATGTCCGGCGAGGACCACACCGTGCTGCCGTTCCTTGCCGCCGGCGGCCACGGGTGCATCAGCGTGACCGCCAACGTGGCGCCCCGCGAATGCGCCGAGCTGCACCGCCTGTGGGCTGCGGGCCGCGTCGCCGACGCGATCGCCGCCCAGGACCGCCTGGTGCCGCTGCACGACGCCATGTTCGCCGAGAGCAACCCCGCGCCGGCGAAGTATGCGGCGCACCTGCTCGGCCACACCACCGCGCAGTGCCGCCTGCCGCTCGCGCCGCTGGCCGAGCCCACCCGCAGCCGGATCCGCGTCGCGATGGACGGCCTCGGCCTGCTCGGCCACCCGGCCGCCGTCCAGCGCACCGCCTGAGCATGGCGACCACGACCAGGAAGAGCGGCCTGATCTCGCACGGCATCGCGGCGCAGAACCGCAAGGCGCGCTTCGACTACACCATCAAGGAGACCGTCGAGGCCGGCGTGGTGCTGTTCGGCCCCGAGGTGAAGTCGCTGCGGCACGGCCGCGCCACCATCACCGAGGCCTGGGCCGGCGAGCGCGGCGGCGAGATCTTCCTGTTCAACGCCTACATCCCCGAATACCAGGGCGGCGTGCTGTCGAAGTTCGACGTCCGCGCGCCGCGCAAGCTGCTGCTGCACAAGAAGCAGATCGACAAGCTGCTGGGCGCGGCCAACCGCGACGGCGCCACGCTGGTGCCGCTCGACATCCACTTCAACGAGCGCGGCGTCGCCAAGGTGCTGATCGGCGTCGGCGAGGGGCGCAAGAAGTCCGACAAGCGGCACGCCATCGCCGCACGGGACTGGCAGCGCGACAAGGCGCGGCTGATGCGGGCGCGGGGCTGAGGCAGCAGGGCCGAGGCGCTGCCTCTGGACTCCGCCGGGCCTGAGGTCCCGGACTTTCCCATGACAGGCGCGCCGGGCCGCCGCCTGCGGTGCCGCGGACCGGCTCGCGGGTGTCGTCCCCCGGCGTGAGCGGCCGAGGCGTCCGGACGCGCGACGGCCTGCCGCCCGCGTCGGGGCTGCCGCCGCCTCGTCGCGTCGCGCGTGGAGGCGGGGCACGCCTTGCCGCCGCGCCGCTCGGTCGATGCCCGTGTCCGTCATGGGCGGTTTTCACCGCGGGTTAACCACCGGCCCCTAGGATCACCACGACACCGAGCCGTCCTGAACCCGTCGATCAGGCAACCGGAGCGTGGATGACACTCTCGCCGACCCTTTGCCGGCAGGCCCTGGCACTGTTGCGTGACCGCCGCGGCGTCGCCGCGCTCGAGTTCGCCATCGTCTGCCCGGTGTTCCTCGTGATGCTGCTCGGGATCATCTGCGCCGGCGTCACCGGGCTCATCCAGCTGGCGCTCGACGACTCCGTCCGCGACGCCGCCCGCCAGGTCCAGATGGACACCCCGGCCTCGGCAAGCTCCGGCGGGTTCCTCGCCGCCGTGTGCAGCGAGTTCAGCGTGGTGACCTCGAGCTGCACCACGTCGCTGACCTACGACGTGCAGGCCGCTCCGCAATCCTCCGGCTTCGCCAGCCTTACCCCGGCAACCCTGAACGCGGCCGGCGCCCTGCCGAACAGCTTCTTCGGCTCGGGCGCGCCGTTCGCCGCCAACGTCGACGTCCTGGTGCAGGTGGCGTACCCGCTGCCGTTCAGCATCCCGCTCGTCGGCACCTTCGCCACCCTGACCGGAACGAACTCCGTACTGGCCACGGCGAGCGTGCGCGTGGAGCCGTTCGCCTCGTGATCCGCCGTCGCCGCCCCGCCCTGGCGGCGGACCGAGCCGGGCTCGCCGCGCTGGAGTTCGCGATGGCCGCGCCCTTCATGGTCGTCCTGCTGTTCGGCACCATCGAGCTTGGCAACGCCTTCCGCATCCAGGCCAAGCTGAACACCGCTGCCGGCCAGCTCGCCGAGCTCGTCGCCGGGCAGCAATCGGTCACCGCGCCGGGCGGCTCGCTGGCCGACATGTGCACGGGAGCCACGATGAACCTCCTGCCCTATGCCACCGGCAGCTTCGCCGCCGACATCGCCTCCGGCACCAACGACCATCCCAGCAACCGGGTCGCCGGCTCGACGGACAGCACGACCGTCGCGACCTATCTCGACTGGGAGACCATCTCCTCCTGCCCCACGACGTCGCCCACCACCATGGGCGTCAACGGCGCCTACGCGCTGGCGGACTCGCCATCCTCCCTGCTGACCAAGACCGGGCTGCCGCCAACCAGCTCCAGCGACTACGGCATGGGCTACTCGGTCATCGTGGTCCAGGCGAGCTACGTCTACACGAACATCTCGCCGCTGTTCCTGGGCAATTCCCTCGCCTTCAGCGCCGTCGCAGTCGCGCGGCCGCGCCAGAACAGCACGATCAAGTGCACCAACGTCGCAGGCACCAAGCCCTGCCCGGCGCTCCAGTGAGACCCTTCATGCACAGGATCGTATCCGCGTGGCTGGCACGCCTGGCGTGGCCGCGCCGGGCCGTCGCCAGCACGCGGCGCGGCCGGCGCGGCTCGATCGCGATCATCGTCGCCGTCTCGGCGCTGCCGCTGGTCACCGCCGCCGGCGTCGCGATCGACATGTCGCGCATGACCGCCGCCCGCGCCGCGCTTCAGCGCGCGGCCGACAACGCCGCGCTGTCCGGCGCCGCCGCCTACGTGCTCTACACCGAGGCGGACACCTTCAACCTCGTCGCCCGCACCTTGGCCAAGTCCGCGTTCTGCGACTCCGTGACCGCACTGCCCGCGGGCTTCACCCTGATCGCCACCAGCGGCAGCGCTGCCTGCGTCAGCGGGCAGGGCCCCGCCGTCTCCGCGGTTGTCGCAGGCTACAACCCGGGAACGCGTGGCACCGTCGCCAACAGCGGCTGCAGCGCCACCAGCACCGTGGTTGCCGGTGCCACGTGCGGCTTCGTCGTCACCGTCTCGGCCGCCGCCACGGTCAGCACCGTGTTCCCGTTCCTGCTGGGCGGGCTCGCCACGGTGTCCGTCACCGCGTCCGCCATCAATCCTTTCATCAACCTTGCCAACGCCCTGTCAGCGGGAATAGTCGGCGGCGCGCATGCTGCGGATAGCTTGTGGATTTATCCGCTGCTGTTAGACGCGAGCGGTGCCCCGGACTTCACAACCAACAAAGGTGCCCTGCCTGACACCAGCACCTGCACCGGCGATCCCACGCAGGCATCGTGCGGCAGCTACACCATGCTCGCGAGCACAAGATATGCGACAGGATGTCCCGCGAGCAGTCCCTGCAAAGTCAATGACACGATCTTTATCAACGGTGTTGTACAAAACCCAGTCGTCGGCAACACGGTGATTACCGCAACTACTCCGCTCGGCATCGCAATGCAGTCCGTTGCTGGCGCCGATGCCTCATTCAGCTTTAACACAGCAGCCAAGCCACAGCCCGCGGACTCGAGCTGCAGTTGGCCGGGCACATTGGCCTATAACACCGTCGCGGCGGCGTTCGATGCCAACGGCTACCCGCTCGAGGTGGACAGCAACGGCAATTGGACGCTGCCGACCCACTGGCTATACTCGTCGTTCCTGGCCAATAATCTGCCGCCGGATTACAACGAGATCCAACTCCAGCAGAACACTCAGATCATTCCGGCTGTCCCGACCAACGGCGCTCTCTACAATCCGAACGCCGTTAAGGCACCCGTCGCGTGCGCCAACGCTTACTCAACAAAAACTCCGATAAATGCTGAGCAAATGTTCACCACCTATCCGACTTCGGGCGCGACCAACTGCGCCCTCTACATCGTCAAGGACGCAACGTCGCTGCAGCCAAACCCAAGCTATGGAAATAACTCGGCCGGCACTTCGCCAACCTGCTTCAGCCCTAGCGGTACGCCAGGTTATAAGTATGCGGCGCTAAGCTGCCAAAACTACGCCGGGCACAGCTACACATTTTTCTGGAATAACATGAGTGGTACCAACAACACGAATCCTCCCACTGACGATACCGATTACGGCAACGGCACCCTCCAGATTACCTGCGCCGGAGCGTCTTACGTCGCCCTCATCAACTGAACGTCGCTCGCCGGCCGAGTGGCAGCGCGGCCACACGCTGCGCGGCACAAGCAATCTCTGCGTCCGGCTCACGCCGACAGCAGCCCCTCCTGCCGGAAGCTCAGCCAGCGTCCGTTGCCCACGATGACGTGGTCGTGCAGCACGATCGACAGCGCCTCCGCGGCCTGCTGCACCTGCCGCGTCATCGCGATGTCCTCGCGCGACGGCGTGGGGTCGCCGCTCGGGTGGTTGTGCACCAGGATCAGCGCGGTCGCGTGCAGCTCCAGCGCCCGGCGCACCACCTCGCGCGGATAGACCGGGGTGTGGTTCACCGTGCCGCGCGCCTGCGCCTCGTCGGCCAGCAGCCGGTTGCGGTTGTCGAGGAACAGCACCCGGAACTGCTCGATCCGCTCGCGCGCCATCACCGCGTTCAGGTAGTCCATCAGCATGTCCCAGTTGCCGAGCACCGGGCGGTCCATCACCTCCGCCTTGGCCAGCCGCAGCGCCGAGGCGTGCACCAGCTTGATCGCGGCGATGCTGTGCTCGCCCAGGCCGGGCGTCGCCCACAGGTCGCGCAACGGGGCCGACAGCACCGCCGCGAAGCTGCCGAACCGGTTGATCACCGCCTTGGCCAGCGGCTTGGTGTCGCGGCGCTGGATCGCGTAGAACAGCAGCATCTCCAGCAGCTCGTAGTCGGCCAGCGAGTCCGGACCCCGGTCGAGCAGCTTGTCGCGCATGCGGCCGCGATGCCCCTGCGGCCCGGTGCTGGCGAACGGCGCGGACGACGATTGTTCCGCCTCGATCGGCAGTTCGACCGGCGGGAAGTTGGAGCCGTCGGCGAATCCCTGTGACATGAGCGACGTCCCGAGCATCCTGTGCAGGGTTTCATGGTTGCAGAGCCGGGGCTTCAATACAACTCATGCGAAGCATTTCGGCCTGCCCTGACCGCGCGGATCGCAAGCCCGGGCCGTACTGCCCGTGGCGGCGCGAGACAAGGCGCGGCGCTGGCCTCGACCCGCTGGAGCGTTGATCCCGGACGCGGTTTCATCGACCACCGGGTGCAGGCTCGATCCGTTGCTGGAGCCCGGAGCAGAGCCTGCGGTGTCCGGTCCCGACGTCACGGCGAGGTCGCCCTGCCGTCCGGCGCCCCCTCCGCGATCATCGCCTCCAGCTCTGCCGCCCGGTGCGCCGCGGTGTGTTGCCCCATCACCCGCGCCCGCCCCGCCTCGCCCAGCCGTCGGCGTGCCGGCTCCGCCCACTCCAGCAGCCGCAGCACCTCTTCCGCCGTGCGTGCGACCTGCAGCTCGGGGCCCACCCGCAGCACATCGTCGAGCCCCGGCCAGGGGTCCGAGACGATCGGCGTCGCACACGCGGCCGCCTCGAACAGCCGCACGCTCGGGCTCCACCCGGCGGCGATCATGTCGGCGCGCGTCACGTTCAGCGTCCACGCGCACGCGCCGTAGAACCCGGCATGCTCGCCCGGCGACAGGTGCTCGATCCGCTCGACGTTGCCGGGCCAGCCGTCGGTTCCGGGATATTGCGGCCCGGCCACCACGAAGCGACGCCCCGGCGCCCGCCGCGCCGGCTCCAGCAGCAGCCGCTGCAGCGTCGGCTGGCGATCGGCGCTGTAGGTGCCGAGGTAGCCGAGATCCCAGCGGGTCGCCCCGGCTCCCGGCGGGTACTGCGCGGGATCGACCGAGCAGTACAGCGCCCGCGCCCGCCGCGCGCCGTACTGCCGCTCCAGCCGCCCGAGTGTCGGTCCTCCGGTGAACGACAGATACAGATCGAAGCAGCCGATCGTGGCGGCGTCGAGGTAGTCGCACTGCCCCGCATCGAGCCGCGCCAGCGTTACCGGCGTGTCGATGTCGTAGAACGCCAGCACCTGCCGGGTCGCCGCGCGCAGCCACCGCGCCACCGCCACCCCCTCGGTGACGTAGGAGCCGAGCAGCACCGCATCGGCCGACTCGATCCGCCCGCGCCAGCGCTCCAGCTCCGCCAGGCCGCCATACAGCACCAGCTCGGCGTAGCCCGGCGCCGCCAGGTCGCGGTGCGCCGCATACCAGGGCTGGTCGCGCTCGAGGAACAGCAGCTCATGGCCGCGGTCGGCCAGCGCCTGCAGCAGCGCGCGATACGTCGTGGCGTGCCCGTTGCCCCACGACGAGGACAGGCTGAGCCCGAGGAACACCAGGCGCATCGGTCCCGCTCAGCCGGCACGCCGGCGGGCCAGCGTCTCGCGCAGCACCGCGTCGAGCTCCGCCCCTCGCCGCGCGTAGGTGTGCGCCGCCAGCACCCGCGCCTGCGCCGCCGCCCCGATCGCGCGAGCCCGTTGCCGCGTCAGCCCGCGCAGGTGCTCCGCCACGTCCGCCCCGTCGCGCGCCACCAGCACCTCGCGGCCCGGCTCGAGGAACTGCTCGATCCCCTCCCAGGCGTCGGTGATCAGGCACGCTGCCGCGCCGGCCGCCTCGAACACCCGCGTCGCCGGCGAGAACCCCACGTCGGCCATGCTGTCGCGCGCCACGTTCAGCACCGCCAGCGCCGAGCAGTTCAGCGCGTTGTGCTCCGCCGTTCCCACGTGGCCGAGCAGGCCCACGTTGCCCGGCATGGGCTTGTCGTGCCAGCCGTTGCCGCCGAGCAGGAACCGGCGCTCCGCCAGCGCCGCGGCCGGGCCGAGGAAGAACCGCTCCACCCGCGCCTCGCGGTCGGGGAGCCGGTTGGCCAGGAACGCCAGGTCGGCGGCGAACCGCGGCTCGGGCGGCACCGGATGGTGCGTCTGCGGGTCGAGCGCGTTGTAGATCGGCACGCAGCGTCGGGCGCCGAAGCCCTCGTAGGCGGCGACCACCGGCGGCCCGCCGCCATAGGTCACCACGAGGTCGAGGGCGGCGAGCGCGCGGCGCACCGGATGTCCGGAATCGGCGCGCATCTCGGCGAGCGTCGCCGGCGCGTCCACGTCGACCAGGCAGCGCAGCGCCGCCGGCGCCGCCTGCGCCACCACGCCGTCGAGCAGCTCGGCATCGAACACGCCGACCCCGCTCGCCTTCATCACCACGTCGGCGTCGCCCGCCTCGGCAAGCACGCCGCGCAGCCCCTCGGGGGTCGCCGGCCACACCACCACCCGTGCCCAGTCCGGCGGCTCGATGTCGCGATGCGCCTGCCGGTCGAAGGCGTCGGGCTCGTAGAAGGTGATCGCGTGCCCGTGCCGCGCCAGCGCGCCGAGCAGCCCGCGGTAGTACGTCGCCGCACCGTTCCAGTACGAGGACAGCAGGCTCGACCCGTAGAAGGCGATCCGCATCAGCCGGCACCTCCGACCGGCGCCACCGCACCCGGCACCGCTGCGCCCGCCCCGTGGCACTCGGCCGCCGCCGCCGCCGCGTCCTGCTCCGCCGGGCCGCGACGCAGCCCCGCCACGATCGCCAGCAGCTCGTCCACCCGGTGCGCGCAGCCGTGCCGAGCCCGGATCGTCGCCAGCCCGCGTGCCGCGAGCCCTGCGCGAAGCGCCGCATCCGCGCCCAGCGCCCGCACGTGCCCGCGCATCTCCGCAGCGTCGCGGGCCAGCAGGAAGTCCTCGCCCGCAGTGAACAGTCCCTCGCTGTCCGTCCACGGCGCGCAGACCAGCGGGATCCCGCAGGCCAGCGCCTCGAACACCCGGATGGTCGGGATGCCAGGCAGCAGCGTGGTGTAGCTGCGCCGTGGCACGTGCACCGTGAACAGGTGCCGCGCGAACACCGCGGGTGCGTGCGGATTGGCCAGCCACCCGCGGTAGCGGGCCGCGTAGCGGCGGAGCAGCGCCAGCGCCGCGTCCGGGTAGCGCACGCCGTGGATGTCGAGCGCGACCGCCTCGTCGTGCAGCGGCGCGAGCAGGAAGGTCTCCAGCTCGGCGGTGCGCTCCCCGTCGCCCCAGTTGCCGATCCACACCGCGCCCTCGCGCCCGCCCGGCCGGCCCTCGGCCCCGCCGGCTTCCTCCGCCGGCGGCCGGAACAGCCTGGTGTCCGCCGCCTCGTGCCAGGTGAACACCCGGCCGCCCCAGCCCCAGGCGCGATACACCGCGCTCAGCGCCTCGCCGAACGCCAGCACCCCGTCGTAGCCCGACAGGTCGAAGCGCCGGATCGCCGCCGGGTCGCTGACCGCGCGGTGGTGGGTGTCGTGGAACAGCAGGGTGAACCGCCCGCCCGCCGCCCGCCGCGCCCCGACGGCCGCCACCAGCGCCGGCTCGCTCCACTCGTGCACCAGCACCAGGTCAGCCCCGTCCAGCATCGCGTCGACATCGGGCTCGGCCGCCAGCCGGGAGGCCCGCAGCTCCGGATAGGCGCGCGCGAACGCCGCGAGTCCCGCCGCTCCGGCGTCGCGCAGCAGGTTGTCGCGGCTCCACGACTCGGCCGGCTCATAGGCCCGCACGTCGTGCCCGCGCGCCGCCAGCTCGCGCAGCACGCCGCGCAGGAAGTGCGCGTTGCCGTGGTTCCAGCACGATTCCAGCGAGTGCGTGACATACACGACGCGCATCAGGCCGGCTGCCACGCGCCGGTCGCGCCGCCGACTCCCGCCGCTGCCGCGCCCCGGGCCGCAGCACTGCGCAGCCCCTCGTGCAGCGCCCGCATCGCGCTGCCCATCGCCGCCGCCCCGTAGCGCTGCGCGCGCTCGCCTGCGGCCGCCGCCAGGCGTTCCGGCGCATCGAGCGCCCGCCGCATCGCCTGCGCGAACCCCGCGGCATCGCCGGGCGCCGCGAACAGCGCGGCACCGTCCCACAGCTCGCGCAGGCTTGGGATGTCGGAGAGCACCAGCGCCAGCCCGGCCTGCGCCGCCTCCAGCGCCGCAAGCCCGAACGGCTCGTAGCGCGCCGCGGAGGCGAACACCGTCGCGCGCGACATCGCCGCCGCCAGCCCGGCCTCGTCCAGCACCCCCAGCAGCCGCAGATGCGACGCCGCGAACGCCGCCCGATTCGGGCCCGCCACGCCGCCCGCCGCCCACACCGGCGCTCCCAGCAGCCCCGCCGCCCGGTCCAGCACCGCCGCCCCCTTCGCCTCGTCCCACAGCCGGCCGGCCACGAGCACCGCGCGCTGCCGCGGCCCCGGCCCGCGCGGCAGCGGCCGCCGCCCATTGCGCACCACCTCGATCCGCCGGGCGCCGCCGTGCGCGCGTCGCAGCGCGTCGGCCATCGCCCGGCTCGGCGCCACCACCGCGTCGACCTGCGCCAGCCCCGCCGCACTTGCCGCCACGTTCGCCGCGAACTCCGCCGGCACCGGCCCGGCGCGCAGTGCCGCCCACCAGGTCGCGACGTCGGAATGCGCCACCGCGACAACCGGCGCGGGCCACCCCTGCCCGCCCATCAGCGCCGGCGCGTGCAGCTGTATCGCGTCCACCGCCGCGTCGGCCGCCAGCGCCGACAGCGCCCGCGAGGTCGCGGCCAGCGACTGCGCATCCGGCGCGGTCCAGTCCAGCCCCAGCCCGGTCTGCACCAGCCGCAGTCCGGACGCCTCGGCGCGCTGCGGCGCGGACGGCGGCGGGCCCAGCACCGCCAGCACGACCTCGCAGCCGATCGATGCGGCGAGCTCCAGGCTGTAGCGCCAGACGCCGCCGACGGCGTCCGTCGTCAGCAGCAGGCGCATCGAGCAGGCAGGGCCGGGCTTTGCCCGGACCCGGGAAGGACTCCTGGCCGCTTGATCGCATGACCTGGGCCGGGGGGTTCCAGGGGCTTGCCGTTGGCGGCATCCGGGGGCAGGGCCGCTGGCCTTGCTGTCAGCGCCCGCACGCCGCCTCCAGCACGGCAAGGCCCAGCGGCGCCTCCGCGATGCCGCCCTGCACGTCGGAGAACCGGCTGAACTGCCCGAGGTAGTGCGCATGCGCCCGCTCCCACGCATGCTCGTCCGGCGCGCCCCACAGCCGGCGGTAGTCGGGCGAGCTCGGGTAGGGGTACATCGGCACCGGGTCGTTCGCCCACACTCCCGCGGCGCGCAGCCGGGCGCGCCAGGCGGTCACCAGGTCCGTGTCGTCGCCGCCGGTCTCGATCAGGTTGGCCTGCACGAACGGCACGTGGGCGCGCGCCAGGATCAGCCGCTCGGCCAGCTCGTCGGTGCTCATCCGGCAGCGCTTGTCGAGCGCGGCCCGCCCCTCGACGGTGAGGCTCTCGACGCCGGCCTCGATCGACACGCATCCCGCGCGGCCCAGCCGCTCCAGCATCGCGGGCTTCCACAGATCGATGCGCGTCTGCACCCCGAACTGCACGCCCCTGCCCCGGTCCGCCAGCGCCACCAGCGCGTCGAGCAGCGCCGCGTCGGGCAGGAAAATCTCGTCGACGAAGTACACGTAGCGCACGCCCTGCGCCTGCAGCCCCTCGATCTCGGTCATGAGCGCGCCGAGGTCGCGACGCCGGTAGCGGTCACGGAAGTCGATCTTGGCGCAGAACGAGCAGCTGTACGGACAGCCGCGCGAGGCTTCCACCTCGGCACCGGGACCCTCGGGGGCGCGGTCGAAGCGGTGGTGGTGGTGGTGGTGGCGGCGCACCCACTCGTCGGGCCAGGCGAGCGCCGGCAGATCGGTGAACCGCGTCGACAGCGGCCCCCCGGGGGCGCGCAGCACGCCCTGGTCCAGCACCGCCGTACCCGGCAGCACCCCCGCCTGCGCGCCGTCGGCCAGCGCCAGCACCGCCTCCTCGCACTCGCCGCGTATCACCGCGTGGCAGCCGAGCTTGCGCAGGGTGGCCGCGGGCGTCGACGAGCCGTGCGGGCCGACCGCGACCACCACGCCGCCGCGGCCGCCCAGCGCCTCGACCACCGCACGCGGCACCCGCAGCTCCGGCTGCGCGCAGCGCCAGAACAGGTAGGACGGCGCGGTGGTGACGACGGTCATCGCGGGCGCGAACGCCGCGACCCGCCGCGCCAGCTCCGCGGTGTCGATCCCCTGCAGCAGGCCGTCGAGCAGCAGCACCCGGTGCCCGGCGCGCTCCAGCAGCACCGCGCACGCCCCCAGCTCCAGCGGCAGATGCGGCTCGCGGCAACCGAAATAGATGCTGCCCGCGAAGTCCCAGGCCGGGTTGACCAGCGCCACCCTCACGCGCGCGCCGCCCCGAGCGCGCCGCGCTCCAGGCCCGCAAGCCCGTCCCCGGCCGCAGCCAGGACCTCGGCGCGCCGCCCGCCCAGCGCCTCGGCGAGCCGGCGCACCCCCTCGCGCCAGCCCACCGGCGGCACGAGCCCCAGCACCCGCGCCGCCTCGCGCGAATCCGCCACGAAATAGCGCTGGTCGCCCGGCCGCCAGTCGTCGAAGGCAAGCCGTGCGCGCAGCCCGGTGACCGCCTCGAGCTCGGCGATCGCGGCACGCAGGCTGATCGCGTTGGCCACCCCGCCGCCGAGGTTGAAGGCCCGGCCCGACACCTGTCCGATCCGGTCCCAGCACGCGAGGTACGCCTCGACCGCGTCGTCGACATACAGCACGTCGCGCACCTGCCGCCCGTCGCCGTAGACGCTGATCGGCTGCCCGGCCAGCATCGACAGCAGGAAATGCGCGAGCCAGCCCTGGTCCTCGGTGCCCATCTGCCGCGGCCCGTAGATGCAGCTCATCCGCAGCACGCAGGCCGGCACCCCGAACGACCGGGCGTAGTCCAGCACGTACTGGTCCGCAGCACCCTTCGAGCAGCCGTACGGGGTGTGGAAGCTCAGCGGCCGCGCCTCGTCGATGCCGTGCGCGCGCAGCACAGCCTCCTCCGGCATCCAGCCCTGCGCCGCCGCGCCGTGCGCGGGCGCCAGCGCCGGCAGGTCGGCCAGGGCCACGGCCACGTCGCCGAGGTCGCCGTACACCTTGTTGGTGCTGGCGAACACCAGCGGGACCCGGCCGCCGCGCCGGCGCAGCGCCTCCAGCAGGTGCAGCGTGCCGCGCACGTTGACGTCGAAGTCGGTCTGCGGATCGACCAGGCTGGTGGTCACCGCGACCTGCGCGGCCAGGTGGAACACCGCGTCCGCGCCCTGCACCGCCGCCGTGACCGCGTCCGCGTCGCGCATGTCGCCCAGCGTCACCGCGACGCGGCGCGGATGCCGCCGGCGCAGCCAGTCGAGGTTGTCCGCCACCCCGGCCCGCGCCAGCGCGTCGAACACCAGCACGTCGTGGCCGTCGGACGCCAGGCGGTCGGCGAGGTTGCAGCCGATGAACCCCGCGCCCCCGGTGACCAGCACCTGGCTCATGCGCGCGCACCCGCGCCGCATCGGCCGGTGTCCGGGCCGGCCGCACTGCGCCTCACGCCACCAGCCCGCGCGTCTCGAGCTCGCGTTGCGCCTGTTCCACCCGATCGGTCGCCCGTTGCCGGCGCACCCACTCCGCCAGCTCGCCCAGGCTGTCCGCGAAGCCGCGGCGCGGCGCATAGCCCAGCACCTCGCGCGCCAGGGCGATGTCGGCGAAGCAGTGCCGGATATCGCCCGAGCGCGCCTTGCCGACCCGCTCCGGCGCCATCTGCGGCTGGCCCATCGCATCGGCCATCGCCTGCGCCACCTGGTTGATCGACACGTCGTGGCCGGAGCCCACGTTGAACACCCGCCCCGCGGCGGCGGGCACGTCGAGCGCCAGCAGGAAGGCCCGCGCCACGTCCTCGACATGGACGAAGTCGCGGCGCTGCTCGCCGTCCTCGAACACCAGCGGCCGCTCGTTGTTGAGCAGCCGCGAGGCGAAGATCGCCAGCACGCCGGTGTACGGGTTCGACAGCGCCTGGCCGGGCCCGTAGGCGTTGAACAGCCGCAGCGCCACGCCCTGCATCCCGTACGCCGGCGCCACCGTCAGCACCAGCCGCTCCTGCACGTACTTGGTCAGCGCATAGACCGAGCCGACGCTGGGGCGCTTCCACTCCGGCGTCGGCATCGGCAGCAGGCAGGCGCCGTCCGGCCCGCACGGGTCCCACGAGCCGCCGACCCGCGCCGCCGGGCGCAGCACGTCGTCGACCACCGCCCCGCCGGCCGTGCGGTACAGCCCCTCGCCGTAGACGCTCATCGAGGACGCCACCACCACGCGCTCCACCGGGCGGCGGGTCAGCGCCTCGACGAGCACCGCGGTCCCGGTGTCGTTGACCGAGACGTAGCGCTCGATCGCATACATGCTCTGCCCGACGCCGACCTCGGCCGCGAGGTGCACCACCCGGTCGACGCCACGCAGCGCCCGGGCGACCGCGTCGGCATCGCGCACGTCGGCGCGGATGAACTCGACGTGGGCCAGCACCGGGTCGCAGCTGTCGGCGCCAGGCCCGGCATCCGCGCCGTGCACCTGGTCGATCAGGCTGTCCAGCACCTGGACGGTGTCGCCGCGGGCGAGCAGCGCGCGCACCAGGTGGCAGCCGATGAAGCCGGCGCCGCCGGTGACCAGAACCCTGTTCGCCATCCACCGCCTTTCCGAATTGTTCCCGTCCAGGCGCCCTCGGGCAGGCATCGAGCGACGCCCGGCGAGGCCACCATCTTTGTGGTTTTGGATAGGGCGCACTCCGGTCCCGGTCAATGCCGCGACAGACGGCCGCCCCGCCGGCACGGAGCGTGCTGCAGCCGCTCGACGAGAGCACGAGGACTTGTGCGATCACCGCCGGATACACGCGGCGGTCGTGCGTCGCAGCGTCCCCCCGGGCAAGCATCGACGGGGGGACGCCAGGACCAAACGTGGCGGAGCCGAATGACAGGCCGAGGGCGCCCCGCCTTGCAGCACCGATCCGGCATCTACAGCCAAGAACTTGAGTACTCTGCTGCGCTGATCTCGTGTAACAGTGTGTCGTTTCGCCAAATACACTTGTCACGCAGTTGTGTCGCCGCCGCCACGAGGGCTAGGGTGCGTTCATCGAGGTCCGGCTCTATGATGTGGCCAGCCAAAACTTGGGGAGACGTGACTTGTCAGGATCGACCACGGCGACGCTGAGCGCGCAGGACCAGAACTTTCTGCTGACCGACACCGAAAACAAGTATGCCGAGTCGCAGATCGACTCGCTCGCCACCACTGCCGCGGGCTCCTCCACCGTCGCCGAGCTGGGCCGCTGGTTCGGCGCCGACTACGGCCGGCTGATCGGCACCAACATCGCCGCGGCCAAGGAAGTGAACGGTCAGGTGCCCTCCGGCCCCGGCACCTCCGAGGTGGCGTCGATTACCAACCTGACCCCGCTCACCGGCACCGCGTTCGACAGCGCCTACCTCACCGACGTGATCGCGCTCAAGGGCATGGACACGATGGGCGGCGCCACCGAGATCGCCTCGGGCACCAACCCGCTGCTGGTCCAGGTCGCCACCGCGAGCAACAGCCTGGTCACCGAGCACCTGCAGGAGGCGGCCTACGCCCAGGCGGTCCTCGCCGGCACCACGCCGCCCGCCGTCAGCCCCTCGATGGCCGTCGCCGGTCCGCCGCTCGCGCCGAACACCGCGCTGAACGCCCAGGACCAGACGTTCATCACCAACGCCACCCAGGGCGGCCTCACCGCCATCCAGGAAGGCGAGCTGGCGCTCTCCCCGACGCTGTCGCCCGACCTCAGCGTGCAGGAATACGGCTACTGGCAGCGCTGCGAGAACAGCCAGCTCGGCGTCAACATCGCAGCCCTGGCCGCGGCCGAGAAGGGCGTCGTGCCGACGACGCTCACCAGCGCCCAGTCGATCCAGGTCGCCACGCTGCAGACCTTCACCGGCACCCTGTTCGAGGGCGTCTTCGCTGCCGACCAGGTCTCGAACGACCAGGTGCTCGGCAACCTCATCCGTTCCGAGATCGCCGGCGGCTCCGACACCGCGCTCGTCGCCCTCGCCCAGGCCGTGCTGGTCCCGGCCGAGCAGCTGCTCGCGCAGGCCGTCATCGAGAGCGTGCAGGTCGGCGGCGGCTTCACCGATGCGAGCATCGCGCCCAACACCCTGGTGGGCGCCGTGGTGACCAACATCGCCGAGGCCGCCGGCACCGGCAGCCTCACCATCGGCAACGTGTCGACCGGTGCCGCCAGCCTGCCCGCCGGCACCGCGGGCGTGCTGCTGGTCGACGTCGCCGGCGAGACGGTCACCGCACCCGGCGGCTACTCCGACATCCTCGACATCGCCGGCCCCGAGACCATCACCGGGGGCATGGGCGCCACCAACACCGTCGTCGGCGCCGCCTCGGGCGTGACCTACTACGGCACGACCGGCTCGGCCGGGCTGCTGCTGCTCGATGGCGGTTCGAGCCTCGTGCTCGGCGCCGGCACCGGCGCGGGCAACTACACGGTCATCGGCAGCAACGCCGGCGACAACACGATCTTCGCCGGCTCGGGCAACGACGTGATCGCCACCGGCACCGGGGCCAGCCTGGTGGGTCTCGGCAGCGGCATCAACACCGTCACCGCGCAGGGCAACGACACGGTCATGAGCAGCACCGGCAACGACGTCGTCTACGGCGCCGGCACCGCGACGGCCCTGTTCGCCGGCACCGGCAACCTGATCTTCGTCGGCGCGTCCGGCACTGCCAGCGTGGTGACCGGCACCACCGCCACGGTGCTGTTCGGCGGCGCCGGCGGCAGCGTCGACCTGTTCGGCGCGGCCAACGGCAACATCCTCGCCGCCGCCGGCGGCAACGAGACGCTGCAGGGCGGCGCGGCCACCGGCAACAACGTGTTCTTCGGCGGGTCGGGCAGCGACGCCCTGGTTGGCGGCACCGGCAACGACATCTTCGTCGCCGGTGCGGGCAGCACGGTGTTCACCGGCGGCGGCGGCAACAACACCTTCGAGTTCGTCTCCGGCGCCACCGCGGGGGCGACCGACTTCATCACCGACTTCGGCGGCTCGTCCGGCAACCGCATCCTGCTCGCCGGCTACACCGGCAGCACGGCTTCGGCGCTCTCCACCGAGACCGTCAGCGGCGGCAACACCACCATCACGCTCGCCGACACCACCAAGGTGCAGTTCCTCGGCGTCAGCAACCTGACGGCGACCAGCTTCGACTGAGCGGCCTGCCGGCGGGGCGCCTCCGGGTGCCCCAGCGGAGCAGGAAAGCCGGGCTCGGCCCGGACCTGCCAACGGCTCGAGCGGTTCGGAGACCATCTCCTGAAGCCCTGCGGCACATCTCGCCACGATGTGTCGCGGGGTTTTTCCATGTGGGTCGGGGGCTCTGCCGCCGCGGTTCGTGCCTTCAGGCAGGGCGTGGAACCCTGGCCTCGTTTCCTTTCGGCCGGCGCGGAGCCTCATGCGCACCTTCCCCGTCTTCCTGGAGCTGGCCGGTCGTCGCGCCCTCGTCGTCGGTGGCGGCGAGGTCGCGGAGCGCAAGGCGGCCCCCCTGCATTCCGTCGGCGCGCGGGTCGACTTCTGCACCGGCTTCGACCCGGTCTGCCTGCGCGGCTGCAGCATCGCCGTCGGTGCCGGCGCCCCCGAGGACCAGCTGCAGGCGCTCTACGCCGAGGCGTCACGCCTGGGCATCCCGGTCAACTGCGTCGACCGCCCGGAGCTGTGCAGCTTCATCACCCCCGCCATCGTCGACCGCGACCCGATGACCATCGCCGTCTCCTCGGGCGGCGCCGCCCCGGTGCTGGCCCGGCTGCTGCGCGCCCGCATCGAGAGCCTGGTCGGTCCCGCCTATGGTCGCCTGGGTGCGCTTGCCGACAGCCTCAAGGCGGAGACCCGCCGCCGGCTGCCCGACGTGCTGCGCCGGCGCCGGATGCTGGAGCAGGCGCTGTCCGGCCGCGTCGCCGACCTGGTGCTGGCCGGCCGCGATGGCGACGCCCGCGCGGCATACCTTGATGCGCTGGATGCCGCCGAACGTGGCGCCGCCGGCCCGGAGCGCGGCATCGTCTACCTGGTCGGCGCCGGCCCGGGTGCGGCCGACCTGCTCACCCTGCGCGCGCTCCGCCTGCTCGGCGAGGCCGATGTGATCGTGCACGACCGCCTGATCGGCCCCGGCGTGCTGGAGGCCGCGCGTCGCGACGCCGAGCGCATCGACGTCGGCAAGGCCGGGCCGCGGCACGCCCTGCCGCAGGGCGAGATCAACGCCCTGCTGGTCAGGCTCGGCGGTGAAGGCCGCAAGGTGGTGCGGCTGAAGGGTGGCGACCCGTTCGTGTTCGGCCGCGGCGGCGAGGAGGCGGAGGCGCTGCGTGCGGCCGGCATCGCCGTGGAGGTCGTGCCCGGGGTGACTGCCGCGCTCGCCTGCGCCGCCCAGGCCGGAATCGCGCTGACCCACCGCGAGGCGTCGCAGATGCTGACCTTCGTCACCGGCCATGACCCCGACCTGGACTGGGCGACGCTGGCCCATGCCGGCACGCTGGCGGTGTACATGGGCCTCGCGGCGCTGCCCCGCCTGCGCGAGGGGCTGCTGGGTGCGGGGCTCGACCCCGCGACGCCCGCAGCACTGGTCGAGAACGGCGGCCGGGCCGAGCAGCGCCTGCTGCGGGGGACGCTGGAGTCGCTCACGGCGGAGGCGCCGGGCTGGGTGGTGGGAGGGCCGGTGCTGCTGCTGGTGGGGGCGGCGGTGGGACGGCAGTAGGGCCGACGCTTCGCTAAGCGCAGCAAGGCCGGGCTCCGCCCAGACCCGCCAAAGGCCCGAGGCCTTTGGAAACCCGTCTGTTAAGCAAATGGATTCCAAAGGCTAGCCTTTGGCGGAGTCCAGAGGCAGAGCCTCTGGCCTGGCTTGCTCCTACGCTGCGGGGACTCCCGCCCGCAGCAGCGCCGCGGCCTGCCGCTGCTTCAGCGCGGCCTCGTCGAAGCCGTCGGCAAGCTCGTGGAACATCTCGCTCCAGTTCAGCTCGGCGCGGAGGCGCAGGAAGATGCTGCCGAGGCCCACCGCGGAGCGGTCCATCAGCACGAACTCGCGCGGCGGCTTCACGCCGCCCGACTGCTGCAGCCCGGCGTGCACCTTCTCGGCGACGCTGCGGCCGTACTGCGAGTCGCCGTTCTCCTGGATGCGCCGCACCCGGTTGTCGAGCAGCGGCTCGTAGACGAAGGCGGCCCACTGGTTGAGGATGCCCATCTTCTCGCGCGACAGGTCGACGAAGCCCCATCGCTCGTATGCCGCGTGGGCGCGGTCGTCGTCGTGCGTCTTGACCGCCTCGTACAGCTCGATCACCCCGTGCACGAAGCTCGACGGGAATACCCGGATCGCCCCGAAATCGAGCAGGTTGAGCCCGCCGTCCTCGCGCGTCTGGATATTGCCCATGTGCGGGTCGCCGTGGATGACGCCGTACTGGTAGAGCGGCCTGTACCAGGCGTGGAACAGGGCTCGGGCAGCCCGGTTGCGCGCCTCCTGGGGCGGGTCGGTATCGAGCCAACGCTGCATCGAGCCGCCGTCGACCCAGCTCATCGTCAGCAGCCGGGTGGTCGTGAGGTCGGCGACCGGCGTCGGCACGACCAGGTCGGCCTCGCCCTCCAGCATCTGGTGGTAGAGCGTCATCTGCGCGGCCTCGCGGGTGTAGTCGAGCTCCTCGCGCAGCCGCTCCGACAGCTCGGCGTAGATCTCGTCGCCCTGGATCGCGTTGTCCATGCGCTTGTAGATCGTCATCGCCAGGCGGAGCTGGCGCAGGTCGGCCTCCACCGTGCTGGGCATGTCCGGGTACTGGAGCTTGCAGGCGACCAGGGTGCCGTCGTGCAGGGTGGCGCGGTGCACCTGCCCGAGGCTGGCGGCGGCGGCGGCGGTCTGGTCGAAGCTCGCGAACCTCGACTGCCAGTCCGGTCCGAGCTCGCTGGCCATCCGCCGGCGCACGAAGCCCGCACCCATCGCCGGCGCGTTGGCCTGCAGCTGCGCCAGCTCCTCGGCGTATTCCTCGGGCAGCGCGTCGGGGATGGTCGACAGGAACTGCGCCACCTTCATCAGCGGGCCCTTGAGGCCGCCGAGCACGGCCTTGAGATCCTCGGCGTGGGCGTTCTTGTTGGTCTTGATCCCGAACACGCGCTCCCCCGCGACCCGCGCCGCGATGCCGCCGACCGCACCCGAGGTGCGCGCCATCCGCCGCACCTCGCCGAACAGGTTGGCGCGCGGGCGCTCGGAGGCCGGCCGCTCGGAGAAGGGACGCTCGGCCATCAGCTGGCCTCCAGCTCGTCGATGAAGCCTGCGATGACGTCGAGCCCGCGCCGCCAGAACGCCGGGTCGGAGGCGTCGAGCCCGAACGGCGCCAGCAGCTCGCGGTGCCGCCTGGTGCCGCCGGCGCGCAGCATGTCCAGGTACTTGGCCTGGAACCCCGGGTGCCCGTCCTGGAACACCGAATACAGCGCGTTCACCAGGCAGTCGCCGAACGCGTAGGCATAGACGTAGAACGGCGAGTGCACGAAGTGCGGCACGTACGACCAGTAGACGCCGTACTCCGGGGTGAACTCGAACGCCGGGCCGAGGCTCTCGGCCTGCACGTCGAGCCAGAGACGGCCGATCTCGTCGGGCACCAGCTCGCCATGCCGGCGCGCCGCATGCAGCTTCTGCTCGAAGCGGTAGAACGCGACCTGGCGCACCACCGTGTTCAGCATGTCCTCGACCTTGGAGGCCAGCATGATCCGCCGCCGCCGCGGGTCGGCCTCGCCGTCGAGCAGCGCCCGGAAGGTCAGCATCTCGCCGAACACGCTCGCCGTCTCGGCCAGGGTCAGCGGGGTTCCGGACATGAAGTAGCCCTGCCCGCCCGCCAGCACCTGGTGCACGCCGTGCCCCAGCTCGTGCGCCAGCGTCATCACGTCACGGGTCCGCCCGTGGTAGTTCATCAGGATGTAGGGGTGCGCCGAGGGCACCGTCGGGTGGGCGAACGCGCCGCCGGACTTGCCGTCGCGCAGACCGGCGTCGATCCAGTTCTCGTCGAAGAACCGCCGGCCGATCCGCCCCAGCTCGCGGTCGAAGCCGTCGTAGGCGCCCAGCACCCTGGCCTGCGCCTCGGGCCACGGGATGGCGCGGTCGTCGTCGTCCGGCAGCGGCGCGTTGCGGTCCCAATGCTGCAGCTTGTCGAGCCCCAGCCAGCGCGCCTTCATCGCGTAGTAGCGGTGCGACAGCCGCGGGTAGTCGGCGACGACGGCGCCCACCAGCGCATCGACCACGGCATCCTCGACCATGTTGCCGCGGTTGCGCGCCGACTCCGGCCGCGGGTAGCGCCGCCAGTCGTCGAGGATCTCCTTGTCCTTGGCCAGCGTGTTGGTGATCAGGGAGAACAGCTTGGCCCGTTCGCCGAACCCCGCTCCGATGGCGCGGGCCGCCTGCTCGCGCACCGTGCGGTCGCGGTCCGACAGCCGGTTCAGCACGTCGCTCACCGTGCGCGGCTCGCCGTCGAGCGGGATGCGCATGCCGGCGACGGTCTCGTCGAACAGACGGCTCCAGGCGGCGCGGCCGGTGACCTCCTTCTCGTGCAGCAGCTTCTCCAGGCTGTCGTCGAGCTGGTGCGGCCGGAACGTGCGCAGGTCGCGCAGGAACGGCCGCCAGCGCGCGAGCGCGGGCTCGGCCAGCCGGGCTTCGAGGGCCGCGTCGTCGAGCCGGTTCAGCTCCAGCGTGAAGAACACCAGCAGCGAGGAGATCGCGGTCACCCGCTCGCTGGTGGTCTGGGTGAACTGGCCGATCTCCGGATCGGCGGAGTCGCCGCTGAACAGCAGCTGCGCGTAGGACATCACCCGCCCGAGCACCTCGTCGATCCGCTCGTACCCGGCGATCGCGGCCGCCAGCCCGGCCCCGTCGAGCCCCGCCAGACGCCCCTCGTGCCGGGCCGCGAAATCCTGCGCGTCGTGTTCCGCGGCGGCGAGGTCGGCCGCGATGCGCGGGCTGGTCCGGCCGTCGTAGAGCGCGCCCAGGTCCCATGCCGGCGGCGCGGCGTCGCGTCCGGTTCCGGCGGCATGGCCGTCGGGTGCGCACGCCGCGTTGCCCATGCGCGGGTGATCGGGCCCATCTGAGGCAGCGCGTCGCGTCATCGGCGGGTTCGTCCTGTTCCAGGGCATCTGCGTGTCATCTAAGGTCGCTCGGGAGGACGTCAAAGGGACCAGCGTGAAGCAGCCGACATCGTCATCCGAAGCCGCGCCGGCGCCCCGGCCCGGCGCCTGGCCCAATCTCGCCGCCATGATGTTCGACCGCGCCCGTGCCTGGCCCGAACACCCCGTGTTCCGCTTCCACCGCGGCGGGGTCTGGCAGCAGCTCGACTGGGCAGGCTTCGCACGCAGCGCCGGCTCGGTCGCCCGCCGCCTGCGCGCGGCCGGCGTGTCGGCGGGCGAGCGGGTGCTGATCGTCTCGGAGAATCGCCCGGAGGTCGCCATCGCCGAGGTCGCGCTGATGGCGATCCGCGCGATTCCGGTGCCCGCCTACGCCACCGGCACCGCCGCCGAGCACGCCCACCTGCTCGCGGATTCCGGCGCACGCACGGCGCTCGTCTCCACCGCGGCCCTCGCCGCCCGGGTGCGCGAGGCTGGCGGCCTCGTGCACGGGCTCGACCGCCTGGTGGCCTTCGACCCGGGGGTCGCCTGCGACCTGGCCTGGGCCGACCTGGTGGGCGATGCCGCGCCGCCCGACGACATCGCCGCCGAGGCGGCACAGATCCGCCCCGGCGCCATGGCCTGCCTGCTGTACACCTCGGGCACCGGCGGCAGCCCGCGCGGGGTGATGCTGCCGCACCGCGCCATCCTCGCCAACTGCGCGGCGCTTGCCGAGATCGTCGCGCCGCTGCGCCTCCGCCGGCAGGCGTACCTGTCGCTGCTGCCGTCGAGCCACTCCTTCGAGCACACCGTCGGCCTGTTCCTGTTCCCGAGCCTCGGCCTGGAGGTGGTCTACGGCCGCGGCATCGAGCACCTCGCCGCCGACCTGCTCGCCGTGCGTCCCGCCGTGATCACGCTGGTGCCGCGCCTGCTCGACGCGGTGCGCGGCCGCATCCTCACCCAGCGCGCCGCGCAGCCCGCCTGGCGCCGCGCCCTGTTCGACGCCGCGCTCGCCGCCGGGCTGCGCCGCCTCGACGGCAAGGCCACCCGTGCCGACCGCCTCGCGGACCCGCTGCTCGACCGGCTGGTGCGCACCCGCATCCGCGCCCGCTTCGGCGGCCGCCTGGTCGCCGCGGTCTGCGGCAGCGCCCGGCTCGACCCGGAGACCTGCCGGTTCTTCCTGGCACTGGGGCTGCGGGTGATGGAGGGCTACGGGCAGACCGAGGCCGGCCCGGTGATCAGCGTCAACCGGTACGCCGCCCAGCGCCCCGGCAGCGTCGGCCCGCCGCTGTCGGGCGTGGAACTGCGCATCGCCGACGACGGCGAGCTGCTGGTCCGCGGGCCGCTGGTGATGGACGGCTACTGGCGCCAGCCCGAGAGCACCGCACAGGCGCTGCGCGACGGCTGGCTGCACACCGGCGACATCGCCGAGATCGGGCCCGGCGGCCACCTGCGCATCACCGACCGCAAGCGCGACGTCATCGTGCTTTCCGGCGGCGAGAAGATCTACCCCGCGCGCATCGAGGGCCTGCTCGCGGCCGAGCCGGAGATCGCCCAGGCGGTCGTCGCGGGCGAGGGACGCCCGTCGCTGTGGGCGCTGCTGGTCCCCGGCGAAGGCGCGGCACCGGAGGCCGTCGCCGCGGCGTTGCGCCGGGTCAATGCCCGGCTGGCGGCGCCGGAGCGCATCCGCCGCCACGCGCTCGCCCTGCCGTTCACCCAGGAGAACGGCCTGCTCACGGCGACACAGAAGGTCCGGCGGCGCCTGGTGCTGGAGCGCCACGCGGAGCCGGGCTGAAGCGGGCAGGCAAGGGCTCGGGCCAGGATGGCCGGACGGCCGGGGCCTCGGGAAGCCATCCCACGCAACCTTGCTCGGACACCGCGCAGGCCCGCCAAAGGTCCGAGGCCTTTGGAGACCCGCTCCTTAGCCATAAGGATTCCAAAGGCTCAGCCTTTGGCGGAGTCCAGAGGCAGAGCCTCTGGCCTTGCCTGCCTGGCGGTCATGCTCAAGGCCGGTCGGTATGCGGGTCCGGGAACTCGGCCCCAGCGGGTCCCGGGCAGAGCCCTGGCCTTGCGTGCGCCGCCATATACCGACACTCGCCGCGCATGCTACGCACCGCGCAGGAGGGCGAACGGCGATGGATCACGAAGCGCACGGCCACGACGCCCACGGTCACGGCGCGCACGGTCATGCGCACGGACACTCCCACGCCCCGGCCCGCTTCGACGCCGCGTTCGCGATCGGCACCGTGCTCAACGCGGGCTTCGTGGCGCTGCAGGCAGGCTTCGGCCTGGCCGCGCATTCCATGGCCCTGCTTGCCGACGCGGTGCACAATCTCGGCGACGTGCTCGGGCTGCTGCTCGCCTGGGGCGCCGTGGTGCTCGCGCGCCGCAGACCTTCGCCGCGCCGAACCTATGGCTGGGGTCGCGGCACCATCCTCGCCTCGCTCGCCAACGCGATGGTGCTGCTGGTCGGCATCGGCGCGATCAGCGTGGTGGCGGTCCAGCATCTGCTGCGCCCGACCGCGGTCGGCAGCGCCATGGTGATGGGGGTGGCGGCGGTCGGCATCGTGGTGAACGGCGCCACTGCCCTGATGTTCATGCGCGGCAGCCACGACGATCTGAATGTCCGCGGCGCCTTCCTGCACATGGCGGGCGACGCGGCGGTATCCGCGGGCGTGGTGCTCGCGGCCGGCCTGATCCTGCTCACCGGCGCCAGCTGGATCGACCCGGCGGCGAGCCTCGCGATCGTCGCGGTGATCGGCTGGGGCAGCTGGGGCCTGCTGCGCGAGAGCATGGCGCTGGCGATGGATGCGGTTCCCGCGGGCGTCGCACCCGCGCAGGTCGAGAGCTTCCTGCGCGCGCTTCCTGGCGTGGCCGAGGTGCACGACCTGCACATCTGGGGCCTGAGCACCACCTCGACCGCGCTCACCGCCCACCTGGTCCGTGCCGACGACACCGAAGCCGACCTGCTGCTCCAGGCCGCCTGCAACGGCTTGCGCCACCGCTTCAACATCGCGCACTGCACCTTCCAGGTCGAGACCAGCCGCAGCGCCGCCACCTGCATCCTCCGTCCGGCCGAGGTCGTCTGATGCAGCGGCAGGCAGCCAGCCTGGCACCCGCGAGCCGCTCACGCACAGTCGCCGGGCCGGCGTCGGCGGCAGGACCCGCACCGCGATGCCGCCGGGCGTGAGCGAGCGCCTGCGCCGGCACGGCCAGGAGGTGTTCACCCGCGGCCTGCGCACCGCGGCCTGGGGCGTGCTGCACTGGGCAGTGGGCTTCGCCGGCCAGGTGCTGGAGGTGATCGCGCCCCTGGTGCTGGTCTGCGGGCTTGGCTGGTGGGCGATGCCGCGCCTGGCCGGCCTGGTGCCGCTCGACCCTCAGGCCAGGGCCGTGGTGGACGATGCGCTGTCGCGGGTTCCCGACATCCTGCACGTCGCCGGCCTGTGGCTTTCGCCGGTCGGTCTGGTGGTCGACGGGCTGCTGCTGATGGCGCTCGCCGCCCTGCTGCACACCGTGGGCGCCATCGTCGCTGCCGAGATCTACAACCCGCGCTAGGATCCGCTCCTGGCAGCAATCGCCTGTGCGCCGCGAGACGGACTCTCGCCCCGGCAGGCGAGCCGCCGCCGAACAGCGACGGGCGCGCCGCCAGGTTCCGGCCCGGCCCGATGGAGCTGCTGCAGCGGCGGCAACGCAACGCCGGCGTTGCGTTCAGTCCGCGTCGGGCACCTGTCCGACCGCGGCGAGGAACTCCGGGTCGGCGAACTCCTCGGCGTCGTCGTCATGCGTCATGCGCACGACGCGGGCGCCTGCGATCAGCCCTGCGCCGAGCGCCCGTTCCGCGCGTCTCAGGCCCTCATCGGCGGACCGGCACGCGAGCGCCGGGCCAGGCTTGAGGGAGCCGCCCGGTCCGGCAACGTAGGGCTGGTAGATGATCCGGCTGGTGGAGGCCATGCGGTGATCCTGGCGTGTGCCGGACCGGCAGACGATGCCCTGGCCGGATGATGCGGATTGCAGGAACCAAGCCTGGTCACAAGTCGTCGGCGACGTCGACGGTGGCCTCGTGCCAGCGGCCCAAGGCACCGACCTGCAGGCGCAGCAAGGCCGGGCTCACTCTCCGCCAGCACTCCAACGACCCGGGCGGCTCATCGGAACCTTGCGCGGGCTCCGTCCGGACCCGCCACAGGCGTCGGGCCTCTGGAAACCCTTCCCTGAGCACTGGGATTCCAAAGGCTAGCCAATGGCTGCGTCCAGAGGCAGGGCCTCTGGCGTTGCCTGCCTGGCCGGTCACGCCCAGGACCGGCTGGGTTCAGCCGACGCGACGTCGCCGGTCGGGGGCCGGCGATTCCGGCCATGCGTTCGCAAAACCTTTACCTCCGGGGACGATACTCGCGCAGGTTTCCCGGGATCGCCATGGTAATCGAACGAGCCTTGCTGGTGCTGTGCGCGCAGTGGACGGTCCTGCTGGCCGGGATCGGCGGCGGCATGGCCATGGAACGCTGGCTGCAAATGCTGGACATCCGCCTCATCGTCGCGGGCGTCATTGCACTGGGCCTGGGTGGCGGGCTGGCGGCCGCGCGATGGTGGACGATGCGCACCAGGGACCTGATGCCGGGATCGGCGCTGTTCCTGCTGAGCAACGCGGCGATCGACCTGATGATGATCGAGGGAGGGACGAGCGCGCACCTCGCCGGCAGCGCTGCGAGCGCGTTTGCCGCAGCCGCGGCGTTCTGCGCGGCGGCATCCGTGCCGGCTTCGCTGATTGCGGACCGAGCCTGATCCCAACCGCTCCGGTTCGTGACCTGCAAGCGATGCGAGGACGGGTTTCGTCCTGCCTGACAAAGGGCGGCCACCGGGGGGAGTGCAACGCCATGGTCCGCCAGACCGCCGTGGATCACAGCAGGCCATAGGCGTAGCCAAGCCACGCGAGACCGGCAGCAGGTGGCCGCCCCTGCTACTCGCCGTCCAAGGTCGTCACCTGGCGTCCCGAGCAGCAGGGAACGGCTCGAACAGCACGAAGGCAGGGCGGTCGGGCGCGCGGTCGACCGATCAGCGCCGTCAGGCCGTCGGCATCCGGAGCGAGACGGCCAGGACGAGGCGCTGGTACCCCGGCTGCCTATTCCGCGGAATGTGCGGCCTTGGCGGCCTTGCGCGCGGCGCGGCGCTCGGCCCGCCAGGCGCGGATCTCCTCGAAGGTGATGTAGCCCCGGTGACTCTTGTCGATCTCGGCAAAGTGGGTCGCGACGCCACGCAGGTGTGCCGATTTCGCCTGCGCCTCCGTCAGGTGACCGTCATGGGTGGTGTTGGCGTCCTCGAAGCGCTGCTGTGCCGTCTTGTGGGCGCCGCGCGTCGTGCGGGTCTCGCCGGCATCGTCCGGCGCTGAGGCGACCGGAGCGCCGCGCGGGCCGGCGGTGATCGCCTGCTGGTGCTCGGTCGGCACGCCGGTCATGCCGGTCGTCGGGGTCTGCGCCCGCGCCGACGGCGCGGCCGCCAGGCCGGCGAGCAGCACGAGGGCAGGCCAGGCGGTCGAGGTCGGGGGCATGGGAGCTTCCTTGACGGGGCGCGATCCTGGTTCGGACCGCCGGTTCTGCATCGGCGACGGCTGCCGGGCGTGATCGGATCGCAGGCGGCAGGGGCGGCGGCGACGCATCGCCGTCGTGCGCGCCTGCAAGGTGACGCCTCGACAGCCGATTGTCACGCCTCCGTGTGCTGCACCTGGTGGTTGCGCAGAACCTGCGGGCGTCCGGGCCGGTCGACGAGCACCCGGCGGAACGCCGCTTCGGCGAAGGCGATGCCGGCGCGGTCGATGTCGAGGTGGGTGCAGGCGCGGCCACGGTGACGGCCCATCACCGAGATCGCCACGCCCTCGGCGACCAGGGCGCCGGCGAGCGTCGCGGCATCCATGCCGGTGCCGGAGGTGTCGAAGTACACCAGGTTGGTCTCTGGCAGCTCGAGCTCCAGGCCGGGCAGGCCAGCCAGGCCGCGGGCGAGCAGGCGCGCGTGCTCGTGGTCCTCGGCGAGGCGTTCGACATTGTGGTCGAGCGCATACAGGCAGCCGGCGGCGCAGATGCCGCCCTGCCGCAGCGCGCCGCCCATGCGCTGCTTCCACCGCCACACGTCGTCGATGAACGCGGCGGAACCCGCCAGCACGGCACCGAGCGGGGCGCCGAGGCCCTTGGTGAAGTCGAGCCAGACGCTGTCCCAGCCGCGCGCCATCGCGGCGGCCGACGTGCCCGAGGCGATGACGGCGTTCAACATGCGGGCGCCGTCCATGTGGGTGTTTAGCCCCTGCGCGTGGGCCCGCTCGGCCAGGGCGTCGAGGTCGTCCTGCGCCCAGACCGTGCCGCCGGCGAAGTTCGCGGTCTGCTCGACGGCCAGCAGGCGTTGCGGCGGCTCGTAGCGCGAGCGGTCGCGGAAGGCGGCCTCCAGAGTGGCGACGTCGAACTGGCCGCGCGCACCGCGCAGGCCGGTGATCTGCGCACCCGAGAGCGCCGCAGCCCCGCCCCCCTCGCTGGTCAGGATGTGCGCGCTCTCATGCGCGAGGATCTCGTCGCCCGGGCGGCACCAAGTCAGCATCGCGGCCTGGTTGCACATGGTGCCGGTCGGCATGAACACCGCCGCCTCCTTGCCCAGCAGCGCGGCGGAGCGCTCGCACAGCGCGCGGATCGAAGGGTCGGCGCCGTGCTGCTCGTCACCGACCTCGGCGTCGAGCATGGCCTCGCGCATGGCGCGGCTGGGGCGGGTCTGGGTGTCGGAGAACAGGTTGACGCGGATGGCGGCGTCGTCGAAGCGCGGAGGCGCGTAGGCCATGGCGGTGCTCGCGTGGTTTGCGGGAGCGCTAGCGGGGTTTGGGTGGGGGAGCAAGGGAGGCCGGGTTCTGCCCGGACCCGCGAGGGGCGAGCCTGAGCGGACCCATGACATGACCCGGTCGCGGATCATGGTGTGATTGTGCTTGAATCGGGCACCGTGATTCTTTGGAAATGTTTCCAAAGGGCCCGCGCTTTGGCGGAGTCCAGAGGCAGAGCCTCTGGCCTTGCGTGCTTCAGGCTACCGGCTGCGGCAATGCGCTGGGCAGCCCGTAGGTGTCCCGCGCGCGCTTGAGAAAGGCGTTGACCATGCGGCGCACGGCCTCGTTGAACACCACCCCGATGGCCGCCTGGAGCAGTCGCGAGCTGAACTCGAAGTCGACGAAGAAGTCGACCCGGCAGCCCTGGGCTTGCGGGGTGAAGGTCCAGGTGTTGTTGAGGTAGCGGAACGGTCCCTTCTCGTAGTGGACGCGGATCTGGCGGGGACGGTCGAGCTCGACGCGGCTGGTGAAGCTCTCGCGGAACGGGCCGAAGCCGATGGTCAGGTCGGCAGTGACCTCGGCCGGGTGCTGGGCGCGCACACGCGCGGCGACGCACCAGGGCAGGAACTCGGGGTAGCGGCCGACGTCGGCGACCAGGTCGAACAGCTGCTCGGCCGTGAACGGGACGAGCTTGTGCTCGGCGTGGGTGGGCATCGGACGGACCTTGCGGCTTGGTGTGGGGTCTAGGCGGACAGCACGGCTGCGGCCAGCCGGGACGCGCGGAGCTGCGTGAAGTCGTCGTCGGCATGATACGAGCTACGGGTTAACGGAGTTGCACTGACCATGAGGAAGCCCTTGGCGCGGGCGAGTGCGGCGTAGTCGGCGAACTCGTCCGGGGTGACGTAGTTCGAGACGGCGGCGTGCTTGGGGGTGGGCTGGAGGTACTGGCCGAGGGTGACGAAGTCGACGCCGGCGATGCGCAGGTCGTCCATCACCTGGCCGATCTCGGGGCGGGTCTCGCCGAGGCCGACCATCAGACCCGACTTGGTGAACATCGCGGGTTCGAGGCGCTTGACCTCGTCGAGCAGGCGCAGCGACTGGAAGTAGCGCGCGCCCGGACGGATCGTCGGGTAGAGGCGCGGGACGGTCTCGACGTTGTGGTTGAACACGTCGGGGCGGGCGGCGACGACGGTTGCGGCGGCCTCGGGCCGGCGGAGGAAGTCCGGGGTCAGGACCTCGATGGTGGCGGCGGGTGCCGCCGCGCGGATGGCGCGGACGGTGGCGGCGATGTGGGATGCGCCGCCGTCGGCGAGGTCGTCGCGGTCGACCGAGGTGACGACGACGTGGCGCAGTCCGAGCGTGGCGACGGCCTCGGCGACGCGGCGGGGCTCGTCGTCGTCGAGTGCGGCGGGCTGCCCGGTGCGGACGTTGCAGAACGCGCAGGCGCGGGTGCAGGTGTCGCCCATGACCATCATCGTGGCGTGGCGCTGCGACCAGCATTCGCCGATGTTCGGGCAGGCGGCCTCCTCGCACACGGTGACGAGGTTGTGGCTGCGCATCAGGGCGCGGGTCTCGTGGTAGATCGGGTGGCTCGGGGCGCGGACACGGATCCAGCCGGGCTTGCGCGGCGCAAGGTTGTCCGCGCGGTGCAGCTTCTCCGGGTGGCGCGGGGCGTCGCGGTGGTCGATCAGCAGGCGGGTGGGCATCTTGGTCCTCTGCCCGGTCGGGTGGCAAGGCATCTGGCGCCGGGCCACGGGGAGGGCAAGGGCGGGGGGTCGGGCGTTGGCGCGGCAGGGCTGGGGCGATACCAGCCGGAGCGGTCTCTGTTCGCCGCACCATGTTCATCGGGTTGTAGTTGATGGCTCCGGAGAGTGCCGGAAGAGCTCGGGCCTTCTGCGGCTGGAGGAGCCGGCAGCGGCTTGTGGCGGCGGGGCGAAGCAGCGTCCGGAGGTGCGATCAGGGTGGGTTCGCCTCGCCGGTCGGCGGCAGGGGGTCGTTGGCCGGATCGCCCGGCAACAGGATTTCGCCGGCGGGACTGTCCTTGGCCTGTGTCGGCAGGCGGATATTGCTGGCGTTGCCGACAGCGAACACCCGTCTACCCGGCGTCTCCAGGTTTTCGCGGTGTTTCTTCCAAACCGGGTCGTTCTTCTGGGCCTGGTCGTAGCCGAAGATCAGCAGGCCGACCGGCGACACGTCATCCAGCGAGAGCGGCGTTCCCCCGGCCACCGCCGCGATCGAGGGATGCAGCGTTCGGGTCCATCCCATCTCCTTGAATGCCATCAAGTTCCGGGCGACACGCTGGTAGCTGTGCAGAAGGTCAGCGCGATGTCCCGCGATCCACTTCGCGTATCTTTCCACCTGCGCTACGACCTTGGCATGGCCGGACCTGGCCCGAAGTTCCGGATTGGTGAAGTGCTTCGCTTCCCAGAACGTCAGCTGGATGCCTGCCGTGCTCTCCACGAAACAGGCGAGGTCGATCCTGCCTGCTTCGTCGGGGGGTCCATCACCGACCGGCAATGCCACCTCGAAGTCGATCACCGTGGCGTTCCGTTCCGCGACCGCGTGGCAGCCCATCTTCTCGTTCCCGGCGAATAATTGTGCCGTCCGCTTCATTTTGCGCAGCGTCGTGCCCGGTCCAAATCCGGACATGAAGCCGCTGTCGCGCAAGGCGCCGGTGTTGAAGCTGCCGTCTTCGAGCCGGATTTGATCCTTCAGGTCGGGGTCCAGCAGGAATTTAGCATGCGTCGTGACCCGTAGCGCGTTCGATACGGGCTTGACCGTGAACAGCGCCTGACCCTGCCAGTAGACGTTGAGTTCTTCGCTGCGCACGCCGACGAGCAGCGTCTTGTCGTCGAGCACCTCGCGCCACCAGCCCGGCTTTTTTGCCTCGGCGCACAGCAGGTCGATGAACGGGTCGCTTAGCCCTCGATAGAATGTCATCCGGGATCTCCCACCACTCGCCGTCGCGGCGACGTGTCACATGATTGCCAAACAATCCGGCGAGGCAAGCGGCGTTGAAGGTGCGGACGGGCATCAGCAGGTCGGGTGCCGGCGCGGCGGCGAGCCTCTGCAGATCGCAGACACTCGCATGGCCCGAGATGTGGATCACGCCGAGCCGGCGGTGCGCTCCGCCAGCTTCCGACACGCCGCCGCCTGGCGCTGGCCGAGACAGCCGTCGCACTGCGGCCAGATCACCCGCGCCCCTCGGGACGCGGGTCCAGGAGCGACGCTCCCGGTAGGCCCCGCCCTGAAGGAGCGGGCAGAGCCCTGGCCTCCCTGCACGGGCCGCCTCAGAAATGGATCGCGCGCCCCCAGGCGTCGAGCACCGCCTCGTGCATCGTCTCGCTGACGGTGGGGTGCGGGAACACCGTGTGCATCAGCTCGGCCTCGGTGGATTCGAGGGTGCGGGCGATGGCGTAGCCCTGGATCATCTCGGTGACCTCGGCGCCGACCATGTGCGCGCCGAGCAGTTCCCCGGTGGCGGCGTCGAACACGACCTTCACCAGGCCGTCGGGCTCGCCCATGGCGATGGCCTTGCCGTTGCCGATGAACGGGAAGCGGCCGACGCGGACCTCGCGGCCGGCCTGCCTGGCGCGGGCCTCGGTCCAGCCGACCGAGGCGACCTGGGGTCGGCAGTACGTGCAGCCGGGGATGTTGCTCCAGTCGATCGGGTGCACGTCGGGAACGCCCGCGATCTTCTCGACGCAGACGACGCCCTCGTGGCTGGCCTTGTGGGCAAGCCACGGCGCGCCGGCAACGTCGCCGATGGCGTAGATGCCGGGCTCGCCGGTGCGGCAGAACTCGTCGACGACGACGTGGGTGCGCTCGACCTCGATCGCGGTACCCTCGAGACCGAGGTCCTCGACGTTGCCCACGATGCCGACGGCGGAAATGACGCGGTCGAAGGTGTGCTCCTCGGTCCTGCCGTCGTGCCCGATCGACACGGCGACCTCGGCGTCGCTCCTGCGCACGGCGTCCAGCCTGGCGCCGGTGAGGATGCGCATGCCCTGCTTCTCGAACGCCTTGCGGGCGAAGCTTGCGATCTCCTCGTCCTCGGTGGCGAGGATGCGGTCCATGATCTCCACCACGGTCACCTCGGCGCCCATGTTGCGATAGAAGCTCGCGAACTCGATGCCGATGGCGCCGCTGCCGACGACGAGCAGGCGGGCGGGCATCAGCTCGGGGACCATGGCCTCGCGGTACGACCAGACCAGCTTGCCGTCGGTCTCCAGGCCGGGGAGCTGCCGGGCCCGGGCGCCGGTGGCGAGGATGATGTGCGGGGCAGAGAGCGTGGCGGGCGTCCGGCCCGCGACGCTGACGGTGCTGTTGCCAGCGAGGCGGCCGGCGCCGTCGAACACCGCGACCCTGTTCTTCTTCAGCAGGAAGCCGACGCCGCCGGCGAGCTGCTTCGAGATGGCGCGGGAGCGTTCGACGACTTTCGCAAGGTCGAAGCGGACGTTGTCGGCGGCGAAGCCGAACTCGTCGAGGTGATGCAGGAGGTGGTTGATCTCCGACGAGCGCAGCAGCGCCTTGGTGGGGATGCAGCCCCAGTTCAGGCAGATGCCGCCGAGGTGCTCGCGCTCGACGACGGCGGTGCTCATGCCGAGCTGGGCGGCGCGGATCGCCGCGACGTAGCCACCCGGGCCGCCGCCGAGGACGATCAGGTCGAAGTGCTGGTCGGCCAAATTGGGTCTCCTGACGCTGAGGCAGGCAAGGCCAGAGTCCCTGCCTCTGGACTCCGCCAGGGCGAGCCGCCCTGGACTGGCTTCTCCTAGGTGGTGCCGGTCCAGGGGCGGCTCGCCCCTGGCGGGTCCGGGCAGAGCCCAGGCTTGCCTGCTGCCACCGCGGCAAACCCGTCCCCGGTCAAACGCATCGTGGTCCAGCCCGAGCGGGCCTCGGCGCCGAGCGAGCGGTAGAACTGCAGCGCGGGCTCGTTCCAGTCGAGGACCGACCACTCCATGCGGCCGCAGCGCGCGGCGACGGCGCACTGTGCGAGATGGCGGAAGAAGGCGCGGCCGATGCCGGCGCCGCGATGGGCCGGGCGGACGTAGATGTCCTCGACATGGAGGCTGGGGCGGCCGGTGAAGGTGCTGAAGCTGAAGAAGTAGATCGCCATCGCCACGGACCCGCCCGCGTGGTCGGCGAGCAGGGCGTGGGCGCGCGGGGTGGGGCCGAACAGGCTGTGGCGGAGGTCGGCTCCGGTCGCGACGGCCTCGTGCGGCAGGCGCTCGTAGGCGGCGAGTTCGGCAATCAGCGCGAGCAGGACCGGGACATCGGCGGGGGTGGCGTCGCGGAGGCTGACGTCCGCCGCGGCGGGACTTGCGGGCTCGCTCACAGCATCAGGCTCAACGGGTCCTCGACGAGGCGCCTGAAGGCGGCGACCCACTGCGCGGCAAGGGCGCCGTCGATGCAGCGGTGATCGACCGAGAGCGTGACGGTCATCACCGTGGCGATCGCCAGCGCGTCTCCGCGCACGACCGCGCGCTGCTCGCCCGCACCGACCGCAAGGATGCCGCCCTGCGGCGGGTTGATGATCGCGGCGAAGTCGCGGACCCCGTACATGCCCATGTTGGAGATCGAGAAGGTGCCGCCCTGGAACTCCTCGGGCTTCAGCTTGCCGGCACGGGCGCGGGCGACCAAGTCCCGGGCCTCGCTGCTGATGGCGGCGAGGCCCTTGCGGTCGGCGTTGCGGATGATCGGCGTGATCAGGCCGTCGGGGATGGAGACGGCGACCGAGATGTCGACGTCGTCGAACTGCAGGATCGCCTCGTCGGTGTAGCTGGCGTTGACGCCGGGCACCTGGCGCAGGGTGGCGGCGCAGGCCTTGATCAGCAGGTCGTTGACCGAGATCTTGAACCTGGCCGGGCCCTCGGCGGGGGACCTGTCGTTGAGCTGGCCGCGCAACGCCAGCAGGGCATCGAGCTCGACGTCGACCGAGCAGTAGAAATGCGGGGTGAACTGCTTCGACTCGGACAGCCGCCGGGCGATGGTGCGGCGGACGTTGGAGTTGGGCAGCCGCCGGTGCGCCGCGGCGACGACCACGGGCGAGGGACGCGGCGGGGTGGGCGCCGGCGCGATGACGGGCGGGCCGCCGGCGCGGGCCGCGAGGCCCGGGGCGGCAGACGACTCGGGGGCGGCGGAGTGCGCAGGGGAGCTGGCCGCCGGGGTGGGGGCGGACTCGATGTCGCGGCGGACGATGCGGCCATTGGGGCCGGTGCCGGCGAGCGTGGCGAGATCGAGCCCGGCCTGGGTGGCCAGGCGACGGGCGAGCGGGGAGGCGAACACCCTGCCCTGCCCCGCAGACGTCGTGCCGGCGCGCGGCGTGGCGGGCGACGGCGTGGCGGGCGCGGGCCCGGACCTGCCGACCGCGGGC
>CAXSEF010000017.1:39977-44611 GCA_964236535.1 uncultured Acetobacteraceae bacterium
CGGCGTGGCGGGCGACGGCGTGGCGGGCGCGGGCCCGGACCTGCCGACCGCGGGCTGCGTGCCGACGGCGCCGTAGCCGCCGCCCTCCGGCGCGCGGCTCGAGACAGCATTTCCCTGGGGTACGGGCACGGCTGGCGAGACGCGGGCAGGCGACGGGCTGGCGGGTGGCGCGGCCCCGGGAGGCCGGGACGCGCTGTCCTGCGTTCCGGGCGCCGGGGCGGCTGGTGCCGCAGCCGGCGGGGCGGTGTCGGGCACGGTCTCGCCGTCGGCGACGATGATGCCGATCGGCGCGTTGACGGCCACGCCCTCGGTGCCGTCGGCGACCAGGATGCGGCCGAGCACGCCCTCGTCGACGGCCTCGACCTCCATGGTCGCCTTGTCGGTCTCGATCTCGGCGATCACGTCGCCGGCGGCGATGGCGTCGCCTTCCCTGACCAGCCAGCGGGCCAGGGTGCCTTCGGTCATCGTCGGGCTGAGCGCCGGCATCAGGATCGTGGTGGACATCAGAACAGCCTTCGCACGGCGTCGACGACCCAGTCCGGCTGCGGCAGGGCGAGCTTCTCCAGGTTGGCGGCGTAGGGCAGCGGCACGTCGAGGCCGCAGACCCGCGCCGGCGGGGCGTCGAGCCAGTCGAAGCAGTGCTCGACGGCGAGCATGCCGATCTCGGCGCCGATGCCGGCGTACGGCCAGCCCTCCTCGACCGAGACCACGCGGCCGGTCTTCCTGATGCTGGCGACGAGCGTCGCGGTGTCCAGCGGGCGCAGGGTGCGCAGGTTGACGACCTCGGCGCCGATCCCCCCGGCGGCCAGTTCCTCGGCCGCCCTGAGGGCGACGCCCACCATGATGGAGTAGGCGACCAGGGTGACGTCGCTGCCGGTGCGCTCGATCCTGGCGCGGCCGATCGGCAGGATGAAGTCCTCGTCCGTCGGGCACTCGAAGCTCTGGCCGTAGAGCATCTCGTTCTCGAGGAAGATCACCGGGTTGGGGTCGCGGATCGCGGCGCGCAGCAGGCCCTTGGCGTCGGCCGACGAGTACGGCGCCACGACCTTGAGGCCCGGGCAGTGCGCGTACCAGCTGGCGTAGTCCTGGCTGTGCTGGGCGCCGACGCGCGAGGCGGCGCCGTTCGGGCCGCGGAACACGATGGGGCAGCCCATCTGGCCGCCGGACATGTACAGCGTCTTCGCCGCGGAGTTGATGATCTGGTCGAGCGCCTGCATGGCGAAGTTGAAGGTCATGAACTCGACGATCGGCCGCAGGCCGGCCATCGCCGCACCCACCGCCAGACCGGTGAAGCCGTGCTCGGTGATCGGCGTGTCGATGATCCGGCGATCGCCGAATTCCTCCAGCAGTCCCTGGCTGATCTTGTAGGCGCCCTGGTACTGCGCGACCTCCTCGCCGAGGAGGAACACCGTATCGTCGGCGCGCAGTTCCGCGGCCATGGCGTCGCGCAGCGCCTGGCGGATGGTGATGGAGCGGGTGGCGCCCCAGTCGCGCTCCGCGGCGGGCGCGGCGAGGGCGTCGGGCGCGCGGGCGACCCCGCCGCGGCCGACGATCCGGCGCTCGCCCTGCCCCTGGGCGGCGACCCCGGGCAGGGCTGCGGCCGGCTTCGGCTCGGCGGCGGCGTCCGCGCCCTCGCCGGCAAGCAGGGCGATCGGGGTGTTGACCGGAACGCCGTCGGTGCCCTCCTCGACCAGGATGGCGGCGAGCTTGCCCTCGTCGACCGCCTCGACCTCCATCGTCGCCTTGTCGGTCTCGATCTCGGCCACGACATCGCCCGCCGACACGTCGTCGCCGATCTTGACCAGCCAGCGCGACAGCTTGCCCTCGGTCATCGTGGGCGACAGCGCCGGCATCAGGATCTGCACGGTCACGGCGCGGCTTCCGGGGCGGGGTCGCCCGGGGTGGGGCCGGGGGCGGCGCACACCGGGCGGGTGCCGTCGGCGTCGATCAGGATGTCGGTCCACAGCTCGGCGGGGTCGGGCTCGGGGCTGGCCTGGGCGAACGCGGCGGCGTCGGCGACGATGCGCTTGACCTCGTCCTCGATGGACCTGAGGACGGAGTCCTCGTCTCCCCAGTCGACCAGATGACGGCGCGCGCCCTCGATGCAGTCGCGCTCGCTGCGCATGCGCTGCACCTCGTCGCGGGTGCGGTACTTGGCGGGGTCCGACATCGAGTGGCCGCGGTAGCGGTAGGTCTGCATCTCCAGCAGGTACGGCCCCTGCCCGCTCCGGCAATGCGCCACCGCGGCGTCGGCGGCGGCGCGCACCGCGAGCACGTCCATGCCGTCGACCTGGCGGCCGGGGATGCCCCAGGGCGCGCCGTTCTGCGACAGGTCCTGGCTGGCGGAGGCACGCGCCACATCGGTGCCCATGCCATAGCGGTTGTTCTCGATCACGTAGATGCAGGGCAGCTTCATCAGCGCGGCAAGGTTGAAGCTCTCGAACACCTGGCCCTGGCTCGACGCGCCGTCGCCCATGTAGGCGATGGTGACGTGGTCGTCGCGACGATACCAGTTGCTGAACGCGAGGCCGGTGCCGAGGCTGACCTGGGCGCCGACGATGCCGTGGCCGCCGAAGAAGTTCTTCTCGCGGGAGAACATGTGCATCGATCCGCCCTTGCCGCGCGAGTAGCCGCCGGAGCGCCCGGTCAGCTCGGCCATCACGCCGCGCGCCTCCATGCCGGTGGCCAGCATGTGGCCGTGGTCGCGATACGAGGTGATGACCTGGTCGCCAGGCTTGAGCGCCGCCTGCACGCCGACGACCACGGCCTCCTGGCCGATGTAGAGGTGGCAGAAGCCGCCGATCAGACCCATGCCGTACAGCTGGCCGGCGCGCTCCTCGAAGCGGCGGATCAGCAGCATGTCGCGGTAGGCGCGGCGCAGGCCGTTGCGGTCCATCGCGGTGTTGGGCGGCGATTGCGGCTCGGCGGCGGCGTCCCGCTGCAGCTGCCTGTTGTCGCTCGCGGGCATCGGCGTCATCCCCCATCGCGGTGAACCGCTGGGTACAGCTAACGTCGCAACGCGGTTGCGACAAGCCGCACCCGGCGCCTGGGAGCGTCGCAACAGCGACTGTCATCGTGGCCGGCGGCGAGGCCAGGGCAGGCCAGGGCTCTGCCCTCGACCTGCCTGGCCTCGGGCGCCACGCATCGACCGGCAAGCCAAGCAAGGCTGGCTCTCCCTCCGCCCGCATTCCACTGACCCAGGCGGGTCATCGGAACCTTGCGCGGGCACCGCCCAGACCCGCCAAAGCCTTGAGGCCTCTGGAAACCCGTTCCCCAGGCATAGGGATTCCGAAGGCTTGGCCAATGGCTGCGTCCGGAGGCAGCGGCTCCGGCCTTGCCTGCCCAACCGGTCATGCTCGCGGCCAGTTGGTATAGGTACCGGACTGAAGGCCCGGTCTCTGCCGGGATCGAGGGCGTGCCTGATGCTTCCACCAGCCCGCCTCCGCATTTGCGACGGTCGGCTAGAACAGCTTGTGGCCCTGCTCGTAGGGCACGACGATCTCGCTGGGGTCGGCGCGGTTGAGCATCGCCCGCGCCCGCTCGTCCAGCATGTCGGTGTCGAGGCGCGACGCGTGCAGCGCGACCACCCGATGTTCCCAGGCCTCCTGCTCGGCCTGTGCCTGCCCGAGCTCAGCCTGCACGGTCACGAGCTGCTGCTCCCGCTGGGCATAGGCACGCAGGCCATGGTCGCCGCGCGTGGCCTGCCACCCGAAATAGCCGACCAGGGAGAGAAACAGCAAAGGCGGCACCGCTTCCTTCGCCCGCCGCCGCCACGCCCGATCCAGTTCCATGCCGCCGCTCCGCCATGCCTGCCGTATCCTATACAGGTTCCTGGCCACGGATCACGCGTCTGGGAGCAATCCGATGAAGAAAGTGCCGGCTCGGGGGGCTGGTTGCCGGTCGGCCGCACTCACACCGAACGTCCAAGGCATCGACCTGTAAGCGAAGCAAGGCTGGGCTCCCCCCTCCGCCCGCATCCCCGCGGCCCAAGCGGGCCGTCGGAGCCGTGCGCGGGCCTGGCCCAGACCCGCCAAAAGCCCGAGGCCGTCGGAAACCACTTGCTTAAGCCAACGGCTTCCAAAGGCTCAGCCTTTGGCGGAGTCCAGAGGCAGAGCCTCTGGCCTTGCCTGCCTGCCCGCCGCGTGCGGCCGCATCGGGATGGCAACGGCCGAAGCGGACCGCCGGCCCGTGCGCGATGCGGTCAGGGAGTCGAGCGCATGGAGGAACTGCTCCGCGGTACCGACCGGATCGGTCAGGCGCACGGTGTTCTGGAACGACGGCGTGTCCGCGGCGCGCTCGATCTCGCCGTCGGGAAACAGGCCAAGCGTCGCGCCGCCGCTCGCCCGATCGAGCAGCAGCTGGTTGGCGAGCTGGATCGGCTCGTGGTGCAGCGAGAGCATGGTGCTGCCCGGCGCGAACAGCGCGGTGTGCAGCGCGGAGCCAGCGATGCCGGCGACCACGGCGCGGCTGCGGAACAGCTGGATCTGCGCCGCGAGGTCGAGCCGCTCGGGCAGCACGATCTCGACGCCGGCGGCCTGCAGCCTGGCACACAGCGCGTCCTCGTTGACCACGCGCAGCACCCCGGCGGACAGGCCGATCTTGGAGAGGAACACCGGGGTGTCGGACGTGTGCAG
>CAXSEF010000018.1:0-1470 GCA_964236535.1 uncultured Acetobacteraceae bacterium
GCCCTTGCGCCCGGCTGTCCGGCCGCGCGTGACAACCCCCGTCACGCCACGCCGGACACTTGCCTCGAAACTGTCCGGCCAAACCGGACACTTCGGGCCGAAACTGTCCGGTCCGGCCGGACACTTTCGTCTCACGCGGCGCCGACTGTCCGGCCGCGCGTGACGAAACGCCGCCGGAACCCGCGCTGCGCCGGGGCTCGTCGGTCCTGGACCTCGACGACGGCGCTGTCGTGCTGCGCGACCGCTTCGGCTATGTGCTTGACCATCGCAGCAGACCGAGGACACATCATGAGCGACCCGACCCAGACCGCCTCAGCCGGGCGCAAGCCCGTCCTGCTGATCACCCGCCGCATCCCGCCGGCCGCCGAGGCGCGGGCGCGCCGCGACTACGACGTGCGCCTGAACGACACCGACGAGCCCTACGACCACGCCGAACTGCTGCGCCGGGCCGAGGGTGCCGACGCCATCATCGTCACCCCCGCCGACAAGATCGACGCCGACACCATCGCCCGCCTGCCGGCCGGCATCCGTGCCTTCGCGACCTTCAGCGTCGGCTACGACCACGTCGAGGCGGCCGCCCTGCGCGCGCGCGCCATCCCCTTCGTCAACACCCCCAACGTGCTGTCCGAGGCCACCGCCGAGCTCGCCGTGCTGCTGATCCTGGCCGCCTGCCGGCGCGCCGGCGAGGGCGAGCGCCTGGTGCGCGCCGGAAAGTGGCGCGGCTGGTCGCCGACGATGATGATGAGCGCGCAGGTCTCGGGGTCGAAGCTCGGCATCATGGGCATGGGCCGCATCGGGCGCGAGGTCGCCCGCATGGCGCGCGGCTTCGAGATGAGGATCCACTACCGCAACCTCGAACGCCTGCCCGAGTCCCTGGTCGGCGACGCGGTGTTCCACGAGACGGACGACAGCTTCCTTCCCGAATGCCAGATCCTCTCGCTCAACGCACCGGGCGGCGCCGGCACCGCGAGCTGGCTGGACGCCGAGAAGATCGGCAAGCTGCCGCAGGGCGCGGTGGTGGTGAACACCGCGCGCGGCACCCTGGTCGACGACGCGGCACTGATCGCGGCGCTGAAATCCGGGCGCGTCGCGGCGGCAGGGCTCGACGTGTTCGCCGGCGAGCCGAACCTCGACAAGGGCTACCTGGAGCTGGAGAACGCGGTGCTGCTGCCGCACCTGGGCAGCAACCCGCTGCAGACGCGCGAGGCGATGGGCACGCTGGTGTTCGACGGACTGGACGCGATCTTCGCGGGCCGCGTTCCCGCGAACCTGGTCAGGTAGGCGGCGCCGGGCTCGGCCCGGACCCACCCGAGGCCGGTGCCAACCGCCTCCCGGGCGCGGGGATCGCGGGCGCCACGGACCCGGGCCGACGCGGATCCGGGCGGCTTCGGTCCCGGGCCTCAGGCGCCGGCCGGGCCCGCGGACGGAGCCGCCGGGCCCGGTTCCTCGTCCATGCGCCCCGTCTCCGGC
>CAXSEF010000018.1:1570-44029 GCA_964236535.1 uncultured Acetobacteraceae bacterium
GCCCGCGGACGGAGCCGCCGGGCCCGGTTCCTCGTCCATGCGCCCCGTCTCCGGCTGCAACCCCGTCTCGGGCTGCAACCCCGTCTCCGGCTGCATCCCCGTCTCGGGCCGCGTCCCCGGCTCCGGCCGCGTCCCCGCCACCAGCCGCATCAGCGTCTCCAGCCGGTCCGCCTCCGCGAACGGCTTGTCCGGCCGCAGCCGCGCCACCCGCGGGAACCGCAGCGCCACCCCGGACTTGTGCCGGTTCGACAGCTGCGCGGCGTCGAACGCGATCTCCAGCACCAGCCCGCGCGCCACCTCGCGCACCGGCCCGAACCGTGCCACCGTATTGTTGCGGATCCAGCGGTCCATCTTCACCAGCTCCGCATCGGTGAACCCCGAATACGCCTTGCCGACCGGGACCAGTTCGTCCACCCCGTCCGCACCCTCCCGCCACAACCCGAACGTGTAGTCCGAGTAGAAGCTGGACCGCTTGCCGTGGCCGCGCTGCGCGTACATCACCACCGCATCGATGGTCAGCGGGTCGCGCTTCCACTTCCACCACTGGCCCTTCGGCCGTCCCGGCACGTAGGCGCTGTCGCCCCGCTTGAGCATCAGGCCCTCGATCGAGGCCGCACGCGCACCGTCGCGCCGGGCCGACAACCCCTCGATGCTGTCGAAGGGGAGCAGCTCGGACAGGTCCATGCGCGCCGGCCTGCCGCGCGCGAACCAGGCCTCGAGCCGGGCGCGGCGGGTGTCGAACGGCAGCGCGCGCAGGTCCTCCTCGCAGTCGAACAGCATGTCGTACAGGCGCACGGCGACCGGGAAGTCGCGCAGCATCCTGGCGCCGGGAAGCTTGCGGCCCAGGCGCTGCTGCAGGTCGGCGAACGGGGCGACCACGCCGTCGCGGATCACCAGCAGCTCCCCGTCGAGCACGCCGCGAAATTCCATCGCCTCGACGATCTCCGGAAACGCCGCGGAAACGTCGTCCGCACCGCGGGAGTAGATGCGCCTGCCGCCGCCGGTCGAGACCAGCTGCACCCGGATGCCGTCCCACTTCCACTCCGCCCGGAATGCGTGGGCATCCAGTGACGCGAGGTCCGGGGGCTCCAGCGGCTGCGCCAGCATCGGCGGACGGAACACCGGCGCGTCGGCGGCATCCGGCTTCGCCCCCCTGCCCTCGCACCAGGCGAACAGCGCGTCGTACGGCGGCGCCAGCCCGTGCCACACCTCCTCGATCTCGTCCGGCGTGATCGCGAGCGCGTGCCCCGCGGCCAGCTCCGCCAGCGCGATCTTGGCCAGCCGCGCCGACGCTCCCACCCGCAGCGATCCGGTGATCAGCTTCAGCACCGCATAGCGCACCGAGCTGTCCGAGGCGTCGAGCCAGCCCGCCACCACGGCGCCCAGCTCCGCCTTCTCCCCGGACGCCAGCGCCAGCACCACCTCGGCCAGCAGCGGCGGCGCGGCATTGGTCGGCCGCTCGGGCCAGATCAGCGATACCGTCTCCGCCAGGTCGCCGACGAAGTCGTGGCTCCAGGCGAACAGCACCGGGTCGACGCGGCTCTCCGCCAGCGCCCGGATCAGCCCGGGCTTGGCGGCACGGAACGCCAGCTCGCCGGTGATCGCGGCCAGCGCGTAGCCGCGGTCGGGGTCGGCCTCCACCTCGAAGAACCGCCGCAGCAATGCCACCTTGGCCAGCCGGCCGGGCGTGAGCGTCAGGCGGTCGAGCAGCTCGGCGAAGGCGATCATGGCGCGGCGCGGAGAAAGCCGACAAGGCCGGGGCTCTGCCCTGGACCCGCCAAAGGCCGCAGGCCTCTGGAAACCGTTCCCCGGGGGCGCTGGAACCGGCACGGCACGCCCCGGTCGACGAAGCGGCGCGCCGGGGCCGCTGCCGGAATCCGACCCAGGACCGCCCGTTCCATCATCGCTGCGTCACCCATCGCGGCACACGGCCAGACAGAGCGGTCTCCAGACATGTCATGCCCTTGGCCGGGTCCGGGGGCAGAGCCTCCGGCCTCACCGTCAAGCCGCCACCTCGGCATCCTCGTCGCCGTAGCCGATCAGCCGCAGCGCCCGGCCGCGGATGTTGCGCAGCCCCGCGGCATGGATCAGCGCCTCCTCGTTGCCATGCGTGACCCAGACCTCCGGCGCGCCCACCTCGTCCAGCGTGGCGTTCAGCTCGTCCCAGTCCGCGTGGTCCGAGATCACCAGCGGCAGCTCGATGCCGCGCGCCCTCGCCCGCTGGCGGACCCGCATCCAGCCGGAGGCGAGGCCCACCACCGGCTCGGCCAGCCGCCGCGCCCAGCGATCGGCGATCGCCGACGGCGGCGCCAGCACGATCGCCCCGGCAAGCTCGGCCTTGGCGGCGACGGTGGCCGGACGCAGCTCGCCCAGCGCCACCCCGAGCCGCTCGTAGGTCTCGCAGAGCGGGATCTGCGCGCCGTGCAGGTGGATCGGGCGGTCCCAGCCGGCCTCGCGCAGCAGCGCGATCAGCCGCTGGCATTTCCCGAGCGCATAGCACCCGACGACGTGGGTGCGCTCGGGGAACAGCGCCACGCTGGCCAGCAGCCGGGCGATCTCCTGCGCGGGCGGGGGATGGCGGAACACCGGCAGCGCGAAGGTGGCCTCGGTGACGAACACGTCGCACTCGATGGGCTCGAACGCGGCGCAGGTGGGGTCGCGCACCCGCTTGTAGTCGCCGCTTACCACCGCCCGGCTGCCGCGCCACTGCATCGCCACCTGCGCGCTGCCGAGCACGTGCCCGGCGGGCTGCAGCCAGACCTCCACGCCGTTCACCGTGATATGCTCGCCCGGACCAAGCGCCTGCTGCGCCGCGCCGGCGCGACCCTCGCCCATGCGGACGTCCATGATCGCCAGCGTCTCGGCGGTCGCCAGCACCGCCTGGTGGCCGGGGCGCGCATGGTCGGCGTGGGCGTGGGTGATGATCGCGCGCTCGACCGGGTTCACCGGGTCGATGTGGAAGCCGCCGGGCTCGCAGAACAACCCGTCGCGCTGCGGGGTCAGCCAGGTGTCGGGATGGGGCGGCATGGCCGCAGTGTGGCGCGGGACAAGCAGGCAAGGCCAGAGGCTCCGCCTCTGGACTCCGCTCAAGGCTCGCCTTGAGAATCCACTTGTCGGGGGATGACGCCGCAGTGGCGATCCCTCTGCAGCAGGGGACGCGACTGGCAAACGGCCCAAACGGCTAAAACCGGCCGGGCGTCGTCGCGGTGGCCTCGTGCGGACCGCCGCCGCTTGGCGGCCCGCGCCGCGCCGCCTATCTCCCACCGATGACCGGACCCCTGCCGGACCCGTTCGCGGCCTGGTTCGCCGGTCGGGGCTGGTCCCCCCGCGCGCACCAGCTCGCCATGCTCGACGCCGCCCGCGACGGCGCGAGCGCGCTGCTGATCGCGCCGACCGGCGGCGGCAAGACGCTGGCCGGCTTCCTGCCCAGCCTGGTGGCGCTCGCGGCGGGCGGAAGCCATGGCCTGCACACGCTCTACGTCTCGCCGCTGAAGGCGCTGGCCACCGACATCGCGCGCAACCTGCTGGCGCCGGTGGCCGAGATGGGGCTGTCGATCACCGTCGAGACCCGCACCGGCGACACGCCCGCCGACCGCAGACGCCGGCAGCGCGAGCACCCGCCCGACATCCTGCTGACCACGCCGGAGAGCCTCGCCCTGCTGCTGTCGCAGGTGGCTGCGCCGGTGCTGTTCGCCGGCCTGCGCTGCGTGGTGGTCGACGAGGTGCACGCCCTCGCCGGCACCAAGCGCGGCGACCAGCTGGCGCTCGGCCTCGCGCGGCTGCAGGCGCTGGTGCCGGGGCTGCGCGTGGTCGGGCTGTCGGCCACCGTCGCCCACCCTGCCGCGATCAGGGCCTATGTCGGGCTGGGCGGCCCGGTCCGCGTGGTCGAGGAGCAGGAGGGCGCGCCGCCCGAGCTGTCGATGATGCTCCCCGATCAGCGCGTGCCGTGGGCCGGACGGATGGGCCTCGCGGCCGCCTCGGCGGTGCTCGACCGCATCGGCCGCGCCGGCATGACCATCGTGTTCGTCAACACCCGCGCCCAGGGCGAGCTGCTGTTCCAGGCGCTGTGGAAGCTGAACGAGGCGACGCTGCCGATCGCGCTGCACCACGGCAGCCTCGACATCGCCCAGCGCCGCAAGGTCGAGGCGGCGATGTCGCGCGGGCTCCTGCGCGGCGTGGTCGCGACCTCCTCGCTCGACCTCGGCATCGACTGGGGCGGCGTGGATCAGGTGATCCAGGTCGGCGCGCCGAAGGGCGTCTCGCGGCTGCTGCAGCGCGTCGGCCGCGCCAACCACCGCATGGACGAGGCCAGCCGCGCCATCCTGGTGCCCGCCAACCGCTTCGAGGTGCTGGAGTGCAGGGCGGCGATGCTCGGTGTCGCCGCGCGCGAGCTCGACGGCGACGCCCCGCGCCCGGGCGGGCTCGACGTGCTGGCGCAGCACCTGCTGCTGACCGCCTCGTCCGGCTCGTTCAACCCGGACACGATGTTCGACGAGGTGCGCCGCGCCGCGCCGTACGCCGGGCTGTCGCGACACGACTTCGACGAGACGCTCGGCTTCGTCGAGGACGGCGGCTATGCGCTCGCCGCCTACGAGCGCTACCGCAAGCTGTTCCGCGACGCCGACGGCGAGGTGCACGTGCGCAGCGCCCGCGTCGCCCAGCGCGCGCGGATGAACATCGGCACCATCGTCGAGGCGCCGCTGCTGACGGTGCGTCTTGGCGGCGCGCGCGGCTTCCGCCTCGGCGAGATCGAGGAGAGCTTCGCCAACATGCTCGCCCCCGGTCACACCTTCATCTTCGCAGGCCGGCTGCTGCGCTTCCTGCGCATCCGCGAGACCACCGTGGAGTGCGCCGAGGGCGGCTCGGGCGAGCCGATGATCCCCGCCTACGCCGGCAGCAAGTACCCGCTCACCAGCAACCTTGCCGAGCGGGTACGCACGATGCTGCACGACCCGTCGGGCTGGCACCTCTACCCCGACTCGGTGCGCGAGTGGCTGGAGCTGCAGGCAAGCCGCTCCGAGCTGCCCGGCCCCGACGACCTGCTGGTCGAGATCTTCCCCCGCAACGGCCGCTGGTTCCTCGTCGCCTACTGCTTCGAGGGCCGCAACGCCCACCAGACGCTCGGCCTGCTGCTGACCCGGCGGATGGAGCGTGCCGGTGCCCAGCCGCTCGGCTTCGTCGCCACCGACTACGTGATCGCGGTCTGGTCCGGCCAGGAGCCCACCGACATCGCCACCCTGTTCGACGAGGACATGCTGGGCGACGACCTGGAGGCCTGGATGGCGGAGAGCTCGATGCTGCGCCGGACCTTCCGCAACATCGCGGTGGTGTCCGGGCTGGTCGAGCGCCACCAGCCCGGGGCGAACCGCAACCGGCGGCAGGTGACGGTGAACACCGACCTGATCTACGACGTGCTGCGCCGCCATCAGCCGGACCACGTGCTGCTGCGCGCCACCCGCAACGACGCCGCCGGCGGCCTGACCGATCTCGGCCGGCTGGCGTCGATGCTCGGGCGGGTGCGCGGTCGGCTGCGGGTGGTGCGGCTGTCGCGGGTGTCGCCGCTGGCGGTGCCGGTGCTGCTCGACATCGGGCGCGAGACCGTGCGCACCGCGGCCGACGAGGAGGCGATGCTGGCGGAGACCGAGCAGCTGGTGGCGGAGGCGACCGGGAACGCCGCGCCCTCGACCGAGGAGATGCGGGTGCACCCGATCCACCGTGCGAACCTGCGCCGCGCGAAGCGGCGGCCGAGCGTACCCGCGTGGGGCAGCCCGCCGGACGCGGCACCTTGAATGCGCGGGTCTGGGGCCTCGGGCCCCAGCGGAGTCCAGAGGCGGAGCCTCTGGCCTTGCTGTCGTCGCACCAATGACCGCCACAATCCTCCACCTCGCCGGCGAGCGTCTGCTGCTAGACCCCGCCGGCGCGTTCTTCTGGCCGGCGGCCGGGGTCCTGGTCGCCGCCGACCTGCACCTGGAGAAGGGCACGGCGGCGGCCCATCGCGGCAGCCTGCTGCCGCCGTGGGACACGCGGATCACGCTCGAGCGTCTGGCGCGGCTGCTGCGGCACTGGGCGCCGTCGCGGGTGGTGCTGCTGGGCGACAGCTTCCACGACCGCCACGCCTCGGCCCGGCTGCCGCCGGCGGAGGCGGCGCGCCTGGTCCAGATGGCCGAGCAGGCGGAGTTCGTCTGGGTCAGCGGCAACCACGACCCGCTGCCGCCGCAGGGCGTGCGCGGTCCCGCGGTCGACGAGTGGCGACACGGCCCGTTCCGCTTCGTCCACGAGGCCGCCCGCCGCGGCGACTCGCGGGGTCATTCGGGTGTCGAGATCTGCGGCCACCATCACCCCAAGGCCCGGGTGCGGACGCGCGCCGGCTGGATCAGCCGCGCCTGCTTCGTCGCCGGGCCGGAACGGCTGATGCTGCCGGCGTTCGGCGCCTACACCGGCGGGCTGGACGTGGCCCATCCGGCGATCGCCCGCCTGTTCCCCGGCGGCGGTCAGGCCTACCTGCTGGGCCGCGACCGGGTGTTCGGCTTCGGCCTCGCCCATCTGGGCGTCGGCACGGCGCAGGGCTGAGCGGCGGCCAGGCGGGCGCGCCGCCGTGGTCTCCCCGGCTCGTGAGTGCGTCGGGCGCTTGCCGCGACCCTGCTCCGCCATACATTTCAAGACTCTGGACGGGCGCGGATCGGTCAGCCTGGATCGGGTGGGAGAGCCGGCGGACATGGCGACCAGGGCGGCAAAGGCACGCGAGGCGGCGGACGGCACGACCCTGCTCTGGTTCCGCCATGACCTGCGCCTGGCCGACAACCGTGCCCTGCTGGCCGCGATGGAGTCCGGGCGCGCGGTGCTTCCGGTCTACGTGCTGGACGAGGCGGCGGGCGAGCGCTGGGCACCGGCAAGCGCGTCGCGCTGGTGGCTGCACCACAGCCTCGCGGCGTTGGACGCCAGCCTGCGCGAGCGCGGGGCCACGCTGCTGCTGCTGCGCCGCGGCGACGCCGCGGCGCTGATCCCGGAGCTGGCGCGCGAGGCCGGAGCGCGCGAGGTGCACGCCGGAGTGATGCACGAGCCCTGGGCCCGGGCACGCGACGCTGCGGTCGCCGCGACGCTGCAGGCGCAGGGCTCGGCGCTGCACCTGCACCGCGTGGCGACGCTCTACGCGCCCGACCGCATCGCCACCAAGGCCGGCGGCCGCTACGGCGTCTACACCCCGTTTGCCAATGCCTGCCGCGCGCTGGGCGAGCCGGACCCGCCGCTGCCGGCGCCGGACCGCATCGCCGGCGCGAACCCCCCGGCCTCGGACGATCTCGGATCATGGGGCCTGCTGCCGACGGCGCCCGACTGGGCCGGCGGCATGCGCGAGACCTGGACCCCCGGCGAGGCCGGTGCCGCCGGCCGGCTCGCCCGCTTCATGGAGCGCAGCGTCGCCGGCTACGACCAGGACCGCAACATCCCGGGCCGCGACAGCACCTCGATGCTTTCGCCACACCTGCACTGGGGCGAGCTGTCGCCGAACCAGGTCTGGCAAGCGGCGCACCAGTCCGGCTCCGGCCGCGCCCTCGACGTCTTCCTCGCGGAGCTGCTCTGGCACGAGTTCGCTGCCTACCTGCTGTGGAACAACGCGAACCTGCCCGACGCTCCGCTGCGCGCGGCCTTCTCTCGCCTGCCCTGGCGCGACGAGCCGGCCGGCCTGCGCGCGTGGCAGCGCGGGCGCACCGGCGTGCCGATCGTCGATGCGGGCATGCGCCAGCTGTGGAACATGGGCTGGATGCACAACCGGGTGCGGATGATCACCGCCTCGTTCCTGGTCAAGCACCTGCTGGTGGACTGGGTCGCCGGCGAGGCCTGGTTCTGGGACACCCTCGTCGACGCCGACCTCGCCGCGAACGCCGCGAGCTGGCAGTGGGTCGCCGGCTGCGGCACCGACTCGCAGCCGTTCTTCCGGGTGTTCAACCCGGTCTCGCAGGGCCGAAAATTCGACCCCGACGGCACCTACGTGCGGCGCTGGGTGCCGGAGCTGGCCCGCATGCCGGACCGCTGGCTGCACGAGCCCTGGTCGGCCCCGCAGGACGTCCTGCGCGACGCCGGAGTGGCGCTGGGCAGCACCTACCCGCATCCGCTGCTGGATCTCGACGAGGGACGGCAGCGCGCGCTCGAGATCTACCGTGCGACGGTGCGGCGTGCCGCTTGAAGCGGGGTTGGCAGGGCAAGGCAGGACCGCGGGCTCCGCTTCCGGACCCCGCCAGGGGCAGGTTCCCGGAATCCCGGTGTCCGCGCCGCTCCCGGCAGGGACCCAGGTGCGGACGACCCGATGCCTCCTGGCGTCCACGACCCGGTCGGCACCGCGGTGATCCCGCCCGGCGCGACGCTCCGGGTGGTGGGCGACGTTCACGGCGACGCCCGCGCCTTCGGCTTCGCCGCCGAGACCGACCGCTTCGTGGTGCAGCTCGGCGACCTCACCGACGGCGGGCCGGACAGCGCCGCCGTCCTCCGCCTCGCCTTCCGCCTGGTGGAGCAGGGCCGTGGCCTGTTCCTGCTCGGCAACCATGACCGCAAGCTCGGTCGCAGCCTCTCCGGCCACAACGTGCACATGGACGCCGCGCTGCAGCACACGCTGGCCCAGCTCGACCCCGACCTGCGCGCGCGCACCCTGGCCGAAGTGTCGCGTGCCCCGGCCTGGATCGCGCACGGGTCGCGCTTCTTCGTCCATGGTGGCTTCGACCCGCGCATGCTGCACGAGCCGCCGCCGCCGCCGCTCGCAGGGGTCACTCCGCTGCTGTCGCGAGCCTTGTTCGGGCAGACCACCGGACGCATGCAGCCCGACGGCTTCCCGGAACGGGTGCTGCGCTGGGTGGACCGCATCCCGCCCGCCCTGACGGTCTACGTCGGCCACGATCGCCGCAGCAGCGACGGCCGCCCCCTGGTGCGGCATGGCGAGCTCGGCGGAACGGCGGTCTTCGTCGACACGGGTGCCGGCAAGGGCGGGCACCTGTCCTGGATCGACCTGCCGCCGGAGTAGTCCCGGGAGGCCTTGAGTGTGACCGGCCAGGCAGGCAAGGCCAGAGGCTCTGCCTCTGGACTCCGCCAAAGGCCGGCCTTTGGAATCCCTATGTCTAGGAAAGGGTTTCCACAGGCCTCAGGCTTTTGGCGGTGCCGGGCGAAGGGAGATCCCGGCCTTGCTCCCTCGGTCGCGGGCAGGCCCGTAGTAGGTGCAGCTTTCGCCGTTGCTGTCGCGGTGCACGGCGACACGTACCAGCCCGGCGCAGACCGGCTCCACCACCCGCCAGATCCAGGCCGTGAGGTTCTCCATGGTCGCCGGCCCCAGCCCCGCCACGTGGTCGAGGAACCGATGGTCCAGGCCGTCCCGCGCCGCTTCCAGCGCGCGCTCGAACAGTCCGAGGTCCACCACCATGCCGCTTGCCGGGTCGGCCTCGCCGCGCACCGTCACCTCGGCGCGATAGGAGTGCCCGTGGATGCGCCGGCTCGGCTCGGCGTCGATGCTGCGGTCGAGCGTGTGTGCGGCCTCGAAGCGGAACTGCTTGGAAAGCTCAAACATCGACGCCCATCAAGGAATGCCGATCATCTTGTGGGTCTGCAGGCTGAGCCGCCACTGCGGGTGCGCCAGGCAGTAGGCGACCGCGGCGGCGGTGTTGGCGAGCCGCTCCGGCCCGTCCATCGGCTGCAGGAAGAAATGAGTGAACGCGAGCGCCTCGAACGCCTCGGGCGGCAGCTCGGGCTGGGGGAACACCAGCTTCAGCTCGGCACCGCAGCGCTGCACCAGCGCCCCGCCCGGCTTCGGGCTGACGCACACCCAGTCCACACCCGGAGGCGCCGGCAGGGTCCCGTTGGTCTCGACCGCCGCGACCATGCCGCGCGCATGCACGGCGTCCAGCAGCGCGTCGTCGAGCTGCAGCAGAGGCTCGCCCCCGGTGAACACGACGTAGCCGGCGACGCCACCCGGCCGCAACGCCGCGATCGCCCCGGCCAGCGCGTCGGCACTTTCGAAGCGTCCGCCGCCCGGCCCGTCGGTGCCGACGAAGTCGGTGTCGCAGAACCTGCAGCGCGCCGTCGAACGGTCGGCCTCGCGCCCCGACCACAGGTTGCACCCGGCGAAGCGGCAGAACACCGACGCCCGGCCGGACTGCGCGCCCTCGCCCTGCAGCGTCGCGAACATCTCCTTGACGGCGTAGGTCACGATGCGCCGTCAGGTAGGCCCGGTGGCGGAGCAAGGCAAGAGGAAGCCAGGGACCCTGCCTCTGGACTCCACCAGGGGCAGGTCCCTGGACCGGCCTGCTTTCACATGCGGGTCTGGGGCCTCAGGCCCCAGCGGAGTCCAGAGGCAGAGCCTCTGGCCTTGCCTGCTAGACCTTCTCCCCCGCCTCCATCGCCGCGAGGAACGCCGCCGCCCGTGCCCGCAACGCGCCAAGCCGCTCCGGCGCCATCCGCTGCATCGTGCGCACCGGCATCGCCATGCGCGAGTTGCCCCCGAACACCGCCGCGTGGCGGGCGATGAAGTCCCAGTACAGCGCGTTGAACGGGCAGGCGCCCTCGCCCACGTGCTCGCGGACGTCGTAGGCGCAGCCGGCGCAGTAGTCGCTCATCCGGTTGATGTACGCTCCCGACGCCGCGTAAGGCTTGGAGCCGATCACGCCGCCATCGGCGAACAGCGCCATGCCGCGCACGTTCGGCATCTCCACCCACTCGTAGGCGTCGGCGTAGACGATCAGGTACCACTCGTCGACCTGGACCGGATCGAGCCCGGCGAGCAGGGCGAAGTTGCCGGTGATTATCAGCCGCTGGATGTGGTGCGCGTAGGCGTGCGTCCGGGTGTCGACGACCGCCTGGTGGACGCAGTTCATCCGCGTCGCCCCGTCCCAGTAGAACTGCGGCACCGGCCGCACCGCCTGCAGCGCGTTCTTCCGCGCATACTCCGGCATGTGCAGCCAGTAGATGCCGCGCACGAACTCCCGCCAGCCCAGCACCTGGCGGATGAAGCCCTCCGCGGCATTCAGCGGCACGTTGCCCGCACGATAGGCGGCCTCGGCAGCGGCGCACACCTCGCGCGGCAGCAGCAGCCCGGCGTTCATCGAGGTCGAGACCAGCGCGTGGAACAGTGCCGGCGCGCCGGTCTGCATCGCGTCCTGCCAATCCCCGAACTGCGGCAGCCGGAGCGCCACGAAGTCGTCCAGTGCCTGGTGCGCCTGCTGCGACGTCACCGGCAGCGAGAAGCCGTCCACCTCGCCGAAGTGCCCGGCGAAGCGCCCCGCCACCAGCGTCATGACCGCGCGGGTGATCTCGTCCGGTGCGAACTCCGGGGTGTCGGGTGCTGTCACCCCCTTTGGCAGTCGCCTGCGGTTCAGGGCGTCGTAGTTCCACTGGCCGCCCTCGGGACCGCCGCCGCCGGGGCCGATGCCGTCCAGCAGCACGCCGTGGGTGCGCCGCATGTCGCGGTAGAAGAACTCCATGCGCAGCTGCCGCTTGCCACGCGCCCAGGCCAGGAAGTCCTGGGTGCGACAGAGGAACCGGTCGTCGTCGCGGATCTCGACCTCGACCCCGGCGAGCTCGTGCCAGTGCCGCATGTCGTCGAGCAGCCGCCACTCGCCCGGCTCGGTGACCACGATCCGCGCGGGACCCAGCCTGGCGGCGGCGCGCAGCATTTCGCCGCGCAGCGAATGCGTGTTGTCCGGGTCGTCCAGCCGCACGTAGGCGACGCGCACGCCGCGGGCCTCGAGCGCGCGGGCGAAATGCCGCATGGCCGAGAGCACCAGCACGATCTTCTTCTTGTGGTGGCGGACATAGGTGCACTCGGCCCGTACCTCCGCCATCAGCACCACGTCGCGCTGCGGGTCGAGATCGGCGAGCGAGGACAGCGAGGCACTGCACTGGTCACCCAGCACCAGACGCAACACCGCAACGTCCTGCCCCATCGCCCAGCCCCCTGCTCCCCTGCAAGAGTGGCGGCGCGGCGGCAGGCGGCAAGGGCGTCACGGCCACATCCACGGCCACGCCGCAGCGCTGCCCCGCGAGCAAACCGGGCCGGGACAACCGCCAGGCTTCATGGCAGTGTCAATGCCATGCGCCAGCTTCTGCTCCTGCGACACGCGAAGTCGTCCTGGGACGATCCCAAGCTGCCGGACCACGCACGGCCACTCAACCCGCGCGGGCGCCGCGCCGCGGAAGCGGTGCGCGACATCCTGGTCGGGCTGGGCGCCGCGCCGGAGCTGGTGCTGGTGTCCTCGGCACGGCGTACCCTGCAGACCCTGGCGGCACTGGAGCCGTGGCCCGTCCCGCCCCGGGTGGAGCCGCTCGACGCGCTCTATCTGGCAAGTGCGACGGACATGCTGGCAGTGCTGCGCGAGTCCGGCGGCGACGCGGGCTGCATCATGCTGGTCGGGCACAATCCGGGCCTGCACGAGCTGGTCCTGCTGCTGGCGGCCGAGATCTCGGACCCGGACCAGCGCGCCATCCTGGAGGTGGACTACCCGACCGCGGCGCTCGCGTTGCTGACGATCGACGGCACCTGGAGCGGGCTGCTCGCCGGCACCGCGGTGCTGCGGCGCCTCATCTGTCCCGGCGAGCCGCCGAACCCCAGATGAACGCGACAGCGGGCGCCCCGACCAGCGACAGGTTGCTGCCCGTCGCGACGCCGGCGCCCGACCCGGCTGCCGCCGCGCCCGCCGAACCGTCCGGCGACCTGCCGTGCTGCAGGATGCACTTGGCGCGGTGGCGCCGGCTGCCTCGCCTCGCAACTCGACGTGCGTCTTGCCGGTCCGGCGGCTGCGTTGCGTGTCGGCAAGGATCGGGGTAGGCGTTCACCGATGCGATGCGATGCGGTGCCATCGCCGCTCACCCGCAGACGGAGGTCCCGTGTCGCTCCGCTCCCCGCGTCGGATCTTTCGCCGCAGTTCCGTGCGGCGCGCAGTCTGGGTGATCCCGGCCGCGAGCTGCGCCGCCGGGATACTGGGTCTGGCCGTCGTGCTGGTTTCGGAAGGTGCCGCGCGTGGTCCCGCAACGCAGCCCCTGCCTGGCGACGTGACGCTGCTCGCCGAACCGGCGCAGGTCGAAGTCGTGGACGGCGACACGCTGCGGGTGCGCGATACGGTGATCCGGCTGCGTGGCGTGAGCGCGCCGGAACGCGGCGCCGGCTGCGGACCGCGACCGCGTGGCGACGTCGATTGCGGTCGGGCCGCCACCGTTATCCTCGCAGGTCTGGTGTCGCACGCCCCGGTTGAATGCCGCCTCGGCGGCCGTGACGGCGACGGCCATGTGCTCGGGCTGTGCCGCTCCGGCGGCGTCGAGATCAACAGTGCCGTGGTCGAGAGCGGCTGGGCGGTCGCCAGTCCCGACCAGCCGTCGCTCGACGCGGCCGAGCGGTCGGCCCGCGCCCACCGCCGCGGGCTGTGGGCGCCCTGGGCCGACCCGGCGCCCGACCGCGGCTGAGCATCACTCCGCTGGCAGCCTGACACCGGCGACCCGAGACATTGACCTGCAAGCGAAGCAAGGCCGGGCTGCCCCTCCGTCCGCATTCCAGTGATCCAAGCGGGCCGTCGGAACCGTGCGCGGGCACTGCTCAGACCGCCAAAGGCCTAAGGCCTCTGGAAACCTCTTCCTTAAACACAGGGATTCCAAAGGCCAGGCCTTTGGCGGAGTCCAGAGGCAGAGCCTCTGGCCTTACTTAGCTGCCCAAGCGCAAGGCCGTCGCCAGACTCGCTTCTGCATCACTGCGCACGGCCTACTGGGCACGCGGCCGCGACGCCTGCAGCAACACGCCCGGATGACTGCGCAGGGCGAGTTTTCGAACACGCTCCAGACGTTACGCGTGATCCCGGCTGACGCGCGCCTGCACAACCCAGGTCGGGACCGGCCCGGTTGCGCGGCGCAAAATTTGTGCCTTATGTGGGGCCGGTGACCCGAGTGCTGCCGCTGCGGACCGGCGGTTGCACGGGATGCTGAACCCAAAGAGCAGGATTTGCCCATGACCGGCACTCCCAGCGGATCCGTCACCCTCAAAGTGGAAGGTTCCGACAAGACGGCGACCCTGCCGCTGATGACCGGCAGCATCGGCCCGGACGTGTTCGACATCCGCAAGCTCTACGCGGACCTGGGCATCTTCACCTTCGACCCGGGCTACGGCGGCACCGCGGCGTGCGAGAGCAAGATCACCTACATCGACGGCGACGAGGGCGTACTGCTGTATCGCGGCTACCCGATCGAGCAGCTTGCCGAGAAGTCGGGCTTCCTGGAGACCGCCTACCTGCTGCTGGAGGGCGAGCTGCCCGACCAGGCGCAGTCCGCGGCCTTCCAGCACAAGATCACCAGCCACACCATGCTGCACGAGCAGCTGCGCTCTTTCTACAACGGTTTCCGCCGTGACGCGCACCCGATGGCGGTGATCTGCGGCGTGGTCGGCGCGATGTCGGCGTTCTACCACGACAGCCTCGACGTCTCGAACCCGGTGCACCGCGAGATCTGCGCCATCCGCCTGATCGCCAAGATCCCGACCATCGCCGCCTGGGCGTACAAGTATTCGGTCGGCCAGCCGTTCATGTACCCGCGCAAGGACCTCGGCTATGCCGAGAACTTCCTCTACATGATGGACGCGGTCCCGTCCGAGCCGTACCAGGACAACCCGATCCTGTCGCGCGCGATGGATCGCATCATGGTGCTGCACGCCGACCACGAGCAGAACGCCTCGACCAGCACCGTGCGCCTGGCTGGCTCGACCGGGGCCAATCCGTTCGCCTGCGTCGCCGCCGGCATCGCCAGCCTGTGGGGTCCGGCGCATGGCGGCGCCAACGAGGCAGTGCTGAAGATGCTGGGCGAGATCGGCACTCCCGAACGGGCTGCCGAGTTCATGACGAGGGTCAAGGACAAGGGCAGCCACGTCCGGCTGATGGGCTTCGGCCACCGCGTCTACAAGAACTACGACCCGCGCGCCAAGATCATGCAGCAGACCTGCCACGAGGTGCTGGCCGAGCTTGGGATCAAGGACGATCCGCTGCTCGATCTCGCGATCGAGATGGAGCAGATCGCGCTGAAGGACGACTACTTCATCAGCCGCAAGCTCTACCCGAACGTCGATTTCTATTCGGGCATCATCCTCAAGGCGATGGGCATCCCGACCAGCATGTTCACCGTGCTGTTCGCCGTCGCGCGCACCACCGGCTGGGTCAGCCAGTGGAAGGAGATGATGGAGGACCCGGCGCAACGCATCGGCCGGCCGCGGCAGATCTACACCGGCCACCCGCGCCGGGACTATGACGGGCTCGGCAAGCGGGGCTGAGCCTCGCCCGGTCGCCAGCAGGCGTCGTGTCGACGGGGACGCGCTGTCGACGCGGCCGGATCGAGGATCCCGCACCTGCGCTCGACGACCGCATGGCTGGTCACAACACGCCGTCCTCCAGAGGTCGCCCGCGGAGCCGGAGGGCGTGCGAAAGCCGGATCACCGCAGGCGGGTGCCAGGTGCCCGCGAGACTGGAAGTTCGCCGCCGCTGCTTCAGTCGCAGTCGCACCCCGGCGTCGGTCCGTCGTTCTGGCGCACCACATGGTGGTCGATCCACTCGGAGACGAGACGGCGGGCTTCGCTGAGCGACGCCTCAGGATGATGGATCCGGTACAGGGTCGTGCAGGCCTGGAACGCATGCAGGTCGGCATTTCCGTGCCCGCGCAATTCGCGATACGCCGTCACGACAGCGCGTTCGCATCGGCGCGCGATCGGACTGGACACACGGACCACGGCAATTCCTCCGCTGCGACGCTCGCGCAGCCTTCCCAAGGGTAATCCTTCATCGGCTCATCGGCAAGGCAGGTCTGGGCTGAGCTGGGCAGCGGCTCGTCTCGAAGCTGCCCGGACAACGCGAGAGCGCTGCCCCCGAGGTTCTCCGTGCGAGGACCCGACCGGCCGGGCACCTCGCCGGCCACTCGAATACCCCGGCCCGTCCCCAAGCCCAGACCCCGTTCCACCAGACCCCGGAACGCTCCGCCGGCCGTCGCGCCCCCGACCCCAGACGGAGGGGTTTCCAAAGGCCTCAGGCCTTTGGCGGGTCTGGGCAGAGCCCGGCCTTGCTCAACTCGTGCCGTCATCCGGCACCCCGCAAGGCGTGCATGATGGACGGGGCGGTCGGGCGACGGTATGGCAAACACGAGCCTGGCCGGGCAGAACCGGCGGCCGTCCTGACCGGAGCCCGCCCGCATGGCCCTGCCTCCTCCCCACGGCGCGACATCGGGCTCGTCGACGGACTGGGACCGCGACGCGGCGCTGGCGACGGCGCGCATCCTGCTGGAAATCAAGGCGGTCAACCTTCGCCCCGAGCAGCCCTACATCCTGACCTCGGGCTGGGCGTCGCCGGTCTACATCGACTGCCGCCGGATCATCTATTTCCCGCGCGCTCGAAGCCGCATCTGCGAGATGGGGGTGGAAAAGATCAACCGCCACGTCGGCTACGAGACGATCGAGGCGGTTGCCGGCGGCGAGACCGCGGGCATCCCGTTCGCGGCCTGGATCGCCGATCGCATGCTCGCGCCGATGGCCTACGTGCGCAAGAAGCCCAAGGGCTTCGGCCGCAACGCGCTGATCGAGGGCGACGTGCCGCTCGGCAAGCAGACGCTGCTGGTCGAGGACCTGACCACCGACGGCGCGTCCAAGGTGCAGTTCGCCAATGCGTTGCGCGAGGCGGGAGCGGTGGTGAACCACGCCTTCGTGGTGTTCTTCTACGGCGTGTTTCCCAACAGCCTGCAGACGCTGTCCGACATGGACATCACCCTGCACCACCTCTGCACCTGGTGGGACGTGCTCGAGGCCTGCCGCGAGCGGACGTACTTCACCCCCGAGGCGATGGCCGAGGTGCACCGCTTCCTGGAGAACCCGGTGGCCTGGTCGGCGGCACATGGCGGGGTGGCCAGCGCCGAGGAGGCCCGTGCGCGCAAGGCCAGGGCGTTGGAAAGCTAGAGAAAGCAGGAACCAGACGCTCCGCCTCCGGACTCCTCCAGGACGGGACGCCGCGGACCGGCGCTCGCCAGCGCCTGAGTCCGGAAACGCATCCCCGGACGCCGTTCAACAGGGCTGCGACGCCAAGCCGCGGACGAATCCGGTCGCCGAAGCCTCAGACCGCATCTTTCTTGTGCGGCTCGTCGCAACCGGCGCGCGCACGCATCTCAATTTACACACATTACATTTGTTTTGTGAGTTTACAAACGGTAGCGCAGCGTTCAACGCAGGACGGGACATTCAACATGGCTGCCATACGGGCCCGCTGGGCCCAGCTCGCTCTGGGCATTCTCTGCATGGTGATGATCGCCAACCTGCAGTACGGCTGGACGCTGTTCGTGCTGCCGATCAGCGACGCGCATGGCTGGTCGCGGTCCGACGTGCAGTGGGCGTTCACGGTGTTCGTCCTGGCCGAAACCTGGCTGCTCCCCTTCGAGGGCTGGGTGATCGACCGGCTCGGGCCCCGTCCCCTGGTGTTCCTGGGCGGTGTCCTGGTCGGCGGCTCGTGGCTGCTCAACGGAATAGCGGATTCCCTGATGATGCTCTACGTCGCGGCGGCGCTGGGCGGCATCGGCGCCGGCATCGTCTACGCAGCGACGGTGGGCAACGCACTGCGCTGGTTCACCGACCGGCGCGGCCTCGCGACCGGGCTGACCGCGGCGGGGTTCGGCGCCGGCTCGGCGGTGACCATCGTGCCGATCTCGCACTGGATCGCCAATCACGGCTACCAGAGCGCGTTCATGGTGTTCGGCACCGTGCAGGGCCTGGTGCTCATGGCGGCCTCCCTGTTCCTGTTCTCGCCGGAGGGATTCGAGGTCGGCGTGGCGGCCCAGCCCGGCGCCAACTTCGGCACCGACCCGGAAGCGGGGGTGGAGCGCAACATCGTGCACGGCTCCTACGTGGCGGTGGCGGAAGGATATTCGCCGCGGCGGGTGCTCGGCATGCCGGCGTTCTGGCTGATGTACGTGATGTTCGTCATGGTCGGCTCAGGCGGCCTGATGGCGACCGCCCAGCTCGCGGTGATCGCGTCGGACTACGGCGTCGACAAGGTGCCGGTCGAGCTGCTGGGCTTCAGCCTCCCAGCGCTGACCTTCGCGCTCTCCCTCGACCGCATCCTCAACGGGGTGACACGGCCGTTCTTCGGCTGGGTGTCGGACCTGATCGGGCGCGAGGTGACGATGTTCGCGGCGTTCATGATGGAGGGCATCGGCATCGTGGCGCTGCTGCTGTTCGCGCATAGCCCGGTGGCCTTCGTGTTGATCTCCGGCCTGGTGTTCTTCGCCTGGGGCGAGATCTACAGCCTGTTCCCGGCATTGTGCACCGACCTGTTCGGACGACGCCACGCCGCGGCCAACTACGGCATGCTCTACACCGCGAAGGGCACTGCGGCGCTCGTGGTGCCGCTGGCAAGCCTGCTGCGTGATGCGACCGGGAGCTGGGTGTCGGTGTTCTACCTGGCGGCGCTGTTCAACATCACGGCGGCGCTGCTGGCGCTCCTGGTGCTGCGGCCGATGCGGCGCTCGGCGACGCAGCGGCTGTCGTTGCAGCCGGCCCGCCTGCTGGGCTGAGGGCAGCGTCCTGGACCGGTCCTCGCGCAAGCCGACGGCCAGTCCTGCCTGACGCCCGCTTCCCGCTGACCAGCGACGCCGCCGTCGGCAGGTCCGGCACGGCCCCAGCACCGGTTCTGGTACTGGATTCCGGGATCGGCGGTCTCGGCGCGGTGGCGGAGCTGCGCGCGCTGCGGCCCGGCCTCGCGCTCCACTACCTGGCCGACACCGCCGGCTTTCCCTACGGCGACAAGAGGCCAGCCGAACTGGCCGTGCATCTCGTGGCGCTGCTCGACGCGGCAATCGCGCAGCTGCGGCCGTGTCTGGTCGTGCTCGCATGCAATACCGCAAGCGTGGCCGGGCTGGAGTCGCTGCGGGCGCGCTTCGACGTGCCGTTCGTGGGCTGCGTGCCGGCGATCAAGTGGGCGGCCTCGCTCAGCCGCACCCGCTGCTTCGGGCTGCTGGCCACGCCGGCGACGGTGTCGCGCCCCTATGTCGCCGACCTCGTGCGTCGTTTCGCACCCGACTGCGCAGTGCTGTCGCACGGCGCGCGCGCCCTCGCCGGACTCGCCGAGCAGCGCTTCGCCGGACAGGAGCCAGACCCCGGCGCCATTGCCGCGGAGCTGTCCGGACTGCTGGACCAGCCAGGCGCGGAGCGTATCGACACCATCGTCCTGGGCTGCACCCACTACCGGCTGCTGATGCCCGAACTGCGCCGTGCGGCACCGGGCGTGACCTGGCTCGACTCGGCGCCGGCGGTGGCGAGGCGTGCTGCCACCCTGCTCGACGCCCTGGGTGAGGCCGGCGGAGCGGCTCTGGCGGGGCAGGGTGCGGGCGGCAGCGTGCTGGTCACCCGGCTGCCCGCCGACCCGCGCGCCATGGCCCGGCGCTTCCTGCCGCACGGCTTCGCCAGGCTGTGCCTGCTGCAGGACAACGGCGCTGCGGAACGCCGCGGGAGATGACCGACGAGCGTGTCCCGGCCAGGCCCGAACCGGCGGGACCGGATGCGCCGCCGCTCCGCACGGGCTGGCGCCAGGCCCGGATGGAGCACGTCCCGGACCGGGCCGAAATCGCGGCGCTGGTCCAGGCGGTCGTGCCTCGGGCCCGCGTGCTCGACGTGGAGCCGCTGTCCGGCGGCCTGTCGAACATCAACCTGCGCGTCGACCTCGACCGCCCGCCGGCCCGGCTGCTGCTGCGGCTGTACCAGCGCGACCCGCTGCAGGCCGGGAAGGAATGCGCGCTCGCGACCCCGCTGCGCGCGCACGGGGTGCCGGTGGCGCAGCCGCTGCACCTTGCGGCACCGGACGGCTCAGGCACCCGCGTCGCGCTGTTCGAGTGGATCGAGGGCCAGCGGCTCGACCGGCTGGCGGCACGGCTGGACCCGCCGGCGCTGCACCGGGTGGCGGTCGGGGTGGGTGGTGCGCTCGCCGCAACCCACGCCATCCGCTTCGCGACGCTCGGCTTCCTCGACGCCGGGCTGCAGGTCGAACATGCAATCGCGCTCGACGGCCCGGCACTGCTGGGCTTCCTCGACGAGCGGTTGCTGCGCCAGGGCGGAGCCGGGCACCTTGGCGAAGCTCTGGCGGCCGAGGTGATCGCCCATGCGACACGCGAAGCCGGCCGCCTCGCCGAGTGGTCGTCCCTGCCCTGCCTGGTGCATGCGGACTGCAACCCGTCGAACCTGCTGGTCGGCCCGGGCGGCGCGCTGGCCGCGCTGCTGGACTGGGAGTTCGCGCTGTCCGCGATTCCGGCGATCGACTTCGCCACCCTGCTGCGTCCGGGGATGGCGGACCGGCCGGAGTTCACGGCCGGGCTTGCGGAGGGCTACCGCGCCGGCGGCGGCTGGCTGCCGCCCGACTGGGAGGCGATCGCGCGGCTCGCCGACCTGTTCGCCTGGGCCGACATGCTGTCCCGGCCGGACGCTGACCTGGCCATGGCACGCGACGCCGCCCGGGTGATGCGACGCCTGCTGGCGTGACGCTCTGGCGAAACCATCAAGGCCGGGCCCTGCCCTTCCTTTGGAACCCCTTGCTCAAGCACAGAAATTCCAAAGGCTAGCCTTTGGCGGAGTCCAGAGGCAGAGCCTCTGGCCCTGCCTGCCTGCCTGTCCGGTCGCGCCAGAGGTCGGTCGGCATCGGCTCGGCTAGCGGCCCCGGCTGACCGTGTAGTCCGCCACCGCGAGCATGCGGGCGCGCACCTCCCCGTCCGGGAATGTCGAGAGTGCATCGCAGGCGGCCTGCGCGAAGCCGGCGGCGCGGGCCAGGGTCGTGGCGATCGCGCCGCTGTGGTCGATCAGCCCCATGGCTCGGTCCAGGTCAGCCTCGGTCTGCTCGCTCGCCTCGATGGTGCGGGTCCAGAACGCGCGGTCCTCGGCGCTGCCGGCGGCGTAGGCGGCGAGCACCGGCAGGGTGATCTTGCCCTCGCGGAAATCGTCGCCCACGGTCTTGCCAAGCGTCGCCTGATCGGCCGCATAGTCGAGCGCGTCATCGACCAGCTGGAACGCGATGCCCAGGTTCATCCCGTAGGCGAACAGCGCCTGCTCCTCGGCGTCGGGGCGCTCGGCGACGACGGCGCCGATCTGGCAGGCGGCGGCGAACAGGGCGGCGGTCTTGCCGCGCACGACGGCGAGATAGCGGTCCTCGGACGTCGACAGGTCGTTCTGCGTGGTGAGCTGCAGCACCTCGCCCTCGGCGATGGTGGCAGCCGCGTGCGACAGGATCGACAGCACCTTGAGCGAGCCGTCCTCCACCATCAGCTGGAAGGCGCGGGCGAACAGGAAGTCGCCGACCAGAACCGGTGCCTTGTTGCCGAACACAGCATTGGCGCTGGCGAGACCCCGGCGCAGGCTGCTCTCGTCGACCACGTCGTCGTGCAGCAGGGTGGCGGTGTGGATGAACTCGACGCAGGCGGCGAGCGCGATCTGGCGGCGACCCTGGTGGCCGCAAAGTCGCGCTGCGGCCAGCGTCAGCAGCGGGCGAAGCCGCTTGCCGCCAGCGGCAACGATATGGGCGGCGAGCTGCGGAATGAGCGCGACGGGGCTGTCCATCCGCGCGATGATGGTGCGGTTGCAGGCCTCGAAGTCGTCATGGAACAGCGCGGCGAGATCGGCCAGCGCGTCCGGGCAGGGCTCCTGCTGCGGCGTGCCCTGGCCGGGCCCCGACGTCGGGGTGAGGTGTCGGGGCTCGGCACGGGCTCCGGCATAACCAGCCTCGCGGATCGGGCGGCTGCCCTCATCGTCCGGCGACCTGGCCGTGGTACCCAAGCTTATCTCCCGGCTTTGATCGGCCCGGCGATACGGGCACCATGACGCACGAGATGCACCCTGGGGCGGGGCCCGTCGGGCATCGCGCGCCTTCCTTGCACCACACCGAAGCGGGGCACAAGCATGCGCGTCATCGCCGTAACCAACGATCCGGTGCGGATCAGCTTCCTGCGCGTCCTGCTGGCCGACGCCGGCATCGAGGCACTGCTGCTCGATGTCCATGCAAGCGCGATGGAGGGCAGCATCGGTGCGATTCCTCGTCGGCTGATCGTCGAAGACCGCGATGCGTGGCGGGCGCGACTGGTGCTGCAGGAGGCCGGCGAGACCTGATGCCCCGGGCATCCGGAGCGAACGCGGCCGAGCCGGAGGTCGCGGACCCCGACACGACGGCATCGGCCGGTTTCGGCGCCGCCGTCTCGGCGGGCACGCTGCTGGGCGGCCGTGTCGCCTATGTCCAGCCTCTGCGCGGGCATCGCAGCGGGCTGGAACCGGTGCTGATCGCCGCCCTGGTCCCGGCGCGGGCGGGGCAGCGGGTGATCGAGGGCGGCACCGGTGCCGGCGCAGGGCTGCTCTGCCTGACGGCCAGGGTGCCCGGGCTCGGCGGCATCGGCGTGGAGCTCGATCCGTCGCTGGCCAGCCTCGCCCGGTGCAACCTGGCGGCCAATGGGATGGGCGGAATCACGGTGCGGCAGGCGGACGTGACCAACCGCGGCACGCTGGAAGCCGGTGAATACGCCCATGCCTTCGCCAACCCGCCCTGGCACCGCGGCACCGTGTCGGCCGACGCACACCGCTCGCTGGCACGGCAGTCGCGGCCTGGGCTGCTGGTGGAATGGGCGGCGGCGCTGGCTCGCGCGGTGCGCCACCGCGGCACGGTGACGCTCGCGTTGCCGGCGTCGGCTCTGGCCGAGGCGGTGTCGGCGCTGCGCGAGGCGGGATGCGGGGGCGTCACGGTGCTGCCGCTGTGGCCGCGAGCCGGGGTGGCGGCACGGCTGATGCTGGTGCAGGCCAGGCGCGGCAGCCAGGCAGGCAGCACGATCCGCCCGGGGCTGGTATTGCACGACGCGGATGGGCGGTTCACCCGCCGCGCCGAGGACGTGCTGCGCGGGAGCGCAGACCTGCTCCGCGACTTCTGAACGCGACAGTGCGCCGGCGCTCAGCGCTCCGGATGGCGCAGGTGCCAGAGTCGTTCATAGGCAGCCACCAGACTTTCCATGTTGCGGCGACGGTTGCCTTCATTGATCTTCGGGCTGCGTCCCATCATGCGGTCCAGGATGAGCAGGAGCTGGTCGGCAACCTCAAGCTCGTCGGTGTCGCAGGCCTGATGGAATGCGACCAGTATCTTGTCCGAAAGGCGGCGTGTGTGCCGAGGAGTAACGACAACCTGGGAATCCCGCTGCGCCTCGTCGTCTAAGTGTTCCTCGCCTGGCTTCTCTGTAAACACCGGGGCAGATCCTCTGACTGGCTGGAACGGAAATGTCGCGATGCAACTAAGGCATACGCCACACGCCCTAGTAGAAAATTAAATCATGTTTTCGCGAGAAGAGGCAACCGTTTTGTACATGCCGGTATAGATTTACTCACTCGTCGCAGGGCTTGATGCGGTAGCCAAACACTCGATGTGCATGCTGCCAACGAGACGCCGTGCCGTTCCGGTCGTCATGCCCGTTCGCGTCGGCAGCAAATCGAACTAACCGGACTGCCCGGCCGGGTCCGCATCATCTCGCCACGGGGTCGCGGCAGCACCCGGCATTGGAGCCTGTCGGGACTTGAACTATCACTCTCGGATGGCAGTCACGATCCAGGACAATCCCGCCACCCGGCTGCGTGCCCTTCCCCAGGTGCAGCGGCTGCTGGAAAGTGAAGCCGCCTGCGCGCTGGTTGCGGCAACATCGCGCCAGGCGGTGACCGAGGCATTGCGCGAGGCGCTCCACCATGCGCGCGCGACCATCCGGGCTGGCGGCGGCCTGCCCTCGCACGAAGCGATCGTGCTGGAGGCGGCGGGACGGCTGCAGCACGACGCGCAACCGGTGCTGCGCCGGGCGATCAACGCGACCGGCGTGGTGCTGCACACCAACCTGGGGCGTGCCCCGCTGGCCGCGGCGGCGCTCGACGCGGTGGTCGATACCGCGCGCGGCTACTGCAACCTGGAGTTCGACCTGGCCGAAGGGCGTCGCGGCAGGCGCGCCGGCGGGATCGAAGGCCTGCTGCAGGCAACGAGCGGCGCCGAGACCGGGATCGCGGTCAACAACTGCGCCGCTGCGGTGCTGCTCGCGCTCTCCGCCCTCGCCGGCACGCCGCAGCCCGGCGCTGCGGACCAGGCACCGGGCGAGGTCGTGGTCTCGCGTGGCGAACTGGTCGAGATCGGCGGCGGGTTCCGCATCCCCGACGTGATCCGGCAAGGCGGCGCGAAGCTGGTCGAGGTCGGCGCCACCAACCGTACCAGGTTGTCGGACTACGAGGCGGCGATCGGGCCGCATACCCGGATGCTGCTGCGGGTGCACCAGAGCAACTTTCGGATCATCGGCTTCACCAGCGCACCGGAGGCGGCGGAACTCGCGCAGCTCGCGCACGCGCGCGGCATCCTCATGATGGACGATCTCGGCAGCGGTTCGCTCTGCGACCTGCGCGCCTATGGCTGCCCGTACGAGCCTACGGTGCGCGAGGCGGTTGGCGCGGGCGCCGACGTGGTGGCGTTCAGCGGCGACAAGCTGCTCGGCGGCCCGCAGGCGGGGCTGCTGGTGGGGCGCGAGGCGGCGATCGCGCCGATGCGGCGCCACCCGCTGCTGCGGGCGGTGCGGCCCGACAAGATGAGTCTCGCGGCGCTGGAGGCAACGCTGCGGCTGCACCTGCAGGCGCCGCTCGAGCTGCCGGTGATGCGCATGCTGTCGCAGGGGAAGGCAGTGCTGCAGGACCGGGCCGAGCGGCTCTGCGCGCTGCTCCCCGATCAGGTGCTGTGGCGTATCGAGGCCACCGAGGCGCAGATCGGCGGCGGTTCGCTGCCGGGCACGCGCCTGCCGAGCCGCGCGGTCGGGCTGGCAGCCGACAGCCTGTCGGCGGACGCGCTGGCGGCGGCGCTGCGCCTGCACCGGCCGGCGGTGGTGGGGCGGATCGCCGCCGACCTCGTGCTGCTGGACATGATGACGGTCGCTGATGCGGACCTCGCCGACATCGCGGCGGCCGTGGCCGCGGCGTGTGGGACGGCGTGACCCGTGCGGCTGCGATGAGGCCGGGGCTGCGATGAGGCCGGGGCTGCGATGAGCCGCCGGCTGCTGGGCGTGATCGGCCATGTCGACCACGGCAAGACCGCGCTGGTGCGCGCGCTGACCGGGATCGAGACCGACCGCCTGCCCGAGGAGCAGCGGCGCGGCATCTCCATCGCGCTCGGCTTCGCTCACTTCACCCTGAGCGGGGTGGTGGTGGACCTGATCGACATGCCGGGCCACGAGCGGTTCGTGCGCACCATGGTGTCCGGCGCCACCGGGATCGGCGCGGTGCTGCTGGTTGTGGCGGCAAACGAGGGCATCCAGCCGCAGACGGTCGAGCACATCGAGATCGCCGCGTTGCTGGGTTTGCGGCACACGGTGCTGGCAGTCACCAAATCCGACCTGGCGACGCCGGCGCGCCGGGGCGAGGTGACGCAGGCAAGCCTTGCTCTTGCGGCCCGGTCCGGGCTCGAGGTGGTGCGCAGCGTCGAGGTCTGTGCGCCGGCCGGCACCGGGGTGGAGGCGTTGCGGCAGGCGCTGGCGGCGGTGCCGGCGGCCGAGACCAGCGATTCTGGATACCCCTGGCTGCCGGTGGACCGCGCGTTCAGCATCGCCGGACACGGCACGGTGGTGACCGGGACGCTGCGGCGCGGCGCGGTCGCCACCGGAGACGAGCTGGTGCTGTCCCCTTCGGGAGAGGCGGTCAGGGTACGGGAGCTGCAGGTGCACGGCGTCAAGGTGGCGTCGGCTGCGGTGGGCCAGCGCGTGGCGGTGAACCTGCGTGCGGTGTCGACCGAGCAGACCGGGCGCGGCGAGGCGCTGGTTCGCGCCGGGGTGCTGGCGCCCGGGGAGTGGCTGTCCGTTGAGCTGCAGGCGGTGCACAGCGTGGAGCCGCACGGCGCGCTGGAGCCTCCGGGCAGGCCGGGGGGCGAGGCGGCCGGCGCGCGGCGTGGCGCGGCGTCGGGCGCATCGCGCAAGGCACCGGGTCCGTTGCGCGACGGGGCGCGGCTGCGGCTGCTGGCCGGCACGATGGAGGTCGAGGCCGGGCTGCGGCTGCTCGACCGCCGGGAGCTGGCGCCGGGGGAGCGCTGCTTCGCGCAGCTGCACTGCGCGATGCCGGTGGCGCTGCCGGCGCGCGAGCACTTCATCCTGCGCGCCGCCTCGCCGCCGCACACGCTGGCTGGCGGGCGCGTGCTCGACCCGCAGGCCAGCCGGCTGCGGCGGCGCGACCCGGCGCTGCTGGACTGGCTCGCCCGGCTGGCCGCCGGAACGCCGGAGCGCCTGGTGACGCGTGAAGTGGCGGAGGCAGGGCAGACGGGCGTCGCGCTGGCGCGCCTGGCGCGGCTGTCGGGGCTGTCCGCGCCACGGGTGGCGGCGTGTCTGGGCGACGGGCGCGAGGTGGTTATCGCGCGCGACATGGCGGTGACCGCCGCGGCCTTCGACGCTGTGGCGGCGCGTGTCCCGACGGTGCTGGATCAGCAGCCGGCGGGGCTCGCGCGGGAGCGGCTGCTGGCAACGCTGCCGGGGGTGTCGGCACCGGTTCTCGATGAGGTGCTGTCAAGATTGGCGGCGCGCGGCGTGCTGCGGCTGGCGGGCGGGCTGGTCGCGCCGGTTCGGGTGGCGTTCGAGCGCGAGCGGGCCGAGCGCGACCAGCGCGACGCGACGTCGCTGGCGGAGTGGGTGCGCCTGGCCGGGCTGTCGGCGCCTGACACGCGCGATTTCGCCGCCGACCCTGCCCTGCGCAAGCTGGCCGACCGGCTGGTGCGCGAAGGCGTGCTGGTGCGCGCGGCCGACCGGGTGCAGAAGCGCGAGCTGCTGTTCCACCGCGACACCATAGAGGCGGCCCAGCGGGTGCTGGCACCGCTGCTGGCGCAAGGCGCCGGGCTGCTGGTCAGCGATGCCGGCGCGGCGCTCGGGGTGTCGCGCAAGTTCAGCGTGCCGCTGCTGGAGCATCTCGACCAGGTGGGCTTCACGCGGCGGGTCGCGGACCGGCGGCAGCTCGCGCCCCCACCGGCTGCGCGGGGCAGCTAGGCGGCGCCGGACACGGCGTGGCGCGCATTGCCGAGCCGCACGGTCTTGCGCCCGGTGATCGGGCGAGCGATCCTTGCGGGTGGGGAGGCGATTGGGGTCTGGTGGCCCTCCTGGTCTTCAAAACCAGTGATCCGCGTCAAGCGGATGGTGGGTTCGATTCCCATCCGCCTCCGCCACTCGAACTAGGTCCGTGCCGTTGCGGCCTTGCCGGTGCGCCAAAGCCCCAGGCAAGCCGTGACGGCGAGCACGGAGGTTCAAGACCAACGGGCCTTGCGGATGACCGGCCTGTCAGGCAGGGCCAGAGGCTCTGCCTCCGGACTCCGCCAAAGGCTCGTCTTTGGAATCCCTATGTTTAAGAAATAGCCTTCCAAAGGCCTCAGGCCTGGCGCATCGGGGCGTAGCCCGCGCAAGTTGCCGCGGGCCCGCTTGGGCCAGTGGAATGAAGGCGGAGGGCGCCCAGTCTTGCTTCGCCTACGGATCAGCGCGAGGGCCCGGTGGCAAATGCCGGTCTTGCTGCGCAGCAGGCCTGGCATCAGCGCCGTTCATGTCACCGCAGGGTCGCGGAGCGCCATCGGCCGGCGACCCAGGTGCCGAGCGGGTGCAGGTCCGGCGTCAGCAGGACCAGGTCGGCGCGCAGGCCGGGTGCCAAGCGGCCACGGTCGGGCAGGCGCAGGAAGGCGGCGGGATAGGTCGACGCCATGCGCAGGGACTCGGCTGGGTCGAGGCCGAGCAGGCGGCTCGCGCGGCGGACGGCCTGGGCCATGTCGAGGTCGGCACCGGCGAGGGTGCCGTCCGACGCTTCGAGCCGGCCGTGGCGGCGGTGGATCGTGCGGCCGGCGAGGATGAATTCGGCGAGCGTGGTGCCGGTTGGGGGCATGGCGTCGGTCACCAGGAAGACGCGGCCGGGAGCCTTGGCGGCGAGCAGCAGACGCAGGGTGGCGGGGTGGACGTGGTGGCCGTCGGCGATGATGCCGACCCATGAGGCGGGGTCGGCGAGGCAGGCCGCCATGATCCCGGGGGCGCGGCCGGCGAGCGGCGGCATGGCGTTGGGCCAGTGGGTGAAGCCGGTGATGCCGCAGGCGAGGGCGGCGGTGGCGCGCTCGATCGTGGCGGCGGAGTGCCCCGCGCTGAGCCGGATGCCCTGGTCGGCGAAGGCCTGCAGGTCGGCGTCGGCGACATGCTCCGGCGCGAGGGTGAGCAGGAGCGGGACGCGGGCCGCGAGGCCGGCAAGCAGGGCGCGATCGGCGTCGGTGACGGTGCGGATCAGCGCGCGGTCGTGTACGCCGGGCCGGTCGGCGCTGAGGAACGGGCCCTCCAGGTGCAGGCCGGCGACGCCGCCATGGGAATGGGCCAGCGCCTCTGCGATGCCGGCGGCGGCTTCGCGCATGCGGGCCGGGGTATCGGTGATCAGGGTCGGGAAGATCGAGGTGGTGCCATAGGCGCGGTGGGCGCGCGCCATGGCGAGTGCCGCCGCAGCGCTCGGGCCGTCGTTGTAGAGGATGCCGCCGCCGCCGTTGACCTGGGCGTCGATGAAGCCCGGCGCGACGATCGCGTCCGGCGGAAGGTCCGGGCCCGGCCCGGGGTGGCGACCGGTGAGGATGGCGGCGATGCGGCCATGCTCGATGACGAGGGTGGCCTCGGGGCAGTGGGCGAGGGTGGTGGTCTCGGCGGTGAGCAGGCGGGGAGCACGGAGAAAGATCGGGGGCATGGAGGAGGATTCCGTCTGGCGACGGACGGAGCAAGCATCGCGGGCGTCAGCGGGTCCATGTGTGCCTGCACCGAGTGCCAGAACGGGTCGGCGGTCCGCAGCCACGAGGGCCGGACCAGCCGGCATCTTTGTTGCTTGCAGCAAGAGCCAGGGCTGTATCCCCTGGCGAAGGATGGATCGTGCGAACCCGTCGGTCCGTCCTGGGTGCGTCCGCCTGCCCTCTGGTGGCTGCGCGGGGCGGAGCAGGTCAGGCCGTGCTCCGCAGGGCTTCGGGAATTGGTTTCCAAAGGGCTCGCCCTTTGGCGGGTCTGGGCAGAGCCCGGCCTTGCTGGCTTTTATCGCGTGGGGGGATGATGGCGCATCAGGCGGCAGCAGCGCGCGGCGGCGTGGGGCTAGGACATCTGGGCGACCGCACGATCGCGTCGATGCTGGCGCTGGGTTTCAGCTCGGGCATCCCGTTCCTGCTGGTCTACGTGACGCAGTCGGCATGGTTGTCCGAGGCGCACGTTCCGCTCGGCACGCTCGGGCTGATGAGCGAGATGACGCTCGCCTACAAGTTCAAGTTCGTCTGGGCGCCGTTCCTCGACCGCTACGACCCGCCGCTGCTCGGGCGCCTGCTCGGGCGGCGACGGGGGTGGATCGTGGTGTCGCAGGCGGGCGTGGTCGCGGCGCTGGCGGGAGTGGCGTTCGGCGACCCCGCGCACGTGCTGGGATGGACGGTGGGGTTCTCGCTGGCGCTCGGCTTCGCGGGCGCCACGCAGGACGTGGTGATCGACGGCTGGCGCATCACCGTGGCGCCGGTGGAGCGGCAGGCGCTGATGTCGACCTGGGCGGAAATCGGCTGGCGGGTGGGCAACCTCGCGGCCGGCGCCGGCGCGCTGCTGCTCGCTGACCGGGTGGGCTGGCGCGGGGCGTACCTGGCGATGGCGGCGCTGATGCTGCCGGGGATGGCGGCGGCGCTGCTGGCGCCCGAGCCGGCCTCGGACCTGGCGCCGGCGGCGGGGCGGACCGGGTTCGCGGCAACCATCGCCGCACCGATCCGCGAGCTGCTGGGTCGGCTCGGACCGCTGGCGCTGCCCGTGCTGCTGCTGGTGGCGGGGTTCCGCATGCCGGGCTACGTGTCGAGCGCGATGGCGGTGCCGTTGTTCAAGAGCCTGCACTACTCGAACACCGACATCGCGACCGTCACCAAGCTGTTCGGCTTCGGGGTGGCGCTGGGCGGCACGTTCCTCGCAAGCTTCGTGGTGCCGCGGGCGGGGATCATGGCGAGCCTGCTCGCGGGCACGGTGTTCGCCTCGGCCTCGCACCTCAGCCTCGCCTACCTGGCGGCGCATGGCGATCATGGCGGGGGCGAGTTCTGGCTGTTCGCGCTCGCCGTCAGCATCGACAGCTTCGCCTATGCCTTCGCGTCCATCGTGCTGATCACCTACATGTCGTCTCTGGTGGCGACCGAGCACGCGGCAAGCCAGTACGCGCTGCTCACGTCGCTGTGCGCGTTGCCGGGAAGCCTGCTCGCGGGCAGCTCGGGGTTCATGATCGAGCGGCTGGGCTTCACCTGGTTCTTCATCGGCACGTCGCTGATCGGGGTGCCCGTGGCGCTGTGGTGCTGGCAGGTCAGGCGGCTGGAGCGGCGTCGGGGGATTGGTGTCGGCGTGTAGGAAGCAGGACCGGGTTCTGCCCAGACCCGCCAACCGCCGGAGGCCTTTGGAAACCAGTGCTTTGGTCCGGTCGCACCACGCAGCGGGACATGCGTCGCGTGTGTCGGCGTCTAGCCTGGCCATGTCAGAACGAACGAGCAATTGCAGATACAGGCAAAGCCGGTGGCAGGCGCCGCAACGCAACTCGTTGCGCGAAGGTGCGCTCTGGTGCTGGCGCCGTGCTCCTGGCGCGGGATGCAATCCGGGGTGGGTCGATGCTGATTACGCTGAATGTCCTGGCGGCGCTGGTTGCACGGGTGTGCCTCGTGGTGTTGTTCCCGTTCTCGGCGCTGGACAAGGTGCTGCACTGGGGCGAGGCGCTGAAGCAGGCGAACTCATCGTTCCTGCCGGGCGGACCGGTGCTGCTGGTGCTGGCGATCATCGTGGAGCTGGTTACGCCAGTGTGCATCGTGGTCGGCTGGTCCGACCGCCTGGCAGCGTTCGTGCTTGCGGGGTTCTGCGCGGTGACGGCGTTGCTGTATCACCCGTTCTGGACCTATTCGGACCTGATGGCGCGAGGGGCGAGCAAGGGCCGCGACGAGTTCTGGGAGTTCCTGAAGAACTTCGGGCTGGTGGGCGGGCTGCTGCTGGTGGTGCTGGGCTACCAGCTGGCAACGGTGGGCGAAGTGGTGCGCCATCCGCTGTCTTCCGGGCCGTTCTCGGCGCGCCCTGCGGACACTGCGGCGGCTGCGGCGGGGGTGGCCGGAGGGGTTGCCGCCGCGGGGAACGCGGTGCCGCCTCCCGACTAGGGCGACAGCGTCCGGACCACGGTCCTGCGGATGAGGCGGACAGCAATGCGGACCCGAACGGTGCAGCGTCCGGGGCCGTTGGTCGGAGCTCCACGACATGGCGCATCGCTACGCTGCGATTCATGCGGAGCGTGCGTGGGAGCCGGCGGCACTGTCGGCCAGCCCGGGGTTCTCGACGGCACGCCCGTGGCGGCCGCGGCGGTGCCAAGCCTGTGGCGGCTTCGGGCAGCTCGGTGTCGCCTTGCCGGCGTGCGACGAACCCGGGTGCGCCGGGCGCGTAGGCGAGGCACGGCGGTTGGGGACAAAGTGATGGTCGAGCAGACGGGACAGGATCGTGGGCTGCAGCCGGTGCTGCACTACTGGCACGCCTGGGTGGACGAAGCCGGTGTGAGCCGGCAGACGCGCTGCGTGCTGGAGAGCTTCGAGCTGGCGGCGGTCGGGCCCGGGGTGGCGCCGCAGTGGAACCACAAGGAGCCCAAGGCGCTGGGCGTGGTCACGTTCACCGTGTTGCCGGTGGGCTGGGTCGGCGACTGGCACGAGAACCCGAAGGTGCAGTGGATCGCGCCGATCTCGGGCCGGTGGTACGTCGAGACGATGGACGGGGTGCGGGTCGAGATGGGGCCGGGCGACGTCGAGCTGGGCGAGGACCAGAACTGCACGAAGGACGCGAACGGGCACACGGGGCACCTGTCCGGGACCGTGGGCGACGTGCCGTGCGTGCTGATGGTGGTGGGGCTGGACGTTGCGCCGAGCGTGGGCCAGCCCTGCCGGGTGAAGTAGGCGTGGACGGGTTCGAGGTCTGCGACCCGCTGTTCAAGACCTACACGCTGCCCAACGCGCCGCTGCAGGTGCTGGCCGAGGGGTTCCGCTGGCTGGAGGGGCCGGTGTGGTTCGGCGACGCGAACCACCTGCTGTTTTCCGACCTGCCGAACGACCGGGTGATGCGGTGGAGCGAGGCAGGGGGCGTGGAGGTGTTCCGCCAGCCTTCGGACTTCGCGAACGGACATGCGCGCGACATGCAGGGGCGGCTCGTGGGGTGCTCGCACCGCGGGCGCTGCATCACGCGGACCGAGCTGGACGGCCGGATGGTGGTGCTGGCGGACCGCTGGCAGGGACGGCGACTGAACGCGCCGAACGACGTGGTCGTGCGCTCGGACGGGTCGATCTGGTTCACCGACCCGCTGTACGGGCTGATGACGGACTACGAGGGCGGCAAGCAGGACGCCGAGCTTCCGGCGCAGGTGTTCCGGCTCGATCCGGCAAGCGGGGCGCTCGACGTGGTGGCGGACGACTTCGTGGGACCGAACGGGCTGTGCTTCTCGCCCGACGAACGGCTGCTGTATGTGGCGGAGAGCGGCGACATGTTCTTCCCGCGCGAGCAGCTGATCCGGGTATTCGACGTGGTGGACGGCGATGTCCGGCTGGCCAACGGGCGGCCGTTCCATTCCGTGTCGCCAGGATTCGCGGATGGCTTCCGGGCTGACGAGCACGGCAACATCTGGAGCAGCGCGGCGGACGGGGTGCATTGCATCAGCCCGGCAGGACGCCTGCTCGGCAAGGTGCTGGTGGGCGGGACGGTCTCGAACGTGGCGTTCGGCGGCCGCGATCGCAGCCGGCTGTTCATCTGTGCGGGGCAGCGCCTGCACGCGATCTTCCTCAACGTGCGCGGCGCGGCGCGGCCGTGAGCGGCACGAGCGGCGCCGCTCCGGGCTTGGCGGGCAGGCAGGGCGTGGCGCGGCTGCTGCAGGTGGTGATGGTGGCGCGCGAGCCGGCACGCCTCGCTGCGTTCTACCGCGATGCTCTGGCGTTCACGGTCGAGGCTGGCGCGCGGACCACGCTGCGCCTGGGCGAGCAGGTGCTGGGGCTGGACGCCTCCGCGGGCGGAGCCCCCTACCCCGCCGACAGCCGGAGCTGGGACCATTGGTTCCAGCATGTGGCGATCATCGTGGGGGACATGGCGGCGGCATATGCCCGGCTGCGCGCGGTGGGGTGCACGGCCATCTCGCGTGACGGGCCGGAGCGGCTCCCGGAGTCGAGCGGAGGCGTGACGGCCTTCAAGTTCCGCGATCCGGAGGGGCATCCGCTGGAACTGCTGCAATTCCCGCGCGGGCGGGAGCCTGCGCCGTGGCGCGGACGGGCCGAGGTGCTCCTGGGGGTGGACCACTCGGCGATCGCGGTGTCCGACGTCCGGCGAAGCGTCGAATTCTACACGGCGCTCGGGCTGGCGCGGGTGTCGGCGGGAATGAATCAAGGGGTGGAGCAGGAGCGGATGGACGACGCCCCGGGGGCGGTGGTGGACGTGGTGGGGCTGGCACCGGGAGTGGTGGCGACGCCGCACGTCGAACTGCTGGGCTACCGGGTGCCGGAGGATGGACGGCCGATGCCGGCCGGCGCCGGGATGGGCGACGTGCTGGCGACGCGGCTGGTGCTGGGGGTGACGCGGCTGGCAGAGCTGGCAGGCGCGATCGAACGCGGCGGCGGACGGGTGATGTCGGAGCAACCCGGCCGGGTTGTGGCGCGTGATCCGGACGGGCACCTGCTGGAGCTAAGTGCCGGCCTGCCCGAGAACCCACCCCTGGCGGCCTCCTGACAGGCTTCTTCGTCGGGTCTGGTCAGAGCCCAGCCTGGCCGGACATACCAGCGGCCCAGGCACTGACCTGTAAGAACAGCCAGGCGAATGGATTCCAGAGGCTACGCCAATGGCTGCGTCCAGAGGCAGAGCCTCTGGCCCTGCCTGCCTGTCCGGTCACCCTCAAGGCCGGTTGGCATCAATGCGCCGACGGCGTCGCGGTCGGCATCGAGGGCGCAAATCCTGCGGTCGAGGCGCCGGGCTGCGGGGCGGCGCTGGTGGCACCGGGCTGCGTGGTGCCGACAGCGCTTGGCTCGCTCGGGATACCCGGCCCGGTGGTGGCGGTGCTTCGGTCGTGGGTCGGGACAGGGTGGGTGTCGAGGAAGGCCAGACAGGTGCGCAGGATCGGAGCGCAGTAGGCGTCCGGCGCCAGCGTCGCGTTCTTCTCGCCGGAATACAGCACGCGGGTGACGCGGCCGTCGTCGACGCGAACCGTGGCGTGGCAGTAGCCGCCGTTGGAGAAGCCAAGCCCGCCGACGAACGGCACGCTGTAGCTGAGGCTGCTGCTGGATGCGGCATACCAGGTCAGGACGTCGGTGCTGCCGAAGCTGCTGTGCTGGTCGGGAGCGCCGAGGCACGCCTCGAGATCGACTTCGCTCAGACCGAGCAGGCGGTGCTGGGCGAGATGGGCGGTGTGGGCGTCCTCGACGGCGCAGGCGGAGAGCATCAGGAGCACGGCGAGCGTGGCACGGACCGACAGCATCGTCGGGTAACGCTGGGTGCGGCACCCGGGTTCGCCGCGACGGGTATGGCGGCGAGTTATCCTGGAACCCACGTACACCAACGGCGCTACGCATCGACCTGTAGGCGAAGCAAGGCTGGGCTTTCTTACGCCCGTATTCCAACCCGCCCAAGCGGGCCATCGGAACCTTGCGCGGGCTACCCAGACCCGCCGAAGGGTGGAGCCTTTTGGAAACCCCTTCCTTAAACAGATGGATTCCAAAGGCTCGGCCTTTGGCGGAGTCCAGAGGCAGAGCCTCCGGCCTTCCCTGCCCGCCCGGTCACGCGCGAGGCCCGTTGGTAGTTTCGAAGTCCACTTGCGATCGGGTCGAGCGCCAGAGCCCGTGTCGTCGTGACGGCCGCCGCCGTCCCTACAACGCGTGGTCCCAGCAGGTGACCAGGGTCTCGACGGTGCGGCGCCAGGTGTAGCCGGCGGCGCGGGCGAGGCCGGCTTCGCGCAGGCGTTCGGCGCGGTCGGGGTCCTCGATCAGCTCGCGCAACGCGGCGGCGATGGCGGCGACGTCGAGCGGGTCGACGGTGAGTGCCGCGCCGGTGGCAATCTCGCCGACCGCGGTGGTGGACGACGCGACGACAGGACAGCCTGCGGCCATCGCCTCGACGACAGGAAGACCGAAGCCCTCGTAGAGGCTCACGTAGGCGAACACGGCGGCGCGTGCGGTCAGCACGACCAGGTCGGCGTCGTCGACGTGGCCGAGCAGGCGGACGCTGCCGTCGCGGATCGCGGTCTGCGCCTCCGGGCGGGCCAGCACCTCGCCCCAGCCCCGCCCGCCGGCGATCACCAGGGGATGGCGGTGCCGCAGGGCATAGGGAAGTGCCAGGTGCGCGGCCAGCAGGCGGTCGAAGTTCTTGCGCGGCTCCAGCGTCGAGATCGAGAGCACGTAGGCGCGGTCGGCGAGCTCGAAGCGCGCCAGCGTGGCGGCCGCGGCCGTCACCCCGACCGGGCGGAATTCGGCGGCGGGGGCAAGCGGGATCAGGTCGATGCGCCCTGGCTCGATGCCGAACTCGCGGATCACGGTGTCGCGGGTGAAGCGCGAGATGGCGGCGAAGCGGCGGGCCTGGCGCAGGGTGGCGTCGAGATTGCGGCCGATCCAGCGCAGCCGTTCGGCGGGGTGCCAGGACGGGTGGTGGTGCCAGGACAGGTCGTTCATGGTGACCACGGTCGGCAGTCGGATCGGCGAGGCGATCATGTTCGGCTCGTGGTAGACGAGCCGGCCGGCGCAGTCGCGGGCGAGCTCGGCGGTGCGGCGCGCGAGGCCCGCGTGCCGCAGCGCCCGCATTGCCTGGACGCCCGGCACGCGGCCCAGCGCCACCTTCCAGGGGATCGGCTTGACCGCTGGGGGCGGCTCGCGATCGAGCGTGTCGATCACTTCGACCGGGGCGAGCTGCCCCGCCATCAGCAGGCTGACGCGCCTGATCTCGGGCGCCGAGCGTGCGGCGCGGGCGATCTCGAGAGTCATGCGGGCGATGCCGGAGCGACGGTGCGCCAGGCTGTCCGCCCCGATCAGGACGCTCAGGCGAGGCGTGTCAGCGGTGGCAGGACGGCGGCGGGCCGGGGCAACGGCGAGGTCTGGCGGGCTCATGGAACGCAGGGTCCACCAAATCCCCGCGTTCGGCCACACCCTTTCGCGCACCGAACCCATGGCGTGCCGCGGAGCCGCCCGCCCGCCCGGCTGCGCGCCACGGTATGTGTCAGGCCGCGGGGATCAGCCGTCCGGACAGGGTCACGACCTCGGCGATGCGGAACGGCTTGCGCAGGAAGGCGACGTAGCCGCGACAGCGCTCGGCGACGGTAGCTTCGGGCATGGAGCTCATCAGCACGACGGGAATGGCCTGCAGCCGCGGCTCGAGCGCGACCGCGCGCAGCATGCCGGCAGCGTCCATCACCGGCATCATGAAGTCGAGAAAGATCAGGTCCGGGCTCTCGTCCGCCAGCACGTCGAGCCCCTGGCGCCCGTTGGCCGCGGTGAGCACCCGGTGGCCCTCGTCGGTGAGGATGGCGTCGAACAGTTCGGCAATGCCGAATTCGTCATCGACCACGAGGATGGTCGCCACGGCTACGCCCCGATGTGGGGCGGCGCCCCCGCGGGAGCTGGCCCTGCGCCTGCGGACGGCGGCGACAGGTCGGTGGGGATCGCCAGGGCCGAGGTGATGGACTCGGCGCTCTCGGCGCTTGCCTCGATCATCAGGCCCGCGGCACTGGTGTGGTACTCGTGCAGCGACGGGTCGAACGCGCTGTCGCGGACCTTGAGCACGGAGAGCAGGCGGTAGAGGCGAGACCGCCGTTCGACGTAGCGCAACAGGATCAGGTTCTCGGCAAGGCTGGAGAGATCGCCGATCGGCGCGCGAAACACCGGGCCGATGATCTCGCGTATCTCGAAGGTGTAGAGCGTGGTCACGCCGAGCACGCGCATCTCGTTCATCAGGGCGGTGAGGAAGTTGCCCATCCGGCCGGGGTCGTTCACGGCGGCCTCGTTCAACGCGCCGAGGCCGTCGATGAACAGGCGGCGCACGCCGCGGCGGTGCACCGCGCGCAACAGGCGCTCGCCATAGGCATCGATCAGGTCGTCGGTCGGTGGCTGCCACTGCACCTCGACGGCGCCGCTCTCGACCAGCGGGCCGAGTTGCGGGCAGACAGCCGCGATCTTGGCGTTGATGCGGGCCGGGGTTTCATAGAAGCCGAACAGCAGCCCGGGCTCTGCCTCGCTGCTATTGGACAGGAACTGCAGGCCGAGGGTGGTCTTGCCGATGCCCGACGGGCCCATGACCATGGTGGTCGAGGCCCCGGGCAGGCCACCGCCAAGGATGACGTCGAGCTGCCCGATGCCGCTGGACACCCGCCCATTTAACCCGCGGTCAACGCGCGAGGGCCGGGCGAGCAGCGCCTCGATCTGCGGGTGCACCACCAGGCCGTCCCCGGTGATCTTGAAGGCGTGCCGGCCGCGAATGAAGCCGCTGCCGCGGAACTTTATTACCTGAAGGTTGCTCTCGGCGGCCCAGCCGACCAGGTTGTCGGACAGCTCGATGATGCCGTCGACCATGGTGTATTCAGAATCGGTCTTGGTGCCCTGCGCCGTGGTGAGCAGGAACATCGTGCATTCGGTGGCGATCGCGACGCCCTGCAGCTCGTGCACGAACTGGTTGAAGGTCTGACCGTCGGCCGCGGCGTGGCGGGCGGCGACGATGCCGTCGAGCACCAGGACGGTCGCAGCCCGCGACGTGATCTCCCGGCGCAGCAGGGTCAACAAGCCCTTGAGCCCCTCGTCGTGCAGCGCGCCGAGGCCGTTGAGATAGGCGAGCTGGTCGGGGATGCGGCTGCGGTCGAAGAAGCTCATGGTGCCAAGGTGCTGCATCATGCGGGCGTGGAATTCCGCGAGCAGGGTGACGTAGAGCGCTTGGCCGGCTTGTGCGGCCACGTTGAAGCAGATCTGGTTGCCGAGAGTGGTCTTGCCGGTGCCGGGCGGGCCCTGGATGATGTACAAGCCACCCTTGAGGAAGCCGCCGAGCAGGATGGTGTCAAGCCCTGCGATGCCTGTGGCCACGCGCGACATCACGGCATCGGCCACAGCGAGCTGGTCGGAGTCCGACGCGCGCGGCTCGCCAGGAGTGTTGTCGCTCAAGGGGCGCTGCCGAGCGCTGCGACGGGGGGCGCGCGGAATGGAGGCGCGCAGGACAGGGGCGAGCACGGCAGAACGACGGTGAACAGCGAGCCGCCGCCCGGCGTGTCGTCCACGCCGATGCTGCCGGACATTGCCTCGACCAGCTGGCCCACCACCCACAGGCCGATGCCGAAACCGCTGTGCCGTTCGCTCGGGCCGACGACGCGCTCGAAACGGCCGAAGATGCGTGCACGGTCTGCAGGCGAGATGCCCGGCCCATGGTCACTTACCCGCAGGCGGACGGTGCCGGCACCGTCGTCGTGGTCCAGGCGCACCTCGACCGGGCGACGGCCACCGTACTTGATGGCGTTGGAGATCAGGTTGTCGATGATCTGCTCCACGGCGAGGTGGTCCCAGACCCCCGGCAGGGCTGCCGGCGCCTCGATGGTGATCGCGCTGCCCTCGTGGCGTGCGGTCTCGGCAAAGGTCTGCGCGACCTCGTGCAGCAGCACCACGAGGTCGCAGGGCGCGGACTGCAGGCGCAGCTTGCCGGAGGTGATGCGCGACACGTCGAGCAGGGTCGCGGTGCGCTTGATGTAGTGGCCCATGGTGCGTCTGATCCGTTCCAGCCGCTGCTCCAGCTGCTGGGCGTCGAGGCGGCCAGCCTGGAGTGCGGCCACCACCAGATCGAGCTGGCCCATCATCGGCGTCATCGGATTGCGCAGCTCGTGCGCGGCCACGGCGATGAAAGTGTCGCGCGCGGCGACAGCCTCCGACAACTCCTCGATGCGGCGGTGCAGCAGCCCGACAACCGCCTTGGGGTCAGTCTCGTCGGTGCTGGTTGCCGGCTGGATCAATACGGGTCCTTCGATGACGCAAGGAGCGGTGATCCGCCGGCGACGTCAAGTATCCGGCCTGCTTCCAGAACGGCCAGGGACGAGGCGGAGTTGCAAATCACGTTGCGGTCTGCTGCGACCCGACGTCGGCAGGAACGCAATCGCCTGGTCGGGTCAGCCCGGCAGCGCGGGCAGTCGAACGGTGCCGAGCTCGGCGCGCGGAATATGGCAGCGGATCACGTGGCCGCCGATCTCGCCGGCGGATGCTTCATGCAGCGGCGGCTCGTGCTCGTCGCAGACCGGCCCCAGGCGGCGGGGGCAGCGGGTGTGGAACAGGCAGCCTGCGGCGGCAGCCGACGGGCGCTCGCCGCGCAGCACGACGGCCGGCTGTTGCGGCGTCGCGAAGGCGGCCGAGACCAGCGCCTCTGTGTAGGGATGGTGGGGACCGGCAAGCACGGACGCCGCCGGTCCCAGCTCCACCAGCCGGCCCAGATAGAGCACGGCGATGCGATCGGCGAGGAAGCGGACCACGGCGAGGTCGTGCGAGATCAGCACCAGCGTGGTGCCGTGCGCGTCCTGCAGGTCGGCCAGCAGGTTGAGGATCGCGGCCTGCACCGAGACGTCGAGCGCCGAGGTCGGCTCGTCGCAGACCAGGATGCGTGGCTCGGCCGCCAACGCCCGCCCGATGGCGACGCGCTGCTTCAGGCCGCCGGAGAGCTGCGGCGGACGGGCATCGAGCTGGGCCTCGGACATGCGCATGTCCGAGGCGAGCTGATGCAGGCGGGCGTGCAACGGCGCACCCCTGAGGCCCCCGGGACGGCGCAGCGCCGCGGCGAAAACACGGCGGACCCGGTGCGCGCGGTTCAGCGCGATGTCGGGGTTCTGGAACACCAGCTGGATCGAGCCGAGCTGCTGGCGGGTGCGGCGGCGGGCGCTCGGCGCGAGCGGCTGGCCATCCAGGGTGATCGTGGCCCCGGGGTCGGGAACGTCCAGGCCTACCAGCAGGCGGGCCAGCGTGGTCTTGCCGCTGCCCGACTCGCCGACGATGCCCAGGGTCTCGGCCTGGTGCAGCTGCAGCGACAGCGGGCGCAGGGCGCGGGTGGAGCCGTGGGTGCGGGCCAGGTTCTTCGCTGCAAGCAGGCAGGCAAGGCCGGAGGCGCTGCCTCCGGACACCGCCGAGGGCCGAGTCCCCGGACCCGCACTCGACAACGACAGCGCGGCAACCTGGGCGTGGTGGTGGCAGCGCGTGGTGTGGCCTCCCCCCAGGTCGGTCTCGGACGGTGCGGTGTCGCGGCAGAGCTCGGTGGCGAGCGGGCAGCGTGGGGCGAAGACGCAGCCAGGCGCGAGCGGGCCGGGCGGCGGCGGGGTGCCCTCGATGGTGGCGAGGCGGCGGTCGCGCCGGGTGCCGGCCGGCCGCGCGGCGAGCAGCCGTGCGGTATACGGATGGCGCGGTGCGGCCAGCAGGGCGGCGGTGGGCGCCTGCTCGACCAGGCTCCCGGCGTAGAGCACGCCGGTGCGCTCGCATAGCCGGGCCACCAGCGAGAGATTGTGGCTGATGAGCAGGATCGCGCTGTCGGCAGTGCGCAGCTCGGCCAGCAGGGCGACGATCTCGGCCTCCACCGTGGCGTCGAGGCCGGTGGTGGGCTCGTCCAGCACCAGCAGGTGCGGCGACTTGGCGAGCGCCATGGCGATGACGACGCGCTGTTGCTGGCCGCCGGAGAGGCCGTGCGGCAGCCGGCGCATCAGGCCGGGTGCGTCGGGAAGGCGGACCCGGTCCAGAGCCTGCGCGGCCTCGGCCCAGGCATCGCGGCGGGAGTGGCCGAGGACCTCGAAGCACTCGGCGACCTGCCGGCCGATGGACAGCGTAGGGTTCAGGGCGCGGCCGGCGTCCTGGTAGACCATGGAGGCGTCACGGGCGTGCAGGCGGCGCAAGGCGCCGGCGTCGAGGCTGGCAAGGTCGCGGCCCGCAACGCTGATGCGCCCCGCGGTGAGGCGGCCGCTGCGGGGAAGTGCCGCGAGTGCCGCAAGTGCCGCGGTGGACTTGCCGCAGCCCGACTCGCCGACCAGCCCGAAAGCCTCGCCGGCGGCGACGTGGAAGGTGACGTCGCGCAGGACCGGGTTGGCGCCGTAGGCGAGCTCGACGTGGTCGAAGTCCAGCGCGTTCATGGACGATGGCATGCCAGGGTTCCGGCCGATGCCCTGGAAGCCGGCACCCGCCACGGCGGGCCGTGCCGGACCGGCGCATGCTGCGGGCACGCCGGACGCGAGCGTGCCGCCTTCGACGGCGGGTCCTGGGCGGCCTGCCCCGGCGGGATCCGGAGGCAGAGCCCCCGGTCCTGCTCGCTGCGGCTCACGCGAGCATCCGCCGGTGCAGTCCTTCGGCGACCAGGTTGACGGCGACGACCAGCGAGGCGGTGGCCGCGGCGTCGAACAGCACGGTCCACCAGACGCCACCGGACAGCGTGCCGTAGTTCTCGGCGATGGCGAGGCCCCAGTCGGGCGAGGGCGGCTGCAGGCCGAACCCGAGGAAGGACAGCGAGGCGGCGGCGAAGATGGCGTAGCCGAGACGTATGGTGGCCTCGACGAGGATGGGTGCTGCGACGTTGGGCAGGATCTCGGTGGTCATGATGCGCCAGGCGGGCTCGCCACGAAGCTGGGCGGCGGGGACGTAGTCGAATGCGCACTCGGCGCGGACGGCGGCGCGGACGGTGCGGGCGATGAGCGGGGCGAACACCAGGCCGATGACGACGATCACGGCGATCTGCGAGACCCCGAGGGCGGTCAGCGCGAGCAGCGCGACGATGAGCAGCGGCAGTGCGACCATGGTGTCGATGAGGCGGGCGAGGATGGCGTCGGCCGGACCGCCGAGATAGCCGCCGACGAGGCCCATGGCGGTGCCGGCCATGGTGCCGAGCAGGGCGGCGAGCGGGGCGGTGACCAGGATTTCGCGCGCGCCGAGGACAACCCGGGAGAGCACGTCGCGGCCAAGGCCATCGGTGCCGCACGGGTGAGCGAGGCTGGGGGGGCGGAGGATGTCGTGCAGGTCGATGGCGTTGGCGCCATAAGGCGCGATGTCGGGACCGAAGAGGGCGCAGGTGGTCCAGAGCGCGACGATGGCGGCGCCTGCGTAGAACGAGGCGGGGAAGGAACCGCGGATGCCCCTGCCCCGTCGGGTCGCCGGCTGGCCGGCGGCAGGCTGCGTGGTGGCGGGGACTGGCGTGGGACGACTCCGTGCAGTTCCGGGAGCATAGGGCACGGCGGCCCCGGGCATTGACCTGTAGGCGCAGCAAGGCTGGGCTTTCCCGCCGCCCGCATTCCAACGGCCCAAGCGGGCCGGCGGAACCCTGCGCGGGCACCACCCAGACCCGCCAAAGGCCTGAGGCCTTTGCAAACCCATTGCTCAAGCAAACGGATTCCAAAGGCCTGGCCTTTGGCGGAGTCCAGAGGCAGAGCCTCTGGCCTTGCTTGCCTGGCCGGTC
>CAXSEF010000019.1:0-43877 GCA_964236535.1 uncultured Acetobacteraceae bacterium
CGCGGTCCGCGCTGCCCGCGGCGCCTGAAGCAGGCAAGGCCAGAGGCTCTGCCTCCGGACTCCGCCAAAGGCCTGGCCTTTGGAATCCCTGTGCTTAAGGAAGGGGTTTCCGACGACCTCATCCCTTTGGCGGGTCTGGGGGTGCCTGCGCAAGGTTCCGATGGCCCGCCTAGGCCGCTGGAATGCGGGCGGAGGGAAAGACCAGCCTTGCCTGCCTTGACCTGTGCTGATGTCCGACCACGACCCGCCTCTTGCCGCAGCGCACCACGCTTTGTCCCTGTTCAAGCCGCAACGGCGCGGCTAACCCAGCCGCGAGCCCGAACCGCCCACCGACGCAACGAAGCCCTGCCAGGAACCGCCATGAAGCTCTCGACCGGGCCGCAGGGCCTCTACATGCAGGTGCTGGTCGCGGTCTTCGTCGGCGCCCTGCTCGGCCACTTCGTCCCGGACTTCGCGGTCCAGCTGCAGCCCCTCGGCGAGGGATTCGTCAAGCTGGTGCGCATGCTCATCGCGCCGATCATCTTCGTCACCGTCGTGGTCGGCATCGCCAGGCTGCAGGACAGCGCCGGCGTCGGCCGCATCGGCCTGCAGGCCATCCTCTACTTCGAGCTGATGACCACGCTCGCCATGGTCATCGGCCTCGCCGTCGCCTTCCTGGCCCGCCCCGGCGCCGGCATGAACGTCGACCCCGCCCACCTCGACGCCGCCGCGGTCGCCAGATACACCACCGGACCGCACCTGACGGTCACCGAGTTCCTGCTCAACATCATCCCGAACACCGTCGTCGACGCGTTCAGCAGGGGCGAGATCCTCCAGGTCCTGCTGTTCGCCGTCCTGTTCGGCATGGCGCTGGCCCGGCTCGGCAACCGCGGCCGCACCATCGTCGCCGCCATCGACGAGGCGGGCGCCGGCCTGTTCATCGTCATCGGCTACGTCATGCGCGTCGCACCCGTCGGCGCGCTCGGCGCCATGGCCTTCACCGTCGGCAAGTACGGCATCGGCACCCTCGCCCAGCTCGGCCTGCTGATGCTCTGCTTCTACGCCACCTGCGCCATCTTCATCCTCGGCGCCCTCGCCGTCGTCATGGCGCTGTGCGGCCTCAACCTCTACAGCCTGCTGCGCTACCTCAAGGAGGAGTTCTTCATCGTCCTCGGCACCTCCTCCTCCGAGGCCGCACTCCCGACCCTGATCGAGAAGCTCGAAGGCCTAGGCCTGCCCCGCGGCCTCGTCGGCCTCGTCGTCCCGCTCGGCTACGCCTTCAACCTCGACGGCAGCTCGATCTACTTCACCATGGCCATCGCCTTCATCGCCCAGGCGCTCAACATCGACCTCGGCTGGTCCGACTACGCCCTCATCCTCGGCGTCCTCCTGCTCACCTCCAAAGGCGCCGCCGCCATCACCGGCGGCGGCTTCATCACGCTGGCCGCCACCCTCGCCACCCTGCACGGCAAGGTCCCGGTCAACGCCATCGTGCTCATCCTCGGCATCGACCGCTTCATGAGCGAGGCCCGCGCCATCACCAACCTGTTCGGCAACGCCGTCGCCACCATCGTCGTCGCCCGCTGGCAAGGCGAACTCGACGTCGCCCAGGTCCGCGCCGTCCTCTCCGGCAACCGTGCTGCCGCGCTGCCGGAGCCGGCGTAAGCCAGGCCAAGGCCAAGGCCAGGGCTCTGCCCTGGACCCGCTGGGGGCTGAGCCCCCAGACCCGCACATGAAAGAAAGCCGCCGCAGCACCCGTCCCGTCTGGCGCCGCAGGCAACAGATCCTCCGCACACGCCCGGACGTCTCCAGGTGGCAACGAGGCGTGACCCCGAGCCTTGCTGAACCGAGGCCGGTCCAGGGGCGGCTCGCCCCTGGCGGGTCTGGGCAGAGCCCAGCCTGGCTTGCCTGTCCTCTGCCTCCTCCCTTGACTCGCCCCCCACCCAAGTCCGATACCCAAGGTTGCAGGCGCGACCGCAAGGTTCGGGCCTGTTTTCGTTCATCCCGGCCCAGACGTGCCCCGCCACCGGGCGCGCACACCAGGCTCGCCGCGCGGTCCCAGCGATCGCGCCCTGACCCCAGGAACACATCCGCCACATGTCATCTTCTGCTGCTGTCCGCGTGCTCGACCGATCCAACCCGGAGGAGGATTTCGCCTCCCTGCTGGACGAGACGCTGGGCCGCGACACCGGGTTCGACGGCTCGGTCGTCACCGGCCGCGTCATCCGCCTGACCGACGAGTTCGCGATTGTCGACGTCGGCCTCAAGAGCGAGGGCCGTGTCGCGCTGAAGGAGTTCTCGGTTCCTGGCGCGCCCGTCGAGGTGAAGCCCGGCGACCTGATCGAGCTGTTCGTCGAGCGCTACGAGGACAAGGACGGCTCGATCGTCCTGTCGCGCGAGAAGGCGCGGCGCGAGGAGGCCTGGACCAACCTCGAAAAGGCCTTCGAGAGCACCACCCGGGTCAACGGCACCATCTACGGCCGCGTCAAGGGCGGCTTCACCGTCGACCTCGGCGGCGCCGTCGCCTTCCTGCCCGGCTCCCAGGTCGACATCCGCCCGGTGCGCGACGTCGGCCCGCTGATGGGCAGCCCGCAGCCGTTCCAGATCCTCAAGATGGACCGCGCCCGCGGCAACATCGTCGTCTCCCGCCGTGCGGTGCTGGAGGAGACCCGCGCCGAGCAGCGCAGCGAGCTGATCCAGGGTCTCAAGGAGGGCATGATCCTCGACGGCGTGGTCAAGAACATCACCGACTACGGTGCGTTCGTCGACCTCGGCGGCGTGGACGGCCTGCTGCACGTCACCGACATCGCCTGGCGCCGCATCAACCATCCGTCCGAGGCGCTGCAGATCGGCCAGGCCGTGCGCGTCCAGGTCATCCGCTTCAATCCCGACACCCAGCGCATCAGCCTCGGCATGAAGCAGCTGGAGGCCGACCCCTGGGAGGGTGTGGCCGCCAAGTACCCGCCCGGTGCCAAGTACAGCGGCCGCGTGACCAACATCACCGACTACGGCGCGTTCGTGGAGCTGGAGCCGGGCGTCGAGGGCCTGGTCCACGTCTCCGAGATGAGCTGGACCAAGAAGAACGTGCACCCCGGCAAGATCGTCGCCACCTCGCAGGAGGTCGATGTGATGGTGCTGGACGTGGACAGCGGCAAGCGGCGCATCAGCCTTGGCCTCAAGCAGGTGCAGCGCAACCCCTGGGAGCAGTTCCAGGACGAGCACCCGATCGGCAGCGAGGTCGAGGGCGAGATCCGCAACATCACCGAGTTCGGCCTGTTCATCGGCCTGTCCGCGGACATCGACGGCATGGTCCACATGTCCGACCTGTCGTGGAGCGAGACCGGCGAGCTGGCCATCGCGATCTACGACAAGGGCCAGGTCGTCCGCGCCAAGGTGCTCGACATCGACGTCGAGAAGGAGCGCATCAGCCTCGGCGTCAAGCAGCTCGAGGAGGATCCTGCGGCCGACACCCTGTCGCGCGTGCACAAGGGCGATGTCGTCACCTGCACGGTCACCGCGGTGCAGGCCAACGGCATCGAGGTCGTGGTGGACGAGGTGCTCACCGGCTTCATCCGCCGCGCCGAGCTGGCCCGCGACAAGTCCGACCAGCGCCCCGACCGCTTCGCCGTGGGCGAGAAGCTCGACGCCAAGGTCACCGCGATCGACCGCGCCAGCCGCAAGCTGTCGCTGACCGTGAAGGGCAAGGAGGTCGAGGAGGACCGTGTCGCCGTGCAGGAATACGGCTCTTCGGACAGCGGCGCCTCCCTCGGCGATATCCTCGGCGCCGCCATCCGCCGGCGGAACCAGCAGCCCACCGACTGAGCGGACGCAAGGCCGGGGGCGCTGCCTCTGGGCTGCGCCGGGGGCTGAGCCCCCGGACCCGCACATGAAGTCTCCTTTGGCTCCGTGCTGGACGAAGGGCCTTCTGCCGGGTCTCCGGCCCTGCTCTCTTTCACGGCCGGGGGCGCTCACCCCGGCCGTCCGCCTGCGAGGACCCGCGCATGACCCTGGAGACCGACCTTCTGGTGGACCGCTCCCGGCTCAAGCGCAGCCTGGTGCTGTGGCGCGTGCTCGCGGTGCTGGCCCTGCTGACGGCCGGCCTCGTTGTCGCCGGCAGCGGCGGCGCGGTGCACCTGAACCAGCCCTACGTCGCGCGCCTGGCGGTCGATGGGGTGATTACCGACGACCGCCACCTCGTGGAGGTGGTCGACGCCCTGGCCAAGGACGACAGCGTGCGCGCGCTGATCGTCGCCGTCGACAGCCCCGGCGGCTCGGTTGCCGGCGGCGAGGCGTTGCACGACGCGATCGCCCGCGTGGCCGCAAGCAAGCCGGTGGTCACGGTGATGGGCGGCACCGCCGCGTCGGCCGGCTACATGATCTCCGTCCCCGCCGCCCGCATCTTCGCCCGCAACAGCACGCTCACCGGCTCGATCGGGGTGATCCTGGAGCAGGGCGACGCCGGCGGGCTGCTCGACAAGCTCGGCATCACCGTCGACCCGCTGGTCTCCGGCCCGCTCAAGGACCAGCCGAGCTTCACCAGGCCGATCACGCCGGCCGGCCGCGAGGTGCTGCAGGGGCTGGTGATGGACCTCTACGACCAGTTCGTGACCCTCGTGGCCGACGGCCGTCACATGGACCCCGCGAAGGTGCGTGCGCTCGCCGACGGCCGCGCCTACACCGGCCGCCAGGCGCTGCCGCTCGGCCTCGTGGACCAGATCGGCGGCGAACCGGAGGCGCGGGCCTGGCTCGCCAGCGCCCGCCAGGTCGGCGAATCCCTGCCGGTGCGCGACGTCTCCGCCCACCGGACGTTCCTCGCCCGGCAGCTGTCGTCCAGCCTGCCGGACGTTCTGCTGTCTCTGAAAACGATGCTGTTGCAAGGACTTACCATTGACGGCGCCTGGGCGCTCTGGCAGCCTTCGTTGCATTAGCCACTCTCCGCCACGGCGGAATGCCACGGCTGGAGACCCATGACCAAGTCGGACCTGATTGCGGAGCTGCTGGCGGACAATCCGCATCTCACGCGCGGCGATGTCGAGCTGATCGTCGCGACCATTTTCGGCGAGATCACCTCCGCCCTGTCGCGCGGCGAGCGTGTCGAGCTGCGCGGCTTCGGCGCCTTCACCGTAAAGCGACGCGACGCGCGCACCGGCCGCAATCCGCGCACCGGGGAATCCATCCCGGTCGACGAGAAGGCCGTGCCGTTCTTCAAGGCCGGCAAGGAGCTGCGCGAGCGCGTCAATCGCGGCCGCCCCGTGCGCCTGCGTGAGCGCCCACCCGCCTAGCCCACCGCCCAGCACGGTGCGTCCCCTGCCCATCGACTTCTTCCCGCAATGAAGGCGTCTCGAGCCGCGCCTTGAGCGGAGTCGGGAGGCAGAGCCTCTGGCACTCCCTTGCGCTCCCCGCCTCGCCTCGCTCCGACATCCAGGGCATGCTGCAGTCACGACCTTGGGGGAACCACCACGATGCTGCGCCTGATCCTGATGCTGCCGATCCTGCTGATCCTGGTGATCTTCGCCCTCTCCAACACGGCCACCACGACCTTCGGGTTCTGGCCGACCGACCTCGCCGTCGCGGCCCCGCTCTCGGTGGCGGTGCTGGTGATCGCCGCGGTGTTCTTCCTGCTCGGCGCCCTGGTCGCCTGGGTCGGCACGCTGGTGCAGCTGCGTCGCGCCCGCCGCGCCGAAGCCGAGGTGCGCCGCCTGGACCAGCAGCTGGAGCTGCTGCGACCGCGCCCCGAGACCCTGGTGGTGCACGCCCCCGCCCGGCTGCCGGCGGGAGACGCGCTGCCGCTCACGCATGGCTGAGGCGCCACCGCCGGCGGCCACGGGCGGGTCGCGCCTGATCGCGGCACTCGACACCGCCGACCCGCATCGCGCCGCCGCCTGGGCCCGCGCCGTCACGCCGCACTGCGGCATGCTCAAGCTGGGGCTGGAATTCGCTCTCGCCAACGGCCCGCAGGGCGTGCGCGCCATCCTCGGCCGCCCGCTGTTCCTCGACCTCAAGCTGCACGACATTCCGAACACCGTCGCCGGTGCGGTGCGCGCGTTGCTGCCGCTGCGCCCGGCGATGCTGACCGTGCACGCGGCCGGCGGTGCCGCGATGATCGCCGCGGCGGCGGCGGCGGCACAGTCCGCCGACGAGCCCAGGCCCGTCCTGCTCGCCGTGACCGTGCTGACCAGCCTCGACCCCGAGGCCCTGCACGCCACCGGGGTCGCCGGCGGGCCGCGCCAGCAGGTGCTGCGCCTCGCCCGCATGGCGCTGGACGCCGGCGCCGACGGCCTGGTGTGCAGCGCCCACGAACTGCCGGCGCTGCGCGACGCGTTCGGCACGACGCCCGTCCTCGTGGTGCCCGGCATCCGTCCCGACGGCGCACCGGCCGGCGACCAGGCCCGCACCACGACCCCCGCGCAGGCGATGGCGGCCGGTGCCGACTGGCTGGTCGTCGGCCGCCCGATCACCGGCTCCCCCGATCCTGCCGAGGCCGCGCGGCTGATCTCCCTGACCATGCAGGCACCGCCGCGAGCGCCGGCTCCCGAACCCGCCCGGACCCGGCCTTGAGGCTCCGGACCGGCAGCATGGCCGGCGAACCGGCAGATCCGGCCTCGGTCCCGCCATGACCCGGGTGAAGATCTGCGGCATCCGCACCGCCGAGGCGCTCGACGCCGCAGCGGCCGCCGACTGGATCGGCCTGGTGTTCTTCGCCCGCTCGCCGCGCCACCTCACGCCCGCGCAGGCCGCCGCTCTCCTGTACGGCCGCACCACGCCGCGTCGCGTCGGCCTGTTCGTCGACCCCAGCGATGCCGAGGTGTTCGACACCCTGGCGCAGGTCCCGCTCGACGTGCTGCAGCTCCACGCCCCCGAGCCGCGCGTCGCCGCCCTGCGTGTTCTCACCGGCCTGGAAACCTGGCGCGCCGTGGGCCTCTCGGCCCGCGAGGAGCTGCCCGCCGCCAGCGCCGCCGACGCGCTGCTGATCGAGTCCCGTCCGCCGCCGGGCGCCGACCGTCCGGGCGGCAACGGGCAGCCGCTCGACTGGGCGATCACCGCCGGGTGGAACGCCCCCCGGCCCTGGCTCCTGGCGGGCGGCCTCACGCCAGGCAACGTCGGTGTCGCGGTGCGGCGGTCCGGTGCCACGGCGGTCGACGTGTCGTCGGGCGTCGAAACCGCACCCGGGATCAAGGATGCGACGCTGATCCGCTGCTTCCTGCATGCCGCGCGGGGGGTGGACTGAGCCGGCATGCCGCGTTGCGTGATCGGCCGGCAAGCAAGGCCAGAGGCTCTGCCTCTGGACTCCGCCAAAGGCTAGCCTTTGGAATCCCTATGGCTAGAAGATGGGTTTCCAGACGCCTACGGGCCTCTCGCGGGTCGGGGCACAGCCCGCGCATGGCTCCGCTGTCCTGCCTTGGGCCAGTGCAATGCGGGCGGGAGAACGTCCGGCCTTGCTCCGCTTCCGGATGAATCAGCACCAGGCGATAGCCTGTGCCTATCGGTCGCATACAAAATCTGTTGTTGGAGGCGGGCCGTTGCGGGCCTATCTCAAGCCCATCCAGGATTCGGGAGAAGACGTCGCATGACTGAGCTCAGGACGATCACCACGACGGGCGGCAACAAGGTCGCCGACAACCAGAACAGCGAGACGGTCGGCAAGTTCGGCCCCATCGTCCTGCAGGACTACAAGCTTCTGGAGAAGCTCGCCCACCAGAACCGCGAGCGCATTCCGGAACGCACCGTCCACGCCAAGGGCTCGGGCGCGTTCGGCACCCTGACGGTCACCCACGACATTACCAGGTACTCGCGCGCCAAGGTGTTTACGCCGGGCAGCAAGACCGACCTGCTGCTGCGCTTCTCCACCGTGGCCGGCGAGACCGGCGCCGGCGACGCCGAGCGCGACGTGCGGGGCTTCGCGGTGAAGTTCTACACCGAGGAAGGCAACTGGGACCTCGTCGGCAACAACACCCCGGTGTTCTTCGTTCGCGACCCGATGAAGTTCCCCGACTTCATCCACACCCAGAAGCGCCACCCCCGCACCAACATGCGCTCTGCCACCGCGATGTGGGACTTCTGGTCGGCCTCGCCGGAAAGCCTGCACCAGGTCACCATCCTGTTCAGCGACCGCGGCCTGCCGAAGGGCTACCGCAACGTCAACGGCTACGGCAGCCACACCTTCAGCCTGTGGAACAACGAGGGCGAGCGCTTCTGGGTCAAGTTCCACTTCAAGAACCAGCAGGGCCACGACTTCTGGACCAACGACGAGGGTAACGCGATCATCGGCACCGACCGTGAGAGCAGCCAGCGCGACCTCTACGAATCGATCGAAAAGGGCAACTTCCCGAAGTGGAAGATGTTCGTGCAGATCATGCCCGAGCTCGACGCCGGCAAGCAGTCGTACAACCCGTTCGACTTGACCAAGGTCTGGCCGCACGGCGAGTACCCGCTGATCGAGGTCGGCGAGTTCGAGCTGAACCGCAACCCCGACAACTATTTCGCCGAGATCGAGCAGGCCTCTTTCTCGCCGAGCAACGTCGTCCCCGGCATCGGCTTCAGCCCGGACAAGATGCTGCAGGCCCGCGTGTTCGCCTATGCCGACGCCCACCGCTACCGCATCGGCACCCACTACGAGATGCTGCCGGTCAACCGCCCGCGGGTCGAGGTCAACACCTATCACCGCGACGGCTCGATGCGCTTCGACCAGCCGAAGATCGGCGACGCCTACTACGAGCCGAACCGCTTCGGTGGTCCGGTCGAGGACAGGTCGGTGTCCGAGCCGCCGTTCCGCCTTGAGGCGGCCGTGGTCGCCCGCTACGACCACCGCGAGGGTAACGACGACTACACGCAGCCGGGCGATCTGTTCCGGATGTTCGACCAGGGCCAGCGCCAGCGCCTGTTCCACAACATCGCAGCCGCGATGCAGGGCGTGCCGGCCAACATCGTCGTCGCGCAGATCGAGCACTTCCGCAAGTGCGACCCTGCCTACGGCGAAGGCGTGGCGGCGGCGATCGCCAGGGTCAACACCCCGGCGAACAGCGACCCTGTCTCGGCCGGCGGGCAGCTCCAGGCCGCCGAGTAGGCACCCCGCTCAGGCCAGCAGAACCAGCCGGGGGAGCCGCAGGCTCCCCCGGTTTTTTTGTGCCCGACGCACTGCTATAGGCGGGTTCCCGCTACCAGGCCGTGGGCAGCGCCCGGCCGTGCCGCCCTCCCCGCCAAGCAGGAGCCCGACGATGGAGTTCCGCTCGCCCCACAGCCACGGCTTCGTCCGTGTCGCCGCCTGCACCGCGGTCACGGCCATCGCCGACCCCGCCGCCAACACCCGCGCCATCCTCGCCCTCGCCGCCGACTGTTCGACCCGCGGCGCCACGCTGGCCCTCTTCCCCGAGCTGGCGCTGTCCGGCTACGCGATCGAGGACCTCGTCCTCCAGGACGCCCTGATCGAGGCCGTCGAGACCGCCGTCGCCACCCTGATCGCCGCCTCCGCAACGCTCGCCCCGGTGCTCGTCGTCGGCGCGCCGCTGCGCCACGGTGGCCGCATCTACAACACGGCGCTGGTCATCCACCGCGGCCGCCTGCTCGGGGTGGTCCCCAAGAGCTACCTGCCCAACTACCGCGAGTTCTACGAGAAGCGGCATTTCGCCGCCGGCGAGTCGCACGCCGCCGCCGCCGAGATCACCGTCGCCGGCGGGACCGCACCGTTCGGTCCCGACCTGCTGTTCACCGCCGACGACACGCCCGGCTTCACCCTGCACGTCGAGATCTGCGAGGACATGTGGGTCCCGGTGCCGCCCAGCAGCGAGGCCGCGCTCGCCGGCGCCACGATCCTGGCCAACCTCTCCGGCAGCCCGATCACCGTCGGCCGCGCCGACACCCGCCGCCTGCTGTGCCGCGCGCAGTCGGTGCGCTGCACCGCCGCCTACCTCTACGCCGCCGCCGGGGCTGGGGAGTCCACCACCGACCTCGCCTGGGACGGCCAGGCCATGATCTTCGAGAACGGCACCCTGCTCGCCGAGGGCGAACGCTTCGCCTCCACCGGCCAGGCCACCCTCGCCGACCTCGACCTCGACCTGCTGCGCAGCGAGCGCGCCCGCACCGGCACCTTCGACGACAACCGCCGCCACGTCCGCCCGACCTTCCGCACCGTGCGCCTGACGCTGGCGCCGACCGACGGCGCGCACGGCCTGCTGCGCCCGCTGGAACGCTTTCCCTTCGTGCCCTCCGACCCGGAACGGCTGACCCGGGACTGCTACGAGGCCTACAACATCCAGGTCGCCGGACTCGCGCAGCGCCTCCGGGCCACCGGCCTCAGCCGGGTGGTCATCGGCGTCTCGGGCGGTCTCGACTCCACCCACGCCCTCGTGGTCTGTGCCCGCGCCTTCGACCGCCTCGGCCTGCCGCGCACCGGCATCCTCGGCTACAGCCTGCCCGGCTTCGCCACCGGCGACACCAGCCGCGCGTATGCCCGGGCGCTGATGTCGGCGCTCGGGGTCACCGCCGGCGAGATCGACATCCGCCCCGCCGCCCGGCAGATGCTGGCCGATCTGGACCACCCCGCCGCCCACGGCGCGGCCAGCTACGACATCACCTTCGAGAACGTGCAGGCCGGCCTGCGCACCGACTACCTGTTCCGCCTCGCCAACCAGCACGGCGGCCTGGTCATCGGCACCGGCGACCTTTCCGAGCTGGCGCTGGGCTGGTGCACCTACGGCGTCGGCGACCAGATGGCGCACTACAACGTCAACTCCGGGGTGCCCAAGACCCTGATCCAGCACCTGATCCGCTGGGTCGCCGCCGAGGGCGGCCTCGCCCTGCAGGCCTCGGCCACCCTGCTCGACATCGTCTCCGCCGAGATTTCCCCCGAGCTCATCCCCGGCACCGAGGCCGGCGCCACCCAGAGCACGGAGGCCACGATCGGCCCGTACGAGCTGCAGGACTTCACCCTGTTCCATGTCCTGCGCTACGGCTTCCGCCCGTCCAGGATCGCCTACCTGGCCCTAGAGGCATGGGGCGATCCCGCCCGCGGCGCATGGCCGTCCAACTACCCCGCCGACCGCCGCCGCGCCTACACCTTGGCCGAAATCCGCCGCTGGATGGAGGTGTTCCTCCACCGGTTCTTCGCCACCAGCCAGTTCAAGCGCTCCGCCATGCCCAACGGCCCGAAGGTCAGCGCCGGCGGCTCGCTCTCGCCGCGCGGCGACTGGCGCGCGCCGTCGGACGGCAACGCGCGCCTCTGGCTCGACGAGCTGGCCCGCAACGTGCCGACGGAGTGAAGCCGGGCAGGGGAGGCGGCAAGGCTGGGGGCGACGCCGCCCCCTAGACCCCGGCATCAGTCTGGGTCCTGGCCACCGACATCCGAGGCCGGCGGGGCTTGGTCAGCCTGGTGCGACGACCCGGTTTGGTCCGGACACCCATGCGGCGCGGCTCAGCTCGAACTGCGTCTCGTCGCTGGCGCTTCCCTTGAAGAAGTCAGCGTGCTCGATCCTGCGCACGGCCTCGAAGCCAAGGCTGCCGAGCAGCGCCGCCGAGGCCTGGTTGCGGGTGTCGACCAGCGCGCGCGCCAGCGCCACCAGGGGCATCGCGAACACCAGCTCCAGCGTCGCCGCGAGTCCGGTCCGCCCGACCCCCTGCCGCCAGCACGACGGGAACACCTGGTAGGCCACCAGCGCCACGTCGCCGGCAACCGTCGCCTGCGTCGTGCCGACGAACGCCGCCTCGCGCCTGATCGCCCAGTTGAACCACAGCTCGGACCCGTCGACCGAGCGCCCTGCCGCGAACCGCCGGAAGCGCGTCCGCAGCGCCTCGACGTCACCCGGCGGATCGCCCGGCAGGTACGCATACCCGGCCGGGTCGGACAGCCCGAGGAACAGGCCGTCGGCGTGCTCCGGCGTCAGGGGGTCCAGCCACACCCGATACGAGGCAACCGTCATTCGCCACCTCCGGCACGGTCGGCCGATACGAGGGCCGCGACGAACGGTCCAGGCATGATCGCAGCCCCCGTGGTTCCCGAACGAACTCAGACCAGTGGCACGAGGCGCTAACCTGCAAGCGCAGCAAGGCTGGGCTCTCCCTGCACCCGCATTCCAATGGCCGGGCGACCCGTTGGAACCGTGCGCGGGCACCGCCCAGACCCGCCAGCGGCCCGAGGCCTCTGGAAACCCGTTCCCTGGAGAAATGGATTCCAAAGGCGAGCCTTTGGCGGAGTCCAGAGGCAGAGCCTCTGGCCTTGCTTGCCTGAACCATCACGCTCAAGCCCGTCGGTATCAGACCAGGAAGATCAGCAGCAGCAGCAACAGCACCACCAGGCCAAACACGGCATAGACCACCGTCCTGGTGAAGTTGCCCCAGAACAGCTCGCGGTCCGCGGTGAATGCCTCGACCGTCGTGGGCCCCGCCGGCGCCTTCGTCGCGTGGATCGTGTCGTCGGCCATCGCTCGCCTCCAATCCGGCAATGTCCCGCTTCGGGACAAGCCGCGTTCTAGGACCCGCCACCGCGCCTCGGCAAGGCCCGCAGCGTCACGCCGGCGGGTTCAGCAGCGCCGCCCCCGGCTCCGCCCAGCCAGCGCTCCCGCCTGCCTGCCCCAGCACGAACCGGCGCAGCGCCGCCGGATACAAAACGTGCTCCTGCGCCAGCACCCGCGCCGCCAGCCCCGCCGCGTCGTCGCCCGGCAGCACCGGCACCGCCGCCTGCGCCAGGATCGGCCCCTGGTCCACGCCATCGGTCACCAGGTGCACGGTGCAGCCGTGCAGCCGCACCCCCGCCGCCAGCGCCCGGGCATGCGTGTCCAGCCCCGGAAACGCCGGCAGCAGGCTGGGGTGCACGTTCAGCATCCGCCCCGCCCATCGCCCCACCAGGTAAGGCGTCAACACCCGCAGATACCCCGCGAGGCACACCACCTCGACACCACGCGACTCCAGCTCCGCCTGCACCGCCGCCTCGTGTGCAGCCCGGTCGCGCCCGAACGCCCGGTGGTCGACGCACACCGCCTCCACCCCGGCGGCACGCGCCAGCGCCAGGCCTTCCGCGCCGGGCCGGTTCGACAGCACCAGCACCACCCGCACCGGCGCCGCCGCCGTGCGCAGCAGCGCCGCCATGTTCGAGCCGCGGCCGGAGATCAGGATCGCGACGTCGGTCACGGCAGCAAGGCCGGGGCTCTGCCCCGAACCGGCCCGACGCCGCGGACCCGCACACGAGACGCTTCGGCAGACGCCGGGCCGGGACGATCCGGCGGGCTCTTCGCATGGTTGCCAACGGCTCGGCCGTTGCCTGCGACCAGCGGCGGAGCCCGCGGTCTTGCCGGCCTCACGCCATCCTTGCCGAAGCCGGTCCGTCCTGCGCCTCGATCCGCCCGATCACGTGGACGTCCTCGCCCAGCTCGCTCAGCAGCGCCGTCGCCGAGGCCACGTTCGATACCACCAGCGCCATGCCCACGCCGCAGTTGAACACCCGCAGCATCTCCTCCTCCGCGACGCCTCCCGCGCGCTGCAGCCAGTCGAACACCGCCGGCCGCGGCCACGATCCCGGCTCCAGCACCGCCGCGACCCCGTCCGGCAGCACCCGCACCAGGTTGTCGGCGAGCCCGCCGCCGGTGATGTGCGCCGCGGCCCGCAGCAGCCCCGCCCGGTGCACCGCCAGCACCGGGCGCACGTACAGCCGCGTCGGCACCAGCAGCGCCCGCGCGAGGCTGACGCCCGGACCCTCCGCATCCGCGCCGCCCGCGCCCGTTGCGAACGGCGCGTCGTCGTGCCAGCCGAGCCCGGAGCCGGCCACGATCCGCCGCACCAGCGAGAACCCGTTCGAATGCACGCCGCTGCTCGCCAGTCCGAGCACCATATCCCCGGGCGACACCGCGCGCGGCAGCAGGGTGCCGCGTTCCGCGGCACCCACCGCGAAGCCCGCAAGATCGTAGTGCCCGGCGCCGTACAGCCCCGGCATCTCCGCCGTCTCGCCGCCCACCAGCGCGCACCCCGACTCCCTGCAGCCTCGGGCGATGCCCGCGACCACCCGTGCCGCCCGCGCCACGTCGAGCCTGCCGGTCGCGAAATAGTCGAGGAAGAACAGCGGCTCGGCGCCCTGCACCACCAGGTCGTTCACGCACATCGCCACCAGGTCCACTCCCAGCGCGTCGTGCAGCCCCGGGTCGGCCTCGCCCGCCTCGATCGCCACCAGCAGCTTGGTGCCCACCCCGTCGGTCGCCGACACCAGGATCGGGTCGCGAAATCCCGCCGCCCTCAGGTCGAACAGCGCCCCGAAACCGCCGAGCCCGCCCATCGTCCCCGCCCGGCCGGTCGCCTCGGCCGCCGGCCGGATCGCGTCGACCAGCGCGTCGCCGGCCTCGATGTCCACACCCGCGTCGCGGTAGGTCGCGCCGTTCGCCCGCACTCCGCCGACCGCATCCGCCGGGCCATCCGATACGGCGGGGCCGGACCGGCCGTCCGCGGCGCTGCTGTCTTCGCTGTTCATGCGGGCCCCTGGAACACGCTAGGATGGGGGCGCCGGCAGGCGCCGGAGCCGCCGACACAACCATACCGCAGGTCCCGCGGCAACAGCGCGGCGCCGCGGCTGCGAGCAGGAAACGCCTGATGCCAAGCCGTGCCAGGCCAGCATCGTGTCCGACCGGCACCCCGTGACTCCCCGCCAGCTGGCGCTGCCCTTCGCCCATGATCCGCGCTACGACGACGAGATCCTGGCCGGCGACGCCAACCAAGCGGCGCTGGCCTGGACCGCGCAGCCGCTGCGCTGGCCCGCGCGGCGCCTGGCGCTGTGGGGCGAGGCCGGGACCGGCAAGACGCACCTGCTGCACCTCTGGAGCCGAAGCCACGGCGCGCTGCTGCTCGACGGCGCAGCCCTGCGCGACCGCGATCCGCGACAGCCCGCCGTCGGCGCGTGGCACGACGCGGCCACGCTGCCTTTGCCGCACGCCGGCGCCGCTCCCGCAGCGCTCGCGATCGACGACGCCGACCTCGCCGCCGAGGAGGCGTTGCTGCACCTGCTGAACACCGCCAACGAGGCCGGCCAGCCGGTGCTGCTCGCCGCCCGTGCCGCACCGGCGCGCTGGGGCACCGCACTGCCCGACCTGCGCAGCCGGCTGCGCGCCACCACCGCGGTCGAGCTCGGCCCGCCCGACGACGCGCTGCTGCACGCGCTGCTCGACCGCCTGCTCGCGGATCGCCAGCTCGCCGTCTCGCCGGCGACCCGCGACTGGCTGCTCGCCCACCTGCCGCGCACCCCCGCCGCGCTGCGCGAGGCCGCCGCCCGGCTCGACCGCGTCTCGCTGGCCGAGGGCCGGCGCGTCACCCGGGCGCTGGCCGCCGGCATCCTTGCCGACGCCGGACCGAGCGACGAGCCCGCGACGAACGGCCCCACGCTGTTCTGACCGGTGCACCCGGCCGGCGCACCAGGGATGTCGCCGCTGACATGCCTGGCTCGAATGCGATACCGTGTGCGAATGACCAAACCCCAGCTTGCCCGTCACGTGGTGGCCGAACCGTCCGCGCCCGAACCCGCCGCCCCGGCCACGGTCACGTCCGACATGCCGGAGCGCTTCATCAACCGGGAGCTGTCCTGGCTCGACTTCAACGGCCGCGTGGTCGAGGAGGCGGAGAACGCCCGCCACCCGCTGCTCGAGCGTCTGCGCTTCCTCTCCATCAGCGCTGCCAATCTCGACGAATTCTTCTCGGTCCGCGTCGCCGGGCTGATCGGCATGGAGCGCGAGGGCGTGCTGACGCTGTCGCCGGACGGCCGCACGCCCGCGCAGCAGCTCGCCGCCGTCAACGAGCGCGCCAAGCGCCTGCTCGACGCGCAGGCCGGGGTCTGGCTGCAGCTGCGCCGCCAGCTCGAGGTCGCCGGCATCGTGCTGTGCGAGCCGGGAGCGCTGTCCGGCGACGACCGCGCCTGGCTCGACGCCTGGTTCATGGAGCGCGCCTTCCCGGTGCTGACGCCGCTCGCCATCGACCCGGCGCACCCGTTCCCGTTCGTGCCCAACACCGGCCTGGTCATGGCGGTCAAGCTGTCGCGCGAGGAGGATGGCCAGCCGATGCGCGGCCTGATCCCGCTGCCTTCGCTGATCGCCCGTTTCATCCGGCTGCCCGCGCGGGCCGGCGGGCCGATCCGCTTCGTGATGCTGGAAGACGTGGTCGAGCTGTCGATCGGCCTGCTGTTCCCCGGTTTCCACGTCACCGGGCGTGGCCTGTTCCGCCTGATCCGCGACACCGACGTCGAGTTCGAGGACGAGGCGCAGGACCTGGTACGGTCCTACGAGACCGCGCTGAAGCGTCGGCGCCGCGGCGTCGTCATCCACCTCGGCGTCGACGCCGCGATGCCCGACGACCTGATCGAGCTGGTGGCGGGCGAGCTCGGCGTGCAGCGCAACGCGCTGGTGATCCATGCCGGCCTGCTCGGCGTCAGCGACCTGACCCAGCTGATCGTCGATGACCGCCCCGACCTCCTGTTCAAGCCCTACACGCCGCGCTTCCCCGAGCGGGTGCGCGATTTCGCCGGCAACTGCTTCGCCGCAATCCGCGCCAAGGACTTCGTCGTCCACCACCCGTTCGAGAGCTTCGACGTTGTCGTCCAGTTCCTCCGCCAGGCCGCCCAGGACCCGGCCGTCGTCGCGGTCAAGCAGACCCTCTACCGCACCTCGCGCGACAGCCCGATCGTCAAGGCGCTGATCGAGGCCGCCGAGTCCGGCAAGTCGGTCACCGCCATGGTCGAGTTGCGCGCGCGCTTCGACGAGGAAGCCAACATCTCGCTGGCCCGCCTGCTCGAAGCCGCCGGCGTCCAGGTGGTCTACGGCTTCGCCGAGCTGAAGACCCACGCCAAGCTCAGCCTCGTGGTACGGCGGGAGGGCGGCTCGATGCGCAGCTACGCCCATTTCGGCACCGGCAACTACCATCCGATCACCGCGCGTATCTACACCGACCTGAGCTTCTTCACCTGCGACCCCGCGCTCACCCGCGACGCCGCCCGGCTGTTCAACTACATGACCGGCTACGCCCGTCCGGACCGCATGGAGCAGGTGGCGTTCAGCCCGCTCACCACCCGCCCGACCCTGCTCGCGATGATCGACCACGAGATCCGCATGGTCCGCGACGGCCGCCCGGGGACCATCTGGCTCAAGCTGAACAGCCTCGTGGACCCCGTCCTGATCGACAAGCTGTACGAGGCGTCCTGCGCCGGCGTGTCCACGATGGCCGTCGTGCGCGGCATCTGCTGCCTGCGGCCGCGAGTGCCAGGGCTGTCCGAGAACATCCGGGTCAAGTCGATCGTCGGCCGCTTCCTCGAGCACAGCCGGATCTGCGTGTTCGGCCGTGGCAACCGTCTGCCCAGCCGCCAGGCCGCCGTGTTCATCAGCAGCGCCGACTGGATGGCGCGCAACATGGAGTGGCGCGTGGAGACGCTGGTGCCGATCCATAATCCGACGGTCCACGCCCAGGTTCTCGACCAGGTGATGGTCACCAACCTTAAGGACACGGTGCAGTCGTGGGAGCTGTCCAGCAACGGCACCTGGAACCGCCTCGATCCCGGACCCAAGCCGGTCTCCGCCCATGAATACTTCATGACGAACCCCTCGCTTTCCGGCCGCGGCTCGGCGCTGCACGGCCCGCTCGTTCCGGTGCCACGGCCGCTGCCACGACGCCCGGACCGGATCCTGCAGGACTGAGCACAGGAGGCAGGCAAGGCTGGGCCCTGTGGAAACCCTATCCTCTGGGCAAAGCGGTTCCAAGGGCCCGGCCATTGGCGGAGTCCGGGGGCAGAGCCTCTGGACTTGCCGGGCGACCATGCACACCGCGGCGTCGGCAGACACGATCGTCCTGTCTACCCAGGCCGCGGCCCTGGCCTTCCACGGCCCGATCCGGCACCGTCCGTCCGAACCGTCAGAGCGCCCCGATGCCCCCCCGCTGCGCCGTCGTCGATCTCGGCTCCAACTCCGTCCGCCTCGTGGTGTTCGAGGGCCGCGGCCGCAACCCGCAGGCGATCTTCAACGAGAAGGCGGTGCTCCGGCTCGGCCGCGGCCTCCAGTCCACCGGTCGCCTGAACGAGGCCGGGGTCGCCCAGGCGTTGCTGGTGCTGCGCCGCTACCACGCCGTTGCCCGCGCGATGGGTGCCGACCCGTTCGAGGTGCTCGCGACCGCCGCGGTGCGCGACGCGAGCAACGGGCCCGAGTTCACCGCGGCACTGGCGAAGATCATGCCCGGGGTGCCGATCCGCATCCTGAGCGGAGAGGAGGAGGCCGCCTTCGCCGCCGCCGGCGTGCTGTGCGGCGCACCGGACGCCTGCGGCGTGCTCGGCGACATCGGCGGCGGCTCGGTCGAGCTGGTGCGGCTGGAGCACGGCCGGCCCACCCGCGCCTGCACCCTCGCGCTCGGGGTGATCCGGCTGTCCGATCGCGCCGGCGCCGACATCGTGCGCGCCCGTCAGATCGTGGACGACGACCTCGCGCAGGTGGAGTGGCTCGGCGGACCGGAGCTCTACCTCGTCGGCGGGGCCTGGCGCGGACTCGCCCGCATCCACATGGCGCAGGTCGGCTATCCGCTTGCCATCGTGCACCACTACACCATCGCTTACGCCGCTGCCGCCGAACTTGCGGGCCTGGTCGCCGGTGCGACCCGGCGCACCCTGGAACGCCTGCCCGGCGTGCCGAGGCGGCGCATCGACGACCTGCCTTACGCGGCACTGGTGCTGGGACGCCTGCTGCGCGCAACGCCTGCCGAGCGCGTCGTGTTCACCGCCAACGGCCTGCGCGAAGGCTGGTACATGCAGCAGGTGCCGGAGGCGGTCCGCGCGCTTGACCCGATGGTCGAGGCGGCACGGGCGATGGGAAGCCAGCTTGGCCGCGACCCGTTGCTGCCCGACGCGCTGTTCGCCTGGACCGCCACCCTTTTCGACTCCGAAACCGACGAGGACCGGCGCCTGCGCCGCTCGGCCTGCTGGCTGTCCGACGTCGGCAGCCATGACCACCCGGAGTACCGCGCGCAACAGAGCTTCCTGCGCGTACTGGAGCAGCCGGGCGTCGCGCTTGACCACCGCGCCCGGGCCGTGCTCGCGATGATCGTCGCCGTGCGCTACGAGGCGCCGCCCGCGCTGCCCATGCTGGCCCCGGCGCGCACCCTGCTCGATTCCCGCGGGGCTCGCCAGGCCGCCATTCTCGGTGTTGCGCTGCGTCTCGCCTACGGGCTGTCCGCTGGCACCCCCGACCTGCTCGCCCGCACCGCGCTTCGCCTGGAGCGCGGGCGACTGATACTCACCCTGTCCGAAGGCGACGGCGTGTTCTCCGGCGACAGCGTCACCAGGCGGCTGGATGCCCTGGGGCTGGCGCTGGGAATGCCTGCTTCGATCGAGACCGCCCTGTCCTGACGAACCCCATGCCCCGCTTCGCCCGGAACGGCCAGGGCTGCCGAGCACCGGGCGCCATTGGCCGAAGGTCGATGCCGCGCGCGTCGACGATCATGGCGGTTGATCGACCTCCGCGGCCAGCAGACCTGAAGCGTCCGCGATCCCTGCTTCAAGCGCCGGCGGCCGCCAGCCGAAGATCCGGTGGCACACGCCCAGCGCCGCGAGCGCGCCTGCGGTCTGCGCCATGACGAACGCCGGCGCATCGACGGGAGCGATGCCGCTGAAGGTGTCGGACAGGGCACGGGCGAGCGTGACGGCCGGGTTGGCGAACGAGGTGCTGGCGGTGAACCAGTAGCCCGCGGTGATTGCGAGCGCGATGGCGGTGGGAACCGCCTCGGGGCGGGCGCGCAGGGTGCCGAGAATCGCCAGCACCAGGGAGAAGGTGGCGGTGAACTCGGACAGCCACTGCGACGCCCCGCTGCGGGCGTGCCCGGACAGCTGGATCAGCGGCAGGCGGAACATCGCGTGGGCGAGCAGTGTGCCAGCGATGCCGCCCGCGACCTGGGCGACGATGTAGGGTGCGAGGCTGCGCCACGCCAGCTCGCCGCGAACGGCGAACACCAGGCTGATGGCGGGGTTGAAGTGCGCGCCGGAAACCGGGCCGAAAATGGTGATCAGCACGTAGAGCATGCCGGCCGTGGCGATGGTGTTGCCGAGCAGGGCGACGGCGGGCGAGGTGGTCGACAGGGTTTCGGCCATGATCCCGGAGCCGACGACGGTGGCGACTAGCATCGCGGTACCCAGCGCCTCGGCGGCGACGAGGCGAGGCAGGTTCATCTTCGCGCTACTCCCCGAAAGCAAGGCCAGGGTGCTGCCCTGGACCCGCTGGGCCTGAGGCCCCAGACCCGCCCACTTTAGGCACGCGGCGGGACGCGGTACGACACCAGTCCGCCCTCGGGAGCCAGCGGTCTTACGTGTGCCGGTCCGGGCAGCGCCCTGACCTTGCCTGCTGTTGCATTTCCCAATGCCACATGCTTGTTCCGCCGCTTCCCTGCTGGGGCGAGGCGCGCCCCGGCTATGCCCGATCCCGGGCTGAACCAATCCATAGGGGCGACGATGCCACTTTACGAGTGCGTGCTCATTGCGCGCAACGACGTCACGCAGGCCCAGGTCGAGGCCGTGGCGGACACCATCTCCGAGCAGCTCGGGACCGACGGCGGAACCATCGACAAGCGCGAGTACTGGGGGCTGCGCAGCCTGTCCTACCGCATCAAGAAGAACCGCAAGGGGCACTACATGCTCCTCGGGCTCAACGCGAAGCCGGCGTCGATCAACGAGATGGAGCGCCAGCTCGGGCTGAACGAGGACGTCCTGCGGTTCATGACGATCCGGGTCGACACGATCGACGAGAACCCGTCGGCCATCCTGACGCGGCGCTCCGACGACCGCGAGCGCGGCTTCCGCGGGCCGAAGCCGGCTGGCCGGTTCGAGAGCGGGCGCAAGCGCTCGTTCGACGACCGTGAGGAATACCGGGCACGCGGCGACGGCGAGCCGATGCGTCCCATGGGCGAGGAGTAGCAGGTCATGTCCGACTCAGCCGATGTGGGCCCTGCCGCACGCCGTTCCGCCGTGGGCACGCGTCGCCCGTTCTATCGCCGCCGCAAGTCCTGCCCGTTCAGCGGGCCGAACGCGCCGAAGATTGACTACAAGGATGTGCGGCTGCTGAGCCGGTTCCTGAGTGAGCGCGGCAAGATCGTGCCGAGCCGCATCACCGCGGTGTCGGCCAAGAAGCAGCGCGAGCTGGCGCAGGCGATCAAGCGCGCGCGCTTCCTGGCGCTGCTTCCCTATATCCTGTCCTGAGGGGCCCGGTCATGGCATCCGTTGAGCTGATCCTGCTGCAGCGCGTCGAGAAGCTGGGGCAGATGGGCGACAAGGTTCGGGTCAAGCCTGGCTATGCGCGCAACTTCCTGCTCCCGCAGAAGCAGGCGATCCGCGCCAACAAGGCGAACCTCGCGCAGTTCGAGACGCAGCGCGTGCAGCTGGAGGCCACCAACATCAAGCGCCGCGAGGAGGCCGAGCGTCTCTCCGAGCGGATGGCCGGGCTCACCGTCGTGCTGATCCGCTCGGCAGGTGATTCAGGCGCCCTGTACGGCTCGGTTTCGAACCGCGATATCGCCGAGCAGTGCATCGCCGCCGGGTTGACGGTGACGCGCCAGCAGGTCGTGCTCGAGGCACCGATCAAGATGCTCGGGTTGACCGACGTGCGCGTGGTGCTCCACCCGGAAGTCGACCTGCCGGTCACGGTCAACGTCGCGCGGTCGGTCGAGGAGGCGGAGAAGCAGGCACGCGGCGAGGCCGTGGGTCAGGCGGCCGAGGAGGACGAGTACGATCCTGGCGAGCTGTTCGATCCGGACAGCGTGCCGCGCGACGACGCCGACGAGCGGTAGCAGACAAGGCAGGCCTGAGGCTCTGCATCCGGATTCCGCCCGACGCTTGCCTTTGAGCGGAGTCCGTATGCCGGAGAAAGCGGCTTCCTTCGGGAAGATTCCAAAAGCTCTCGGCCTTTGCCGGGTCTGGGTATAGCCCGCGCAAGGTTCCGAAGGCCTGCTTGAACCGTTGGAATGCGGGCGGACGGCCCGCCTGACCGTATTTCCTTTCTCTCAGGCATCAGAGGACGATCTTTCCTCTGGCCTGGTTTCGTATCATCAAGGGCCTGTCGTCCACCTGCCGAGGCCGCCCTTGTCGCGATTGCTCCATGCCATCCTGCGCGGCCTGATCGACCGGGGGCAGCTCACCGTCCGCTACCCCGACGGACACGAGGCCACCTATGGCGGCCGCAACCCTGGCCCGACCGCCTCGATCGCGCTGCTCGACGGACGTGCGGTACGCGGCTTGGTGCTAAGTCCCGGAATGATGCTGGGCGAATGCTACATGGACGGCACGCTGGTGCCGGTCGGTTGCACGCTGTTCGACTTCGTCGACCTCATCTTCCTCAACATGCAGACCCAGCTCGCCTCCCACCCGATCATCAAGCTGCGCGAGCGGCTGCGAACGGGCTTGCGACGCATCCGCCAGTTCAATCCGGTCGCTCGGTCGCGGCGCAACGTGGCCCACCACTATGACCTGAGCGGGCGGCTGTACGGGCTGTTCCTGGACGCGGATCGGCAATACTCGTGCGCCTATTTCGCCCGCGGCGACGAGACGCTGGACGAGGCGCAGCTCGCCAAGAAACGGCATATCGCAAGGAAGCTGCTGCTGCGCCCGGGCATGGAGGTGCTCGACATCGGATGCGGCTGGGGCGGCATGGCGATCACCCTTGCACAGGAGCACGACGTGCGGGTCACCGGCATCACCCTCTCGCAGGAGCAACTCGCCGCCGCACGGGCCCGCGCCCAGGCGCTCGGGTTATCGGACCGGGTGCACTTCGAACTGGCGGACTACCGCAGCATGGGGCGTGACGGCGGGCCAGGCGGGGCAGGGCGGCAGTTCGACCGCATCGTCTCGGTCGGCATGTTCGAGCACGTGGGTGTCGGACATTTCCGGGAATTCTTCGAGGTGGTGCGGCGCTGCCTTGCCGAGGACGGGGTCGCGCTCATCCACGCGATCGGACGCAGCTTCGGACCCGGTTCGACCAATCCCTGGCTCGCGAAGTACATCTTCCCGGGAGGCTACTGCCCGGCGATGTCGGAGGTTTTCGCCTCGGCGGAAAAGGCGGGGCTGATGACCGCGGATTGCGAGATGCTCCGGCTGCACTATGCGGAGACGCTGCGGCACTGGCGCCGGCGCTTCGCGGCCAACCGGGACACCATCGCGACGCTCTACGACGAGCGGTTCTGCCGGATGTTCGAGGCCTACATGGCGGGTTCGGAGGCGGCATTCAGAAGACTTGGCGTGTTCGTGTGGCAGATGCAGCTGACGCGTGCGGTGGACGTGGTGCCGCTGACGCGGGACTACATGACGCGACCGGAGATCGGGCTTGGCGTCCTGCAGGCGGCGGACTAGGGGTGGGCTCCGTGGGAAGCAAGCAAGGCCGGAGGCCCTGCCTCTGGACGCCGCCAGGAAAGCCCTCCTGGACTGGCGTTCTCAGGATGTCCGGCGGGCTTGCCTTCATTCGTCCGGTGTGGAGTTGAAGGATTGCCGGGGTCGAGCCTGTTCGGCGGGAGCCCGGTCTTGTTCGTTGCTGGGGGACGTTCGATGAGCCTGCCGACCGGGCTTGGGCCCTACGATGACACCAACATCTTCGCCCGCATCCTGCGCGGCGAGGTTCCTTCGAAGCGGGTGTTCGAGGATGAATGGGCGGTTGCGTTCCATGACGTGGCACCGCAGGCCGCCGTGCACGTGCTGGTGATCCCACGCGGGCGCTACAGCTCGCTCGCGGATTTCACGGCAAACGGATCGGACCAGGAGGTCGCGGGGTTCGTCCGCGCCGTCGGGCACGTGGCGCGGTTGCTCGGCCTGGAGGAGGGGGGCTATCGCGCCCTCGCCAATACAGGTGGAAACGCAGGTCAGGAGGTGGCGCACCTGCACGTCCATCTGTTCGGCGGCGAGGATTTGGGCAAGATGATCGCCGTGCCGCGACTGACACCGCCGCCGGCAGCCTGATCGGCATCGCGGACGGTTCTGGCCGACGCCGGGCAGGCTCGTCGTGTTGCCAGCGGGAGGGGTCGCTGCCATCGTCAGCTCCCCGAATGACCCGGGAGAGCTGCGATGACGCAGCTCGCAGGTGCTGTCCCGACAGCCGAGCCCGTGCCGCCAAGACCGCGATGGACGTCACCCCGCAGCCCGGCTCCGCTGACGCACAGGCAGTACCAGGCCAGGCAGCAGTCCCCGGTGGCCAGGATAACACCGCGCCATCGAAGCTCCCTGCGACCAGAACCGCGATGGATGTGGAGCCGAAGCTTGAACAGGGCCTGCGCGCCGCGGACACGGTCGTCGTGCCGCAAACCAAACTCTGTTCAGCCTGTGGAGTAGGCCTACCGTCCCGGTCCGCACGGCCACGCACGCAATCGCGCTCGCTGCGACGTTGACAAGGCGTGATCTTGACTCGGACAGTGGGTCGGCAAGGAGAGTGAAACAGGGGACCTGAGAGGTCATGTCCGGATTACCCGGCGACCCTGGCGCCGCGTCCACGCGGCGTGCAACCTGATCCGGATCATACCGGTGGAGGGACGGGGCTGCCGCGCCAGGCAGGATCCGTGGCTCTCCGGCCTCAAAGGAGCTGCCGTGACTTATCAGCAGAAGCTGCCCTCGCCTCGCCCGATCCCCGGCACCGTGACGACCGGAGCGATCACCGGCTCGCGCAAGGTCCACTCAAGCCCGGCGGCCCACCCCGGCATTCGCGTACCCATGCGCGAGATCGCGCTCGACCCGTCCGCTAAGGAGCCGGACCTGCGCGTATACGACACGTCCGGGCCATACACTGACGCGGATGTGGCGATCGACCTCGAAGCCGGTCTGCCGCGGGTGCGCGCGCAATGGCTTGCGGGACGTGATTTTGCTGCAGCCGAGGGTCGCGCGGTGCAGCCCGAGGACAATGGCGGCGCGACTGGGGAACGGCTGGTGGCGCCATGTCCGGCCACACCACGGGTGCTGGTAGGGCGCGAGGGCCAGCCGGTCACCCAGTACGAGTTCGCGCGGGTCGGCATCATCACCGAGGAGATGATCTACGTTGCGCACCGGGAGAACCTCGGGCGAGAGGCGATGGCCGAGGGCGCCGAGGGACGCCGAGCCGACGGGGAGGATTTCGGCGCCGAGATCCCCGCGTTCATCACGCCGGAGTTCGTCCGCTCGGAAATCGCCCGCGGGCGGGCGATCATCCCGGCCAACATCAACCATCCGGAGCTGGAGCCGACCGTCATCGGCCGCAACTTCCTGGTGAAGGTGAACGCCAACATCGGCAACTCGGCGGTCACGTCCTCGGCGGCGGAGGAGGTCGAGAAGCTGGTCTGGGCGACCCGCTGGGGTGCGGACACGGTCATGGACCTTTCGACCGGTCGCAACATCCACAACATTCGCGGCTGGATCGTGCGCAACTCGTCAGTCCCGATCGGAACGGTACCGATCTACCAGGCGCTGGAAAAGGTGGACGGCGACCCCGAGAAGCTGACCTGGGAAATCTTTCGCGACACGCTGATCGAGCAGGCCGAGCAGGGGGTGGACTACTTCACCATCCATGCCGGGGTGCGGCTGCAGCACGTGCCACTCACGGCCAAGCGGGTCACCGGCATCGTCTCGCGCGGCGGATCGATCATGGCCAGATGGTGCCTCTCGCACCATCGGGAGAGCTTCCTCTATGAGCGGTTCGACGAGATCTGCGACATCATGCGCAAATACGACGTCTCGTTCAGCCTGGGCGACGGATTGCGTCCGGGCTCGCTCGCCGACGCCAACGACGCGGCGCAGTTCGCCGAGCTGGAGACACTCGGCGAGCTGACCAAGATCGCCTGGGCCAAGGGCTGCCAGGTGATGATCGAAGGGCCCGGCCATGTCGCCATGCACAAGATCAAGATCAACATGGACAAGCAGTTGCGCGAGTGCGGCGAGGCGCCGTTCTACACGCTTGGACCGCTGACCACCGACATCGCACCGGGCTACGATCACATCACCTCGGCGATCGGCGCGGCGATGATCGGCTGGTTCGGCACGGCAATGCTCTGCTATGTCACGCCGAAGGAGCACCTCGGACTACCGAACCGGGACGACGTCAAGGTCGGCGTGATCACCTACCGGATCGCGGCGCATGCGGCGGACCTTGCAAAGGGGCACCCTGCCGCGCAGTTGCGTGACGACGCAGTGTCGCGAGCGCGGTTCGAGTTTCGCTGGGAGGACCAGTTCAACCTGGCGCTCGACCCGGACACGGCGCGTGCCTACCATGACGAGACGATGCCGAAGGAGGCGCACAAGGTGGCGCATTTCTGCTCGATGTGCGGGCCGAAATTCTGCTCGATGCGCATCACCCAGGACCTCAGGATCGAAGCGGAGCGGATGGCGGGCATGGACGCCAAGAGCGTTGAGTTCGCCGAGACCGGAGGCGCCCTCTATGTGCCCCGTGCGGCGGAGTGAGTGATGTGGGGGTTGTCGCGCTGGCCGGAGTGGCGAGCCCGGCTCGAGCGCGGATGGCGGAATGCGAGACGAACCGCGGTGCGAGGTGTTGAGCCTCGCCGTTTCGCTACGGCCGGCGTGAGCGGCGTCACTGCCCGGGCCGCGCTGGAGGCTATCGGCACGCTGCCTGACGACGAGATCGACCTTGCCGACGCTGCCTTGCAGCTGTCCAGGGACAACGCAACACCGAAGCAGTGGGAGGCGGCACGCGGCGTACTCTCGCAGTTGGCGCGCGAGGCAGCGGCGCTTGCCCTTGATGTTGCCGACCACGACCTGCCCGGCCAAGCGGAGGCGCTGGCCGAGATGCTTGCCGATCGGTGGCGCTTCGCCGGCGACCGGGCAACGTATGACGATCCCGACAATGCCAGCCTGATCCGCGTGCTGGACCGCCGACGGGGCTTGCCGGTCGCGCTTGGCATCGTATGGCTACATTGCGCGCGAGCGGCAGGCTGGCGGGCGCACGGAGTGGACTTCCCGGGACACTTCCTCGTCGCGCTGAGTGGCGGACGGCCCGCTTCCGGGCCGTCATCAGTCGGCAGCACGCCCGGCGGCTCACGCCGGGGCAGCGGTGCCCATGGCAGTCAGCAGATGGTGCTGGACGTGTTCGCGGGCGGCGTAGCGTTGGATGCACGCGAACTGCGCGATCTGCTCAAGCAGGTGGAGGGTTCGCGCTCCGAGTTGCGTCCCGGCCTGCTGCGCCCGATGTCGCAGCGAGCAATCCTGTTGCGGCTGCAGAACAACATCAAGTCACGTCGGCTGGAGGCAAATGACCGCTCCGGGGCGCTGGAATGCATCGCAGACATGCTGCTCATCGCGCCCGACGAGGCCAGGTTGTGGCGGGAGGCCGCTTTGCTCAATCAGCGGGAGGATCGCGTCGGCGCCGCGCTGCATTGCTTCGAGCGCTTCCTCGCTCTCGTCCCGCAAGGGGCGGATGCTGCCAGGGCACGAACACAGGTTGAGGAGCTTCGGGCGCGGCTGAACTAAGCCGGGATGGACGCGGTAGTCCGGCCAGCGCCCGAGCTGCGTCGATCGAGAGGGTCCGCAGCGTACGCAGAGGCGTCGTCCGCCGCGCCCCCAGACGATCATCGGGCACGGCCTGGTCGGACGTCAGCGTGTCGATGTCCCGGGCGTGGACTGCGGCGGCACCTCGAAACCTGCCAAGCAGCATGTCGATCAGCAGCGCGCCGGACAGCGCATAGGCCGGGATCAGCATGAGGTTGTAGCGCGCCTGGTTGACAGCGACGGCAGCGTTGAAGGCAAGCACGAACCAGGCAGGCAGGGCGAGCAGCAGCAAACCCTGGCGGCTGCGGCGGGTGTACCAGAGACCGCCGACCTGGTCGGACTGCAGGCGCGCCGTACGGGCTGGCCGGAGCCCTGTACCCGATCGTGACAGGGGCCAGCCGGGGCTGTGCCAGATGCTCGGCGCCGCCTGCAACGTCAGCACGGCGCAGGCCGGGCCAAGCAGCAGACCCCAGTAGTGGTCGATCCACATCCCGCGTAGTGCCAGCGGAAGGGTAACCGCGAGGTGCCAGAGCGGCTCGCGCAGGATGTAGTGGGTCAGCAGGTAGGACAGGTGGCGATCCCAGCCGCCGGATGCCGCAAGCGTCTGCGCCATCAACTGGTTCATGCCGACGCTGTAGAAGGTGTCGGGACGCTCGTCGTAGCCGAAGCGGTCGCATGCGTGTCGGCCGAACAGCGCGTCCCCAATGCCAGACCCATCGGGAAGCCAGCACACAAAGGAAAGGCCATACTCCCGCCAGGTCATCGAGTCGAACGAGATGCGCTGCACCAGGGTGTGGCTGTCGTAGCCGTGGGTAAGCTCAGCGTGCCCGACGACGACGGCGTTGCGCGCGATCCAGGGAGCAATCGGCAGACCCACGGCAAGCACGAACGCCACCAGCGCAAGGACGGCCTGCCTCGTGGTAACCGGGCGCGCGGCATCCAACGTGGCCGGGGACGTAGGACGCCGCCAGGCAGCCGGAACGTGCAGCCAGGGAGTCTCCGGCGGCGGCGGGCCAGGGCCCACGGCAGGCGCGGGCGTGACGTCGCCGCGGGCTCGGGTGGCGATGGCCCGCGCGGCGATCATGGCAAGCGCGGTCAAGGACGTTGCATAGAACAGGTAGAGGAAGACCGGTCGGGTCAGGATCGACAGGCCGAGCAGGACCCCGCTGGTGGCGGTCCAGGCGAGGGCGCGATCAAGGCGGCGATGGCGTGATCCGGCGACGCGCCAGGCGGCAAGAGCCGAGGTCAGGCAGGCGGTGATCAGCAGCAGCGCGGTGATCTCGGTCATCAGCGTGTCGACCGAGCGCAGCAGGACACCAGCAGTGGGTGCGGCGAGCAGCAGCGACAGCCAGGCAATGCGCTGCGAGCCAGAGGCGAGGCGGGACCCTTGCCAGAGCAGGACGAAGAAGGCGGCAAGCATGGCGAACTGCAGCCAGCGCATCAGCGGGGCCGCGCGCGGACACGACGGATCGTGGCCCTGGGTGCGGACTTGGCAGGCCATCGCCGCGCGCAGGCGGGAATCGAGGGTGGCGACGGCGGCCAGCAGCGAGGGATAGAGCGGGGCGAAGCGCATGCCGGACGGCCGGGTGCCGTCGCGGAGGGCGTCGGCGAACATGTAGCCGTCGGTGAAGCGGCCGGTGTCGTGCAGGTCCTGGGCGATGCCGAGATAGAACGGCTGGTCGAAGGTGGAGAGCGCCTGCACCCGGTCGGCGGGCCAGAGTGTGCCGAGCACGACGAGCGTGGCGAGCAGGGCGCCCAGGGTTCCGCGGAGCAGGCGTGGCATGGCGCGATGGTGGAGGAGGCTGCGGTCGAAGGCCAGGGCTCAGGACCGGCGAGGCGAGGCCAGGGCGCTCGCTCCACGTCCTGGAAGCCGGTACACACCGGGGATCGAGGCGGCGGGCCTGCGGACGAAGGAGTTCGCGCCCGGTCTGCAGCGTATGCCACGGGCGGAGGGGCTGGTTTGCAAAGACCTACGGCCTTTGGCGGGTCGGGGCAGAGCCCAGCCTTGCTTGGCTTGCTTGCGGGACTACCGGCGCCGTCGCTTCCGGATCGTAGTCGAAGGCGAGCAGCCTGGGTGGGCTCTCGCCGACGCTGGGGACCGGCCGGCGGTCGCGCAACGCGTCAAGACGAGAGGTGAGCTGCGGGTTCTCATCGACCAGGCGGCGAAATTCACGGCCATCCAGTTCCAGCAGGTGGCTGAACGAGCGGGCGCGCACCGTGTCGTGGCGGCGGCTGCCGGCGAGCACCTCTTCAGCGCCGAAGAAGTCGCCACTGTTCAGGGTGAAGGTGGCGCCGTCACCCGTTACCTCGACCGCGCCGGAACTGACAAAGAACACGGCCAGGGCGCGCCGGCCGCGTCGGGTGATCGCCTCGCCGGGAACGACGAAGCGCATGGTGACGTTCATCGCGATGTCGTGCAGCACCGCGTCCTGCAGGCCGGAAAGCAGCGGCACCTGGCGCAGTCGGGCGTCGAGGCCGCTCTGCAGGTTGAAGCGAAGTGGATGGGCGAGACGATCGCGACGGACTTCCAGTACGCGCCGCAACTCGTCGTGCAACTCGTCGCCGATCAGCGACTCGCGCCGCATGGTGTCATAGGCATCGGTCTCCATCCGGATAGCAATCTGGCGAAGCACGCGCAGTTCCAGTGCCTCGGTGTAGCCGGGGTACTGGACCCGCAGCGTGGTGGCGGCGTCTTCCATGAGGAAGCGGCGGCGCTCTATGATCTCGCCGACGATCTCGCTCACGCGCTGGCCGAGCACCGGCTCGACGCGGCGGCGCATGAACCGGGTCATCGAGGCGACAACGAGGCGCATCAGCAGCAGCGTCTCGAAGCGTTCTGCGAGGCAATGCATCAGCGGCGTGTCGATACGCAGGCGCCGGTGCAGCGTCTGCGCAAGCTGGAAGCGAAGGTTGGGACGCAGGCGGCGCTTGGCCGCGCGCATATAGCCGAGCCGGCCTCCGGTACGCGCGCCGTCGATCATGCTTTCCGCTGTCCAAAGCAGGTTCTCCATGATGCGACGAGGCAGCGCGCGGTCCTTGAACATCTCCAGCAGCACGGTGCGTTCCTGAGAGGCCAGCGTGATCAGGCCGAGCTTGATGCGGTCACGGTCGGTGATCGCGGCGTCGAACTCGTTCGCCTCGGTTTCCTGCTCGATACGGGCGGTGAAACGCTCCAGGACGCGCTGGGTGATCGGGCGGGCAAAGCCCAGCTCGGCGGCGGTCTGGCGCAGGCGGTCGCGCGCCTCGCCCATGCCGATGGCAACGACCTGGTGGCGCAGCGCCTGGTCGATCGCGGTCAGGCGGTCGAGATGCAGCCAGCGTACCAGCAGGCCAAGGGTGGTGCCGCCGGCGAGCAGGGTGACGAGGACGAAGCCGGTGGCCAGGATGGCGATGAACTGGCGCACGTCTGCCGGGATGTCCGGGTTCTCGGTGACCGAGAGCGCGAGGGCGAGGGTGATGGCGCCGCGCAGTCCGCCCCACAGCATGGTGACCTTGAACGGCACCGACACATGCTGGCTCAGGCGCAATGCGGTGAGCAGGGGAAGCAGGGCGAACAGCACCACGGCGCGGGCCGCATAGGCCGCGCCGATCATTGCCGCAAGCAGAACGAGGTTGCGCGAGGTGGCGCCGATCATGAGGCGAGGAACCAGCATGGACGCGAGGATGAACACCATCGAGCTGGCCCAGAAGGCAAGCTGCGCCCAGACGTCGGTGAGGTAGGCCCAGCCGTGCGGGCGGAAGGTGGAGGGGCCGATGGCACTGATGGTAAGCCCGGCGCTTGCGGCGGCGACGACGCCGGAGGCGTGCAGAAATTCGTCGCAGGTGATGTAGGCGATATACGGCAGCGCGAGGGTCAGGGTGACCTCGGCAGCGCGGATACCGCCCAGCAGCGGCACTGCATAGAGCACCAGGCGGGCAAGCACGAAGCCGGCCACAAGGCCCACTGCGAGCGAGGACCCGAGCATCCAGGCGGCCTCGAACAGGCCGGCTGGACCCGAGTGGGTCACCTGGCCAAGCAGCATGGTGAAGATGGCGATCGCGGCGGCGTCGTTGAGCAGGCTCTCGCCCTCCACCAGGCGGGTGAGCCGGCTGTCCGCGCCGATGCCGCGGAACACCGCCACGACGGCCGAAGGATCGGTAGTTGCGACGATGGCGCCGAGCATCAGGCAGGCGGACAACGGCACCGTGGCAAGCGGCGCCAGGGCGAAGCCGACGGCGGCGGTGCTGACCACCACGGCGACGACCGCCATGGTGAGTACGGGTGCGGTGTCGCGGGCGAGCCTGCGGACGTCGATCGACAGGGCGCCGTGGAACACCAGCAGCGGCAGGAAGATGAAGAGGAATGCCTGGGCGTTAATTGGCAGGTGCACCAGGGCACCAGCGACGCCGTCGAAAACGGTGGCCCGGGGGGTCTCGAGCACGAGGACGGCGCCGCCACCGATCAGCGTACCGACGATGGCCAGGAGTACTGTGTCGGAGAGCGCGAGGCGACGGGCGAGCGGCTGCACCGCGCTGACGATGACGAGCAGTAGGGCGATGAGGAGCAGTACGTGCGGGAGTTGATCGGGCATGGCGGCACTATGTGCTGTGGAGACGGCCGGTTGAAGGCGCCTGCGAGGGAAGCCAACGCCACGGCACTGTCCGCGACCCGCCACAGCCGAGATCGGAGTCGCGTCGTCTTCGGCAAATGGAGAATCTGGCGTCCGGACCGCAGGGCATCAAGCTGGCTGCCTCGACCATGGCACGCCCAGACCTGGCCCAGCTTGGGTGGCCCGAGGATTGCAGAGAGGATTGCAGATCGGAAACGCGCTTTCTCAGCCGGGCATGTTGCGACGCCCATCAGGCCTGGAAGCATTGCTGGAATGGCTTGGATCGCGAACGTTGGCCCTTCCAGTAGCCCGTGCGCGCACGCGGAAGTTCAGGCCTGCCACCGCCGGCGTGCAGAGGCAAAGTCTGGCCTCGCCTGATGCGGCCGTGCCTAGGCCTCCCGGTAGAGCAGCAGCAGCACGCCGATGATCATGAAGCAGGGCGGCCAGACCCAGCCGGCCAGGCGGGTGGTGCGTCCAGGAGGCAGCCGGAGCTCGAGCCAGCGAGACCAGCCGGCGATGATGCCGAGGAGAGCGATCGGGGTGTGGGTCAGCTCAATCAGCAGCTGGTCCTTGACGTTGGCAATGGCGTGGCTGTGGGTGAACAGCAGGGCGCTGCCGGTGGCGCACATCAGCGGGAACACCAGGGCCGCGCGCGGGCTGCGCAGGCGGCCGGTGCGCACGGCCCACTCGAACAGCGAGAAGATGACGATCACGACCACGAACATGCGGTGCTGGACCACCTCGACGTCGCGGAAGGCGGACATCCAGTCGATGTCGCCAGACGGCCAGATCTCTGGGTCGGAGCGGATCAGCAGGAAGCCGGCAAGGCCGAGAAAGACCAGCGGCCAGTGCCGGGCCCAGCGCAGACCCGCCTGGTTGAGCAGAGCGAGCAGGCCGAGGACAAGGACGAAGATGCCGGACCAGTGATGGTTGTACTCGGACCACACGATGTCGTCGGCGTTGCGCGGCGGCAGTTCGCTTTGTCCCTCGACGAACGCGGGAAGCGGCTTGCCAGCCCGGGCACTCGCTTCGGCGTCGAGCTGTTGCTGGAGTGCAGGGATGGCGAGCTTGTCATGACCGGGCGACACCAGGACCGGCCATTGCGGGGTGTTGCGCTCGACGATCTCGGCAAAGGTGACGCGGTCCTGCGTGAGGTCGATGGCCGGCGGTACCGAGGTCAGCGAGGCGGCGGTGAAGAACAGGGTGATGCCGATGCCGATCTCGACCTCGGCGAAGCGCTTCATGCGGGCGACAGGCGCCGCACGATCGCCGCGGCCCAGGCGCTCGGTGACCCGGAAGTTGCCGTAGCCAAGTGCCAGCAGCATCGCGAACATGGCGATCTTGGCGCAGACCATCACGCCGTAGGCGGTGCCGTACAGGCCGGACCAGGACCCGATGTAGAGCAGACTCATGGTGACGCCGGAGACCAGGATGCAGGCCACACCGGCAAGCGAGATGCGCGAGAAGCGAGGGCCGATCCAGCGCCAGCCGGGCAGGTCGTTCACGCGGTTCAGCGCCATCAGGAAGCAGGGAATGCCGCCGATCCAGACCGCGGCGCCGAGCTGATGCAGGAACTCGACGACGAGCAGAACCACGTTGTCGTCCAGGCGGGCGGCGGCGTGGGTGGTCATCGTCGCCGCGGTCAGCTCGACCACGCACAGCGCGAGGAGGATCGCCGCCGGAGTACGGCGCGGCAGGAACAGCAGCAGTGCCAGCAGGCCCGCGGCTGCGATCTTGACCAGCCCGGCCACCGCGTAGTCGGCCCCGAGCGCCTGCGGCAGGGTGAGCCCGACCGTGTCCATCAGGACCGCGGACTGCATCGCAATGTTGAGGCCTTCGCACAGCACCAGGGCGACGGCGGCCCAGGCGGCGATGCGGGCCGTCGTGCCGCGGACTGCAAGGCCGACGGGCCGCGTACGCCGCCCGGTGGCATAGGTGCTGCCTGGAGCGTCGAGCGCTGCCAAGGTGGCCGCGCCGGCCGAGGTGCTGGCGGCTGGCAGCGCCGCGAACGGGCGTGCCACGGCGATGAGGAACAGCGCCCCTCCGACGGCTGCGGACTGCGCCGCGATGGTGAGACCGTGCAGGACGATGCCGAGATAGCCGAACAGGTCGACGAGCAGCGACATCGCCTCAGTTCCCGGTGCTGCGCGCTGCAGGGGGTGGCGAGGTGGCCGAGGTAGCGGCGCCGGGAAGGACGGCTGCAGTCGCGGCGGGAGCGGGACTGGTGGAGGCGTCGGCGGGTCCGGTGCCGACAGTGAAGGGGACGTCGCCGCGGGTGATATGGCCATCGGTGGCGAGGACCTGCCAGCGCACCGTGTAGGCGCCGGGGTCGAGCTTGGCCGTGGCGCTGAGCTGGTCGGTGGGGCCGGACGGGTCGACCGGGAGGCGCTGGGTGCCGCGGTCAGCGCGGATCAGGGTCATGGTCGAGCGGCTGCGGTCCACGCGGCTGTTGTAGTGCAGAGTGATGGTGGAGGCGCCGGCGGGCAGGCTGCCGCCGACGGCGGGCTGGCTCGCGACCAGGATGGCGTGGGCGCGGGCCGCGGGCGCGAGCGCCAGGAGGGCAAGGGCCGCGACCGCCGTGGCGGAAACCGTGGGAACGGCGGTGGCAGCCTGGACGAAAATCGGAGGGGCGGGGCGGGGCATGTCGGCTTCCTTCGCGCGTGACCGGCATGCGTGACGTCCGGGGTCGTGATTCCTACGTCCGTGGCGTCGGGGCTGTCCATGCAGGGTCGCGTGATGTCGGCCGGCGCGAAGGGCGCGCCTGGCGATGCAGGCGGGACGGGCCGTCCCTCGGCCACGGGTGGAGCCGGCCGGGCCGGCGCGCCGGCGGTCGGCTGTCGTCAGCGGCGGGTAGCTCCGTTCCCGGATGCATCGGCCGTGGCGGAGCGTCGCTCCGGAACGGCAGGCGCGAGAGAGCCATGCCCGCAAGCAGCTTCTCCGCGGCGTGCCAGCCAACCTGCCCTGCAAGTCAGCATGGTGCGCGGCCCAGCCTGGCGCGCAAGCCAGCGTCGCGCCCTACCCTGTCGCGGGTACCACCTTAACGAGCCCCGCCGTGCGTACGCCTAGCGCTACCGTCCGCGTGATCACCTGCGTGGCGGTTCCGGGGGCCTGCGTGCCGGCCTGCAGCTCGGCAACCAGGGGGTCGATCGCCGCGACTGCGAGAGCCACCAGAGGGCTCACGGCCGGGTCGGCCAATGTCGCGACGCCGGCCATCCCTTTCACCACGCCCCAAAACAGCACGATTTCGGCGGTCGTCACATCCGACCCAATGACCGCGGTCTCCAGGGTGGCGCACCCTGCGAGCGGTAGTGCGGCACCGCCCAGGACGAAGGCTCGACGGTTCATGGCAGTCCTGATTCTGTGCGGCGCCGGTCCCGCCGGCGGAGTGACTACTGCAACCGGTGCGATGTGGTGAAGCGTTGTGCGCGGCGGACGCCCACCGTCCGACGGCGGCCGATCGCCGCTGCCCGGACACGGGGGTGCACCGTGGGCCGCGGATCGGGCGACCTGCTGGCCAAGCGTCGCCGGGCTTCGTAGGCTCGGCGCGGGGTTGGTGGTGGGTGACATGCGCGAGGGCCATCAGTCAGCAGGCCCGTCCGTTGCGCGGCGTCTCGCCGGGCTGGCATTCCTGACGGCGCTGTTGCTGGCCGGGCCGGTGCGGGCGCAACGCGAGGCGGACCGGTTGCGCGTGGTCTGGCGCGACGCGATCGCCAACGTGGATCCGTACTACAACCAGCTGCGCAGTGGGCTGGTGGTGGCGCAGGAGTGCTGGGACACCCTGGTCTATGCCGACCCGAACACGCTGACCCTGAAGCCGCTGCTGGCTCTGGCGTGGAAGCGGGTCGACCCGGTAACGCTCGAGTTCACGCTGCGCGACGGCGTGACCTTCCACAACGGCGACAAGTTTGATGCCGACGACGTCGTGTATACGGTGAACACGGTGCTGCACGATCCTGGCGTGGCGGTGCCCGGCAATTACGCGTTCCTGGACCACGCGGAGCGGGTGGATGCGCTGCACGTAAGACTGGTGCTTCGCCACCCCTATGCGGCGGCGCTCGACTACATCGCGGCGGTGCTGCCGATCTGGCCGCATGCCTATCGCGAGCGGGTGGGGGCTGCCGGGTATGCGGCGGCCCCAGTCGGGACCGGGCCATACCGGATCACCAGCGTGGAGCCGGACGGTCTCGAGCTTTCGCGCTGGGATGGCTATTTCACCGGGCCGAAGGGCCGGGCCTCGATCGGGCGGCTGAGCATCCGCACCGTGTCGCCAGGCGAGGAGGTGGCGTCGCTGCTTGACGGGCGGGCGGATTGGACCTGGCAGTTCGCCGCCGATGCGCTCGACGCGATCGACCACAAGGACGGCCTGGTGTCGTTGCGTACCCAGAGCATGCGGTTCGGCTACCTGGCCCTCGATGCGGCGGGTCGGACCGGGGCGGGCAATCCGTTGACGCGGCTCGACGTCCGGCAAGCGATCGCGCAGTCGATCGACCGCGAGGCGTTCTCGCGCGCGGCGACCGGCGGGGCAGGCGGGCCGTTGCGCGCGCCGTGCTACCCGACACAGTTCGGCTGCGACCAGGGAGCGGCGACGATCTACCCGCACGACCTCGCGGCGGCGAAGGCGTTGCTGGAGCACGCAGGCCTCGGGCAGGTCGTCGACACGCGGCTGTTCGCCTATGGGTTGCCTGAGTACACGGCGCTCATACAGGGCGATCTCCAGCAGGTCGGGGTCAACGCGACCGTGCAGCAGCTCAGCGCCGGGGCAGCGATCGGCGCCTCGATGGCGGGCACGGCGCCGCTGTTTCTCGGCAGCTGGGGCAGCTACTCGATCAACGATGTCGCTGCGGTGCTGTCGCAGTTCTTTGGTGGCGGCCCCATGGACTATGCGCGCGATCCGGCGCTGGAGGCGCTGGTGGCACGCGGTGACGAATCCGACGATCCCGATGTGCGGCGTCAGGCCTATGCAGCCGCGATCAGGCGGATCACCGAGCAGGTATACTGGATTCCGCTGACCACCTACGTGACGACGTACGGATTCGTGCGCGAACTGGCTTTCCAGCCATTCGCGGACGAGCTGCCACGTTTCTACCTGGCAAAGTGGCGATAGCAGGAAGCGACGCCGCGCTCGGCCCGGACCTGCCGAAGGAGTCGTTCCACGCCGCAAGGCAGAGTCTCCGGCTGTCCTGCGGTTCCACTGGCCTCGCTTTTGCCTCCAAAGGTTGGTTGCTGGACATCGCGCGGGCAGCCAGAATGGCGGTGTGCCGAAAAAAGGATGGTTTATGGCTAAGGCTGACGGGGCGGGTGCGTCCCGCGGGATCGCGGGTCGGGTTCTGGCGGCAGCCCTTGGAATGGCGCTGTTCGGCGGTGCGGCGCGAGGCAAGACGCTGGTGTATTGTTCGGAGGGCTCGCCCGAGAACTTCAACCCGATGTTGAACGTGACCGGTACCACGTTCGATGCAAATCGGCCGATCTACCAGCGGCTGGTCGCGTTCGCGGCTGGAAGCACGATCGTGGTGCCGTCCCTGGCCGAGAGCTGGGACGTCAGCGAAGACGGGCTGAGCTACACGTTCCATCTGCGTCGCGGCGTAACGTGGCAGTCCAACGCGCATTTCAGGCCGACCCGGCCGTTCGACGCGACCGACGTCCTGTTCTCGTTTAATCGCCAGGGCCAGACATCCAGTTCGTACCACGCTGTCTCCGGCGGCGGCTATGAGTACTGGAACGACATGGGATTCCCGACGCTGATCCGTGCGATCGAGGCGGTCGACGAGCACACCGTGCGTTTCACGCTCGCCGAGCGCCAGGCGCCGTTCCTGGCTGACCTCGCGATGGATTTCGCGGCGATCCAGTCGAAGGAGTATGCCGACGCGCTGCTCGCGCAGGGCAAGCCGGGTCTGATCGACCAGGACCCGATCGGCACCGGCCCGTTTGCCCTTCTGGCCTACCAGCGCGATGCCGTGATCCGCTATCGGGCGTTTCGGGACTACTGGGGGGAGAAGCCGCTGGTCGAGAACCTCGTGTTCGCGATCGTCAGAGACCCGGCGGTGCGACTGGCCAAGCTGCGGGCCAACGAGTGCCAGATCACCAGCTATCCATCGATGGCGAATCTCGACCAGATCCGCGCCGACCCGAGCCTGCGTCTGTTGCAGCAGGCGGGGATGAACATCGGCTATCTGGGGCTCAATACCACGCGCAAGCCGTTCGACGACAAGCGGGTGCGGCTTGCCGTCAACATGGCGATCGACCGCACGGCGATCCTCGATGCGGTATACCAAGGCGCCGGTATCGAGGCGAGAACGCTGCTGCCACCGACGCTGTGGGCATACGACGACGCGATCGCGCAGTATCCGCACGATCCCGCCGCGGCCAAGGCACTGCTTGTGGAGGCGGGCTACAAGGACGGGGTGGACATCGACCTGTGGGCAATGCCGGTGCAGCGGCCGTACAATCCTGACGCCCGGCGGGTCGCCGAGCTGATGCAGGCGGATCTCGCGAAGATCGGGATGCGAGTCAAGATCGTCAGCCTGGAATGGGGCGAATACCGCAAGCGGGTGGCGAACGGGGAAGACCAGTCGGCGGAGTTCGGCTGGACCGGAGACAATGGTGACCCCGATAATTTCGTGATGCCGCTGGCAGGCTGTGCCGCGGCAGCTGCCGGCGGGAGCAACACCGCAAGATGGTGCAACCACGGCTTCGACGACCTGGTGCGCCGCGCGGCCACGCTGGGCGACCAGGCGAAGCGAAAGATCCTGTATGATCACGCGGCCGTGATCCTGCACGACGAGGCTCCCTATGTGCTGATCGCACACTCCACGGTGTTCATGCCGATGCGGCGCGAGGTCACCGGCTACGTGATGAGTCCGCTCGGCAGCCACGAGTTCGAGCACGTGGGCCTGAACTGAGATGTGGCGGTTCGTGCTGCGGCGGCTGGCCTCCGTTCTGCCTACGCTGGTGGGAGTGACGCTGCTGAGTTTCGCGATGATCCACCTGGTGCCGGGCGATCCGATCGAGGTGCGCTCGGGCGAGCATGGCATCTCGCCCGAGCGACTGGCGTCGCTACGCCACGAGTACGGCCTTGACCGGCCGCTATGGCTGCAGTTCGCCTCCTATGAAGCCCAGGTCGCGCAAGGCGATCTGGGCCGCTCCCTGGTGAGCCACGAACGCGTGTGGAGCGAGTTCTGCACCCTGTTCCCCGCGACCCTGGAGCTCTCGGCATGTGCCATGCTGCTCGGCGTAGGGCTCGGCATCCCGCTGGGCGTGGTGGCGGCGGTTCGGCGTGGTTCGGCACTCGACTACGGGCTGATCGGAGCGGCAACGACCGGCGTGTCGGTGCCGATCTTCTGGCTCGGACTGATGCTGATCCTGGTGTTCTCGGTGTGGCTGGGCTGGACGCCGGTCTCGGGCGAGATCGGCGAGGCGTTCTATGTGCCGCCGGTGACCGGGCTGCTACTGATCGACGCGCTGATCGGCGGCGATCCGGGGTCGTTCGGCTCGGGCCTGCGTCACCTGATCCTGCCGACACTGGTGCTGGGCACGTTGCCGCTCGCGGTGGTGGCGCGGATGACACGCTCGGCGATGCTGGAGGTGCTGGGCCACGACTTCATCCGAACCGCGAGAGCCAAGGGGCTGTCGCCGTTCAGGGTCGTTGTGGTGCACGCGCTGCGCAACGCGCTGGTCCCGGTGGTGACCGTGATCGGGCTGACGGTGGGCAGCCTGCTCGGGGGCGCGATCCTGACCGAGACGGTGTTCTCGTGGCCGGGGATCGGCCGCTGGCTGGTCGAGGCGATCGAGCGGCGCGACTATCCGGTGCTGCAGGGAGGCACGTTGCTGGTGGCGGCGCTGGTGGTGCTGGTGAATCTGGCCGTCGATCTCCTCTATGGCGTGCTTGACCCAAGGCAACGAGGATGACGCCTGGGTGCTTGCGACCGTCGATGAATCCGACACCTAACAGGCAAGGTGTGAAGGGCCAGCCTTCGCATCGGCGAGTCGACTGCGCCCGTTGTCCTTGTTCTGCTCCGGTTCGCCAGGCCGCATGAGCGACGTCGCGGACGCCGGGATCAACGAGGCGGTGGCCACCGACCCGGTCGTGGCGTCGATGTTGGACCCTCGCCGCTGGAGCGCAGGCGGCTTCGGCGGTGGCGCTGTCGCTGGAGCCATGTTGCTGGGGCTCGTCCTGGTACTGGCGGTATTTGCCAACTGGCTGGCGCCGCACTCGCCGCTGCGGCAGTTCCGGGCGCACTTCCTGGCGCCCCCGGTCTGGGAACATGGCGGATCGTGGGCCTTCGTGTTGGGTACGGACGATCTGGGGCGGGACATGCTGTCGCGGCTGATCTACGGGGCGCGGTTGTCGCTGTTGATCGGGATGGTCGTGGTGGTGCTCTCGCTCGGGCTTGGGACCGGGTTGGGGCTGATGGCCGCATTATGCGCTGGCTGGGTCGATGCCACGGTGATGCGTCTGATGGACATCGTGCTGGCGTTCCCGTCGCTGCTGCTGGCGATCGTGATCGTGGCGATCCTGGGGCCGGGTCTGCTCAATGCGATGCTGGCCGTCGCTGTCGTCACATTGCCCAACTACACCCGGGTGGTGCGGGCCACGGCCCTCGGTGAGCTCGGCCGCGACTACGTTGTGGCCAGTCGTGGGGCCGGCGCCGGCCCGGTGCGGCTCGCCTTACGCACGGTGCTGCCGAACTGTCTCGCGCCGCTGATCGTGCAGGCATCGCTGGGATTCTCCGGAGCTATTTTGGAGGCAGCGTCGCTGGGATTTCTCGGCCTGGGCGCGCAGCCGCCGACCGCGGAGTGGGGAACAATGCTGGCGGGTGCGCTCGAATACTACCAGCGAGCGTGGTGGGTCCTGGCGTTGCCCGGGCTCGCGATCCTCGGCACCGTGCTGTCGTTCAACCTGGTGGGCGACGGGCTGCGCGACGCGCTGGACCCGCGGATGCGGCGGTGAGGGGCGGCAAAGCGGGCAAGACCCGGGCTGTGCCAGAGCCTTGGCCTTACTTGTCCGGCACCTGCTGATGGCATTGCTGGAGATTCGAAATCTGCGGGTACGCTTCGGTGACGTCCTCGCAGTGGACGGCCTGGACCTGACGCTCGAGCCGGGCGAGATGGTTGGCGTCGTCGGCGAGTCCGGCTCGGGCAAGAGCGTGTCGATGCTGGCGGTGATGGGGCTGATTGACGCGCCGGCGCGGGTCGAGGCGGATGTCCTGCGGTTCGACGGCCTCGACCTGCTGACGCTGAGCGCGCGCGCTCGGCGCCGGCTGGTGGGGCGCGACGTGGCGATGGTGTTCCAGGAACCGGCAACGGCGCTGGACCCCTGCTACACGGTGGGGTGGCAAATTGCGGAGAGCCTGCGGGCTCACGGGGTGGTGCCGCGCTCGGAGGGGAGGCGCGGGGTGCGCGACCGGGTCGTGGAGCTCCTCGGGCAGGTGGGTATTCCAGCGCCAGAGACGCGGGCGCGAGCTTATCCGCACCAGCTTTCCGGGGGAATGAACCAGCGGGTGATGATCGCGATGGCGATTGCTTGCAACCCGCGGCTGCTGGTGGCGGACGAGCCGACGACAGCACTGGATGTGACGATCCAGGCCCAGATCCTGGCCTTGCTGTCGCGGCTGCAGCGGGAGCGTGGGATGGCGCTGGTACTGGTCACGCATGACATGGGCGTGGTGGCGCAGGCAGCGTCGCGGGTGCAGGTGATGTATGCCGGGCAGGTCATGGAGCTGCGTGGCACGCGCGGGCTGCTCACGATGCCGAGGCATCCGTATGCGGCGGCGCTGCTGGAGGCGCTGCCCGAGCGGGCGGGGGGGAAGCGATTGTCGGCGATCCCGGGCCTGGTGCCGGGACCGGGCGACCGCGGCACGGGATGCGTGTTCGCGCCGCGGTGTCGGTTCAGCGTTCGGCGCTGTGTTGATGAGCGTCCGTTACTGCTGGCGCCGCATCAGCATGCGGGCCAGGACTGGCGTGGGAACGCCGAGCCGGACGAGCACGAGCGGGTCCGCTGCCACTATCCGCTGGATGATGCCGGGCGGCCGATGGGCCATCCCGGCATGGCTGGGGCACTGCTGGCGTGAGCGCTGCGGGCGGAACAGGCCTGCCCCTCGCATCGGCAAGAAGCCTGGCTTTTGCGCGCGACGAGGCGCCGGTGGTGCTTGAAGCGCGCGCGCTCGGGCGCGACTACGCGACGAGGAACGGCGTGCTGCGTGCGGTGGACGATGTCTCGTTCAAGCTTTGCCGCGGGCAGACCTTGGCGGTGGTGGGCGAGTCGGGCTGCGGCAAGTCGACGCTGGCGCGAATGGCGACGCTGCTGGAGCGGCCCAGCTCAGGCGAGCTGCTGGTGGCGGGCCAAGCGACATCGGCGCTGCACGGGCGGGCGCGTCGGGCGCTCGGGCTGTCTGTGCAGATGGTGTTCCAGAACCCTTACGGCGCGCTCAACCCGCGGCAGAGCGTCGGGGCGACGCTGCGCGAGCCGCTGGCGATCAATCACCGCGGTAGCCGGGCCGAGCGGATCGAGGCGGCCCGGGAGATGATGCACCGGGTCGGGCTGCGGCCGGACCATGAAGGCCGCACGCCGCACGCCTTTTCCGGCGGGCAGCGGCAGCGAGTTGCGATCGCGCGGGCGCTGATGCTGCGGCCGCCGGTGGTGGTGGCCGACGAGCCGGTCTCGGCGCTCGACGTCTCGATCCAGGCGCAGGTGCTGAACCTGCTGCTCGATTTGCAGTCAGAGTTCGGGCTTGCCTACCTGTTCATCAGCCACGACCTGTCAGTGGTGCGCCACATGGCCGGCCAGGTCATGGTGATGTACCTGGGCCGGGTGGTGGAGCATGGGCGCGCGGCTGCTGTACTGGCCCGGCCGCTGCATCCCTACACGCGTGCCCTGCTGGCGGCGACCCCGTCGCTCGATCCCGGGAGGGCGCCGCCGATCCCGCTAGGCGGGGAGATGCCGTCGCCGATCGCGCCGCCGCCCGGTTGCGCGTTCGCCGGGCGCTGCCCGCATGCACAGGCCCGGTGTCGCGAGCAACGGCCGCTACTGCGGGAGGTCGCGACAGGCGGCGCACGCCTAGTCTCCTGTCACTTCGCCGAGGCGATATCGGACGCGACATCAGTTCCGGGCGTAGCATCAGATTATTGACGCCAAGGGCTCTGATCTCCCGCGTGCAAGCAAAGCCGGGTTGGGCCTTGTCCCAACCATCACAGGATCCACCAGCAGAGCCAGGGCCGCGTCTCGGCCTGAAAGCCGCAGGCGAGAAGGGCAGGGCTCTGCGCTTCCTTCAAGACGGAATCTATGGCGGCTGAAGGGTTTCAGACCCACACAATGGATGCGTCGGGACGCGTCAGCAGGCGTCGTGTAGCCTGGCTTGACCAGATGATTTTCAAAAATATCCGGTCTTTGATGGGTCCGGTTGGATCCAAGCTTGCCTGCCTCGCTGTAGGCCACACTCAAAGCGCTGTTTTCGACACGGCTTGACTGCAAATCAAGACGCGACGCAGTTCTCCGGCATTGCTTGTCTGACCTCTCAAGCGAGACGGCAAATGGCAGGTTGCCTGATACCAAACTGCCTTGAGCGTGATCGGCTAGGTAAGCAAGGCCAGAGGCTCTGTCTCTGCACTCCGCCAAAGGCCAAGCCTTTGAAATCTCTGTGCTTAAAGAATGGGTTTTCTAAGGCCTCAGGCCTCAGGCGGGTCTGGGCGGAGGGATAGCTCAGCCTTGCTTCGCTTGCAGGTCAATGCTCAGGGCCGTTGGTATTAGGTGAACGATCAGAAGTCGCTGCGCTTCACTCTGCCGAGTGTTGTCGCGGCCGTCTTTGTGGAGGGAGAAACTCCGCCACCCAAGACACCTCTAGGGTCTGTTGGTCCCTGAACCACATGGCTGGCTTTGCGCTTCTCCTGCTTTG
>CAXSEF010000020.1:0-43542 GCA_964236535.1 uncultured Acetobacteraceae bacterium
TGCGTCAGGGTAGCGTCACGACCTCCCAGGACCAAACACCTAGTCAAAGATCGCGCCCACGGCGATTGTTTCAGGCGACGATGTCGGTGCCAGCGAAGAAGAACGCGATTTCGGCCGCCGCATTCTCGGCACTGTCCGAGCCGTGCACCGAGTTGGCCTCGATGCTCTCCGCGAACTCGGCGCGAATCGTGCCCACATCCGCCTTCTTCGGATCGGTGGCACCCATCAGCCGGCGGTTCTCCGCCACGGCGCTCTCTCCCGCGAGCACCTGCACCACCACCGGCCCAGAGGTCATGAAGCTGACCAGGCCGGCGAAGAATGGCCGCTCGCGGTGCACCGCGTAGAACGCCTCGGCGGTCGCCTGGCTCAGCTGCATCCGGCGCTGGGCGACGATGCGCAGCCCGGCCTCCTCGAACTTCGTATTGATCCGGCCGGTGAGGTTGCGGCGCGTGGCGTCGGGCTTGAGGATGGACAGGGTATGTTCGGTCGCCATGGGGTGCTCCTGGTTCTGATCCGGCGCGCGTGTACAGAGCGAATAGGCCGCAGGCAAGAAAGGCCAGATGCTCTGCCTCTGGACGTAGCACGGGGCCTGAGCCCCAAGACCCACTCGAAAGGCCGCGGCGGCCCCTGCCCGCACTGTGCCGTTGCCTTTCAAGAGGCCGATCCAGGACGGCGCGTCCTGGCGGAGTCCAGAAGCAGAACCTCTGGCCTTGCTTCCTTCCCCTGCCGCCGCCCTGCTAAACCCCGCCCATGAGCCTCCTGGCCATCCGTTCGGTTACCCTGCGCATCGCCGGCCGCACCCTGCTTGAGGGCGCCGACCTCACCGTGGAGGTCGGCCGCCGGATCGGCCTGGTCGGACGCAACGGCGCGGGCAAGTCCACACTGCTCAAGGCTATTGCCGGCGATCTCGCAGTTGACGGCGGCGACATCCGACTTGCCGCCCGGGCGCGCATGGGCCGGGTTAAGCAGGAGGCGCCGTCCGGCGATGCAAGCCTGCTGGAGACCGTGCTGGAGGGCGACACCGAGCGCACCATCCTGCTGGGCGATGCGGAACGCTTGGGTGCGACCGGCTCCGACCCGCAGCGACTTGCAGAGACGCACGAGCGGCTGCGCGCCATCGGTGCCGATTCCGCGGCCTCGCGCGCGGCCGCCATCCTAGCCGGATTGGGCTTCGACGAGGTGGCACAGGTGCGCCCGGTGTCCTCGTTCTCTGGCGGCTGGCGGATGCGGGTGGCGCTGGCCGCTGCCCTGTTCGGCGCCCCCGACCTGTTGCTGCTCGACGAGCCGACCAACCATCTCGACCTCGAGGCGACGCTGTGGCTGGAAGGCTGGCTTGGACGCTTTCCCGGCGCGGCGCTGGTGGTGAGCCACGACCGCGGCCTGCTCGACCGCTCGGTGCAGGCGATCGCGCACCTGGACCACCGCCGCATCAGCCTCACGCCCGGCGGCTACGACGAGTTCGTGCGCATCCGCACCGAGCACGCCATGCAGCACGCCCGTGCCGCCGAACGCATCGCCGCCCAGCGCGCCCACATGCAGGCTTTCGTCGACCGTTTCCGCGCCCAAGCGACCAAGGCCCGCCAGGCGCAGAGCAGGCTGCGCGCGCTGGAAAAACTTCCCGCCCTGGAGAATGTGGTCGAGGACGCGCCAACCCGCTTCTCCTTCCCTGAGCCGGCAAGGCTGGCGCCACCGATCATCGCCATAGACCACGCGAGCGTGGGTTATGGTGCAATGCCGATCCTGCGCGGCCTACACCTGTCGATCGATATGGACGACCGCATCGCCCTGCTCGGCGCCAACGGCAACGGCAAGTCGACGTTCGCCAAGCTGCTCGCCGGACGACTGGAGCCGCTCAGCGGCGAGGTGCGGCGTTCCGGCAAGCTGCGCGTCGGCTACTTCGCCCAGCATCAGGAGGCCGAGCTCGACGCGGCCGAGAGCAGCGTCGGCCACATGGCGCGGGCACTGCCTCGGGCTACGCCGCCGCTCGTGCGTTCCCAGCTGGCCCGCTTCGGACTGGACGCGGACCGCGCCGACACGCCAACCGGCGAGCTGTCCGGCGGCGAACGCGCCCGGCTGCTGCTGGCGCTGGCGACCCGCGACGCGCCGCAGCTGCTCATCCTCGACGAGCCGACCAACCACCTCGACATCGACGCCCGGGATGCCCTGGTTCGCGCGCTTTCAGAGTTCAGCGGCGCTGTCCTGCTGATCACCCATGACCCTCACCTCGTCGAGCTGGTGGCCGACCGGCTCTGGCTGGTGGCCGACGGCACGGTGCGCGCCTACGAGGGCGACATGGACGAGTACCGTGGCCTGCTGACCGAGCGCGGCCGGCCCGCCCGCGCCGACGCGGCCCCCACCCGGCGCGACGATCGCCGCGAGCGCGCCGAGAACCGCGCCCAGCTCGCGCCGCTGCGCCGTCGCGCCAAGGATGCAGAGGCCCGCATCGCCAGGCTGGCCGCCGAGCGCACCGCGATCGAGCAGCGCCTCGCCGACCCTGCCATCTACGCCCCGGGTCGGGCGTCGGAGATCACCTCCGCCAACACCCGGCTGGCCGCCATCTCCCGTGAGGCGGACGCCGCGGAGGCTGACTGGCTCGCCGCGGAAGAGGCGCTGGAGGCGTCCTGAGCATGGCGCTGCGCGGACTTGCAACGGGGCGTGCGCGGGCCGGCGCGCGACTGGAAGCGATGCTGCCGCCCGTCGCGGCCGCGGTGCTGCTGTTGCTGCTGCTCGCCCACCTCGGCCTGATCGCCGCCGGTCAGTGGGAGGGCGACGAGTGGCTGAACTTCTTCCTGTTCCGCACCGAGGGGACAGGCTTCCTGGTCCATCGCATTCTGTTCTGGAGCCCGCGGCCGGTCTCGGAAGTCCTGGTGTTCCTCTACGCATGCGTGGTCGATGCGGCGCAGCGCCCGCTGGTCACGCCGGTGCTGGGTCTGCTCTGGGCGTTGCTGACCGCCTCGGCACTGACACTCGCGCCCGCCTTGGGACCGAAGCGGGATGCTTTAGGCGATCCAGCTGGTGATCAGCGCGTCCAGGAGGTGGCCGAAAGCACCGCACGTTTCGCCCGCGTGCTCACGGCGCTCGCGGTGCTCGCGTTCTTCCTGCTCGGCCACCAGGTCGCCGAGATGTTCTACTGGCCGATGGGCGCGGCGGCCTACATGACCGCGATCGCCGCGCTGACGTGCCTGGTCATGCTCGTCCTGCGCGGGCGCCATCTGTCGCGCAGTGGCGCGATCCTCGCTGCGCTGGCGATGATCGTGGCAGCCGGAAGCGCGGAGATCGGGGCGATGGCCGCGGGCGCTGCCGCGATCCTGCTTGCCGCCGCTCAATGGCGTCGGCCGGCGCGTGCTGCCCTGCTGCTGCTGCCGCTCGGGGCCGCGCTGCTGGTGCTGGGGTTCATCCTGAACGGGCGGGCGGCGGACGGCGCGGCGCTAGGCAGCGAGACATCCACCATCCACGCCCTGCTGCCCAGCCTGCGCGCCGCCGCGACGCAGTTCGCCCACGAGACGTTGTCGCTCGATGCCTACCCGGACGGGCTGGCAGGACTGGCATCTGGCATTGCGGTCAAGATCGCGCTGTTCCTCGGCCTGCGCGCGCTGTGTCAGGTGGGACTGGCCGGCTCGTCCACTCCGCCTGCGCATCTGTGCTGCCTAGTGGCGGCCCTGCTTGCCGCGTCATACCTGTCGATTGCCGCTGCACTGTGGCAGTTCGGGCTGGTCTGTTGCCAGCGCCATGACAGCTTCCGGCAATGCCTTGATGTACTGGTCATCCTGCTCCTTGCGGCGCTGTCGACGCGCACGCCGAACTCAGCCCTGGCGCGCTCGACGATGCCCGGCGGATCGCACGCTCGGTCGCGACCAGGCATGCGCCCGCTGGCCGCAGGATCCGCGTGGCTGCTGCTTGCCGTCGCGCTGTCGCTGTTGCACCGCGGACCCTTGATGCACAGGCTGCCCGCGCTCTGGGCCGACTACCTCAAGATGCCGGAGATGCTCGCCTCGCGCGGGCATACCTGGAGCAGCGGCCTCGCGCCCGGCACGGACATGGTATTCCACGAGCCTCCGCAAGGCTTCGTGGTCGGCGAGACCGACTGGCCGACCGGCGTGTTCAGCCTGGACCAGAACCCGCCCTGGTTCATGAAGGGCCTTCTGCTCTATTTCGCCAAGCAGCGTCTTCTCGCCCAGACCGACCACGATTGACGGGCCCGAATCGGTGACAAGCCAACGCCTGTGCAACGCGGCGGCATGCGGGTTGCGGTCTGACCCATTTGCCGGCGCTGGCTTACAAAACTCGTCCAAACCAGACCGGCAGAACCGGCGTGGCCGCGGTCCGGTGCTGCGGACGTCGTACCCGGCCTGGCCACGACCCGACGGTGCGACCGGGCAGCTCGATCCAGCGCCGGGTCAGAATCGACACGCCGCCCACCGCGAGGAGGTACGCCGTGTCGACCGCCATACGCCGTGGCCACGCCAAATCCAAGACCCAACCGCCTTCGAACGGGATCAGCAGGGGCACGTGGACGAGGTAGACGGAGAACGAGAGCCGTCCCAGCCCGGCAGCACCCCGCCCGGCCAGACGGCGCGAGAGCGCGCCACCCTCACGCGCCAGCAGTATGATCAACGCGCCGGAGGCCAGCACGGAGACGGCCGGCAGATCGGCCGCCACAGAGCCCAGGAACACGCCGCCAACCACAAGCTCCACGCCGGTGCCATCCCACCAGGCGAAGCACGTGAGGCCGGACGCGGCGGTGGCACTGCAACCGGCCGCCATCGGGGGATCGAGACGCGCCAGCGCCAGCGCCACACCGAACCCGAAACCGCACCCGCCGCGCAGCACAGCCGCCCATCCGGCGGTCGCGCCGCCGTTCACCGCGAGGTCCGCGCCCGCGGCGACGGCCAGGATGCCCGCAACCAAACGTGGCTGGCCGACCCGACGCAGCCCCGCAAGCGCAGGCCAGAACGCGAGCGCGCACAGCATCTCAATCGCGATCGACCAGTCAGGCGGATTCCAGCCGGTAGCACCCCGGAACAGGAAGGGCTGCAGCAGCAGCAGCGTCGGCGCGAAACGCTGCCAGGGAAAGTCGGGCGCGATGAACCGGTCGCCCTCGGCCGTCGCATGCAGCACGTACGCCGCAAGCACGCCAAGAACTGCGACATGGAGTGGGTAGATGCGCCATGCCCGCCGCCACAGGAAACGCGGTACCCCCCTCGCCCGCAGCCCGCCATGGGCACGGGCCAGCACGAAGCCGCTCAGCACGAAGAACAGGTCGACCGCGACCTGCCCGTGCGCCAGGAAGCCGCCCAGCCAGTCCGGGGCATCGGGCGCCAGCACCGGAGCAGCGTGCACCCCCACCACCATCGTCGCGGCAATCCCGCGCAGCCCGGTCAGGGCCGGGAGCTCACCCGGCGTGTCAGGCCCGCGAAATCCGCTCAGCCAGGCCCCCGAGCGCCGAATTGACCCGGCCCTGAGGACGCGCCTGCTCTCTTGGCACTTCGCTGCACGGTCGCAGGCACCACAGCACCCATTGCAGCCGCACCCGGGACCGATGCAGCTTCTGCGGACGGCCATCGCCTCTCGACCAGATAGAGCGGCCGTTGCTTGGTCTCGTTGAACACGCGGCCCAGGTACTCGCCAATCACGCCGAGCGTCATCAGCTGGGCGCCCCCCAGGAACAGCACCACTGCCATCAGGCTTGGGTAGCCGGGCACCGGGTTGCCGAACAGCAGGGTGCGTATGATGAGCTGGCCTGCGAACACCGCGGCTGCCACTGCCACCGCCAGGCCGAGATAGGTTGCGACCTTGAGCGGCACCACGGTGAAACCAGTGATCCCTTCCAGGGCCAGGTTCCACAGCCGCCAGTAGGTCCACGACGAGGTGCCGGCATGACGCGCCGCACGGTCGTAGGGAATGGCGACAGAGGGGTAGCCCACCCAGGCGAACAGGCCCTTCATGAAACGGTGCTGCTCGCGCAGCCGGAGCAGGGCATCCGTCGCGCGCCGGCTCATCAGCCGGAAATCGCCAGCGTCGCGCGGCAGGCGCACCTCGCCCACGTGCTGCATCAGCCGGTAGAACCCGTCCGCCGTGGTTCGCTTGAGCCAGGTCTCGCCCTCGCGGACCTTGCGCTGCGCATAGACCATATCGAAGCCGGATCGCCAAGCTGCCACCAGGGCAGGGATCATTTCCGGCGGGTCCTGCAGATCGGCGTCGATCACCACCATCGCCGCGCCGCGCGCGTGGTCCAACCCAGCGGTCAGCGCGACCTCCTTGCCGAAGTTGCGCGAGAGATTCAATACCGCGACCCGCGGGTCCGCGTCGTGCAGCGTCAGCAGGCGGGCGAGCGTGCCGTCACTGCTGCCATCGTTGACGTACACCACTTCCCATGGGTCGCCGAGTTCCTCCATTACGGCACTCAGCCGCTGCTGAAACACGCCAATTCCGTCCGCCTCGTTGAAGCACGGCACGACCACGGAGAAGACCGGGCCACTCATGGGTCGGCCCTGACTTCTGATTGCAGGGCCGAGCAATGCCGGTTCCTGCGCACCCGGATCAAGCCTTGCGCTCCCAGCCGCGCGCGCCCTGCTGCCAGTAGGCGACGTCGTGCGCGCCGGATCTGGTCGCGCTCCAGCGCAGCCGTGCCGCCGTTACCGCCCGCTCGTCCGCACCGTCGAACAGGTCGAAGACGCGCGCGAACGAGCCAAGCCGGGCGGAATGCGCCCCGTCCAGCAGGAACAGGTAGCGTGCCCCGTTCGGCGCCTCGTCGCGATCGGTCAGCCAGATCGGCTGCAGCGTCGGGTCGCTGGCGAGCCCCGCGGAGCGGGCCGTGCCGTGCGGAAGCCAGTCCGGATCTGCGCAAAGCCACAGCGCGTCGTCCATCGCTGCCAGGCGGCCGGTGTCGCCGCACATCACCACAGCGCGCTCTCCTGTCTCCAGGGTCCGGGCCAGCAGGCGCGGCAGCGCCTGATCCGCACCGGTGCGCGTCAGATGGTAGAAGCCGATCGCGGCCATTACCCGGTCAGCCTTCTGCGCTGGCCTCGTAATGCTGCGACACCAGCCGATCCAGCAGCCGGACCCCGAATGCGGTGGCGCCCTTGGGCACGCATGGCGCGTCCTTGCTGCTCCATGCGGTGCCGGCGATGTCGAGATGCGCCCACCGCGTGGTGCCCACGAAACGCGCGAGGAACTGGGCGGCGGTGATCCCGCCACCTGGACGGCCGCCGATCTGCTTCATGTCTGCGATGTCGGAGCGGAGCAGCCGGTCGTAGCTGTCGTGCAGCGGCATCCGCCAAAGCCGCTCCGCGGTGTCCACGCCTGCCGCAAGCAGCTGCGCGGCCAGAAGGTCCTCGTTGCTGAACAACCCGGCATGCTCGTGCCCGAGCGCCACCACCATCGCTCCGGTCAGCGTCGCAAGATCCACCATGATCCGCGGCTCATACGTCCTGGCTGTCCACCATAGAACGTCGGCCAGCACCATGCGGCCCTCGGCATCGGTGTTGAGCACCTCGATCGTCTGGCCGGATGCCGAACGCACGACGTCGCCTGGCCGATACGCCGTGGCGGACGGCATGTTCTCCACCAGCCCGACCACGCCGACCGCGTCCACCTTGGCCCGCCGCCCGGCGAGAGCCGCCATCAGCCCGACCACGGTGCCGGCACCGGCCATGTCCCACTTCATGTCCTCCATGCCGGCTGACGCCTTAATCGAGATGCCGCCGGTGTCGAAGGTCACGCCCTTGCCAACGAACGCTACCGGCTTCTCGGTGCTGTCCGCGTCCGTGCCCTTCCAGCGCATCACTACCATGCGGGGCGGCTCGGCACTGCCCTTCGCCACCGCCAGCATTGCCCCGAAGCCCAGCTTCTCCAGCTCGGCCGGCCCGAACACCTCCACCAGCAGGCCGAGTTCGCGCAGACCCTCGATCCGGTGGGCGAACTCCTGCGGGGTGAGGATGTTCGCGGGCTCGCTTACCAGCTCGCGAGTGACGAACACGCCCCCGGCAACTGCGCGCATCGCCTCGTCGGCGTTACTGGCAGCCGCGAGCTCGCCGGTCAGCACGCTTAGGCGGCCCAGACGGGGGCGATCCTCCGCCTTTTCCCTGGTCCGGTAGCGGTCGAACCGCCACAGTCGGAGCCGAGCGCCCTGCGCGACCGAGGCGGCGGCGTCGGCCGGGATCCCGTCGGCTGCCAGCGCGGCCTGGGTCTCGCGCAGCATCGCCGCGACCATCGTGCCGCCGGCTTCCTCCAGCCGCTGCCGGGTCAGTTCGGCTTTCGGCCCGAGGCCGACCACGACCAGTCGGGTGAGCCCGGCGCCTGGGGCCAGCACGGTGCAGCACTGATTGTGCCGTCCCTTGAACTCGGCGGCGCTCATCGCGCGCGTCACGACGCCGCCGGTGGCCTCGTCCGCCTGCGCCCACAGTCCCGAGGCGGCCTCGCCCTCGACCACCAGCAGCGCCAGGGCTCCGGCATCCGGCAGCTTCGATTCAGCGAAATCGATCTCGAGCATGGGCGGTGGTCCCTCGGCTGGCGGCGCGGCCGGCGCCGTCGATGATTGCCGCAAGCTTAGCAAGCGTTGCACCACGCCGGTAGGCCGGGTATCGGGCGCGGGCGCACAGACACTTTGCCGCGGGGCCGTGCTCCGCTATGCGTAGTGCATGGATGACATTGCGCTGCTCTCCCTCGCCGCCGACCTGGCCCGACGCGCGGCCAGCGTCATCATGGGTATCCGCGCCAGCGGCTTCGACATCGTCACCAAATCCGATGCGTCGCCGGTCACCGAGGCCGACCACGCTGCCGAGAAGCTGATCCTGGAGGGGCTGCGCGCCGCCACCCCGGAGACCCCGGTGGTGGCCGAGGAGGAGATCGCTGCCGGGCACAATCCGGATTACGGCCCGATGTTCTGGCTGGTCGACCCGATCGACGGCACCCGGGAATTTGCTGCGATGCGCGACGACTTCACTGTCAACATCGGGCTGGTTCGCGACGGCCGGCCGGTGCTGGGCGTGGTCGGGTTGCCGGCGCATGGCGAGCTGTTCGGCGGCATCGTCGGCCGTGGCGCATGGAAGCGTACCGGAGTCGGCGAGCGTCCTATCCACACGCGTGCGGTGCCCGAGAGAGGCCTCGACGTTCTGGCGTCGCGCCACTACGCCGACGATCCCCGCCTCGCCGCCTTCCTGGGCGGGCGCAGCGTCGCTTCGGTGCGCAACATCGGGTCGGCGGTCAAGTTCGTCCGCGTCGCCGAAGGTGTGGCCGACCTGTATCCGCGACTCGGCCGCACCATGGAGTGGGACACCGCCGCACCGCAGGCGGTGCTGGAGGCGGCTGGAGGGCACGTGCGTACGATGGACGGCGCTCCGCTGCTCTATGGCAAGCCGGGGTGGGAGAACCCGCATTTCATCTGCACCGGTGCGTGACACCGGACCGGCCGCAGTCCTCACCGACCCCGACCGGGCGGCTTCGCTGCTGCTTGCTGGCGGACTGGTTGCCTTTCCCACCGAAACTGTCTACGGCCTCGGCGCCGATGCCACCAACGCCCGCGCCGTTGCCGCGATCTTCGACGCCAAGGAACGACCGCTTTTCAACCCGCTGATCTGCCACTACCCCGACGCAAGATCCGCTTTCGCGCATGTTTTGCCCACGGAGCTGGCCCTACGCCTCGCCGAGGCGTTCTGGCCGGGACCGCTGACAATGGTGCTGCCGCGCCGCGTCACCTGCCCGGTCGCGCTGCTCGCCAGCGCAGGTCTCGACACGCTGGCGGTGCGCGTGCCCGCACATCCGTTGGCGATGGCGCTGTTGCGCGCGATCGACCGCCCGGTCGCTGCTCCTTCGGCCAACCGGTCCGGCCGCATCAGCCCGACCACCGCAGCCCACGTGCACCAGGAGCTGGACGGCCGGATCGATGCTGTGCTCGACGGCGGCCCCTGTGCCGTCGGACTGGAGAGCACGGTCCTTGACCTCTGTGGCACTCGTCCTTGCCTGCTGCGGCCGGGCGGGGTCAGTCCCGAGGCGATCGAGGCGATCACTGGCCCGGTCAGCCGCCCGGTCACGCCAGCCCAGGCCGAGGCAGCACGGAATTTGCGCTCGCCGGGCCTCCTGGTCTCGCACTATGCGCCCCACCTGCCGTTGCGCCTCGACGCCGCCGCAGCGGAGCCGGACGAAGCGCTCCTGGCGTTCGGCCTGCCGCCCCCCGGTGCGGCAATCCTGCACCAGCTCAGCGAGAACTGTGACCTGGCGGAAGCCGCCTCGCGGCTGTTCGCAGGCCTGCGCCAGCTCGACATCGCCGGCACCAGGCTGGGCCTGCGGGGCATTGTGGCGATGCCGGTGCCGCGGCATGGGCTGGGCCTCGCGATCCGCGACCGGCTGCAACGTGCGGCCGCACCCCGCGGTTGAGGGACCAGTGCATCGTGGGTGCGACGACCTCGGCGCGGTTGCCTCGGCTCTCTTGGCACGGGTCACGAACGGCGGGCGAATGACCACAGCCGTGACGTCCGGTACTAAGCGAACTCCGGCCCTTCCCGTGCGTGTGGACCCGCGGGGCATGGCGCCCCGGAGACATGCGTTGCCCCGATCGATCTCAACAGCGATGCCGAGCCATTTCCGCGGGTGGGCAATTTTCGCGGTGTCCGGTGTGGCCCTGATCGGCATGGCTGGTGCCGCCTCGGCGCAGGACGCACCCCCGTATCCCAACCGTGGCTTCGGGGCGACCGGAGACAGGGTCGCGCCGAGCAGCGGCCCGGATGCTGGCACCGAACCCGCTCCGGTCAGCCCGCTGTCGGAGACCGCCCCGTCGAACGACGGTCCGGCCGATGGCCAGCTCGACACCCGCGCGGGGACGCCAACCTCCGGCGCCAGCGCCAGTGTCGGCAGCAGCGCCGGTGGCAGCGGGGCAATCGGGCTGGGTGGCATCGGGACGGGCGGCGAGGGCCCGCCTGCCATGAACACGCGATAGCCATCGACACGCGCGACCCCGCGGTCTTTCGCCGGCCAAGTCTGTATCTGGCCGTTTCAGGCGCGAAACACGATGCGCTCCACATTCTCCCAGGGACCACCGAGATAGCGCCAAAGCCGCAAGGCCACACTGGTCGCGGTCCAGGGCGCAAAACCCGATCTGAGCTGCGCGAGCGTGTCGCGAGCCGTTTCAATTGAAACCTTGTTCTGCACGGTCACATGCGGCCGGTAGCCTTGCCGATCCTGGGGGCCCAGCCACGCCGCCCAGTCCCGTGCCAGTTCGGCCTGGATCGCCTGCAGCGCCGGAGAGTGCAAAACGTAGGCCACGCCGGTGCCGAGCGGGCGCAGGCCCACAATCTCCACGGCGGGCCGGGACCGGACCGCCAGGGCGTGCAGGCGTTCAACGAGCGCATCGAGTTCCGCGCCAGGCAGGGCGTGGAACATCGAGACATGCGCCGGAATATGATTGCGCTCCGGCGGAAAATACTGCCGCCGCTCGCGCTCGAATCGCTCCTGCGTGGCAATGTCGAGTTCGCCTGTCAGGATCAGCGGGGCGTGGCTCATGACCCAGGGTGGCTTGCCGGGCAGCAGCATGGCGAGCGGTATTCCGGAACCCGGGATGGAGACGGTGGCTGCGCAGCCACGTGAGGCGGCACTGGCGAGATGGCGGCATCTGACCACCGTGCTGCTGCCCGGGCTTGCTACCGCGCAGCAATGGCCGATCCGGCTGGACCACTGCTTCATGCGGGTCTGCCTCGATGTCGCAATTGGAGCACCCTGGCACCAGCGCGTCAGGCGCCCGGCGATACGCAACGTCACCGACGAACAGCTCGCCGCCGCGATCGCCGTCGCCGAGCGGGTTGCGGCGCAACCTTCTCTGCTCCCTGCGCTCAACCGCCAGAGCCTGATCCTGCGCGGCAAGCTCGCGGGTGCGCGGTATCGCGGCGGGCCAACGCCGTCGACCGGGAACTGACCGGCACCAAGCACAGCCGAGTTTGATCGCGCGCTTTTAACGCGGCTCTGGGCAACCTTTTGCCATCGGCGTCAATTCTGTATGGTCCGCCGCCATGGCCGACCCCATCACACGCGACCGCAGCGAAGCCGGGCGGGCTATCCGCTCGGCAGCACGGATCGACCGCAGCGAGGCAGTCGGCACCCATGGCCCCAGTCCGACCCGCCTTGACCGCTATGTGTTCCGCCAGCTTCTGCTTGCCCTGATTGCCAGCACCAGCGCGCTGGTCGCGTTGATCTGGCTGACCCAGTCGCTTCGCCTGGTCGAGCTGGTGGTCAATCGCGGGCTGTCGTTCCACGTGTTCCTCCATCTCACCGGCCTGCTGATCCCCGGCTTCGTCTCGGTGATCCTGCCGATCACGACCTTTGTCGTGGTGCAGTTCGTCTATCAGCGCCTCGACGGCGATCGCGAGCTGACCGTGATGCGCGCGGCCGGCCTGTCGCAACTCGCCTTGTCGCGGCCGGCGCTTGGCCTGGCCGGATTCACCACGCTGTTCTGCCTGGTGCTCAACGTCTGGATCGTGCCGCAGAGCTACGCAGCCTTTCGCGAATACCAGTTCGCCATTCGCAACCGACTTGCCGCCTTCCTGCTCCAGGAAGGCGTGTTCACCGCGATCTCCGACCAGCTCACGGTCTATGTCCGCTCGCGCGACCAGAACGGCACCCTGCGCGGCATCCTGGTCGAGGATGACCGGCAGGCGAACACCCGCGCCACCATCCTCGCCGAGACGGGGCGGCTGATCGACACCGGCGGCGTGCCGCGGGTGCAGCTGTTCCGCGGCTCGCGCGAGGAGATCGACAAGACCACCGGGCGGCTCGACGTGCTCACCTTCGCCGAGAACGCGATCGACTTGGCTGATGCCTCCAAGGCCACCGAGGTTCGCTATCGCGACACGACCGAGATGACGCTGACCGAGCTGCTGCACCCCGACCCGCACGAGATCACCAATCCACGCGACCGCGGCAAGTTCACCGTCGAGGCCAATCGTCGACTGTCGGCACCGTTCACCGCGCTGGGCTTCTCGCTGGTAGCGCTATGCTCGGTGCTGACCGGCGGCTTCCAGCGCCATGGCAACGTGGTCCGTCCGTTGGTCGGCGTGCTGAGCGTGGTCGGGCTGCTGGCGCTGAGCCTGGCCGTAGGCAACCTCGCGGCCCGGCTGCCGGTGCTGATTCCGCTGGTCTGGCTGGCGGCGCTGCTGCCGATCGTGGTCTGTCTCGGCGGATTGCTGATGCCGGCCTGGCGCTCGCGGCGGGTGATGGCCGGGATCGTGGGTCGTCCGGCGTGAACCTTGCCGCCACCCTGTCGCTGTATGTCGGACGGCAGTTCACTTCGGCGGTGCTGGCGATGCTGGCGGCGCTGTCCGGTCTTGTGGCGTTGTTCGACTACATCGAGCTGCTCCGCCGTGCGGCGACCAAGCCGGACGCGACGTTCGCGCTCGTCACCGAGATCGCCATGTTGCGGCTGCCCTACATTGCGATGCAGATCCTGCCCTTCGCGGTGCTGCTTGGCGGCATCCTGGCGTTCTGGCGGCTCACCCGCTCCTCGGAACTGATCGTGGCGCGCGCCGCGGGTATTTCCGCCTGGCAATTTCTCTCGGCGCCGCTGCTCTGCGCGCTGGGCTTCGGCCTGCTGGCGACCACCGCGATCAGCCCGATGTCCTCGGTGATGCTTGGCCATGCCGAGCAGCTGGACAACACCTACCTCAAGTCCCTCGGCGGCCCGCTGTCGCTGGCTGGCGGTCAACTCTGGCTGCGCCAGTCGGATGCGGGACTGCAGGCGCAGGGGGTGGCGATCCTCCACGCCCGCCAGGTATCGCTGGTGCAGGGCCGCCTGGTCGGTGACGAGGTGAGCGTGTTCCGCCTCGATAACGGCGACCGTCTGCTCTCGCGCGTGGAGGCAAAGCAGGCGACGCTTGAGCCGGGCCACTGGGAGATGAGCGAGACGCGCACCATCCGGCCGGACCACCTGCCGGAGAACGTCGGCACCATGGCGCTGCCCACCGACCTGACCGTCGGGCGAGTACAGGAAAGCTTCGCCTCGCCCGATACGCTCTCGGTCTGGGCGCTGCCGGGGTTCATCGCATTGCTGGAGCGTTCCGGATTCTCGGCACTGAGGCACCGGCTGTACTTCCAATCGCTGCTGGCACTGCCCTTGCTGTCGGGGGTGATGGCCCTAGTCGCCGCCGGCTTCTCCATGCGGCCGACCCGGCGCGGCGGCGTGGCCCGCATGATCGGCGGCGGGGTGGCGTCCGGATTCGCGCTGTTCACGATCTCCAAGGTGTCGGCAGAGTTCGGCCAGTCCGGCGCCCTGCCCGCGGTGCTCGCGGCCTGGGCTCCGGCAGCAGCCGGGCTGATGTTCGCCATCGCCCTCCTGCTGCACCTGGAAGACGGCTGATGCGTACCAATCCGGACCACCACGGCGCAGGCAGGACCGGCGGCTTTCGCGACAAGGCAGGTGCAGGACGGCGAACTGTCGCCAGGCGCCGCCCGCAGGACCACGCAGCCGAGTGGCGTCTCCTCGCACTGTGCGTGCTCTCCTGCCTCCTTCCGGGCACGGCGCGGGCACAGCTGTCCTCGTTCAGCCATATCGGCACCACCCAGACCGGTCCGCGCGACGCTCCCGTCACCTTCAACGCGGACAGCGTGTCCTATGACAGCAAGGGCGGCATCGTGACGCTCGAAGGGCACGTTGAAGCCTGGCAGAACGACCAAGTGGTCCGTGCGGACCGCGTCACCTACGACCGCAACACCAACGTCCTGGCGGCGACCGGCCACGTCGTGCTGGCAGAGCCGGACGGGCAGGTTGTGTTCGCGGACTACGCCGAGCTGACCCAGGGCATGCGTGAGGGTGTGCTGACCGGGATGCGTGCGCTGCTGGCGCAGAACGGCCGCATGGCCGCGAACGGTGCCCGACGGACCGACGGCCACGTCAACGAGCTCAGCCGGGTGGTCTACACCACCTGCAACGTGTGCGCGCTCGACCCGTCAGCGCCACCGCTATGGCAAATCCGCGCGGCCAGCGGCATCCAGGATGTCGAGCACCAGAAGATTGAATTCCGCGACGCCTACCTCGACATCTTCGGCCTGCCCGTTCTCTATTCGCCTTACTTCGCCAACGCCGCGCCGGATTCCAAACGGGCGAGCGGCTTTCTGACCCCGGGCCTGGGCGCCAGCGACAGCCATCTGGGCAGCTTCGTGTCGGTCCCATACTACTGGGTGCTCAGCGATAGCTCCGACACCACGATCACCGGCGAGGTCGGCACCAAGGCCGGGCCGCAGCTGCAGGACGAATACCGCCAGCGCTTCAATAACGGCTTCCTCTACTTCCGTGATGCCGTGGCCTACGACGAGGGCGCGCCGCAGGCCTTCCTGATCGCCCGCGGGCAGTTCTCCTACAATGCCAACTGGCGCTACGGTTTCGACCTTAACATCGCCAGCTCCGCGATCTACACCCGGGACTTCCACCTGCCCGGCTACGGTGCCGAAGTCTATGCCAGCAGCGTCTATCTGGAAGGTTTTGGCGTCGGCTCGTACGCCCGGCTCGACGCGCTCGGCTTCGAGGCACTCAATACCACCACGGTGAACCAGAGCCGCCTGCCCTACGTGGCGCCGCGCTACAGCTACAGCTACTTCGCCGAGCAGGACCCGCTAGGCGGGCGGCTGTCGGTCGACACCATGGAATACAACGTGCTGCGCCAGTCGGGGACCACAGACCAGCGCGCGTCGCTGTCGGCGAACTGGGACCGGCCGTTCCAGGGATTGCTCGGCGAGCGCTATGTCGCGACCCTGCGCGTGGACAGCGCGGCCTACAACTACACGGCGCTCGATCAGCAGCCCAATTTCGGCGAGGTCAACGCGGGCGAGTCGGCCCACGCGCAGCCCCAGGCGGCGGTGAAGATGAGCTTCCCGTTCGTGCGCGACGGCGCGGGCGGCACCTCCCAGCTGGTGGAGCCGATCGTACAGCTGATCGCGGCCCCGCAGTTCGGCACGAGCCGACACGACCCGATCCCCAACGAGGACGCGCTCGACTACGAATTCACCGACAGCACCCTGTTCGCGCTCAACCGCTACGCCGGGCAGGGTGTTGATCGCGTCGACGGCGGGGTACGCGCCAACGTCGCATTGCATGCCAACTGGAGCCTGGGTGGCGGCCAGCAGGTAGATGCGCTGGTCGGCCAGTCCTATCGCGAGCACGTGGACCAGGGCATGCTTCCGCTGGCCGGGCTCGAGAATCACGTCTCCGACGTGGTGGCGCGGGCGACCTACACCCCGGCGGGCTGGCTCGATTTCACCGGCCGCACCCGCGTCAATCCCAACAACGGCGACATCACCTTCGCCGACGGCCTTGCCAGCTTCGGCAAGCCGCTGCTGCGTTTCAACGCCGGCTACATCTACGACCAGCGAAACCCTTACACGCTCTATGACGCCACCAGCTACACTCCGGTGCTGCCGGCCGCCTATTTCGTCCCGCGCGAGGAAGTCGAGGTCGGTCTCAATGGCCGCAGCGGTTCCTACCGCTACAGTGGCTTCGCGCGTCGCGACCTCAAGAACAACCAGATGGTTGCAGTCGGCGCGCGCGGCACCTACGAAAACGAGTGCTTCATCCTGGATGCCAACTTCTTCCGTCGCTATACCTCCATTTTGGGAGACAATGGCGATACCACAATCCTTTTCACTGTGACCTTCAAGACCATTGGCCAGATCGGGTTCAATGGCTGAGCCCTGCATCCTCGCAGGCCTCGGGTCCGACCCGGGTCCCCCCCGCGCGCGATGCAACAGCGTTCCGTCCACCGCGGCTGCGAAGACTGCCCGGATTTCTCGAAGCCATGGCACCGACGAAGGGCTAGCCGCCGCGGCACCCCTCGCGCCAGCAGCAAGGCCAACGTCGCTATGACACCACCGCCTCATGACGCCCCGCAGGTTCGTGCCCGCACCTGGAACGTGTCGGCAGAGCCCGCCGGCGCCCATTCGCCGGTCGGCGCTCGGCGCACAAACCTTACCCGGGTTGTTTGCATCGCCGCACTCCTGGTGGCGGCTGCGACCCCGCTGCGGCCTGGCCATGGGCTCGCCGCCGTGGCAGGGCGCACCGGTGGCAAAAGCGGCACTGGAGCCGCCGGTCCGGGTGCCGCACCGGCGGGCACGCCGGCAACTGCCACGGTAGTGCCGCCGGAGGACGCCATTGTCGCCGTGGTCAACGGCGAGCCGGTGACCCGCTCCGACGTCACCGCGCGCGCCCGGCTGTTCGCGCTTTCCACCGGGTTGCCGATCTCCCCGGACCTGTTGGAACGACTGCGACCGCAGATCACCCGGCAGCTGATCGACGAGCGCCTGCGCGCGCAGGAAATCCAGCGGCGCCACATCGTCGTGCCGGACCAGGATGTCGCTGATGCGATCGCCGAGATCGAGAAGCGCAACAATCTTCCGCCCGGGCAGCTCCGTGACAAGCTGGAGGGTGAGGGCGTTGCCGCACGAACGTTGTTCGACCAGATCCGCACCCAGATCGGCTGGTCTCGCGTGCTGCGCGAACAGGTGGGCGAAAAGGTGCGTCCGACCGAGACCGACATCGCCGACCGACAGCGGACAGACGCAGCACAGGTCGGGCAACCGCAGTATCGGGTTGGCGAGATTTTCATCACAGCCGAGGACCCGACCCGTCAGCAGGACGCACGGCGCTTTGCCGACACCGTGATCCAGGAGCTGCGCGCGGGCGCGCCGTTCGCGGTGGTCGCCGCGCAGTTCAGCCAGAACCAGACCGCGCTTGAGGGTGGCGACCTGGGCTGGGTGCGGCTCGATCAGCTCGACCCGGCGGTGGCCGACATCATCAAGCAGATGCCCGAGAACGCCATCAGCAACCCGATCTCGGTGCCTGGCGGCGTCGCCATCGTCTCCCAGCATGGCCGTCGCGAGCTGGGCCGCGACACCTCCACGGTGCTCTCGATCCGTCAGGTATTCCTGCCGTTCACCGCGCCGCTCGACCCGCACAACCCCACCGATCAACAGAAAAAGCAGCTTGCGACCGCGACCGACCTGGGGCACGCGCATGACTGTTCCGCAATCGAGGCCGCCAACAAGGCGAACGGCTCGACCCGACCGGCCGATCCCGGCCCGGTGACGCTGGAGACGATGAACCCGCAGATGCGCGCCTTGCTTGCATCGCAGCAGGTTGGCAAGCCAAGCCGGCCGCTGGTGGCGCCGGACGGCATTGCGGTGATCATGATCTGCTCGAGCGATACCAAGGCCGCGGCGGCACCGGCCAAGCAGGCCGTTCTGGGGCAGATGATCGAGGAGCGGATCGAGCTCGCCTCGCGCCAGCTGCAGCGCGACCTGCGCCGCAAGGCTCTGATCGAGCAGCACAGCTGAGGCAGGCCCAACTTCAGCAGCCGGTGTCGTCCGTGGTGTCTCCCGGGTGCTGCAAGTGACGCTGATGCCGTTGCGCGATGTCATCGCCCGGCACGGCCTCGATGCGCGACGCAAGCTGGGCCAGCACTTCCTGCTCGACGGCAATCTGGTCTCCCGCATCGCTCGGCAGGCCGGCGCGCTTGAAGGCCGCCACGTGATCGAGGTCGGCCCGGGCCCGGGCGGCCTGACCCGCGCCCTGCTCGAAACCGGCCTTGCGACCCTGACCGCGATCGAGGTCGACCCGCGCGCCATTGCCGCGGTCGAGGAACTGGTCGAGCCTTCCAGCGGCCGACTGCGTGTGCTGGCGGCGGACGCGCTGTCGCTCGACCTCGCGACCCTGACCCCGCCGCCACGTCAAGTGGTGGCCAACCTGCCCTACAACATCGCGAGTCCGCTGCTGGTCGGCTGGCTGCGCCAGGCGGCGGCCTGGGAGCGCCTCACCTTGATGTTCCAGCTCGAAGTGGCCGAGCGCATCTGTGCCGCACCCGATACGGACGCCTACGGGCGGCTTTCGGTGCTGGCGCAATGGTGCTGTACAACCTCTCTGCTGCAACGCATTGCGCCCGCCGCCTTTACCCCGCCGCCGAAGGTGCACTCCGCCGTGGTCGGCCTCGTGCCCCTGCCGGAGCAACCGACGGCGGAGCTGTTCCGCACCATGGAGCGAGTCACCGCGGCGGCGTTTGGTCAGCGTCGCAAGATGCTGCGCGGCTCGCTCAAGGCGCTTGGCGGCGAGGCGCTGCTGGAACGTGTCGGGATTGCCGCCGACCGCAGGGCCGAGACGCTGACCATCGGGGAGTTCGAGCGGCTGGCGCGGGCTGTGGCCTGACCCACCCGGTGCCCTGCCTACGGTATCTTCCTGGTCTCGATCCGCGGCCGCGCGGATTTCTCCGCGATCCCGCTCACGCCCTCTCGCCGCTCCAGCTCGACCCAGATCTCGCCGGGCCGCAAGCCTGCGTCCACCCACAACACGACGAGATGATACAGCACGTCGGCACTCTCCGCGATCAGTGCCGCACGATTACCAGCCACCGCTTCGATCAGGCACTCGACCGCCTCCTCGCCGAACTTCTGCGCAACCTTGGCAGTGCCGCGGCCGAGCAGCCGCGCGGAGTGGCTCATCGCCGGGTCGGCGTCGCGCCGGGATTCGACGACCTCCCAAAGCCGGTCGAGCACGATCGAGCCGGTCGACATGGCCGCCGGCATCGGAATTGATTGCCGCAGAATCTTTGGAGGCTTGTGCTTCGCGGATTTCTTCAACGCGCTGGCCACTGCCGACCCCGTAGTTGCGTCCGGCACGCCGGGGGCGGATGGCTGGACGTTTTTCACCGGCTTCTGCTTTGCCGTCTTCTTGGGTGCACTGGTCATCACCGCGCTCAGGCTGCTCGTGGCTTCGCAGGAGCAGAGGTACCCGGCAGCAGGCGCACCGGGTGACCGGCCTCATGCAGCGCCTGCTTGACTTCGGCCACGCTGAACGTCGCGAAATGGAATACGCTGGCCGCCAGCAACCCGCTCGCGCCTGCCGCAGCACCGTCGACGAAATGAGCCAGTGTGCCCACGCCGCCCGACGCCACCAGCGGCACGGACACCGCCCTGCAGGCCGCGCGCAGCAGATCGAGGTCGAACCCGCTCCCGGTCCCGTCGCGGTCCATGCTGGTCAGCAGGATCTCGCCCGCGCCGAGCGATACGACGTGCCGACACCACTCTACTGCGTCGAGCCCGGTGGCCTCACGCCCGCCGCGCACGAATACCTCCCAGCGGCCCGGCGAGGTCTGGCGCGCATCGACGGCCACGACGACGCACTGGCTGCCGAACTTGCGCGCCGCCTCCGCCACCAGCTCCGGGCGCGCGACCGCCGCCGAGTTCATGCTGCATTTGTCCGCGCCTGCCAACAGCAACCGGCGCATGTCCTCGACCGAGCGCACGCCGCCGCCGACGGTGAGCGGCAGGAACACCCGCGACGCGGTGCGGCGGACCACATCGAGAATGATGTCCCGGTTCTCGTGGCTCGCGGTGATGTCGAGAAAGGTGAGTTCGTCGGCGCCGGCAGCGTCGTACACCATCGCCTGCTCGACAGGGTCGCCGGCGTCGCGCAAGGCCACGAAGTTGACGCCCTTGACGACACGTCCGTCCTTGACGTCCAGACAGGGGATGACGCGAAGCTTCAGCACATCCGGGTCCTCTCTGGGCACTTCGTTATATTGCGCGCTACCCGATCGACAAAGGACGAACCGACCGCCGTCGCCGGCCGGGTGCGTGATCCAGGTTGGCTGTGCCTGCGGCGGCATCGCTGTCGCCACCAGGGCCGCTCATCGCGCGAGCAGTGCCAACGCCTCTGCCGGGTCAACCCGCCCGTCATAGAGGGCGCGACCGACGACCACCCCCTCGATCATCCCGCCTGCGCGTCGCTTAAGGTCGGCAAGGTGCGCCAAGCTGCCCACGCCACCGCTCGCAATGACCGGGATGCGGACGGCTCGTGCCAGCGTCAGCGTCGCCTGGATGTTGATCCCGGAAAGCATCCCGTCGCGGGCGATGTCGGTGTGGATGATCGCGGCCACCCCGCTGCCCTCGAAGCGCCGTGCGAGCTCGGCGACGGCGAGTTCTGACGTCTCCGCCCAGCCCCCGGTCGCCACCATGCCGTCGCGGGCGTCGATCCCCACCGCGATCCGCCCGGGGTGGGCGCGGCAGGCCTCGCGCACCAGCTCCGGATACTTCACCGCGGCGCTGCCCAGGATGACGCGCTGCACCCCGGCATCGAGCCAGCGCTCGATCCCGGCCCGGTCGCGCAAGCCGCCCCCGAGCTGCACCGGCACCGTAGCCGCCGCCAGGATCACCGCAACCGCCGGCGCGTTGGCGGAATGCCCAGCAAACGCACCGTTCAGGTCGACGACGTGCAGCCAGCGGCAGCCGGTCTGCTGCCACGCCCGCGCCTGCGCGCCGGGATCGTCCGAATAGACGGTGGCATCATCCATCACGCCACGGCGCAACCGTACGCACTGCCCGTCCTTGAGATCGATTGCCGGGTACAGCGTCAGGCTGGCGCCGTACATCTCGGTGCTCACGCCTTCGGCTCCTTCTGCACCCGCTTGCAGTAATACAGCCCACGGATCGTCCGGCCACCGATCCGGGCATAGCAGGGGTGGGTGCCCCAGCACTCGTAGCCCAGTGATTCGTAGAGCGCGATCGCAGCCTCCTGGGTCTCGCACAGATCGAGGTTCAGCACCTGGGTGCCGATCGTGCGCGCCGCCTCCTCGACGGTGAGCGTCATCAGCCGCGCCAGGCCGAAGCCGCGCGCATAAGGCGCGACGAAAGCGTGCATCAGTGTCGCCGCAAAAGCCTGGGCCTCGTTGTTGCGCGGCGAGCGCACCAGCTGCGCCGAGCCGACGACGATATCGTCGAGCCGGGCCACGAACAGCGCACGCTCCGGCACCATCAGCACGCCGCGGAAGTAGCGCTCCAATGCCGGCCGCCCGGGCGGCGTCACCCAGCCGAACCCACCGCCCTCCAGGATCGCCGCGTCAGCCGCCTCGCACAGCGCAAGCAGGTCGTCCTCGCCGATCTGCTGGACGCGCTCGACCGCCAGCGTGCGGCCGTGCGGCGCCACCGGATCGACGGTCACGGCGCCCAGCGCAGGAAGTTCGCGAGGATGCGCAGCCCGACAGCCTGGCTCTTTTCGACGTGGAACTGAGTCCCGGCACGGTTGCCGCGCGCGACGAACGCCGGGACCGCGTCGCCATAGGACGCGCTTGCCAGCACGTCGGCCGGGTCGTGGCCCCGCAAGGCGTAGCTGTGCACGAAATAGACATGCTCGCCGTGCGCCACGCCCTGCAGCAGCGGATGCCCGGGTCGGTGCAGATCAAGCGCGTTCCAACCCGTATGCGGCAGGCGCAGCCCCGGTACATCCAGGGGCGCGATCTCGCCGTCGATCCAGCCGAAGCCTGCGGTGACACCATGCTCGAGCCCGCGCTCCGCCATCAGCTGCATGCCGACGCACACTCCCAGGAACGGTGTGCCTGCCTCGACCCGGCGCTGCATCGCAGCACGCAACCCCGGCACCGCAGCAACACCCGCCGCGCAGTCGGCGAAGGCGCCCTGGCCGGGCAGCACGATCCGGTCGGCACGCGCGACCTCCGCCGGGTCATCGGTGACCAGCACCCGCGCATCGATCGCCTCGCGTTCCGCAACCCTCGCGAGGGCGCGAGACGCCGAGGCGAGGTTCCCGCTCCCATGATCCACCACGACAACTAGCATCAGATCCTGCGCATCCAGAACCCGGTGCGCGGCCCCGCGCTGCGCCAGTCCGGCCTCGCGTCAAGCAACCGGACCAGTGCCGCCTCGCGCCCGGGCGCAACCACCACGCCACCCAGCACCGCACCGCGGCGGCGCAGGTGCCAGCGCCTGATATCCTGCCCGAGCAGTCCCTGAAGCAGAAGCAGCGCCGGCAGCGCCAGCGGCAACAGCATCGCTGCCAGCAGCCACAATGCGGCATCGACCACCGCCGTCAGCCAAGCGCCGTGCACCGCGAACCACAGTGGCCCGAACAACAGGCCCCCCCAGGTGAACCCTTCCGGCACGAGCACCGGCAGGCGTCCCGGGCGTCCGCTTGCGGCAGCACGTTCGCCCGCGGGTCTGACCCGGCTTCGGTTCTGCACCACATCGTCGCCCAACGGCTCCTCGTCTGCCGTCGCTCCCTCGGTAACTCCCGACACCGGCGCAGTCCGCATGTTGCCGACCGGCACCGGTATTTGCATGGCGCGCCCGCCTCGCACATGCACGGTGTAACGGCGCATCAGCGGCATTCTATCGATGCTGCTGCGGCGGGGCTCACAGCGCCCCTTTGGTCGACGGGATCACGCCAGGGCTGCGCGGGTCCGACTCGACTGCCATGCGCAGCGCCCGCGCCACCGCCTTGAAGCTCGCCTCGGCCACATGGTGCGCGTTGCTTCCGGCCCTGCGCGTGACATGCAGCGTCAGCCGCGCATTCATCGCAAACGCACGGAAGAACTCCTCGAACAGCTCGGTATCCATCTCGCCGACCTTGTCGCGCGCGAACGCCACGTCCCATGCCAGGAACGGCCGCCCTGAGAAATCCACCGCCGCCTCGATCAGCGCCTCGTCCATCGGCAGCAGCGACTGTCCGTATCGGCGGATGCCCCGCTTGTCCCCCACCGTCCGCGCGAACGCGTCGCCGAGCACGATGCCGATATCCTCGACCGTGTGGTGGTAGTCGATGTGCAGGTCACCCGTCGCCCGTACCACGAGGTCGACCATCGCGTGCCGCGCCAGCGCCGTCAGCATGTGGTCGAGGAAACCCATGCCGGTCGCGACATCGGCTGTCCCGGCACCGTCCAGAGACAGGCTGAGCGTGATGTCGGTCTCCGCGGTGCGGCGCATCACGGTGGCGCTGCGGGAGGCATACAGGTCGTCCATCGCGTTGTGCTACAGGAACACAGGGCGCAGCGCCAAGACTCAGGCGATCGAAGGCGAGGCCAGAAGCTCTGCCTCTGCACTCCACTGCGGCTTGAAGCCCTCGACCCACACGAAGGCGGAGCGGTCGACAGCGTGCTCTTGCGGCTTTCGTGCGCCGGTGCATGGACGGCGCGCCTCTGGCAGGTTTGCGCAGAGCCCAGCCTTGCATGCTTCTGCCTCGCTTGCGCGCGCCGCTCCCGCATCCCACCTCCCGCCGCATGCGAAGCGAACACTCTCCCGCCCCCTATGACCCTGTCGGCTGGCACGGCACCACCATCCTTTGCGTACGCAAGGGCGCCAGCGTCACCATGGCCGGCGACGGCCAGGTCACGCTCGGGCAGACCGTCATCAAGGGCAATGCCCGCAAGGTCCGGCGCATCGGTGGCGGCAGCGTCATTTCCGGCTTTGCCGGAGCCACCGCGGACGCCTTCACCCTGCTGGAGCGGCTGGAAGCCAAGCTGGAGCGCTACCCCAGCCAGCTCGAACGCGCGTGTGTCGAGCTCGCCAAAGACTGGCGCACCGACCGCTACCTGCGCCGCCTGGAGGCGATGATGGCGGTCGCCGATGCCGACCATTCCTACACTCTGACCGGAAACGGCGACGTGCTGGAGCCGGAGGACGGAATCATCGCCATCGGCTCTGGTGGCAACTACGCGCTGGCAGCAGCGCGCGCGTTGATGGAGATCGAGGGGCTGTCTGCCGAGGACATCGCGCGCCGTGCCATGCGCATCGCCGCTGAGATCTGTGTCTACACCAACCACGCCGTCGTGGTGGAGAACATCTGATGCTCGACGTGCCCACCTTCACGCCACCCGAGATCGTCGCCGAGCTCGACCGCTTCATCGTCGGCCAGACCGACGCCAAGCGCGCCGTGGCCATCGCATTGCGCAACCGCTGGCGCCGCGCCCAGCTGCCCGAAGGCATCCGAGAGGAGGTTGTTCCGAAGAACATCCTGATGATCGGTCCCACCGGGTGCGGCAAGACCGAGATCGCCCGCCGCCTCGCCCGCCTCGCCCAGGCGCCATTCCTCAAGGTCGAGGCCACCAAGTTCACCGAGGTCGGCTACGTCGGCCGTGACGTCGAGAGCATCATCCGCGACCTAGTCGAGGCCAGCCTGACCATGCTGCGCGAAGCGAGCCGCCGAGACGTGCAGGCTCGCGCGCAACAGGCGGCCGAGGAGCGGCTGATTTCCGCCCTGGTCGGCGAGGGCGCGAGCGCCGACACGCGGCGCAAGTTCCGCCAGATGCTGCATGACGGTGAAATGGAGGAGAAGGAGGTCGAGGTTTCGCTCGCCGACACTGGTCCGCCCACGGGCAGCATGGACATCCCAGGCATGCCTCCAGCCCAGATGATCAACCTGGGAGACATGATGAAGGGCATGTTCAGCCGACCCGCCCGGCCACGAAAGATGCCCGTCGCTGCAGCGCGAGCGGCATTAATCCGCGAGGAGGCCGACAAGCTGCTCGACACCGAGCAGCTGAACGCTGACGCTGTCAGCCACGCCGAGAACAACGGCATCGTATTCCTCGATGAGATTGACAAGGTGTGCGCCCGCACCTCCGAGGGCGGCTTTCGCGGCGGCGACGTCTCTCGCGAAGGTGTGCAGCGCGACCTGCTGCCGCTGATCGAGGGCACGACGGTGACCACCAAGTACGGCGCGGTGAAGACCGACCACATCCTGTTCATCGCGTCGGGCGCCTTCCACCTTGCCAAGCCCGCTGATCTGCTGCCCGAGCTGCAAGGCCGGCTGCCAATCCGCGTCGAGCTTGCGCCCCTGTCGCGCGCCGACCTTCGCCGCATTCTCGTCGAGCCCGAACACTCCCTGCTCAAGCAGTACTCGGCCCTGCTCGGGACCGAGCAGGTGCAGCTCGACTTTTCGGACGACGCCGTGGACGCCCTGGCCGACCTGGCCGCCGACATCAACGACCGGGTCGAGAATATCGGCGCACGCCGTCTTGCCACGGTCCTAGAGAAGCTGCTGGAAGAGGTCAGCTTTACCGCCTCGGACCGTCACGGTGACCATGTCCGCGTCGATGCCGCCTATGTCAACGAGCGCGTCGCCCCCCTTGCGCACAAGGGCGACCTCAGCCGGTTCATCCTATAGCCAGGCAAGCAACTTCAAAGGCCCTGCCGCAAGAGTTCGCCAAAGGCCAGGCCTTTGGCGGTTCTGGGCAGAGCCCAGCCTTGCTTCGCTTCCAGGGCAAGGCCCGGTCTGCTGGTATTAGCTACGGCAGCAAGAAAGTATACGCGGCACGGTACCTCACGGGAGCAAGGTGTAGCATCCTGCGCAACTCTGGGACCGGGTAACCTTGACGCCTCATCCCGCAGCCGTCATTTCCCTTCAATGCCAGACCCGTTCGTCTCTCCCCCCGAGACCTCTGCCGCCGACGCCATCGCTGCGATCGCCGAGGAACTCGACGTGTTCGACGACTGGATGGACCGCTACAGCTTCATCATTGAGCTCGGCCGCAAGCTCCCTGCCTTTCCCGCCGACTGGGCCAACGACGCGCACCGTGTTCCCGGTTGCCAGAGTCAGGTTTGGATGGAGGGACAGCGTCGTGACGGCAGCCTCTACCTTGCCGGCTCGTCCGATGCTGCCATCGTCTCCGGCCTCGTCGCTCTATTGCTGCGCGTCTACTCCGGCCGGACACCCGAGGAAATTCTCGCCACCGATCCCGTGTTCCTGCGCGACCTCGGCCTCATCGGCGCATTGTCGACAAACCGCGGCAATGGCGTCGCGGCGATGGCTCGCGCCATCCAGGAGCTCGCCGCAGCGCCTGCCTAGCCGCCACGCTCGCTCAGATCACGGGGCGGGGCATGAACAATACTGGTAATCTCGGCGGTCCGTGATGCTCTCGCATCAGGGCGTTCGAACCACGGAATTCGACTCCGGAAATGGACATACGATCTTCGCCGGCCATGCCGCCGGCTGTCGCAGCCGCCTTGCCACAAGGGTTCCCGGAACCCCCACATTCTGAGGCGCTGGATGTATGGCAAGGCACCACACCGGCGCATCACTCTTGACACTTATCGCGTTTCACGGCGTCACCATCGCCTTGCACCCGGCCCACTGGCCCGGCGGTCACCCTGGACACGTTGCCATGCCCCCCAGCTTGATCAGTCCTTCCACGATCGCCATCGTCGGCGCCACCGGCGCGGTCGGCGTCGAGTTGCTGGACTGTCTGACCCGGCGGGACTTCCCCCTTGCCGGGCTGCGCCTGCTCGCCTCGCCCCGCTCCGCCGGCCGCACCATGGCCTTCCGCGGCCAGAACCTCCCCGTTGAGATCCTTACCGCCGAAGCATTCGACGGTGTCGATATCGCGCTGTTCTCTGCCGGCGGCGCGATCTCGCGCGACTGGGCTGCCACTGCGGTCGAGCGTGGCGCGGTCGTCGTCGATAACTCCTCGGCGTTCCGCATGCATCCCGACGTGCCGCTGGTTGTCCCGGAGGTGAACCCGCAGGATGCCGCCCAGCACCGCGGCATCGTCGCCAACCCCAATTGCTCGACAATCATTGCAGCCGTGCCGCTATGGCCCCTGCACCAGGCGACGCCGATCCGCCGTATCGTCGCCAGCACCTACCAGGCTGCCTCTGGTGGCGGCGCCGCCGCAATGGCCGAGCTGGAGGACAGCACCCGCGCCGCCCTCGAAGGCCGCGACTTCACGCCTCGCGTGCTGCCCCATCCCTATGCGTTCAACCTGTTCAGCCACAACTCGCCGATCGATTCCGCCTCGGGCTACAACGAGGAAGAGTTGAAGATGCGCAACGAGACCCGCAAGATCTTCGGCGACGACAACCTGCGCATTGCCGCCACCTGCATCCGGGTTCCGGTGCTGCGCGCACACGCCATCTCCCTCAATATCGAGTTTGTCTCACCCATCAGCCCGGAGACGGTGCGCACGATCCTGCATGCGGCACCGGGCGTGCGCGTGGTCGACGACCGCGAAGCCAACCGGTTTCCCATGCCGGTCGCAGCCTCCGGCTGTGATGAGATCCTGGTCGGACGTATCCGACATGACATCAGCGACCCGTCTGGCCACTCCGTCGCCTTGTTTATCGCCGGTGACCAGCTGCTTAAAGGTGCCGCCCTGAACGCGGTGCAGATCGCCGAGCTGCTGACCGCCTGAGGGCGCACGCTGCGGCGGAGGCACCACCCGGACGCACCCGACGTTGTGCAGGCCGACGGTCCTGCGGCGACATCAGGCGTCGCTTGCAACATCTTTCGCATCAGGATCAGTTTCGGACAGCGTGACTATGGCCGGCAGACGAATCGAGAACGTGCTGCCAACCCCGGGGTCGGACATGCACCGCCCGGCGCTCCCAGGCCTCTCCCGTAATCGGGACTGTCATGCCGTTCGGTGCCGGTGACACGCTGGTAACGGAGGCAGACCTAGATCTGCAGCACGGAATTCAGGTCGAATACCTCACCAACCGGGTTCTCGCCGATACGAACCGTCGTCGAGTTTACCATCGCATAGGGCGGTACAGGCAGGTTGTAGGGCGCCGGCACACCGGAATACACCCGCCCGGCCAAATCGTATTTCGACCCGTGGCACGGGCACAGATAGCCGCCTGGCCAGTCGGGAGCCGGATCCGTCGCGCTCACATTGGGAAAGTAGCCCGGGACGCACCCGAGATGGGTACAGATGCCTACCAAGACCGCATACTCGGGATTGACCGAACGATGGGCATTCTTGGCGTATTTTGGCTGCTGGTTGGTTCTGGAGTTCGGGTCGGCAAGTCGGCTGAGCAGCTTCGGTTCGGTCAGCGTCTTGATCGCTTCCGGCGTGCGGTTGACCACGAAGATGGGCTTGCCGCGCCATACCACGACGATCTGCTGTCCCGATTCGACCTTGGAGAGGTCGACGTCCACCGCCTCGCCCGCTGCCAGGGTGTCGGCTGCAGGCTCCATGCTGTCGATGAACGGCCAAACCACCGCACCAACGCCCACTACGGCTCCGGCACCTGCCACCAGGGTCAGGAAGTCGCGACGGGTACCACCCGGAGGCGTGTCGTCATGCAGCGGAGTGTTGGCGGTTGTGGATGACATCGAGAGACTTCCCTGGACGGCGCGACGGCCGCAAAGCAATGGCTCAACCCGAGCGCAAATGGAAGAGCTGGCGCCGCCTTGCTGCGGCGCAAGACTGACCGGGCGGCTGTCGCGGCACGGAGCCGCAAGTCACCGGGATTGCGGCAGTCTCGCATTCGTCGCGAGGTCTGCGCAGCCGCTGAAGTAGCGGTCCAGCGCCTCCTGGAAGACCCGTGTATCGGACTCGACCGCCGTGAACAGCGTCATGGACGAGTGGAACTTCAGGTCGTCCGGGCGGTCAAAGATATCCATGATCGAACGCTTCGCGGCCGTGTTCACCAGGGCGGTGCATTCCATCAGCCGCGGGCCCAGAACCGCATGGCCCAGGTAGGCACGGGCTTCGGCCAAGGACGCAATCGCATACTGCCGAGCCATGTCGCTATGCCCCAGCCCCGCGAACTGCGGGAAGACGAACCACATCCAGTGGCTGCGCTTTCGGCCCTCGGCGAGCTCGCGTCGAACCGACGCCAGTACTGGCGCCTGGGCCTGGACGAAGCGGTCAAGGTCGAAGGGATCATCCATCCCGAAGGATGGACCACCACCGCCCGATTCACCAGCAGACTGCCGAAAATCGGCCGACCCGTCGCGGAAATCTCTGCCCGGCGACAGTTCAGGTACAAAGCGAGCGGTCCTGTCTCGACGGTCACGCGTCCTGCAGCAGCACGGCTTCGGCCAAGGCCTCGTTTCGCAGATGTTCCGCCAGGCGAGACGCCAGCGCCACGATGGTCAGCGTCGGGTTCGCCTGACTCGAAGTCGGGAACACTGCGCTACCCGCCACGTAGAGATTGTGCATCCCGTGCACCCGGCCGTCAGCGTCCACGACCCCATCCCGGGCCGTGCGGCTCATGCGTGCCGTGCCGATATGGTGTCCGCCATATGCGCCGTCGCGGAGCACCGCGTGCTCCACCCCCTCCAGGTCGTCTTCGAGCACCGCAAGTCCGGAGCGGCCGAAATCCTCCGCCAGCAGTCCGAGCGCCACCCGGACGGTATGCAGGTCCGACCGGCTGTGGCGCCACTCGACCCGCAGGACCGGCTGACCCAGCGCGTCCAGGCCGCTGCCTAGCGCGACCCGGCTGTCCGGGTTCGGCTGCTGCTCCGCGTGCAGGTCGAGGCTGAACATCTGCGCGCGTGGCTGGATCACCACCGAGGGGAACTTGCGCTCGGCGAGGGTACGTTTGGCCAGCCAGTGCAGCAGAAAGCGCGCGGTCGCCGGTGCGTCGGTCAGCACGTTCGCCACATGGCGCAGGCTGGCCAGCGGCGGCACCCGCCCCGACAACCTGCTGCCGTATTCATAGCGGATAAGCCGCCGCGCCATCCAGATCGCAGACAGGGCGCCGGTCCGATGCGCCGGGTCGGGAATGCGGGGGTGATGCAGCCGAACCACGAAGCCACCCAGCCGGTACCGACGTTGTGCTGCTTCACTCAGTGACCAGCGCCGCCGGACGTAGCTTCCATCGGCATCGCGCCCATAGCCATGGAACGTTCGCGCGCCTTCGGCCAGGCGGAGCGTGCCATAGGTCCCGGCGAGGTGGCACATGTAGAACCGGCCGACCAAATCGTAGGCGTTACCGACGCCATTGGCGTGCGGTCCGCCCTCCTGGCCGCGCGAGGCAAGCAGCAGGCGGGGGACTTCTAAGCCGCCGGTCGCAAGGACCACACGCTGCGCCACCACGGAGAACTGCCGCCCGGGACGGCTGCCGCGGTCGAGCCCGCGCACCACCAGGCGCTGCACTGCCGTGCCATGCGCGTCCGTGACGAGCTGCGTCACGTTTGCGCCGAGCACGACGCGGAGCGCGGGCTGCGCCTCCAACCGGTGCCGGTAGCGGCGGCCGAAATTCGTCGGGCAGGAAAACCGCTCGATGGCGTTGGTGACGAAGTGCTCCGGCGCGAAGCCGTCGAGCATCTGCGGCACGCTGCCGTGCACGCGATCCGCCTCATAGGCGAACGGGCCGGCCTCGCACAGCTCGTTCGCCCTCTCGTAATGCGGCAGCAGCTCGCCTCGCGTGAATGGCCAGCCGCTATGCGGCACCCAGTCGCGGCGCTCGAAGTCGATCGGGTCGAACGGCACGCAGCGCCCGCCCCAGATCGTGGTCGACCCGCCCAGTCGCCGCTGGCGGTAGCGATCGGGGGGGCTGTGCAGTGCCGGGTCGGCAACCTCTCCGCGGTAGAGCGCCTGGCTGGCGGCGTCCTCACGCTCGCCCCCAGCCTCCAGCAGCAGCACATCAAGTCCGCTGCCGCGCAACGACAGCGCCAGCGTGATCCCGGCTGCTCCCGCGCCGACGATGCACAGGTCGGCGCGCAGGCTGGCGCCCTCCTCGATGTCGTTCGCCTGCACGATCATCGTCCCACCTCAGCGTGCAACGCCGCCACCCGGGTGGCGAACAGCGACAGGGTGAACTCGCGCACGTACAGCGCCCTGCCCTCGCGTGACAGCCTCTCGCAAAGCCCTGGTTCGGCGACCAGACGCGCCATGGCCGCCGCCAGGGCCGTCGTGTCGCCAGGCTGCACCAGCAGCGCGTTTGCTCCGTCAGTCAGCACCTCTGCGATCGCACCCACCGGGGTGGTGACCACCGGAACGCCGAGTGCCAGCGCCTCCAGGATCACCAGCGGCAAGCCTTCGTCGTACGACGGCAGCGCCAGCGCGTCCGCCTCCGCGAGGCACGACGCCGCTCGGTCCTGGTCCACCCAGCCGAGAAAGCGCACCCGCTCGCCGATCCCGAGCCGCATGGCCTGCGTCTGGTAGCGCGCGACCTCGCCGCCGCCCGCCACCACCAGCGACCAGTCGCACTCGGCGAGCACCGGGCGTGCCAGCGCGTCCAGCAGGTCGGCAATCCCCTTGCGCTCGAACAGGTTGCCCAGGAACAGCACGCGGAACGGATCGCCGGAGGCGGGAAGCCGCCGCACCAGGCAGGGCAGCGGCACGCCGTTGCGCAGAATTCGGATGCGCGTATCCGGCACCCCGAGCGAAGCCACCCAGGCCCGCCACGGCTCGCCCAGGACCACGCATAGCGCCGCTGATCGGAACATCGTCCGCACCAGCGCGCGCCCGGGAGCTGGCAGCGCGTCGTAGAACGCCACGATCTGCGCCGCATGCAGGTGGAGCAGCACCGGAACTCCGCACAACCGTGCCACCGCCACCAGCACGCCCTTGCGCACCACGCTGCCACGCTCGGCGACGTTGACGTGCAGCACGGACACCCGACCGCGCCACGCTTGCCAGACCAGGCGTGCTGCTGCACTGGCAAGCCAGAGTGGCGACAGCGCCGCCGAACCCGGCCCACGAGTCTCCAGTGCAACCAGGGATGGCAGATCCGTGCGCCGCGCCTGCTCCTGCATGAGGTATGTCGTGACCCGGCCCATTCCGCCGCCCACCGGGCCCTGCGGTGCAGCGATCACCCGCACCCGAGCGGGTTGCCTGCTCGATACCGCCGATAGACCCGAAATCTCGCGCGCCCGCTGCCAACCGGATGCGACCACGCGATCCGACATCCAGGTTTGCAAACCGGGTCGATCTTGGGTCCGCCCGACAGGAGCGCTTTGGGTCAAGGCTGCATTGTCTCCGAATGATGCAATCCGCAGTAGCATTCTATGATTGGACTTTCTACAAGAACCGAGGAGCGCGCGCAGGATCGCGCCCGGTAGGCGGAGGCATTAATGCAGCGTGTCGTGGTGCTCGGCGCGAGCGGCTTCGTGGGAAGCGCGGTGCTGACCGCATTGACACAAAGCAGCTGGGCGGCACCGGTGGCCTCATCCCGTCGGCCCCGTGGCGGCTTCGACCGCACCCCATGCGACGCGACCGATCGCGCGTCGCTGCGGCGCGTGGTTGACGGGGCGGATGCGGTGGTGAACTGCATGGCGGGCAGCGCGCAGGCGATGGTTGCTGTGGCACGCAACCTGGCCGAGATGCCGGCTTCATGCCGGATCGTGCAGCTCAGCTCAATGGCGGTATACGGCACATTGACCGGCCTGGTCGACGAGACCGTCACCCTGCCCAAGACCCTGTCCGCCTATGGCAGCGCCAAGCTCGCGGCCGAACGCGCGCTGGCCAGCCATCCCGGCCGCGTCGTGCTCCGCCCCGGCTGCATCTACGGAGCGGGTGGCGCGCAATGGACCACGCGCATCGCCCGCTTGCTGCAGTCGCGCCGGCTTGGCGATCTGGGCGCCGGTGGCGACGGCGCCTGCAATCTCGCCTTCATCGACGACGTGGCGGCTGCGGTACTCGCCGCACTCCAGCAGCCGGTCGCGGGCGCCACCTTCAACGTCGCCATGCCCGGGCCGCCGAGCTGGAACAGCTACCTGGTGCAGTTTGCGCTGGCGCTCGGCGCGGTGCCGGTCGCGCGCATTCCTGCCCGGCGTCTTCGCTTCGAGACCCGGCTTGCCGTTCCGCTGCGTGCAGGCGCCGCCATTGCCGGTCCGGCCTGTCGCCTCGTTGCACCGACACGGACGCTCTGGCCGGAAGCGATCACCCCGTCACTCGCCGCCCTGATGCGTCAGGAAATCGTGCTGGGCCACCGGCGTGCCGATTCGGGCTTGCGCTTCGCCCGCACCCCGCTGGGCGTGGGGCTGGCGCGGGCCGCATGGCCGCTGCTCGGCCGCGCAGGCGGCGCTGCGTCCCGCTCGACCAGCGACACGGTTCAAGCAGCGTGAGCGGCCAAGCTGCGTCACTGGAGGGCGCGTTCCCGGAGTCCTCACCCGTTTCCGTGTCCCAGCGGCTGTCGGCACGCGAGATTGGCGCCAGCGCCTGGGCTGACCGCCGCCGCATCTTGGAAGCGGTGACACTTGCCTTCGTTCTGGCAGGGCTGGCCGCCGTCCTGATCCCTGCTCGCTATGTCGCCAGCGCATCCCTCGTCGTGCTGCTTGGCTCGGAGTACACCTATCGCCCGGAGGCCGGCACCCCGCCCAGCGCCGCCGGCGAACTCGGGCCCGACCAGATCATGAAGGCCGAAGTCGAAATCCTGTCCAGCGATGACCTGCACCAAGCAACGCTGCGCCGGATTGGTCTGGACCGCACCTATCCCGGATTTACCAACCGCCCGGGCCTGCTCGGCCAGCTGGCGGCGGCCATTGCCGGGTTGCCGCGTGCGGCCGAGCAGGCGCTGGGCCTCGAAGTCCCGCCGCTGCGTGAGCTTGATCCGACTGCGCTTGCGGTGGTCCGCCGTTTCGACTGGGATTTGACCGTCGAGGCCACGAAAGACGCCAACGTGCTGAACGTGTCGTTCCGGAACAATGATCCGGACGTGGCCGCCGAGACGGTCAACACTCTGGTAACGCTCTATCTGGAACGCCGTCAGGCGCTGTTCGGCGACAAGCAGTCCGCAACCGTGCAGACGCAGGTGCATGGGCTGGCCGATGCCCTGTCCGAGGCGGACAGCCGGCTCGCCTTGTTCAAGGCTTCGCACGACATCGCCTCCTATGACGTGCAGCGCGACCTGTTGCTGCATCGTCGCGACGATATCGCCCGCGCTATCGCCGACTCCCAGGCAAACCGCACGCAGCTGCAGGCGCGCGTCCTCTCGCTTGCCCGCGAGCTCGCGCAGACGCCGCCGACCGTGCGCGCCTACAGCGAGGACGACCCTGACGCGCGCGCCGCCACGCTCAATACCGGTCTGCAGGATCTGCGCGGCCGGGAAGCCGACCTTGCCAACCGCTATCTGCCCGACAGCCGGGTGATGCAGGACGCCCACGCCCAGGTCGCGGCGCGCGAGGTGGAGTTGAAGCGCCTGCACGCCGACCGCAGTGCCTCGGTGCAGAGGCAGGCCCGCAATCCGACGCTCGACGCGCTGTCGCTCGACGCCGAGCGCGCGGGCACTGACCTGCGTGCCGAGACCGCCCGTCTCGAGAGCCTCGGGACGGAGTTCGCCAGGGTCGACGCCGCCCTGCACGATCTCCAGGCGGGCGCGAAGACGCTGGAGCAGCTCGACCGCGAGCGCGACGTCGCGGATGCCGCCTATCGCACAGCGGCCAAGGTGCTGGACGACCGACGCATGATCGAGGCCGTCGCCGCCGAGCGTGCCACCAACGTGCGGGTCATCCAGCCGGCACGCGTGCCGCTTCGCCCGCACAGCCTGATGCTGCCGATTCTTGCCGCTGGCGCGGTGTTCAGCGTGCTTGCCGGCGTCGGCACCGCGGTATTGTGCGAAGCGACCCGGCAGGGTTTCCTCTCGCCCGAACAGGTCGAGCGGCGCCTCGGGCTTCCAGTGCTGGCCTGTGTGCCCGAGAGGCGCTGAAACCTGCGCCGGGTCAAGGCAGACGAAGCCTGAAGCTCTGGGGCAAGGACGCCCGTGGGTGCTAGCCTTGATGATGCCGGCGCGCTCGCCGCTGTGCTGCGTGACCGATTAGCTGAGCATGGCCGCCGTACTCCGCTCAAGGCAGTCCTAAAACTGCCTATTCTCAGCGTAAAGAGGTTCCAAGGGGCTCCAACCTCTGGTGAGTCTGAGCAAAGCCCGGCCTTGTTTCCCGCAACCGGCCGTCCGCCATTTGCGGCTCCAAGCGGAGACTACCCTGGCTTTCCGACACTACGCCACAGCGTTGCAAATGCCGGTCGGGACCTTACGAAATCGGCATCAGTCCCGGCGCTGTGATCCCGTTTCCACGCCATGGCGGCGCACGTCGCGCGCAACTGCGGCCACGAACGCCATGCTGCCGACAGCGTAGCGCGAGGCGAGCCGGCGCGGCTCCTTGCCCAGCCGCCACATCCACTCCGCATTGAGCGCCAGCACCAGTGCCGGCGCGCGGCGGATCACCCCGGCCTCGATGCGCAGCGCCTGCCCGACGCACAACGCCCAGCACTGCGGCAGCACCTTGCGGTGCTGATGCACAAAAATCTCACTCTTGGGTGCGCCGACACCCATTAGCAACAGCGTCGTGCCGTGCGACTCGATCATGCCTAACAGCGCATCGCAGCAGGCGGAATCGCGCTCGAAGCCGTGCGGCGGCACATGGGTCGCGACCTGCCGGGACAGCCCGCGCCGCCTGGCCCAGCGTACGAGGCCGGCCGCGGTTTCCTGGCTGTCGGCGACGAAGAACAGCCTGTGCATGCCGAGCGGCTCGTGGCGCAGCAGTTCGCGCGCGATGTCGCAGCCTGTCACTCGGCCGGCCGGGACGCAGCCGCGCATCTGCGCATAGCGATAGACCGGGAATCCATCGCAGGTGATGATTGCGGCCCAGGCATACGCCTGCGCGAACGCCCGGTTGTCGGACAGCCGCCGCACATGGTCGATGTTTGGCGTGACGACCAGACCAACACCCTCCCAGTCGCGCCCGCAGCTCCGGCCCTGGCTGCGAGTCGGTGGCGGCGTGGTCGCGACCTGATGCGCGATCTCACGCGCGCTCAACTGCGATACGGCGAAGCCGAAAATCCTGCGTTGGATCATGCCGGAACTCCCAGGCTTGCAAACAATTCGAGATGGCGCGCAACGGCGTGCTCCGCGGTGAACTCGGCAGCGCGTGTACGCAGCGCCCCCGGATCGCGAGGGCAGGACAGCAGGGCGCGCATCGCCGCGGCCAGTGCTTCGACATCGCCCACCGGCACCAGTGCTCCATGTCGACCGTTCTCCAGGATCTCTGCCGGCCCGTGCGGACAGTCGGTGCTGACCACCGCCGTTCCGCAGCCCAGGGCCTCGATCAGCACGTTGCCGAGGCCCTCGTAGCGGGAGGCGAGCACCAGCCCCGCCGCACGCCGCACCCAGGGCAGCGGGTTGGCCTGGAAGCCCGCAAACCTCACCCTCGAGCCCAGGCCGAGTTGGCCGGCAAGCGTCTCCAGCTCGGTGCGCAGTGGCCCTTCGCCAAGCAGTACCAGTCGTGCCGGCGCCGGCACCTGCGCGAAGGCGCGCAGCAGCGTTTGCGGGTCCTTCTGTTCGACCAGCCGCCCGACCGCGACCAGCACCGGCGGCGCGCTGGTGGCGAACCACGGATCGTCCAGCGCCGCGCCGGCACGCCTGTCGAAGTCGCCCGAGATCACCGGGTTGTGGATCACGCTGATCCGCCTCCGCGCGATGCCCGACGTGCGTGCGAGGTCGTCCGCCACCCCGGCCGAGACCGCCACGATGCCGTCGGCCGCACCCTGCAGAATTCGGTATGCCAGCGGGACGGCACGGTACTTCCAGCCCGCCATGTGCGAGGCTTCCGCCGACAGCGCGTTGTGCTGGCAGACCACCAGCCGGGTGCGCCCGCGCGCGAGCCGGCGCGCCAGCATCGCCGCAATGTTGTTGTGGTCCAAGCTGACCAGCAGCACGTCGGGACGTGCGCGGCGCAGGAATCGGGCGAGCGGCAGCACGTCGCCTGCGGTCCGCCGCGTGCCAAGGTCAATCACCCGGCAACCCTCCGGTACCCGCGCGGCAAGCGGCCCGGTCCGTGCGTGTAGCACGAGTGTGACGGCGATGCCGCGCGCCAGGAACACCCGGATCAGCTCCAGCCGCATCCGCTCGACGCCGCCGCCGGAAAGATCGTGCATGTACACGGCAAGGTGGCGCAGTCGTTGCTCGTCATACAGCCGGCAGCTTGTGTCCCGGTGCGAGACCCTGGCGGCCGTCCCCGCCGCGTCACTCGCAGTGTCCGGCCACTCCGCGGTGCGCCAGTTCGGCAGCGCCAAGCGACCCAGGACCGCGGCGGTGGCGCGAGGAGCTGCGTCAATGCCCATGTATCGTCCCTCTTGAACGGGCCCGTGTCTGCGCAGCAGCGCCCGGACGGTCTGCGCGCGCCATCCACCCGATCACCCCGGCACTCGTCGTGGCCCACACGGCGGCATAGAGTCCGACGGCAAGGTCCGGGCCGCCGCACAGCGCCCCGCCAGCGAGTGCGGCTGCGCGCGCGACCAGCGACACTGCCTCGATAGCCAGATACGCCCGCTGGCGGCGCAGCACGGCGACCAACACGGCGCTGGGCATCTGCATCGTCTCCAGCGCCCAGGCGAGCGAGATCAGCGCGGCGTCGTGCCCCGCTCCACGCCAGGAGGCGCCGAACACCCACGCGAACAGCGCCGGCCCCGCCAGCATCAGCCCCCCCACCACTGGCAGGCACAGCACGCCCAGAACCGCAGAGAGGCGCCATGCCGCACGATGCAGGTTACCGCCATGTGCATGCAGTTCGGCCGCATGACGGAAGAACACCGGCCGAAGCGCCTCGGTCAGCACCTGGCTGGGCAGGATCAGCATGCGATAGGCGAGCCAGAACAGGCCTGCCTGGGCAGAACCGAACAGCAGCGGCAGCAGCAGCGCCGGCAGCGAGGTGCCGACCAGCCGGAGCAGGACCTGGGGCGCGCCGTATACAGCAAAGCTGCGGTGGCGCAGCAGTGCGGCGCGCAGTCGCCTTGGTTCCCAGCCCGTCAGCACCGCGTCGGCAAGCGCCCGTCCGCCCGCTTTCGCCAGCCAGCACGCGGAGAGCACCTGCCCCGCGACTTGGCCACCGATAAGCGCGCTCCCGCCGCGCGGGCCGGCGGACGCCAGCCCGGTCAGCGCCTGCAGCAGCACAGCCACGGCCGAGCGCGATGCCTGATAGGTCGCGAGCGGGCGGTAGCGCTCCCCACGGACGAACCACAGCGACACCGCAGGCACGATCCCGGCTGACGCGACAGCCAGCGGCAGCAGCGCAATGGCCGCGCCGGGACCGTCCGCGCCCAGGTGCCATCGCGCCCAGCCTGGAGAACGCGCGGCACACAGCCATGCCGTCAGCATCGCCACGCCGGAGGCGAGCGACACCGCCGCCACCGCCAGCACGCACAGCCGCAGGACATCTTCCGCGTCCGCCTCCTCGCGCTCCAGCAGGATCGCCTGGTCGAGGCGCAGCGTGGCCACGCAGGCCAGGCAGGAGACCGCCGCCGAGAAGGTGCCATATGCGCCAAACGCATCGACATCGTAGAGCCGCGTCAGCAGCGGCGATGACAGGATGGCGACCGCCTGACCCGCGGCAGAGCCGCCGCCAAGCATGAGAGCGTGTCCCATCCCGTTTGACGGGGCACCGCTACTCTGGCGCAGCGCCCGGTCTTCCCCGAAAGCTTCGGGGCCCGTTCGATTTGCGGTCGGAACGCCAAGCTCGGCGGATGACAGCAGACCTGCCCGGGCACTCATGCCTGTCACCACTGCCGGTGCAGACCCGTCACAGGTTCGCGCACCTGGCCCAGCACCGCGCGAGTCTGCCCGGGCGGCCGCAGCGACGGCACTGCCACAGTGGTCAGCGCCGCTGCACGGTGGGCGCGCTGCTGCATCGCCCTGGAGGCCAGCGCCAGCGGCACCAGCACGGTCAGCAGGTTGGCCTTGTGCCCCAGCGAGTTGCTCGACGACGCCGCCAGCATCACCGTGACCAGCATCAGCCGTCCCGGCAACCCGGCGCTTTTGAACGTCCAGGCGAGAAACGGCAGGAACCCTGCCAGGAACAATACGAAACCTGCCGCGCCGCAGTAAAGATAGAGCAGCAGCCAGAAGTTCTCGATCGCTCCGATCGGCCACTGCAGTGACAGCTGATGCAACGCGGTTTCCTGCCGCGCCAGGGTCATCCCGAACAGGGCCTCGCCCGGCTCCATCATCGGCAGCAGGTGCCACTGCACGCTGCGCACCTGCGCGCTTTCGTCCCAGTAGAGGTGCGACACCAGGCGCGCACCCAGCGAGCTTTGCGTCACCAGCAGCACCAGCAGCGCCGGCACCACGAGCAAAACCACAAGCCCCAGCGCCAGGTCCAGCCGTGTGGCCTGTCCGCGCAGCACGCGACAAGCCAGGCCGCCGCCCTGCCATGCTCCGAACACCAGCACCGACAACGCAAGCGCGGTACGCCCGCCGAACGAGATCAGCCCCAGGACGAAGGTCACGCCCAGCACCGCGCGCCACAGTCGCGGCACCCGCGCAGACTGCGCCACGAACAGTCCGGCAGACGTCAGCATGGCCCCGGTCAGCGGATGGTCGTACAGCGCGGCTCCCCGGAAATCCGCCGCGTGTTCCGCCTCCTCGTGCCCATCAAGCAGGATCGGGATGAAGTGCCGCTGCAGCAGCGTCTCGGCCACCGAGAGCAGGACGTTGAGCGCAAGCAGCGCCAGCACCAGCGCCGCGATCCAACGTAGCGCGCAGGCGCTCGTCCGACCCAGCACCAGGGCCAGCAGCCCGGCCGGCATGAAGTTCTCCAGGAACACGACGAGGTGCACCTTGCCGGTCGCCGCGGCTGCGAGAACAAAGCACCCGGCCAGCGCTGTTAGGTAGAGCAGCGGCACCCGCGCGGTCCGCAGCAGCTCGCGGGTCACCACGACCGGGTGGCGCCACAGCAGCGCCACCGCCGAAAGCAGGGCCAGATAGGTTCCGGGATGCAGCTTGACCAAAAGGCTGCCGCCATCCCCGGAGTAGGGAACGCCGATCGCGGCGAGGAGGTTGGCGCTGACCAGCAGGTTGACCGCGACGGCCGCTGCCGCGAGCAGAACCGCGAGTAGCCCGGCCATCGTGGGCGCGGCCGGGTCCACGAACGCAATCTCTCCATGGACGGTCGCCTTCATGCACGGCAAGGTTGTGGCTCGCCGCGTCATCTCGTGCCAAGTCTTGGGCGGGGCCGGGCGGCAGTACGCAGCCAGGAGCCGCGATGCCCATGAGCCGACGTGCCTTGCTGGCCGCTGCCGCCAGCGGTTTCGTCCCGGCGCAGGCCGACCCCGCGCCGACGCTGCGCAGCCGCGCCGCGGCGCGCGGCCTTCTGTTCGGCGCCGAAATCCTCGCGGCCGACCTTGCCGATCCGGACTACGCGGCCCTGGTTGCGCGGGAGTGCGCGATCCTCACGCCCGGCCTGGAAGCCAAGTGGGCTGCCACCGAACCCGCGGACGGCATGTTCCGCCTGGAAGGCTTCGACGCGGTGGCCGGCTTCACCCAGGCGCACGGCATCGCATTGCACGGCCACACCCTGGTCTGGGCCGTCTACAACCCCCCCTGGCTGCTCGATGCCCTGCGCACTGGCCGGGCAGACGCCGTCCTGGCCCGCCATGTCGCTGCGGTGTGCGGCCGCCATGCCGGTCAGGTGCTCGCCTGGGACGTGGTGAACGAGCCGATGGACCCGCGCTGGCCGGCGGACGCGCAGGGCCTGTGCACTACCCCGTGGTGGCACGCCCTCGGCCCAGGCTACGTCGACCGGGCGTTCGCGCTCGCCCACGAGGCCGACCCGCGTGCCCTGCTGCTGATCAACGACGACGACCTGGAGTACGACGAGCCCGACCGGCAGACCAAACGCGACCAGTATCTCCGCCTCCTGGAGGTCCTGCTTGCACGCGGCGTGCCGATCACCGGGTTCGGGCTCGAGGCTCACCTCAAGCCGGGGCGTCGGATTGCCGAGGCGGCCTATCGCCGCTTCCTGGCGGAACTCGCCGGCATGGGGCTGGCGCTGTTCGTCACCGAGCTTGACGTCAACGACCAGTTGCTGCCTGCAGACACCATGGTCCGCGATACCATGGTCGCCGATATCACCCGCCGCTACCTCGACGTGGCACTCGACGAACGTGCGATCCGTTCGGTGCAGTGCTGGGGCTTGAGCCAGCGCCACCAGCAGATGGGCCGCGACCCGTCCACCCGCCGCGCCGACGGCCTGCCCAATCGCGCACTGCCGTTCGACGACGCTCTGCAGCCGACCGCGATGGCCGCGGCGATTGGCCAGGCGCTGGACCATGCCCCCCGGCGGTGATCCGGCCGGTGCCGTTCGCGAGAAGACCGTGGCGCTCACCGCCGGCGAGTCAGCCAGGCCGGCAGCGGTCGCTTGCGCCGGTTCAGCACAACGCCAGTCACGTGGCCGCCTGCCCGCTCGATCGCCACCCGTGTTTGGATGACATCCACGGCCTTGGCCACCGCCGCCCGCACGACCAGCACCGTGCCGTCGCAGTGCCGCGACAGCGCGACCGAGTCGGGCGAGTTCGCGGCGGCTGGACAGTCCAGCACCACGGTCGGGTAGAGTTCGCCCAGCGCCGCCAGCAACCCGCGCAGCTCGGCGGTTCCAATCTCGATCAGGGGATGGTCGGTGAAACCGAGCCTAGCCCGCGCGAGGCCGGGACATGACGGATCCTGGTGCACCGCCAGGTCTGGCGGCAGGCCGGAAAGCGTGAGCCCGATCAGGCACTTGGCCGCAGTAGGCCCGGCGTCGTCATCACCCGCCGGGCCGCCGCCTGCATGACTGCTGCGGGCCGGGACCCCGCTTGCGGCACCAGCCGGCGCTGTGCTTGCGCCACCGCAATCGACCACCAGTATCCCGGCGCGCTCGGCGGCAACGACGGCGGCATATCCTGCAACGACCGTGCTTGTTCCCTCCCCCGGCGTGGCCGACAGGAACTGCAGGACGACAGGGTCGTCGCCACGCAGCGCCTCGATGGCATAGTGCAGCTGCACGAATTCCACAGTGAGGTCGGCACGTCGCAACGGCGCAAGCAGTCCGGCGAGCCCGCCCGATCCGGGCACGCGCGACACTCCAGGCTCACCAGCCGCGGGCCGCGCCGGCCTGCGCCAGCCAGGTCCGATCCGGAGGTCGTCCGGATCATCCAGGCCGGAGCCGCGCGACGCTGTGCCAGCGGCTCCGTGCAGCGGTGGCGCACTGCGCATCAGAATGCCCCGGTTGGCGAGAACACTTTCAGCACCGTTCTGCCTAGAATCCTCATGTCGAGCGCCAGTGACCAGCCATTGATGTAATCGAGGTCACATTCCACGCGGGCCCGAAGCTGTTCGGCAGTGTGGGTTGCACCACGCAGGCCGCTCACCTGGGCCAGACCGGTGATACCCGGCCGGACCCGGTGGCGCAGCGCATAGCCGGGAACGATCTCGTAGCCGAGCCGGTGCTCGGTCCGCATGTCGACCGCGTGCGGCCGCGGTCCGACGAGCGACATATCGCCGCAAAGCACGTTGAACAGCTGTGGCAACTCGTCGAGGCTGCTTCGGCGCAGGAAACGACCAAGCCTGCTGCAGCGCGGGTCGCCCTGCACGGTCTGGCGCAAGCCAGGGGTAGACGCTTCCATGCGCATCGAACGGAACTTCAGCACGCGGAAGATCCGGCCGTTCAGACCGTCGCGCTCCTGCCGGAATAGCGACGGTCCCGGACTGTCCAGGCGCACCGCAAGCGCGATCGCTCCCAACAGGGGCGCGAGCAGCACCACCGCGGCGGCGGCCAGGGAGCGGTCGAGCATCACTTTGAACAGACTGTGCCAGCCCGCGCGATGGCAAGCGGGTGTTACTGCTGCCGCGCGGTCGAGCTGTTCCTCGGTCGGGCGGTGGGACAATTCCTCGGTCAGGCGGTCGGACAATGGTCCGCATAGCGCGATCTCAGGCGGCAAGCCGTTGATCTGTCTCAGCAACGCCTTCAGCCGTCGAACCTCAACGCCGCCATATTCAGAATTTTCGTAGGCTTCAGCGTAATCGACCTGGATGTTCATGGCGCCCTCAGGTTGCAAAGCGTCTACACGAAAATGTGTATAATCTTAACAGGATGCTTTTCAAGGTCTTTTGCATCTTCAGGTTGAGCTTTAGGTAACTATTCACGCTAGTGCGATGCAATAAAACCGTCTGCTAACGCAGGATTTTATTTTTGATCAAAGAGTTACGCTTTAACGCTGATTTGCCGTCTGAAGTGAACGTCAGGAAACCCGCCTCGAAGCTTGGTTACCGGCTAGGGTCTGTTAGTCTCTGATTCAATCGAGTGCGGCTTTGAGGCAG
>CAXSEF010000021.1:0-42693 GCA_964236535.1 uncultured Acetobacteraceae bacterium
TCAGAAAAAACGCGCGGAACACCGCCTCAGGCACTCTCGCGCACAGGTCTCATGACCTGGAGATGAGCATGGCGCACACGGTTGTCCTGCCGACTGGCCATGTCATCAGCGATGACCGGACGCGGATCGACATGGAAATGGTCTTCACTTCGCTCGCCGAAACCTACTGGGCCGCCAATCAGCCGCGCGCTCGGATCGCGCGGAGTTGGGCCAACTGTCTCCTCTTCGGCCTTTACTCACCCACCGGCGAGCAGATTGGTTTTGGACGCTTGCTCACCGATTACGCGTTCCGCGCCCATTTAGGCGATGTATTCGTTCATCCGGCCTCGCGCGGCCTCGGTCTAGGTCGCGCATTGATCGAAATGATACTCGCCCATCCTAACCTCGCGACCGTCGATCACTGGACGCTGAACACAGCCGACGCTCACGCGCTCTATGCAAGATACGGCTTCCGTCAGGAAGCCGCGAATGGGAGGTGGATGACGCTCGATCGGAGTGGCGAAGCGTCGACCCTACCGGCGGATAATCGAGATCGCGCGTAGCGCCTACCGCCGACGATCTCGCGTCCGTCTTACCGAAGGTGCGTCCAGTCTCACCGAGCGTGCGTCGAACGTGCCCATCCGTCTCAGGTAATGTGCGTCGGAAACGGCGCATCATTGTGCGTCGGAGCGTTCATTATTGCGCGTCGCTACACGTAGGGAGATGTTCTAAGCCTAGATCTCAGGCGCGCGCACGCCCCCGCGCCTTACGCGCGCGACCACTTGATTACCTGTCGTGTTGCAGTCAGTGCTGTCGTGGTACGACAGGTGATCAGCTCTAAAAAGGGAGTTCCCCACATGACCGCGACGATCCGAAAACTCCTCCCCCGAGCCGGCCAGCTCCGGGTCGAACAAGCCCAGCAATTGCGCGACGCCCTGCTACCCTTCGAGGCTGAAATGCCCGACCAGGTGGGCCACCTGATCGGACAGATCGACCGTAAGACTGCCGCCCGGAACGGATGGACCTTCGTCATGCTCAGCCCGGACCAGAATGAGGCCGTAGTCAGCTACTTGGCCGAACACAGCAGCCGCCCCCTAGTCGCTCTGCGGCTATGGGCGCTGTGCTTCAAGCACCTGCGCAACGATACTGGTGGGGTCATGCTCCGGCGCGACGAGATCGCCGATAAGCTCGGGGAGGAGCCTGACAACGTCAGTCGGATCATGGGCGAACTGGAGGAGATCGGTGCCATCATCCGCCGCCGTGAGCGAGTTGCCGGCATGCGGGGGCCGGGGCTGGTGCGCTACTTCATGAACTCGATCGTCGGCACCCACCTGACCGGCGAGGCCCGCGATAGGGCCCAGGCCGACGGCCCTCCCGGGCCGCTGCTCCGGGTCATGGATGGCGGCAAGCCAGGATGAGCGGCCTCTACGAGCGTGACGCCCTCGCCTGGGCCGAGCAGCAGGCCGCCCTGCTCGACCGCCTGGCGGTCGGCGAGCGGCTGAACGAGGCCGTGGACTGGCCCAACGTGATCGAGGAAGTGCGCGACGTGGGACTGGCGCAGCTGACCGCCTGCCGTAGCCTGCTGCGCCAAGCCATGCTTCATCTGCTCAAGCTGCACGCTTGGCCGGATAGCTCGGCCACGCCTCACTGGCGCAGCGAGATCAGGACATTCCTCGTCGACGCGCAGGACCGCTTCACACCCTCCATGCGGCAGCGGATCGACCTGGGCGAGCTTTACGCCAAGGCGCTCTACCTCATGCAGGAGGAGATCAACGCCAACAGCGAAGCACGGCCATTGCCTGAAGCGTGCCCCTTCACACTGGACGAGCTGCTGAGCACGCAACCGGACGTGACTGCCCTACTGGAGAAGCAAACTGCGTCATTCAGCGGTTAGCTATAGCGGCCACTTGCAAACGTCGGAAAGTATTGCCTCAGCGGTTTCTAGCAGTAGCGGTATCGGTTCCCGACAAGTTAAAAGCAGGCAGAGCGAGTCATTCGTGGTGGCTGCTCCGACGGTCTGAATTCCGGGGAGCCCAGCTAAAACCCCAGTCCACAGCGACTCCAGCTTGATTTCCTTGAACTCAGGTTCGTAAGGTGTTTGGCCAAGATTGGTCAGCAGAATATCGATCGCGAATGCATGGTTGAGCGTGTCTGCGGCGGCCGCTTTGGTAAGCCCGTTCGCCGTCATCCCCTGCATCGCTGCCGTGACCGCAAAAAGAGCATCGCGTGTTGAAGCATCGACAATGCCCTGTCTAACCGAACGAGCCATGTCCCAGAAGCCAGAAGGTTGAGCTGGATCAAACTCGGCCTTGGGAGAGGTGAAATACATCCCGCACTCCTCACCTGCGCCAAGCACGGAGCGCACGTTTACGGGAGAGATCATGCGGATGACGTCATGCTGAAATCGGGGCATCTGCTGGCGCATGGCGAGAACAAAGGCTGCCGCAAGTACGCCATGAACTGTGGCGTCATTCTGACGCGAGACGGTGATTAGACGCTCGGTCAATGCCTTGGTGAAACGCAGGCTCCTGACGACTGGAGGTTCATGGCTCGCCTTGCTGTCTTGCAAGGTATCCGTCGCCGGCGAAGCAGGAACAGCGGGCTCGATACCGAGCATCTCTTCGGCGGAACGAGGAAACGCAAGTGGTTCAGGCGGTTGTCCGACAATCGCCGACAGGATGTCGCGCACCATCAAGGACAGTGAGATACCATCCGAGATGGAATGCGATACAGCGAGGATGAAGATCGAGCGGTCCGGGGTGTGGATGAGTACGGCCCGAGCTAAAGGCGTCTCACCGGGTCGAAACGGGATGGCGAGTTCCCGCTCAATCTCTTCCTCCCATCTAGAAACAGATTCCCATGGAACGATCCTGAGTGGGATCGGCATTTTACCCCGACGCCGGAAGAACGGTTGGGTCAGACCGGGCGTTTCCAGGCTCGGCGCCTCAATGCTGACGGAAAGCAGTGGATGTCGTGCTTGAAGGGCGTCGAGCGCAGCTCTCCATTGTTCAGGATGCGTTGAGCCAGTGACATGAGCAGCTATTACGGGATGTATCTGATCGTTAAAGGTGAGCTGCCAGTAGATTTCTTCTTGCGCAGTTAGAGGTCGAACAGGGTCGATCTTGTTTTCGGTCAACTGGTTCATCTGCTCAAGCCCTTCAATGCCGTCACGATTTGCCCTCGAAGTAGAAGCATTATCTCTCCATACGCGGTCCTGTCCTGGGCTGGCTGTGGGTGACGTTCTGCTGAGCATCCGCCGGGGTCTGCTTCTGCGCCGTAGCCTTTAGCCGGGCCTCGTCCCGTTGCTGCTGAGTGGCGATCGCCTGGCGCACCTGCTCCTGACGGGCCAGCTCGGCCGCCTGTAGCACCCGGGCCTGCCGCACGGCCTCGGCCCGCTGCCGTTCCTGCTCCTGGCGCACCCGTTCCTCGGCCTGCCGCTGCCGCTCGGCCGCGATCGACGCCCCCAGCCCGCGCGCCAGGCCCATCACCTTGCGCACCCCCGTCCGGGCAACGCGCTCCAGCTCGCCCACCTGCTCCCGAGCCAGCTCCATCACCTGCCGCGCCGCCTCGAGGAGACGGTTGCGCTCCCGTACCTCGGCATTGTGCTGCCCGATCCGGTTGACGGGTTCCACCGGGGCAAGCGGCTCGGCTGCCGGGTCCGGCTGCTGGTGCTCTACCACCGCCGCGGCCCCTGCCGGCGCCGGCAGGGTCTTCCGGGCTGCCTGGCGCTCCAACGCCGTCGCACCAGATCCCATGTGCTGCGTCGGCACCTGGTCGGGCTGGCCCTGCCCCTCCAGGCTCCGGTGGTCGATCCGCGCCTCAGCATGGATGCGCTCCAGGGCATGGTTCACCTGCACCGCCCATAGCTCCCGCAACGCCTCGATCGCCGGCCCCGACGTCTGCTTCACGTCCAGCTCGCGGGTCTTGGCCCCCATGCCCTCGGCCGTCACCGACCGGGTCGTGGTCAGGACGTGCGCATGGTGGATGCGCTGATCGCCCTCCCGCCCCGGGGCATGGATCGCCACATCAGCCGCCACCCCGAAGCGCGCCACCACCTCACCGGCGAAGGCCCGCACCAGGCGCTCCCGACCACCCCGGTCCAGCTCGTGCGGCAGGGCTAACTCGTACTCCCGCGCCACCTTGGCGTCCTTACGCTTCTCAGCCGCCTCCACTGCGTTCCACAGCGCCGAACGCTCGGCCGTCCAGGCCGCCTCGTCCGGCGCGACGATGAACGCCACCTCGACGCCACGCTTGCGGGTGTAGTCGTGGCGCTGGCCAAGCCGCTCGTCCTCAATGGCTGTCGCCGTGCGATACGCCGCCGCCGCTACGGCGCTGCGGCCAGTCGCACGGGATACGGTCTTCACGGACAGGTGGAAGATCGCCACGAATGCCCCTTGCCAAGCTCGGCACCCTGCAAGGTGGCGATCAATCCTGCAACGGGTTTTCTGGCACTTTCTGGTGGTGGCTGGCGAGCTGGCAGAGGCCACCAGGAAACCGCCCGTTTTCCGCACGCCAACGCCACAACCAACAGCGCCAAAGCGCCGCCCAGCCATCCGTCTCACACACCCTGCGTCGGAACGCTCGATCTCGCGTCCGTCTCAACGACCATGCGCCCAGTCTCAAACACCGTGCGCCAAAGCCACCCGATAGTCTCAGCTAATCTGCGCCAGAAACCGCCATGATTGCGCGTCAGACCGAGTATGATTGCGCGCCGCTACACCTAGGCTTCTTCGAGCACAGCGCACTCCAGAGACGCGCTCGTTCGAGATCATCTGGCGGGTGACCGCGCCCCTGCGAACGCCTGCTCGACGATGTCTGCGGCGCGTGCCGGCCCGTCGATGCGCGCTATGGCGTCGCGGAACCGGCTGGCCGCAGCGCGGTAGCGGTCGTGGCCCAGCACGGTGCGGATCCGGGTCGACAGCGCGTCGGCCGTCAGCTCCTGCACGTCGACGAACTCGCCGACGCCGTGATGGGCGATCCGGGCCGCGACGCCCGGCTGGTCGTAGCCGATGGGGATCGCCACCATCGGCACGCCCGCGCCCAGCGCCTCCAGCACCGTGTTCAGGCCGGCGTGCGTGAAGCACAGCACGGCGCGCCGCAGCAGCTCGAGTTGCGGCGCGGCTGGCACGGCGATGACGTTGGGCGGGATCGCGCCGAGCCCGTTCGCGTCGACATTGCCGCCGAACGAGAACACGATCTGGTGGTCGGCCAGGCGTCCCGCCGCGTCCAGGATCGCCCGCTGCACCGTCGCCAAACCGTTCACCAGCGTGCCCATCGACGCGTAGATGAGCGGACGGCCGTCGAGCCTGTCCCACGCGAACGGCACCGGCGCGCGGGCCGAGGCGTCCGACAGCGGCCCCGCATAGTGGAACTGCGGCGGCCACTGCACGCCGGGGAAGTCGAAGATCTCCGGCGTCTGGGTGATCACGGCCAGCCTGGAGGCGGTGGCACCCGGCTGGCGCCAGTCGATCGCAAGCCCCACCTCCTCGGCAAAGGCGCGGGCGATTGGGATCAGCGGCGCGAACAGCGCGCCCGTCTGCTTCAAGCCCTCGACGTTCCTGGCGCGCGCCTCGGGGGTCGCCTCGTGCGGCCAGCTCCTGGTCGAGGGCGGTGTCGCCCCCGAGGGGTCGGAGTGCAGGACGTTCCAGACCTGCACGAACGGAATGTTCATGCTCATCGGCACCAGCTCGGTGAAGAGCTGGGCGGTATCGATGACGAGGGCTTCGACGCCCGCCTTCTTCAGGACGCGCGGGAGGTGCCGCAGCATCGCCGACAGCATGCCGGTCGAGATTTCCGCCACCGCGTAGCGCATCACCTCGAGGCCCTGGAGGTGGGCGATCGGTGCCCAGACCTTGGCGACGGCGCCGGACGGATACTCCGCCTCGCCGCACGGCACGAACCCGATGCCGGCGGCCCCCACGATCGGCGCGGCGTCGGGGACACCGAAGAAGATCACCTCGTGCCCGCGCGCCTGCAGCACTCGGGCGAGTGCCGTCATCGGCAGGAGATGCCCCGACAGGGGCAGACTGACGAAACCGATCTTCATGACGTCATGCTCCATCTGTGGATATCGATGCGCCGTTATTGTCGCCCGTCACGTTTCTTTCCTCCCGCTCATCACGCCCGCCCGCAAGATCACGTTCAGCTAGGTCCGCGGGCGACGGCTCGAAGGGCCCGAAGCGGGCATGTTGCCAGTCCATGGCTTCCTTGCATGGGTGCCAGATCACCCGATGGACGGGGTGGCCGTCCTCGTCCTCACCGGCCTGGATGGAGGAGATCCATTGATCGGCCTCGGTGTCAGGTGGCGGGGTGGTCCGATAGCCCGCGCGCCGCAAGGCAGCGGAAGCGGCTCGGATGCGGTGCAGGCGCAGGTCGGCGATGTCGGTCATGAATGACGACAGAGGCGTCAAAGATCGATCATGCCACCGTCGACGAACAGTTCGGCGCCGGTGGTGAAAGAGGCATCGTTGGAAGCCAGGAACAGGGCGGCCTTTGCCACTTCGTCAGGCTGCCCGATCCGCTTAAGCGGAACACCGGCGACCACCTTCTCCATCATGCCGTTCATCTGCTCAGCGGGAAGGCCCGCCTTCCCGAGGCCGGGAGTTTGGATCGGGCCCGGGCTGATGGTGTTGACGCGGATACCTCGCGGCGCGAGCGCGGACGCAAAGGTGCGACCGAAAGAACGAAGCGCCGCCTTGGTCGCTGAGTAAACGGTCATCGCATCTCCACCCCTGGAGCCGGAAATCGACGAGGTCAGGATCACCGAGCCGCCATCCGACAGCACCGGCATGGCGTGCTTGAGCAGGAAAAAGGGGCCGCGGACGTTGATGTTGAACTGAAGGTCGAACGCCGCCTCGTCCACCGTCGAGATTGGCGCAATCCGACCGACGGCTGCATTGATGAACAGCACATCGATGCGGCCGTGACGTGATGCGATCGCATCGACCAGGGTTTGGATGGCGGCGACGTCACCGGCATCCGAGGCCACCACCTCGATGCCGGGCAGCGCGGTGCGTGCCGCTTGGAGGGTGTCGGGGTTCGATCCGGTGACGATCACCGTCGCCCCTTCGGCCTGGAACAGTTTAGCCGTCGCGGCGCCGATGCCGGTGGTGCCACCACTGATGAGGGCGATCTTCCCGTCGAGCTTCGGCATAAGTTTTCTTTCGCAAGGTTGCGAGTCTTGTCGCATGGCTTGAACGCCGGGTAGGACGGCAAGGGCTGGCGAATTCTACTCCGCGGCATCCTGCTTGTCCGCCTCGAAGGCTCGCATTCCTCGCCGCCGCCAGCGCATCCCACCACGTTCAGCCCCTGGTGGATCTCGCGCCGCAGCGCCTCGTCGCCGAGATAGCGGCACAGGAAGACCGTCTTGACCGCCTTGCCCAGCTCGGCCAGCGCCTTGTAGGTCGGGTGCTGGACGTTGCCGCGGGTGAACCGCCGCAGGATCGCCTCCGGATCAGCCGTGCGCTCGGACATGGCGGTCGCATAGCGTACGACCTCGTCGTACTGCTGCTCGACCAGCGCCCAGTCGATCTGCCGCGTCAGGATGCAGGCCAAGTTGGGGTAGGCCGCGACGCCCCCGGCCTCGGGCAGGTAGAGCCGCTGCCCAGAGATGGCTTTCAGGCGCGGCAGGAGCTGGAAGCCGAGCATCCGGCAGAACGCGAACGCCACCTCGCTCTGGCCGTGGCTGTCCACATACTGGCGTTCGACCTCCATCTCGGTGTCGTGGCGCAGCACGCCCTCGATCATGGCGGCCACCTCCGAAGACGAGCAGCGCCGCAGGCGTGAGTGGATGCACACCGAGCCGCGCTCGACGTGCCAGTAGATCATCACCCCGCGCCCGCCGTAGCGGACGTGCCATTCCGTCATCAGATTCTGGTCGAAGGCGCCGAAGTGCTTGCTGTCTGACGCGCAGGCCGTCGTGCCCTCGCCCCAGATGCGGGGGTCGCGCACGGCAAGCGTCGCGTTGGCGACGCGGCGAGCCGCATCGCGCAGCGAGTCCGCGTCGATGTAGCGGCGCCAAGTGTGCAGCAGCTCCTTGTAGCTGAAGCCGTTTCGGCCGCTGGCAAGCCGCTTCAGCCCCGCATTGGTGCCCAGGCCGTAGAGGCACAGCAGCAGGCGCCGCCGTACCTCGTCGCGCTCGGTTGCCTCGCGGGACGCGGCGGTGACAAAGGCGTCCGTGAAGCCGATCCGGAGGTCCGCCTCCTTGAACAGGTCCAGCAGGCCCGTTCCCGACCAGCGCCGGCCAAGTTCAGCTTTGATGGCGCCCAGGCCCGACGGTTCCGGCTGGGGTTCCAGCGGAGTGACGATGATCGGGTGGCGCCGCCGCGGGTCCAGCCTTACGCCAGGGTTGCTCGGCATTCCGCGGTTGAGCTGCCCCAGCGCCTCCGTCATCTCGGCGCGGAGCGCGTCCGTGAACGCCCGTGCCTCGGTGGGCAAGCCCAGCCGCTCGTAGCACTCTGCCCGGCGCTCGGCGAAGTCGGCCGGCAGGTCGGCATCGGGGTTGCGGAAGCGGCCCGCGCCCATCACCCAGATTTCCTTGCAGCGCAGCCGCTCGCGAAGGGTCTGGAGGACGCAGATCTCGTAGTTGATGCGGTTCACCCGCTGCCCGCCGCCAGGTGCGTCCTCCAGCACGATGTCGCGCCACTTCGGACGGATGACGCCCTCGATGGCTACCTCGTCCGCCTTGAAGAACTGCCGTCCCTCGCCCTCCGCACGGCGGATCGCGTCCAGGGCGTCGAGCAGGGGCCGGTGCGTGCCGTTGTTGGAGCGGAACTCCAACGCTGCCAGCAGCTTCGGCATCATCCGGCGGTAGTAGGACCCATACGAGGCGCGCACCGCTGTGTGGACGCGCCGGCTTTGCGGCGTGCCGAGCGCCCGGGCCTCGCGGATTAGCGCCTCGAAGGTCTGCGCCCCGATCACGGGAAAAATCACCTCGCGCACGACACCCTCGGGGCTGCCGGACGCCGCCTCGACCACCCGGAACAGGATGCTGGCCTTGCCGCGCACCTCGCGCGCCTCCTCGACCAGCTCATCGACGACGCGGCGTTCGGCCTTGACGGTGATGCGGTGCGTCACCTGGATCAGCAGCTCGACCAGGCCATCCACCACCTCGGCCTCACGCGGCACGCACCAGAAGCCCAGCAGGGGCAGGCGGATGCGCTGGGGATGCCGTCGCAACTCCCAGGCGCTCTCGACGGCTGCGCGCCGGCGGAACCGCTTGGCCTGATCCGGGTGCAGGCCGCGCAGCAGGTCCGGCGGCAGCGCCAGTCCGCGGAGTCGCTCAAGTTTGGCAATCTCGGCCAGCAGGCTTTCCAGGCCGACCCGGCCGGGATCGGCGGCCAGGCGGGCGTAGGCGGTGCCATCGCCGTCGTCGGCCAGCAAGGCGCCGAGCCGGTCGCGCATTCCAGCGTCCAGCCGGTCAGCCACCCGCTGCAGCGCCGCCTCATCGTGGGCGGCCTGGGCAGATCGCAGGATGCGGCCAAGGCGATAGGCGCCGGGCCGGGTGACGCGGTTGCGGGCGAACCAGGCGCTGAGTTCCTCGTCCAGGGCCGGCGCCGCGAACTCGCGCGGCAGCGCATCGTCGGCCAGCCAGCGGCGGAACCTGGCTTCGGCCACCTCGTCAAACGCAGCGACCGCAAGGTGGTCGATGATGGCCACCCTATGCCGGCGCCCGCTGCGGCCTGCCCAGGCGTATTCATCGACCGCATCGGCGCCCACACCGATCTGGGCAGCGAGATGGGCGACCACCGTCGGCGCCACCTCCGCCTCCTCTTCGGGGAAGCGGCCGTGCTGGCGCCAGAACGCGAGTTGGACCGCAAAGCCGAGCTTGCCGGCGTCAACCCGCCCGGCCAGCAGCGCCAAGTCCTCTGGCAGCAGCGACCAGCACTCGCCTAACTCGTCCGCCGACCACTGCCGCTGCATCCGCTTCCGTCCCTGTCCGCATCCAACCGGGCAACCTTACGGACCAGAACCGGAACACGTCATCTCAGATGACCAAAACGCACAGCTTCGCGGTCACTGGGCCCACTAGGAGCCTGTCTGAGTAACGGGGGCGAGCCAGGGGACAAGCTGTGGGATGGGCGCGGCCTGGAACTGCGCCGTGGCGTTGGTGCATGGAGGCGGGGAGGTAGCGTCGCCCGAGTAGGCCGGCTACGTCGCGGGCATTCCGTTCAAGCACAATGCCACCCGCCGCCACCGTATCCCGAAGCAGCGCTGGCGGGTGACGAACTGGCCAGCCTATGAGGCGGGCCTGCGGCGGCGTGGTGACCTGACCATCTGGTTGGACGAGGCCGCGCTGTCCGGCTGGAGTGCCCCGCGTCGGATGACGCGCGGCGGCCAGCCGCTCTACTCCGATGCAGCGATCGAGCTGGTGCTGACGCTGCGGCTGGTCTTTCATCTGGCGCTGCGTCAGGCCGAAGGGTTCGCACGCTCTGTCCTGCGCCTGCTTGGCCTGGATTTGTCTGTGCCGGACCACACCACGCTCAGCCGACGCGGCCGGGCGTTTGCCGGTCGCCAACCGCGTGCCATGCGGCACGACGGGCCAGTTCATGTCGTGCTGGACAGCACCGGGCTGCAGATGTTCGGCCAGGGGGAGTGGGACGGCGAGAAGCAAGGCCGCACCCCCCGTCGATGGCGCAAGCTGCATCTGGCCGTCGACACACAGACCGGCGAGATCGTGGCACACGTTCTGACCGATCCCGACGTCGGTGACATCGCCGCCGTCCCTGTCCTGCTCGCGACGGTGGAGGGACCGATCGCCAGCGTGATCGCCGACGGTGCCTATGACGGCGCATCCGTCTACCAGGCAGCGTCCCTGCGCCAGCGCGATCCGCCACCTGACATCGTCATCCCGCCCCGCAGGTCCGCAGTGATCAACGACAACAAGGCCGATACCTCGACGGTCCGGGATCGTCATGTCCGATACCTCGCCGGGAAGGGCCGCATGGCCTGGCAGAAGGCGACCGGGTATGGCCGACGCAGCCTCGTGGAAACCGCGATCGGTCGCTACAAGCACAGCATCGGCCCAAAGCTCCGAGCCAGATCAGCTGATGGCCAGCAGGGCGAAGTCGCCATCGACGTCAGCGTGCTCAATCGGATGATCCGAACAGCCAGGCCCATCTCGGTCCGTCAGAACTGATCCTCCGCACCGGGTCAGGATATCCCGCCGACCCTCCGGTCCGTGCACCAGCGCCACAACCGATCGCAACGCGAGAGCCATTCAGCACCTGTTGGAGCCGCTTCCCTGGTTGGCACCTAAACGGGGTTACCGTGGTGCCAAGGGATCGCCGGTTGCTCTGTATGCCATAAGCAGACTGTTCGATGGCAGGATGCGAACAGGAACACGACGCTCTTCAGAGAGCTTGAGGTATCTTCCAGGTGCCGATCTCGCGCGCCTCCGTTCGTGTCCGCGACTGGGAGCCTGCCTCTATTCAAAGGAGAGCTCTCATGCGCCGTGTCTTGCTTGCTTCCTCGCTGCTGTTCATTCCGGCCCTGGCCGTCGCCGATCCACAGTGCTCGATCCAGCCTGCGACTTTGGCCGCGGCGGCGCCCTCTGCTGCATCACAGGCAGCGCGACTCCAGCCGGTCAGCGTGGATACTGCCACTCCTGCTGCCACGAGCCAGACTCGGAAAATAATCGGCGCCGACGAGATCGGCCGGGTGGCGGCGCTGCAGCGCATCGCCTCGGCCGGGGCACAGCTGACCGACCTGGGCACCGAGCACGGGCTGCGCACGGTGTTCGCCCGCAACGGCCAAACCTTCCAGGTCTTCTACATCACGCCCGACGGGCAGGCGGCGATCGGAGGGGTAATGTGGGACTTCACCGGCCGCAACATCACGCGCCAGCAGGTGTCCTCGATCGACGGCGCCATCCCGACCGTGACGATCGGTGCGGCTGCCGCGGTTCCATCGATGACCGTGGACCAGGCCGTCCCCTCTGCACTCCAGACGGTGGCGACCACGACCTACGGTACGACGGGTCCGTCGACGGCTCCACGGCTGTGGATGTTCATCGACCCACTGTGCTCCTTCTCGGTGCGCGCCATGGAGCAGCTGCAGCCCTTCATCACCGCCGGCAAGGTTCAGGTGGCGGTGATCCCGCTTTCGCTACTGGACTACGAGGACCAGGGCCGCAGCACCGCGGCCGCCCGGATGATGCTTGGTAGGGGCCGGGACGACATGGTCGCCGCCTGGACAGCGAACGCCCTGACCGGGGATCCAGATGCTGGCTCGGCTGCGACCTTGCAGGCCAACATGGTGGTCCAGGAGTCTCTTGGGTTGCGCGGCACGCCAACCTTCTACTGGCGCAAGGCGGACGGAACCGAAGGGCACCAAGTCGGGCTTCCTCCCGACTTTGCCGCGATGATCGCCTCCATCGCTCCGTCCGCGAGCTGAGCCGGTGTTCCGCAAGGCCAAGCCGCCCCAGGATAAAGGGGCGCAGCCCTGGACTGTTGGGTGGGGCATGCGCAAGACCTTGGGAGCGCCGATCGCCTGTATCGGAGTGGACCAGATAGCCGAGAATGCCCGGTTGATCCAGGGACTGGCGCAGACCATCCGCACCGGTCCTGGTCCCGACCCCATGGTCCGGGTGAAGCCCGATCGGACGCTCGATGTGTCAGAGATGTCGTGGGAAGCGCGGGTGCCAGTGGCGGAGATCGAGCGCCTGCTCAGCAACCGACGGCGCCAGTCGCGTCAGGCGACCTGGAGCTACCTCTTCGGCGGCACTGTCTTCGTGGTGGTCGGCTTCATCCACGCCGCCAGCCTTCTGCCATCCCTGCCAACCTTGCTCTACGCGGTGTCCACCGGGGCGATCTGCTGCTGCTTCTTCCTGATGGCGTTCTACAACGCCCTCATCAACTGGCAGGTCCGCACCCGCCGGCTCGGCACCGCGCGCGAGTTCCTCAACGCCGACGAGACCTGGCGTCCAAGCTGAGGATAAGCGAAGAGGGCAGGGGGGAGGGCGAGCATCCGCTCCCTGCCTGCCCTGCTAAAATGTGCCGGGCGGCCCCTGGAATGCGGACCGCCCGGCGCCCGTCGCCCAGGTGGCCCCCTCGTAGTCTGGCCGTTCTGCCTCGGTGGCCGGCTCGCTCGGCCGGACGATGCCGCCGTTGCGGTCCGCCACGGGCGGCCGCCAGGTCGCACGAGCCTCGCCGTAGGCTGCATCCGGGTTGTAGAGCGGATGCCTGATGGGTGGAGCTGGCGGGGCCGTGTAGCTTGCCACCGTCTTCAGGTTGCCTCCGCTGCCGCATGCGGCCAGCGACAGCAGCAACAATGTCGGCATTGCCAGTCCGGTGATCCGCATCGTGGTGTCCCTCCAGGGTCGAGGGGAACCATGCCCTTCCGGCATGCGAACAGTGACGGGCGCCTCAACCTTCCCGAGGTGCCGCAGGCGGCGTGACGTCGGAGGAGGCCTGCAGCGTCGCGTCAGTGCCAGGCTGCCTGATCCCACCCTGCCCGCCAGCCTGAGTGTTCCCGCCGAGCTCGCGCCCACCCGAGCCACCTCCGCCGCCTCCCGCCCCCTTCATGGCCTGGGTCACCATGGCGCTGTAGCCGCCCTGGATGCCACGCATCGACGACCCCATGCCGACGACACCGACGTCGGAGGCGAAGCGCTCCATGTCGACGCGCCCGGCCGGCTGCACGCCCGCCAGCTTGATGACGTGATGCGGAAAGGTGGAGATCAGCCGGAAGGACAGCAGCGCGATCGTCAGCTCCAGCAGGACGAAGCCGCACAGCAGGGTGACAACTCCCAGCAGGTTGGAGACGAACCAGCCGTTCTGCAGCACGAAGCCCGCGGTGATGCTGAAGCCCTGCAGCGCCAGCCAGGTCATCGAGCTGAAGACGAAGTAGCCGAAGAACAGCCCGAACAGCATCAGTACGGGGCGGAACATGACGTTGAGCAGCAGGCCGTAGCCGTCCAGTCCCCGCCCATGCAGGCCATCGCCCTGCCAGGTCAGGTGGGCAAAGGCCCAGAGCGGCACGGCAACCACGGCCTCGCACACCAGGATCAGCCAGCCGGCCACGCCGGCGAGCCACATGGCGAACGGGACCGTCGGCAGCACGAAGGCCAGGATCAGCCCGGGGATCAGCATGGCCAGGCAGCCGTAGAAGATCGGCGTCGCCAGGAAGGTCACCATCAGGTGGCCAATCACGGTCGCGGCGGCGCCGCTCCAGTTGAAGGTGAAGATCTGGACCGCGCTCAGGCCGGTGGTCGCGGTCGCCGAGGACAGCACTGCCGACAGGCCGAGCGCCGTCAGGGCGGTGTGGATCATCAGGTGGCCAAGCGAGATCATCGACAGGATCGGATCGGCCCACTGGTTGGTGCCGAGCTGGCTGAGGCTGATAAGCTTCTTCAGCAAGGCTTCATTGAAGCCGACCGAGCGCGAGACCTTCTCGATGGTGTTGGCGCCATCCTTGCCGGGAGTGGCACCGGAGAACAGGTCGGCGTTGCCCGCCGGAACATCGCGGGTGTCGGTGGTCTGCACGTAGGTGTTGAGCTTGGCCTGGAAGGCCAGAACCGCGTTCATCACCGGCACCAGGTCGTTGGTCAGCCCTTCGCCAAGACCCTGGTAGCTGGGTGCGTTCACCGTGGGTGTTGCGGAGAGCAGCGACAGGGTCTGACCGTTCAGGCGGGCGATCTCGAGGTAGTAGGCCGCGGCCGAGGTCCAGCCGAGGGCGGCGAGCTGGTTCTGGCCGGTCTGCAGCCCGATACCGCCGTCCCGCGCCACGCTGGCATCCTTCATGGCTGCGTTGAGCGAGGCGGTGATCGTGGTGGCCGCCTGGGTCAGCAGCCGGGTGTAGTCGCTGGTGGCCGTGGTGTAGGTGCTCATCAGGGTGTTGAGCGCGGAGCTCTGCCGGGTCTGCCAGATGTTGGCGGCGACGGTCTCGGCGTCGTTGCGGATCTCGCTCAGCACGTAGATCAGGATCGCCTTCTGGGTCCCGGTCATGTCGACGTTCACGCCGGACAAGGTACTGCCGTTGCCGGTCGCCGGCACACGCACGGTGACGGTGCCGCAAGCCGGCGTCCCGGTCTCGTTGCCGCCCAGGCCGTAGGACCAGGTGATGTAGCCTCCCGCGCCTGCCTGTCCGCCGGTCACCGGGATCGGCACCGGCACCATGTTCGGGTTGCCAGAGCCCTGGTTGATCAGGGCGCGGCACAGCTCGTTCTCGATCAGGCCGGCGACGATGCCCTTGGTGCCCGGGATCATCGGCTGGGCGATCGGCATGGCGTCTGGGCCGACCGCCTTGATGGCGAGCGCATACATCGAGCTGCCCATGCCGATGCCCCACTGTGCGACCTGGCCGACGGCGAGCTGGCCGAAGCTAAAGCCGCCGTTGATCGGGAGCATCAGCATGATGGCGAAGAACAGGCGCACGGGTGCCCAGGAGCTGGTGGTCTGGCTGAGCACGCGGCCGTTCTCGGCGGCGCGGGTGATCTGGATGATGGTTGTGTAGGCGACGAAGGCGGCGGCGAGCGCCATGACGTAGCCGGTGAAGGTGCTGAGCATCTTGCCCATGACGGTCTGCTCGGCGCCAATCGAGCTGGAGGCGGTCGGGGCCGTGCTTGGAAATATGCTGCTCAGCAGCTGCGAGGACCAGTCGCCACTGGCATTGAGCGACGCCCAGGTGGCTGCATTGCCGGAGGTCGTGGCCTGCGCGTGAGCGGACAGGGTCAGTCCGCACAGGATCGTCAGTGTCAGCAGGTAGAGCCAGAAACGGCGCATCGCATCCTCGCGGGTATGGTCCGCAGAAGATGCAATGGCTCGATGCGAACAGAGGCTACATGCCCTGGCTTGGTGACGGACCCGGCCGCGTCTGGGACTGGACTCCGGCGCCGGCGGCCTTGTCGATCACCTGGCTAACCTTCTCCATGGCCTTCTGCAGCAGCTCGGCCAGCTTCTGCGCCATTTCCTCCAGGGCGTTCTTGCCGGGCTGGCGTCCGGGGATGCTGGCCGCCTTGTCGGCCAGCTCGGCGTCCTTCTTCTCCAGCCTGTCGCCGAGCACCGCAGGATCGAGGCCTCTCTTGCGCAGGGTGTCCTCGACGGCCAGACGCGCCTCGGCGTGCTTGGCGGCCTGGCTGGTGACGACGTTGTAGGGGCCGGCGACCGCAGGATCGCGCAACGCGGCGTTGAACTCCGCCCTCTCGGCGGCATAGGGGCCATCGGGCTTCATGCCTGCGATGACCGCGGGCATGCCGCCTGGGTCCTTGGCGGCGGCGTTCTCCAGCTTGGCCATCACGCCGCGGCCTGGGCCGGCGGTGAACTGCTCCAGGGCGGCATTCAGTGACGCGCCTGACTTCTCCGCCGCCTGCACCAGGCGCTCCAACTTGGCGTCGCTGACCTGCTGTTCCATCTGCGCGAGGCGCGGACCGACCGGTGGCTGGGCGGCGCTCCACGGAGGAGGCGTGGCTGGCTGCGGCTTGCGCATCGACGCCACGATGCTCTCGCCCACGGTTTGGCGGCGGGGCTGGGCCGGAGCCTTTGCGGCGGCGCTGGCCGCCTGGGCAATGCTCGTTGCCGCGCTGGCCAGCACCCCGGCCGCTTCTGCCAGCTGTCCAGCCGAGGTTTGTCCGGCTCTGACCACCGCCTTGTCTGCTGACGGGGCTTCGATCGTCTGCGCTGCCGGCTCGACGGTTGCCTTGGCAGCAGGCGCAGCTGATGCGACAGCAGGAGCGACCATGGCTTGTCCGCTGCCAGGGGAGGGAGTGGCAATGACCTTCTCCTCGGAGGAGGGCGCATCTGCGGCCTTGGTTGGGCTGCCAGCTTCGGGCTTTGAAGGCTGCGCCTGAGTGGTCGTAGGTGTCTCGCCTGTTGGACGGTCAGGTCCAGCAAAAGCGACCTTGCCTGGACCCGGATGAGATGGCGGCTCGGCGTTGGTGACCGAAGGAGCTGCTGGCGTGATGCCGGCCCGCGTCTCCAGGGCCTCGATCCTGGTGCGCAGCTCCGGAGTATCCTGCTCGGCTCCGGAACGGGCAGTCTGGTAAGCCGCGCGGCGGATATCCTCGATCAGCCCTCGCTCCGTCAGCTCCGGCGTCCTGGCCACCAGGGCCTGCATGCGCTCATTCTGCAGCCCCGGACTGGTAGCGGCGAGTTCCGTCATCTCGGCACGCAGGGCGGCCGGCATGGCGACGGTGATGGCCGGGAGCTTCTCCAGATCCTGCACCGCATAGGCCACCCCGGTGCGGAAGGAGCCCTGCTCGAGGCGCCCGGGATCGTTGCTTTGCTCGACAAGTTTACCGACCGTCCTGGCAAGAGCAGGGTCGGCCAGGACCAGCTGGCCCTGGGACACAACCTGGTTCAGCTTCGCGATCACGTCTCGCAGCGGATCGCCCTGCGGCGCTCCAACCGTTGTCCCGGCTGAAGCTTGCGGTGGAGGCGAGGAAACGGACCCATCGGGCATGGCAGGACTTTCGTTGTTGGGCCAGGAATGGGAGCGCTGCTTACTGCGCCGCCATCTGCGGGGTCGGAAGGGGAGGAGCGGCCTTCAGATTGGCCGTAGCCATGGCTGCAAGCTGGGCAGCGGCAACCGCGGCGCTTTGCTGCGCCATCCGGTAGTTCTGCCAGGCGATGTAGTTGCCCATCGCCAGCTCGGTTGCGATCTCGACCAACACGGACTTGGGCGGCATGGCCTGCAGGGCCGCATGCCAGCCGACGTCGCTGATACGCCGGTTCACCTCCAGGTCCTGGGCCTCGAACCAGGAAGCGGTCGTTGTCGACGTCAGACCCTGTGCTTGCGCCTGCTGTTGCTGGGCGGTCGTCAGGATTACGGAGTTGGCATGCGAACCTATGATGTCGTTCAAGACACCGTTCGCCAATGATATTTGTGCATTGTAGCCACGTCGTTTGGTAGAGGCATCCTGACCTGCAAGTGTCGTGAGCTGTGCCCCTCTCAATGCACCGGGTGGCACTGGCTCTATTAGATTTCTTGCGTAGTCATTTGCAGCATTGACTGAATCTTGATCTACGTAGGAGGGTGCTCCTAGAAGGCTGTTCGAACTCTGATCAATATTCTCTTTTGTCTCACTCCAATTACTACATAGTCCGGCAGATTGCTCGTTTTGTGAACAGTACCTCGACAAATGAAGCTGATTGGATGCAGCCATGGCTTGACCTTGCCCTACCCAAGCAGGAGTGCTAGGCCGCCCCTGATTACGCTTATCTGTTACATAACTAATGCCACTGCTGACCTTCCAAGACTGACCGGCCGAGACAGCAATAGCTTGTTCCCCGTCCAACGACGCACAGGCCTGTGGATTTAAGACATGCTCGTCGCGGATCTGCGCGTTTCGTACATCCCGACCGTTGCGCGCCATGATTGCGTTGTTGGCATCCGCGATCTGCTCCTGGGCGCTGATAGAGGCCTTCGAGTAGTTTGCGTTCTGTGTTCCCAGCGCGGTGATGCCCTTGTCGAAAATGTTGCCGATGTTGGTCACTGCGTCGGTCAGGCCGCTCATGGCCTTGTCAAAGGCCTTCTGGAACACACTCATCGCAAGATTCATGGCGTAGTCGAAGACGGGGTATCCATCCGCCTTGGCAGGCGCAGCGTTGAACAGAATGCCGCCGGCAAGGATGCCGGCCGCGGCGGACGCGAGAAGCTGTTTGCGCATGAGATATCCCCGTCAGTAGTTGCCGGAGGACGGCAGGGTGTAGCCGGTCGGCCCCTGCGCCTGGCCATTGAGGTAGTAGCCGCCGCTGCCGCTTCCGATGTTGGTACCGATGCCGCCGATCGCCGTGCCGCCGCCGCCAAAGGTGAGCTTCGGGCAGAGCAAGCCGCCGCCTAGACCGCCAAAGCCGATGTTGAACCCGGTCACTGTCAGGCCGCACTGCGCCGAGCCGATCGCGCTCTGCCAGGCGCTCTGCACCGTCGAACAGATCTGTCCCTCCACGGCCTTGAGTAGTGACGTCGGATCGAGCAAGTTGGTGAGCACGTTCAGCCCGACCCCGTTGAAGAAATTGGTCAGGCAGGTGAGCTGGGTCACGCTCTGTGGCGCCTTGATCGACTGGTCGTCGGCCGAGATGCGAGCTGCCATGCCCGCGGCTGCGGCTTGTGCCAGGGCAGTGCAGCCGGTCGTGTTGTCGGTGGTTGTCGTGGTCGGACCGCTGACGGCGGTGTTCTGTGCCAGCGAAATGCCAGGCAGAAGGAACACGACTGCCACGACGGGAAGAAAGTGCTTCATGCCGCCTCTCCCGGCAGCCCGGCTTGCCTGCAGGTATCCAGCAGAAGCGTGACGCGCCCATGATCGAGGACCCGCGACAGCAGGGCAACGCACCAGATTTGCTGTATCTCTTGGCGGAGCACGGTGCCGACTGGCGTGCCATCGTTGCCGAGGCAGGCCCTGACCACGAGGTCAGGCCTTGGCATCGGCGGCTGCCCTAGCCATGACAGCAGGCGCATGCGCGTTGACCGATCGACATGGACGAGCAGCGTCGACATCTGCTCACGGAGAGGTTTCCTGTGTAGCTGCTGGCCCAAAGCTTCCGGGTCGCGTGACTGCGCGACATCGAGAGCAAGCCCGATCTGCCGGAGCAACGAGGTCGTGCTTTCCGACAGTGGGACGAGCGGTGGATACCCCGCGGTTACGGCCTCCGTGTCTCGCTCGGTCAGCCACTTGGCGACCGCCTCCGTATCCAGGTCGGGCATGTTCCTGTGTCCACTGTGATCAGCGCATAGGATGGAGCCCACGGATACGAATGGCGTCAGGGCTCAGTGTGAGATCGTCACGCGGTTCGCTGTGGTCGTCATGAGAAGATGCAGAGGGCGCAAAGCACCAGCTAACACCCGGTTCCAAGGCCGCCCCCCAGACCAGGTGACGGGAGCAGTCGCATCCACACCAGGACCGAAGCGGATTACGGTGGTATGCGGCACAATCTGCCGTATAGCAAAGGACATCGGGACCTGTTTCCCGAACCCCTGTGCCATCAGGAAGCGAGGGCGGAGGGTGACAGAGGCATCCTCGCCTCCTTGTCCTGGGTCGCTGGAGGACGATGCGGAGGTGGCAACAGGGATGTTTGGGGAAGACGGCGATGCCTGTATGCGGAAATCCGCATGGGCGACAGGATGAAGGGAAAGCAGGGCGAACGGGAACAGGAGCAAGCTTTTGGCGCGCATGACACTCTCATCTGGTTCGTCTCGCGATGTTGCGCGTCTCCCATGCGAATGGATGTGCTGCCTGTCAGGTGTGAACCACAAAGAGGCGGTGATGACTTTTACAGATTGCGATTTCGTACTCGCTTGCTGTCGCTGTCTTTTCACAAGCGGCCACTTACCCTTCGAGATGGATAAAATGTTCTGTCATGTTGTTTTACTGTAATGACTAAGCAGCACTTGGATGTGCCTGCCGATGATAAATCGGCCGTCCCTGGCTTCAATGACCAGAAGGACCTTGAAATGACTGACGACACACAAATTCCTGAGAATGCTACCTCAGAAGAAGTCGAAAGAATACAAAGGGATCAGCGAGTGATCGCGCAATATCGCGAGAACCTAGCACATAACATGCGCCGTTTCCGTGCTCGTGAGAGATGGACTCAGACAGATCTCGGAAAGGCCATTGGTTCCAGTCAAGGCCAAATCGCTTTCCTGGAACGCGAGAAACACAATGTTGGCTTGAGCATACTGACAAAGCTTGCGACAGTGTTCAACGTAGAGCCAATGGTTTTGATCAGTCCCCCGGATGATCTTGACAATTATTTCAGAAGAAGAGCTTTAAAAAAGCCTGATGACAGCGTCAGTGCTGAATCCTCTTTCCTGTATTCGACGCAGGCAGTCTCGAAGGTGCTGAGAAACACTTCAGAGCGGACCTTAGAAGAGAATCTGTTTGAACCGCAGGCATTTTCCGCCTCGCCCCTGGTGAAACTTGCTGGAGCCCCGGCCTCCATGGAGGCTTCCCTGGGTTCGCCCGGCGATCCTCTCGATCTGGTCGTCATGGCACGCATTGTAGGCGCTGCCTACAAGCGTATCGAATCTCTCAGGCACAAGCACGGTTCCGTGCCGATGACCCGAGCCATGCTGAACAGCGTGTTGGCAGCAGTTTTGAACGCATCGCACGACACAGACGCCGATTGTGACAAAGACAGGGCACCACTACCTGAGATAGATAAGTAGGTAGATGTTCTACTAACATTTATGCAATGTACAATATAAAAGATTATTTTAGAAATTTGAACCAGCAAGTGAAATCTGTGGTAGAACACGAATGAAATTTTGCATTTTATAAAAATATTCAAGGTTTAGTTAAGAAAACTGCTCTTTTGTTGATGACAGGTAGGAGCTTACCACCTAAGCAGATTCCGGGATGAACGCCGGAGCACGCATGCAAATCAATCCTGGGCGAGACAATGTCACCCTGCTTGGCCGAAGCATGGTTGCATCCGTGGCAGACGTATGGGGAGCGAAGACTAACTTCGCTGCCCATACGCCTCGTGATAGATCAATCATTGGCATGGCGGAGAAGGGCCATGCTCATGATGTGGTTGCGTCGTTTCTAGGAATGCTGACCATAGACCTTGTCTCCCGCCTCTATCGACTTGGCCTGTACACTCCGATGAACGGTTCGATCAGGCGCAAGGTCAGGAAAAACAACGCTCGCAGTGCGTGGAAGCTCGGCGAGATCAGGCAGCTGATCGAGCTGCGCGAGCAGAACGTCAGCTCCGTCGCCATCGCAGACAGGCTGGGCCGCTCTGCCGGATCAGTACGCTACAAGGCGCGCTGGCTCGGGCTGCCCAAGCTGTCACGCGCCCCGCATGCAGCAGAACTTCCCCTGCTCCCGCATCTCGAGACGGCGAGCAAGCCGCGCCGCAAGCCGCGCGTCCGGCTGAGCTGGAGCGAGGACCATCTGCGGATGGTCATCGACCGCTGGCTCGCCTACCAGCGCCACGAGGGCATCGCGCGCGACCTGGGCCTGACGCCCGCGCAGGTTCGCTCCAAGACCAAGATCCTCGGCCTGCCGTCGAACCGCGATCGTAATCTACTCGTCATGGACTATCGCCCTGATACCCGAGCTGCAGCGGAGCTGCGGGGCCGCTACCTTATCCGCAACTGCATCGAGACCGGCCGCGTCTTCGCGACCCAGCGCAACGGCTCTCAGCGCACATGCCCTGCCTACCAGGCATCGCGCGAGCACCGGCACGTCAGCCTCTATCTCGGTGCCTACCAGGCCACGTTGCACACCTGTTGATCGCATTCGCGTCCTGCTAGGCGACAGTTCTTCCATGAAGAACCAATCCGCTGCGGTGGCCCGCAGGCTTGCCGACCCGGAGTTCCAGCAGCGGATGCTGCGGCGCTCCTTCCTCAGCAACACCGTTCTCACCGGAGCCGTGCTGGCGCTCGTGGGCGACCGCATCTGGCGGGACCACCACCCGCCGACGCCGCAGTACTTCTACACCGACGGCAAGGGCACACCGCGCGAGGTCTACCCGCTCGACCAGCCGGTGATGAGCGACGCTGACCTTATCATCTGGACGGTCAGCTCCGTGGCCGCCGTGTTCTCGATCAACTTCAAGGACTACCGGGTCCAGCTGAACCGCGCCGCCGAACACTTCACCGACCGGGGCTGGATCGCCTTCGCCAACGCCTTCAAGGGCGTCGGCAACTTCGAGCAGATCAAGCGCGCCCGCCTGGTCGGCTCGGCCACCCCGGAACGCTCCGCCGTCATCAACAGCCAGGGCGTCGTCGGCAGCCTCTACACCTACAAGATCGAGATCCCGATGATCGTCGCGTTCGAGAACGACAACGTCAACAACGACAACCAGCACCTGATGGTCTCCGTCGTCGTGATCCGCACCATCGCGCCGGACCACCCCGACGGCATCGCCATCGACCAGATCGTCATCGTCCCCGCCTGACCAGGAAACCATCATGCGCGTCAGACACACGCTCGCGACCGCCCTGGTCCTCCTGGCGGCCTGTTCCCTCCTGCGCGCGCGTGCGCAGGACGATGTGAACTCCGCCCAGCCGGACACCGCCGCGGAGCTGGACCGCAAGGCCCGTGACACGGCCGAGCGCCACGAGCTGCCGCTGACGCCGGAGGGCATCGAGCGACTGGCGCACAAGTTCAACGAAACGCACCGTGCCCAGGAGCAGGCGCAGCAGGCCAGCATCGCCCTGCCGGTGACGCGCTCGGTCAACATCGCGCTCGGCCCGGGCGGCGCCACGCCGATCGTGCAGGCCGTGCAGGGCTATCCCACTGCCATCGCGTTCCTCGACAACTCCGGCCAGCCCTGGCCGATCGTGTGGGACACCAACAGCAACCCCAGCGTGGAAGGCTTCGGCTTCGACGTGTCGGTGCCCGAGAAGGGCAGCAACGTCATGCAGATCATCCCTCGCTCGCGCATCCCGCGCGGCGGCCTGCTGGTCTACCTCAAGGGCGCCCCGGTGCCCCTGACCTTCATGATCGTGGCGGGCCAGGGTCGCTACGACGCCCGTGTCGACGCCCGCATCGCCGACCGCGGACCGAACGCCAAGGTGCAGATCATCACCCGGCCGAACACGCCGGAGACCGGGGCCGCCTACCTGACGGCGATGCTGGACGGCACGCCTCCGGCCGAGGCGGTGCCGCTCGTCGTCGCCGGCGTGTCTCCGGACGAGGTGCGCGCCTGGCGCCTGGGCGACCGGGTGTTCCTGCGCACCCGCTACACGGTGATCTCGCCCGAGTGGGTCGCCTCCGAGGCCGGCGAGGCCGGCGTGTCGGTCTACGCCCTGCCCTCCACGCCGATCGTCCTCCTCTCAGCCGATGGCCGCTCGGTGTCCGCGCGCCTCACGGAGCACTGAACCATGGTCATGAAGCTCGCCCTCAGCCCCGGCCGCGTGTTCAGCGGCGCCGCCGGCAACGGCCCGCGCCGCCTCGCCTGGATCGGCACGGGTGTGACCGGCATCCTGGTCGTCGTCGCCGGCTTCCTGCTGGCCGGTCACGAACTGCAGCAGACCACCACGGTCACCAGGCTGGCCGCGGCGGACCCGCTGCCGGGCGGTTCGAAGGGCAGCCCCTACTTCCACGAGCTCGCCCGCGCCAAGGCCAAGGACGACGGGCAGGCTGCGCTCGCCGCCGGCGACTCCTACGTGGCGCCCCTCGAAGGCATCGCCGCGCCGGAGCCATCGCCGCATCAGATGCTGGCCATTGCGGACCCGATCATCCCGGTGCCCAAGCCACTGCCGCCCAACGCGTCGAGACTGCCCGTCGTCACCTCCGGCACGCAGCCCAACCCGTTCGCAACGAGCACGGGCGCGGTGCATCGCGTCTCCGACAACGGAGGCGATCCACCAAAGGTCGATCCGCAGCAGGTGCAGGCCTACCAGCTCGCGATGGAGAGGCTGTTCAACGGCATGGGCGGCAAGGCGGCCGATACCCAGCATTGGAGCAAGGAGGAGGCCCAGACACAGACAGGCGGGCAGGCGGGAGCGAGGGCCGACGAGATTGGCCGGGTGCAGAACGCCTCGACGGGTGGGCAGGGCGTCACCCCTCCGCTGGCCCGCCGTCGCGTCGGCAAGATGCTGATGTCGGCGGACCGGGGCATCTACGCCATCAACAAGCTCGCCGTGAACTCGGACGGCGGCGGCCCGGTGATCATCGAGGCAGAATCCGGGCCGATCGCCGGCGACCGCATGAAGGGTGGCTTCGAGCAGAAGGGCGACCGGCTGGTGGTCATGCTCACCACGCTGACCCATGAAGGGCAGGACATCCCGATCCAGGCGATCGTGGTCACGCCCGACACCATGGAGACCACCGTGGCCTCGCGGGTCGAGGAGCACTACTTCGAGCGTTTCGCGCTTCCGGCCGCGGCGGCGTTCGTGTCCGGGCTCGGGCAGGCGGAGCTGCAGTCCAACACCTCGTCCGTGTTGAGCCCCTTTGGCGGGGCCTCGGGCTTCACGCACCTTAACCTGCCGCAGCAGCTCGGCGTCGCGGCAGGAGCGGCCGGCGCGCAGATCGGACAGACGCTGCAGCAGTCCGTGCCGAAGAAGGCGACGGTCTACCTCGACGCCAACACCCCGGTCGGCGTGGTTTTCCTGTCCACGGTCAACGAGCCGGAATAGCTGCGCACACGGTCGGCGCTGTTCGCGTCGGCCGGGGCAAGGCTCTGCGTGGAACACACGCAGGTGACACATGGACTCGCACATCCTCTCGACCCCCGACCTCCCCCCGACCGGCCTGCAGCCCGCTTCCGACGTCGAGACCCACGGGCATGATGTCGGCTCCAGCCCCGCACCCGACACGTCCAAAGCTGTGTCCCAGCCGCAGGACCAGATCCCCGGCTACGAGGACGAACAGCCCGGTCAGCGCCAGGCCTACCGCACGATCCTGGGGGCGCCCGCCAAGCCGACGGTGCAGGCCCCCACGTCGCGCGACCGCATTCCCATTTCCGAGAACCAGCCCTTTCTGGCGGCGCCAGTGCTGGCTGCCGCGCGCCCGTCCGCTCCTGAGCTGACCATGCCGGATGAAACCGAGCTGGATGCCGCACCCGCGGAGGTGGTTCCACCGTCCGTGACAACGGCCACCCAGCACTCGACGCGCAACGTGCTGCTGGCCACTGCCGGGGCATTCGGCCTCACGGTGCTTCTGGCCGGCGGTTGCTTCTACGCGCTGACGCACCGAGGCGGGTCCGTGCCTTCGCCGGACACCGTCTCGCTGCCGCAGTTGGTGAGGCCGTCCGAGGCGCTCGCGGCCAACCAGGCGGGAGTGCAGGCAGCCGGCATGGCCAAGGCGCAGCCTGGCGCACAGCCGACGGGTGCCGGTCCCGCCAGGGCCGCCTCCCAGGCGCACAAGGCCGATGCTGCGGACATCCTGGGCCTGAAGTCGGACACGCCAGCTGTTGCCCTGCCGCCCCCTGCGGTCGCGGCTCCGGAGATCGCGGAGGCCACCCTGTCTGCCGCTACTCCGGAAGCACCGGCCGCCGAAAAGCCGGTCGCCTCGACCGCGGCCGTAACGCCTCCGCAAGCGTCCACGCAGGCCGCTGCTGCTCCTGTGATGCACCCTGCCGATGCCGCCGATGTGGCCGCGGCCCTCGTGCCTGCGCCGATGTCGTCGCGCCAGGTGGTCGACGTGCTCTCCGTGGTCACGGAGCTGGGCGCCCTGGTGCGCGACATGCGCAACGAGAACACCCAGCTGCGCACCCAGGTCGCGACGCTGAGCGACACGGTCGCGACCAAGACCATGGATTTCGAGCAGCGCCTGGGCCTTGCCGAGGCGCGCGGCTCGGTCGCCGCCGCCATGGGCGCCGGCAAGCCGCAGCCGGCAGCGCAGGGCGGCATCATCCCGGCCGTCGTCACCGTCTCCGGCGCTCATTCTACGCGGGAGACGGGCGTGTCGTCCGTCGCGGCTCCCACCCGCTCAGCCCGCGACTACCGCGTCCAGGCAGCCTCTCCGGGCCTGGCGGTGCTCGCCGACGCGGGCGCAGGTCCGGGCCAGGCAGCGGGCCTGCAGGTCTCCGTCGGCGACGACGTGCCGGGTGTCGGCCGCATCACCAGCATCGGGCAGCGCGGCTCGACCTGGGTGGTGCAGACCGACCACGGCGCGATCCAGTAGCGGCGCCGCGCCATGCAGGGCTTCGTCAACTTCGCGGCCGACATCGGCCAGGTCATCGCGCTGCTGATCCCGCTGCTCTGCTATCTGTGTGGAGGCGCCTTCCTGGTCGCCTCCGGCTGGGGGCTGTGGCACATGCACCAGCCCGGCAGCTTCTGGGAGCGCCACCCCTGGGTGCCGTTCGCCACCATCTTCTTCGCCGGGGCGCTGCTGTCCTTCGACAAAATGCTGACCTTCGGCAACGCCACCTTTGGCGGCGGACCCAAGGTCAGCATGACGTCGAGCCTGACCAGCTACACCGCGCCCACGGTGGACACGAGCACCCTGATGGGCGCCACGCCCGAGGCCACGCTGCTGAACATCATCAACGTGTTCATCTACTTCTTCCGCAGCTACGGGGCACTGATCGTCCTGCTCGGCGTGTTCAGCCTCAAGTCCGTCGTGGAAGGTGGCAAGCGCGGCGGAACCGGCACGTCGGTCATCATGATCGTCTTCGGCTTTGCCGTGATGAACGTCGATACCATCGCCGCGGCCGTGCTCACCTACTTCGCCTGACTTTAGCCCATCTGATGTTCGCCACCTGGCAGAAACATCGCTCCTGTTCGCGTGCGGCGCTGGGACTCTGCGGATCGAGGGGGACACACCCTCGACAACCCAAGGAACCTACCGTGGCAGACAAGACCCTCGTCGCTCCCGCACGCACCGGGATCGCCCTCTTCCCCACCGTGAAGCCGACCAGGCGCCAGCGCCTGATGACCGCGACCGCCGCCTTCGCCGCGGTCGCCCTGCCCGCCTCCAACGCCCTCGCGCAGGCGGCCGGCAACACCCTGGGCAGCCGCATGCAGGCGGTGTCCACCGACATGACGAGCGGCGGCGGCTACCTGCTGACGCTGTTCGGCTTCATCCTCGGCGGCTTCGCCCTGATCGCCGGCGGCTGGACCATCTACCAGCACACCAAGAACCCCAACGGCCAGGCCAAGCTCGGCTATGGCGTCGCTGGCGTGCTGGCAGGTGGCTTCTTCCTCACCATCGCCTCGATCGCCACCTTCTCGGCGCAGACCATCTCCGGCGCCGACGTCAGCAGCAACGGCACCTCCAAGGCGATGACGTTCCAGTAAGGAACGCCGCGTTCATGCGCCTCCTGCCCCTCGTCCCGTCCGCCCGCCTTCCTTCCTTCCTCGCGGACACGCCAGGAACGCAGGAGGCGCGTTCCTCCGTCCTGGAGCGCGACAGCCACACCTGCCGGTTCTGCGGTTTTCACGCCGCGGGCTCGCAGGAGGTAGTCGCGCTCGACGCCGCCGCCCTCCCGCCTTCGCCGGATGCCCTCGCGACGGCGTGCCTGCTCTGCGCGGCCGTGCAGCAGCTCGAACGCCCCACCGCGGCGCAGGAGACGCTGCTGGTTTGGCTGCCGGAGGTGGCGCAGCCAGTGCTCAATGCCCTGGTGCGCGGCATCCATCTCGCCCTGCACAAGGATGACGAGTCCCCCGTCCTGGGCAGCCGTCCCCGCCAGGACAACCCGACCCTGCGGGCCACCTGGAGCGCCTACGACGCCCTGGCGGCACGCCGGGAAGCCGCGGAGCTGCACATCGGCACCAGCTCGTCCTGCGAGCTCGCCGCCGCCCTGCTCGAGATGCCGCCGGCTTCCTACAGCCGCCGCGCCGCGCTGCTCGGCGGCGTGCGCGTCCTGCACCGTGGCCGACACATCCACGACGGACAGGACGCCTACCCGAAGGTCCTCGCCGGCTGGGCTGCGGCCGTCTCGCCAGAGGCCGCGGCGGTGCCTGCCTTTCCGACCCTCTCCTAGCCGGAGCCGCCATGTTCGGACTTCTCGCCAACGGCCTCGCCGCCCTGTCGATCAAGCTGCGCCAGCCGCTGTCCTCGTTCTGCGACCTGGAGACCTCGGACGGCGACGCGCTGGTGGGCAAGCGGGGGGAGAACGTCACGGTCCTGCAGGTCCAGGGCCTGCGCAAGATGACGCTGCGCCAGGACGTCGAGGCCATCGCCGAGGCGCTGCGCATGGAGCTGTCCGGACCGCTGGACGGCCCCGGGCACGCGCTGCAGGGCTGGTTCGCCTGCGACCCCGACATGTCCGGCCCCGAGATCGAGCGCAACCTGCACGGCAGCCGCACCATGGCCCGCGAGATCGGCCTGTCGATCCCCGACATCTTCGCCGAGCGCGAGAAGCTCTGGCCGAAGATCATGCGCTTCGAGGCCTGCTACTTCGTGGTCTGGTCCAGGCCTGCCCTGCTGACGCGCGAGGAGAAGAAGCAGAGCAAAACTGAGCGCCTCGCTGCCGGCAAGGGCTCACCACGCATCACCGAGGCGCAGAACGTGTTCCTCGGCAGCGAGATCCTCGCCGCCCGCCATGCCGCCTTCGTCAGCCGCCTGGTCTCGTCCTTCCGCACCCACGGCATCGGTATCGCAGCCCTGTCCCCCGGCGACGCCCTGATCCGCATGCGCGAGGCGATGTATCCCGAGACGGCGAACAGCGCCTGGAAGCCGATCCTTCCCGGCACCGCGGTGCGTCCGCTGCTGCCCGAGGAGGGAGAGAAGGGCGACGCGGGGCTGGTGCTGTGGCCGCCGATCGCCGACCAGCTGTTCCGCGCCGACGCGGAGACCCATGGCGGGCAGCGGGTCCGCATCGGCCAGTTCGAATGGTCGTCGGTCGACATGTCGCGCGGCCCCGAGGATGCCCGGCCGTTCGCCAACTTGGTCGGGCGCATGGCGCACCACCACTACCTGCCGTGGCGCATGTCGATCCTGGTGGAGGGTGGCGGCCGCGGCATGATGTCGCTGAAGTCGATCTTCGCTACCATGCTGGGCTTCGTGCCGGCCAACCGGCAAATCCACGAGGCGTTTTCCGCGCTGCGCCACATGCGCGACAAGAACGTCGACGTCATGGTCAAGGTGCGGACCAGCTTCGCGACCTGGACGCCGGAGGGCGACGTCGGCCGCCTGCGCCGCCAGGCCTCCACCCTGGCGCAGCAGGTCGAGGGCTGGGGCAACTGCCAGACCAGCGTGCTGTGCGGCGACCCTCTGGAAGGCGTGATGAGCAGCGCCCTCGGCATGGCCGTGGCGTCCACCGCTCCTGCCGCGGCCGCACCGCTGGGCGAGGTGCTGCGCATGCTGCCCTGGGGCCGCCCTGCCTCGCCCTGGCAGGTGGGCTCGGTGCTGTTCCGCACCCCGGACGGGCGCATGTGGCCGTTCGATCCCGCGGGCTCGCGGCGCAAGCACACCCTGGACCTGTTCGTCGCTCCCTCGCGCTTCGGCAAATCGGTGCTGTCCAACACCATCCTGCTCGGCCTGTGCCTGAGCAGCGCCGCCCAGACCACCCAGGGCGCGCGGCTGCCGCTGATCGGCAAGCTCGACATCGGGCCCTCAGCCGAAGGGCTGATCCTGCTGATCCAGGAGGCGCTGCCGGCGCATCGCCGCAACGAGGCGATCTACGTCGCCATGCAGCTGGCCGATGGCTACGAGTTCAACATCTTCGACACCCAGGTCGGCTGCCGCATGCCGCTGCCGCTGGAGCGCGACTTCGTCCAGAACATGCTCTCACTCGGCTGCATGCCGATCGACGCGACGGCGCCGTTCGAGGGCATGGACCAGCTGGTCGGCTTCGTGGTCGAGGAAGCCTACCGGATGCTCTCCGACAGCAGCAGCGGCAAGAAGCGGCCGAAGCGCTACCACCCGGGGGTGGAGCCCTCGGTGGACGAGGCGTTGCGCCAGCTGCGCTTCGATGCGGAGCGCGACACCTGGTGGTGGGAAGTGGTCGACGTGCTGTGCCGGGCGGACGAGCACGGCCTGGCCGCCATCGCACAGCGCCATGCGGTGCCGCTGCTGGAGGACCTGGTGACCGCGGTGCGTGCGCAGCAGATCCAGGACATGTTCGGCAAGGTCGTGGCCGGCACCCAGGAGACCCTGCCGCAGCTGTTCGAGCGCTACGTCATGGCGCTCATCAAGCGCTACCCCACCCTGAACCGTCCGACCCGGCTGGACTTCGGCCCGGCCCGGGTGATCGTGCTGGACCTGGAGTATGTGGCGCCGACCGGCAGCGCCGAGGCGGACCGGCAGACCGACCTGATGTACCTGCTCGGCCGGCACATCCTGGCGCGCAACTTCTTCCTGCGGCCGAAGTACCTGCCGATGGTGCCCGAGCTGGTGCGTGAGTATCACCGCAAGCGGTTCACCGAGGTCTACGAGACCTACAAGCGCCTTGAGTATGACGAGTATCAGCGCACGGCCGGACGGCTCTACGTGCGCCGCCAGGTGGAGCAGGACGGCCGCGAGGGCGGCAAGCACAACCTGCAGCTCGGGCTGAGCAGCCAGCGCATGCAGGACTTCGGCGACTACGTGATCTCGCAGTCCACGGGGCGCTTCGTGCTGGGCGCCGGCGACGAGCAGGAGAAGGAGGACATCATCCGGCGCTTCGGGGTCAGCGCGGCTTCGGCAGAGTTGATCCGCAAGCGGCTGAACGGACCGACCGCAGGGGGTGCCCCGTTCATGGCGCTGATCGCGGCGGACGACGAGTGGTACGAGCAGATGCTGGTGAACAGCCTGGGGCCGGTGGAGCTGTGGGCGTTCTCCACGTCACCGCAGGACGTGGCGCTGCGCTCGCGGCTCTACCAGCGCGTCGGCCCGGCGGAGGCGCGGCGGCGACTGGCGCGGGTGTTCCCGCAGGGCAGCGCCAAGGGCGAGATCGACCGGCGCAAGGAGGATCGCCAGCGCGGCGGCGAGGATGAGGCGCGAGCGCAGATGAGCGTGGTGCAGGACCTCGCCGACGAGCTGGTGGATGGGCACGGCCTGGGGATCGTGTTGCGACGCTTTGAGCACGAGGAGGCGGAGCTTCAGCAGGCGTGACCGGCAGCGCTTTGCTTCGCAGCGCCGGCATGTGATGCAGGTGCCACCATGAACGCGACCCTTCCTCCCGGCGCGAGCCCGATGGTCGTCGCCTACATGGCCACCAGCACGGCCCATCCTGATCACCTGCTGCTCTACCGGGTGGGTGAGTTCTATGAGGTGCTGCTGGAAAGCGCCACGACGGTTTCTCGCCTGCTCGGCATCCAGCTTACCCGCCGCAAGCAGAAGGATTCCACAGACATTCCGATGTGCGGCATCCCAGCTTCCGTGGCAGACGGGATGATTGCCCGCCTGCTGGCAGCCGGCCGCAAGGTCGCCGTTTCCGAACAGCCTGTGGGGACGTCGGGTGGGCGGCCGCTCCGGCTGGTAACCCCGAGCACCTCCGTGGACGCCACGGTGCTGGTGGCTGGCACACCGAACAACCTCCTCGTCTGCCACGCGGAGGGCGAGCGCGTCGGCATTGCATGGATCGACGTCTCGACTGGGGAAGCCGGCACTTGCGTGGCCTCTCTTGAGAGCTGCGGTCCTGTGCTGGCGCTTGCGACGCCTTCGGAGATCCTGGTGTCGCTCTGGCCAGAAGGTTCGGACGCTCTCGCCGTCGCCGTGCAAAGCGCTGGGGTCCGATACTCGGACCTGCAGCGTCCCGCCCTTGCGCCCGAGACGCGGGAGACTGTCCTGGCCGAGGCATACGGTCCTGGCTGGCAGGAAGCCTTGCGCGGGTCCTCGCCGCTTGAGCAGGTCGCCCATGCCGCGCTGCTGGACTACGTGCGGAGCACTGTCGGCGCACTGCCGGTCGCACTGTCGCCACCCCGTCGTACGGCGATCGGCGACACCATGGAGATCGACGCGCCGACCCTGCGCGGGCTGGAGGTGCTGACGTCTGCCTCCGGACGGGAAGGGTCCGTGTTGTCCGTCATGGACCGGACCGTGACCGCGCCCGGTGCGCGCCTCCTCGTGCGCCAGCTGTCGGCACCCCTGACCAGCCCGCAAACCATCGGCCGAAGGCTGGCGATGGTCCGGTGCCTCGTGGCGCAGGCGTCCCTGCGGTTGGAGTGCCGGGAGGCACTCAGTGGCCTGCCGGACGTCCTGCGTGCCTGCGGGCGGCTGTCGCTGGGCAAGGGCGTGCCTCGTGACCTGGGCGTCGTCCGCGATGGCCTGCAGCGTGCGGCAACCCTGGCCGTGCTGCTGGGGAAGACCGCCGACCTCCCGGCCGGGCTGGTGACTGTGGTACGCGACCTGACGGCAGCATCGGCCGGGGAGTGCGCTGCCCTGGCCGACACGCTCAGGCGCGCGTTGCGCCGCGACCTTCCCGCCTCACCCCACGAACCCGGCTTCATCGCGGACAAATACTCGAGAAGCCTAGATACCAGCCGGTCCGAACTGGCGAAGGTCAGTCAGGCCATCGAGGCCCTGCAGTCGGGCTACGTGATGGAAACCGGCATCAAGACGCTGAAGATCCGCACCAACTCCGTGATCGGCTACCACGTCGAGGTTTCCTCATCGGCCGCCCACGCCCTTAACGCCGGCTTCACCCTGCGCCAGGGCCTCGCGTCGTCCAGCCGCTTCACCACGCCGAAGCTGGAGCAGCTGGCCGTCGCCCTCGATGAGGCGTCCGGGAAAGTGGCCCGCGCCGAGCAGGCGGCCTTCACCGAGCTGTCCACGACGATCCTGACATCGCGTGCGGCGCTGGGCAGGATCACGAGCGCCGCGGCCGCGCTCGATCTCGTCGCAGGGCTGGCGCAGGCGGCGGCGGAGGGTCTCTGGTCGGAGCCGGACCTTGTCGAGGACACCACCCTGGACATCGAGGGAGGCCGCCACCCCGTCGCCGAGGCGCTCCTCAACCTGGAGGGGCGCGCGTTCATCGAGAACGACTGCCGGATGGGCGAGCAGGATCGCATCTGGCTGCTGACCGGCCCGAACATGGCGGGCAAGTCCACCTTCCTGCGCCAGGTCGCCGTGATCGTGCTGATGGCCCAGGTGGGCTCCTTCGTGCCGGCGACCCGGGCGCGCATCGGCGTGGTGGACAAGCTGTTCAGCCGCATCGGCGCGTCGGACGATCTGGCGCGGGGCCGGTCGACCTTCATGGTCGAGATGCTGGAGACCTCGGCCATCCTCAATCAGGCCACCCGGCGCTCGCTGGTCATCCTCGACGAGGTGGGACGCGGGACGTCGACGCAAGATGGCCTGGCGATCGCGCAGGCCTGCATGGAGTACCTGCACGATACCACCGGCTGCAGGACGTTGTTCGCGACGCATTACCATGAGCTCGCGGATGTGGCCGATCACCTGACGCAGGCGACGTGCATGGCCATGGACGCCACCACCGGACGGCACGACGACATCTTCACCTACAAGGTTGGCGTAGGACGATCGGGCAAGTCGTATGGCCTGAAGATCGCGGCCCTTGCAGGCATGCCGCAGAGCGTGCTGTCCCGTGCGACCGAACTCATGGGCGATCCTTCGGGTTAGTCGCCGACGGAGTTCATTCGCGTCATGCCGCCATAGCGTCGCCCTGAGAGATCAGGAGACACCCATGGCGCGCAGCCGCGTCTTTCCCATGCTGATGAACGGGCTTGCCGTGGCCCTGCTTGCCGGCTGTGCCGCCACCCCGCAGGTCGATCCGAACGTGGACACGTCCGGGATGCCCAACACCGAGCTGGCGCTGCAGCGCAGCCTGGATCGGGTGGACCGCACGATGGGGCAGCTGGGCCAGTTCGGGCCCGGCACCACCCTTCGCCCGGTCATCGCTGCCGAGCTGGAGCGTCCGGTGTCGCTGGCCTGGAGCGGCCCGATCGACCAGGGCGTCAAGGCGCTCGCCGACCGCATCGGCTACCAGGTCGCGATCACCGCCCCGGCCAACCCGGCGCCTATCCAGGTCGCGGTCAACATGACCGACGTGCCCATCCTCGACCTGTTCGAGGCCATGGGCATCGCAGCAGGAGCCAGCGCGACCGTCGTGGTCGACCCCGACCATCACAGGGTTGAGGTGCAGCACCATGTCTGAGCACACGCGGCTGCGCGCCCTGCTCGGTGCCGCCACCATCCTCGCCGGCCTGGGCCTCGGTGCCCCCGCGTGGGCCTCGAGTGCCGATTTCGCGCTGCGTGACGCTGCGGTTCCGCCCGAGCCCGGCCTGGCCAGCGTGGACGCGGCTGCGCGCGTCCTGGCCAACCCGCTCAACCAGGTGGTCACGGGCGCCTCACTCTCGACCATGATCGTCGGCGGTGAGCGCCCGCCTTCGCTGGAGGTGCTGCAGGCCGCCCGGCCCGGCATCAACCCGTCCGCCGGCCTGACCGGCGCCCGGGCCGAGGCGCTGCACGAAGCGGCCCTGTCCTTCGGGGCACGCGGCGGGCTGGCGGCACGCGGCTTCGCCATCAACGAGATGCTGCGCCGCTACGAGGCCAAGCTGGATAGCACCTACGACTTCCACAGCCTCGTCGTCCCGATCGGCAGCGGCCAGACCCTGATGCGCCCGCCCGTGGTCACCGAGGCGCAGATGGCCTTCGCGCTCGGCGATGGCGCGCAGACCGCCCGCGAGACCGGACGCGTCTACCAGATCACCCGCGAGGCGCAGCTTGCCTCCGCCCCGCCCAACTGGCGCACCTACCTGGTGCGCGCCTGGGTGAACCCCACCCCGCCCCCTGACGACCTGCGGCCGCGCACCCGCGTGGAGGCGACATACTGGGACAAGTGGGTCGCCGAGGGCTGGGGCCGCGGCGAGCGGCAGGCGGTGGAGATCTTCCAGTCCGACCTGTCGCGGCTGGAGTCCGACCTGGTCGGCATGGCGCGCTACCGGGTGCTGCTGCGCGCCGGCCTGGTGGAGCAGCCCAAGGTAATGTTCGCCCGCAAGTCGGTCGAAGGCGGTCGGGACAAGATGCGCGTCGACGACACGCAGATCGAGATCCGCTCCCAGCCCGGCCTGAACCCCAACCGCAGGCGCTGGACCGGCAGCGGCAGCCTGCCCTCCGACCTGCCCCTCGGCAGCCCTGTCTCCTTCGACTCCCAGCCGCTGAACCTCGCGCCATGAACCAGATCGCCCGTCTGCCCCTTTCCATGCCCGAGGACGGGTTCTGGCCCGGTGAGGGTGCGGTGTTCACCCGGGAGTCGCTGGACGACCTGTTCGAGTGGTCCTACCGGCTCGGCGCCTCCGACATCCGGCTGCAGACCCACCTGCCGGTGTTCGTGCAGCTGCATGGCGGCATGCGGGCCATCACGCGCCGTAGCTTTACCGAGCGCGAGGTCGAGGAGGCGGTGAACCGCCTCTACGGCGCCGAGGGCGTAGCCCGGCTCAAACGAGGCGAGGATTTCGATGTCAGCTACGAGGTGCAGCCGGACCGGCGCACCCGGCTGCGCTTCCGGGTCAACGCCACGGCGGTGCTCGCCCAGGGCGATGACGGCTGCGCCGTGGTGGCGCGAGCCCTGCCGTCCCGCTCGCGGCCGCTATCCGAGCAGGGCGTGGACCCGGCGATCATCGACGCCTGCATGCCGCGCACCGGGCTGGTGTTCATCGCCGGCGGCACCGGCAACGGCAAGTCCACCCTGCAGGCCGGCATCACCCGCGGCCGCCTGGAGCAGCCCGACAGCAACGTGGCGATCCTGGAGTATTCGAGCCCGATCGAGTTCACCTTCGATGACGTCGAGGGCGAGACGGCGGCGATCAGCCAGAGCGAGATCCCGCGCCACCTGCCGAGCTTCGCGGTTGGCATCCGCAACGCCATGCGCCGCGCCGGCGACGTCATCATCATCGGCGAATGCCGCGACGCGGAGACCATGGCCGCCGCGGCGCAGGCGGCGCTCACCGACCACGCCGTCTACACCACCATCCACGCCGGCACCCTGTCCGAGACGGTGCAGCGCATCGTCAGCCTGTTCCCGCAGGACGAGCGCATCGCCCTGACGGTGGCGGTGGCGCAGACGCTGCGGCTGATCGTCAACCAGCGCCTGGTGCCGGCGACCGACGGCACCAGGACCGCACTGCGCGAGTTCCTGGCGTTCGACCGGCCAATGCGCCGCCGGCTGGCGGAGACGGCCCCGGACCGCTGGCCGGCGCTGGTCGAGGCGATGCTGGCCGAGAGGCGCGGGCAGTCCTTCGAGCAGGCGATCTGCCACGCTCTGGCCGGAGGACGTATCACCGAGGCAACCGCGGCCGCCGTGCGCAAGGACATCGGCGATGTGGCGTAACACGATGGCGCCGGTGCGGGTCTATGTGGTGGACGCCCGCGCCCTGGTGCCCTGGTTCATCTTCTTCATGCACTGGAGCCGGTGGACGCTGTATTTCGCCGCCTTCATGACCCTGGTGTTCGCGGTGCCAGAGTGGTTCGGCCTGTCGTTGCCGGCGGCGCTGCGGATGGTGCGCTGCCTGGTCAACGGACGGGTGCGCCCCGCGGTGCCGGCGTGGAAGCGCCGGAGGTTCGCATGAGTGCCGGCATGACACAGGGCCAGCGCGACCTGGAGCTGGTGTCGCGCACCCTGGAGACGCTGATCGAGCGGTCTGGGCGGCAGGTGGTCCTGCTGGACCGGCCTGCGGGCATCACCCGGCCCGTGTCGGCTGAGCTGGCGAGCGACCCGGCCGGTCTGCTGCCGGTGTTCCTGGTGGCGGCGGACACGGTGTGGCGCGACGCCACGGGCAGGGGCCTCGGCATCAGGCTGGTGCGCGACCCGCAGTCGTTGTTCGGACACCGGGCCGTGGAGGCGGGCGGGCCATTCTCGCTGGTGATGCTGAGCATGATGGAGGCGATCGAGCAGGTGGTGCTGCCCGGCGAGATCCCGGTCGAGCAGATGCGGCAGCAATGGCAGGCCACGGCGGAGCGCCTAGACGAGGCTGCGGCCCTGGCCGCACGATCGGCTCAGCCGGGAGGTGGGCGATGAGGCGGCGTGCCGGGCTGGCAGAGCTCGTTCTCCTGGCAGCACTTGGTTCGCTGCCGGCGCCGGGGCGCGCGTCGCAGTATGGCAACTCGCCCGTCGAGGTCGGTCTGTCGGCCGAGGGCACACAGGCACGTCTGCTGGTGCGGCGCTGCATCGAGAGCGCGGCACGGGTTCATCGGCTGCCCCCGGCCGTGCTTATGATCCTGCTGGAGGTGGAGGACGGCCGCCTGGGTCGGGTCAGCCACAACAGCAACGCCACGGTCGACATCGGCCCCATGCAGGTCAACGAGATCTGGCTGCCCAAGGTGGCGGCGCACTGGGGTGCGTCGGTGCCGGAGACCTTCGTGACGCTGCGCGACAGCCTGTGCGCCAACCTGGAAGGCGGTGCCTGGATCCTGCGCCAGGGCATCGACGAGGCAGGAGGCGACTTCTGGCAGGGCGTCGGCTTCTACCACTCGCACTCACCCGCCCAGAAGGCCGACTACCTGCGCAAGGTGCTTCGCGAGGCGCTGCGCCTTGAGGCGGAGGCACGATACCCTGTTGCCACCACCACCCTTGCGGCCAGGAACTGAGCCATGCAGCAGAACGCACGCACCGGCCCCTCCAGCGGCGAGGACAAGCTGCTGGCCTTCGGGCTGATCCTGGCCGTGATCTGCGGCGGGGCCTGGTTCCTGTGGTTCCGCTACCACGCCCAGATCGCCGCCGTGGTGATCGCCACCCAGCACTGGCAGATGCAGCAGTTCTCCCTGCTGACCGGCCGCTATGCCGAGCTCGACCACCAAGTGCTGCTCACGCCGCCGGGGCAGGTCAGGTTCGCCACCCTGTTCCGGCTCTGTCGCAACGTCGGCACCTTCCTCCGCTGGCCGGCCGTCACCCTGGTCGGGGTTGTGGCCCTACTCTGCCTGACTCGCGCGCCCGCCGCGAAGTTCACCCGCGAGCTGGACCTGGACCAGCTGATGCGGACGCAGGCCGAGGTGTTTCGCACCATCGGCCCGTTCGTCGGGCGCGGCCTGACCCTGGTGCCGGCAGCCGACGGCGTGGCACGCCCTGCTGATCCGGCCCTGCACGTGCGCGAGTGGGTGGCGCGCTTTGCCGCCTTCCCGGAGGGCAGCCTGAACGAGGATGCGGCACGCGCCGAACTTTCCCGACAGCTCGGGCCGGTGTGGGCTGGTGTGGCGGAGGCTGCGCCGCATGTGCGCTGCCTGTTCGCCGCCTTCGTGCTGCACGCGGCACGCCTGCGGGAAGAGGCCCTGGCGCTGCTGGGCGACATGGCCGAGAGCCTGGCGATCAACGCGAAGGAAGGCCCGGCCGGACCGTCGCAGCCGCTGGCGATCGGCGGCGCTGCCGTGGCCCGTGCAGACGGCGTGCTGCAAGACGTGGACCTGGTGGCACCCTGCGCCGCTCTGGTGGCACGGCACGCCTACACCGCGCCCGCGCTGATGAGCCTGCTGCTGCACGCCCGCTCGGGGGCCGGGGTGCTGGCGCCGGGGCAGTTCGCCTTCCTGCGGCTGGTGGACCGGCCGCTCTGGTATGCGCTGCACAGCCTGGGCTTCCCCTCCGAGCTGGGTGACGCCGCGCCGATGCCGAACCCGCGCGTCGAGGCGCTCGGCTCTCGCGATCATTGGGCAGCGGAATGCGCGCTGGGCCGTCCTCTCCGCCTGCCCACCCTCGATGCGGCGCTCGCCTCCATTCGCGTCCGGCTGAAGCAGGCTGCGCCGGGCAAGCCTCGCTCCCAGGAGACAGCATGATCGTCCAGCTTCCCCAAGGCACTACGTCCCTCGTACTGCGCCTCGACGGCTCCGGCACCGGGGCGGATGTGGTGCTCCAGGTTGCATCGCAGGCGTACGGCCCGGCCCTGGCGCCTGGCCCGGCACCACGTCGCCGCTCCTTGCTGGCCTGTGCCGCGCTCGGCGCGGTCGCGGGTGCGGTCGGGCTGTCGTTCTGGAACGCGCCGGCAAGGAGCGAAGCGGCGCTCAATCTGCCGCACCAGGCCGCCTGGAACGACGGGGGTGTGCCGAAGCAGGAGGATGCCATGCCGGCGGAGATGGCGGAGCAGCTGGCGCGTTCGCCAAGCGTGATCCCCCCGGCCGGCATTCCGGTCGCCGTGGGAGCGGTGACAGGCAGGGCCGCAAGCTCCGCGCCGACACTTGCTGCCGGCAAGAACCCCTTTGGGCTGGAGTGACGGGCATGGTGGCGCTTCCGAACTCGTCCACTGACTTCTGGGCAGGTCGTGCCCAGGCGCTCGCTAACAGCGTGAGCCCGATCCTTTCCTGGGCTTGCCAGGAACAGGGTCCTCCAATGGATGAGACCATTCTACGGTCCGCGCTCACCATGGACGCGCTGCATAGTGCCTTGCGGGAACGCAAGCTTCCTCTGGAGACCGTGGATGGGACAACCAGGCTGGTCGACCTGGCCGATGCTCCGGAAACCATGTTGTCGCCACTCGCGAGCTACCTGCACGACACTGGAGCCTATAACGCGGAGTTGGGCAGGGGCGTGCCGCAGGCGGAGGAGGCCTACAGGCAGCACTCCTATGTGCTGTGGACGCTCTCCCCGCACATCCCGCTGCTGCTGGCATGATCCGCCGCGAAGTCTATGGCCCGGAGGCCGCCCACGAGCTGGGCGGCGCGCAAAGCTATCGCGACGTCCGCTCCGGCTTCCGCAGCGTCCGCGACGCCCTGGCCAGCTCCGCCTCCAGCCTGGTGCTCGGCATGGCCGCGGTGGCGACCGGCTTCGAGCCGGGCATCATCGACGTGGCCGTGCCTGCCTGCCTGCTCTACGCAGCCTGGGTGCTCACCCGGAAGGTGATCCTGCCTTTCCGGCTGCCGAAGGGCGCACGGCGGAAGGACTACAACCACCCCAACCCGGAGAACCGCGGGCCGCGCATGGCGGCCGGCATCATCTACATCGGGCGCGACTTCCGCACCGGCCAGCAGCTGTGGGTCGCCAACGAGGACGGACGCCAGCACGTCGTGGTGCCCGGCACCACGGGCGCGGGCAAGACCGCCGCCCTGCTCAGCCTCGTGTCCAACGCCCTGATGCACGGCTCCGGCTTCATCTTCGTGGACGGCAAGGCCGACAACAAGCTGTTCGCCGAGATCCTGGCGCTGGCCCGCAAGTTCGGCCGCGAGGACGACGTGCTGGCGCTGAACTTCCTGGTGGCGTCGGGCAACAAGGACACCAACACCTTCAACCCCTTCGCCTGGGGCAATGCCGACGTGATCCGCGAGCTGCTTGTCAGCCAGATCGAGGCCGGGCCGAAGGGCGCGGCCTCCAGCGGCAACGAGGTGTTCATGGCTCGCGCCGTGTCCCTGCTCGGCGCGCTCACGCCGGCGCTGGTCTGGCTGCGCGACAACAAGGGCATCCCGATCGACATCGAGCGCATCCGCTTCGCCACCGAGCTCGGCAGCATCGCCACCCTGGCGCTCGAGAAGCGCTTCCTGCGCCTGGACGTGGACACCGGCACCGTCGAGAGCATCGACGTCTCCGACATCGAGCCGGCGCTGCTCTACCCGCTGTCGGCCTACCTCGGCGAGACCGGCGGCTACGACAAGAGCCTTGCCTACAACCAGCAGAAGACCACCGAGCCGGCCGAGCAGCACTCCTTCGTCACCATGCACTTCTCCGCCACCTTCACCCAGCTGGCGGTCAGCCTTGGGCACATCTTCAAGTGCGAGAGTGGCGACATCGACATGCGCGACGTCGTGCTCAACCGCCGCATCCTGGTGGTCAACCTGCCCACCCTGGAGAACTCCGGCGAGACCACGGCCGCGCTGGGCAAGATCGTGGTGGCCAGCCTGCGCAACATGATGGCGCAGACCCTGGGAGTGAGCCTGGAAGGCGACTACGACAACATCGTCGCCAACAAGCCGGGCATGTCGCCTACCCCGTTCCCGGTCGTGCTGGACGAGATCGGCTACTACGCGGTCTCCGGCATGGACAAGATGCTGGCGATGGGCCGCGGGCTCGGCTTCATGTTCTACCTGGGCTTCCAGGAGCTGCCTGGCCTCAAGGCCCGCATCGGCGAGTCCATGTACTCGCTGCTCGGCAACGCCACCCTGCAAATCCTGATGAAGCTGCAGGAGGGTAGCGAGACCCGGAAGTACGTCGAGGACACGGCGGGGCAGATCGAGGTGACGCAGCAGACCTCGTTCAACGCTGACGACGGCGGCGGCTACCGCGACGCCCAGCACGCCGAGGTGCGCCGCGTCAGCCGGGTGGACTGGAAGGACCTGAAGGGGCTGATCGAGGGCGAGGCGATCGTGCTGTTCGGCAACCGGCGGGTCTACGCCAAGCTGTTCTACGCCAAGCTCGACGTACGGGGCGGGCGGCTGCGGCTGAACCGGCCCGCTGTGCTGCGTGCACCGGCGCTGGAGGCGATCGGGCGTACGGCGGCGAGGACGGCGAGCGTCCGCGCATTGATCGAGGGCGGAGGAGCACAGGCGGCGCCGGGCCAGGTGGACACCGGGCCGGTGCTGGCCGCGATCGTGGAGGGCTTCCGGAGGGAGAGACAGGCCGGCAAGCCGCTCGTCGACTGCGTGCGGGCCGCCATCATGGCTGCAGATGTTCCAGGCCCGGCCTCCTCTCCGCCTGCCCCAGCTCCGATGCTCACGTCTGGTCCGGCAGGCGGGCCAATCTCCGATGCGCCGGGCAGCGACTACGATGCGATGCTGGAGAGCATTGGCAGGCTGCCAATGGTCGGAGTGGACACTACGCCGATGCTGCCTCTTGCGGCTGCGGACCTGGGCTTGGCTGGCATGTTAACGGTGATCGAGGAGCACGGCGGGCAGTCCAGGGCGCAGGCTTGGGTCAGGGCGATGCAGGTCCTGGCCGAGCGTAACGCCGCACTGTCCGGTCCAGTGGACGAGCTGCCGCCCATGTCGCCACAAGCCCTCGACAGAATCATCCAGTCGATGATCCTGGAGCTGTCACCCCCTGCTATGCTGGCACAAGCAGCGGAGTAGGAGAGCCGGCAAAACCCCACCACTAATGGAAATCGCACGTAAGAGATTAGCGCCGCGTATAACGGCTTTGCGCCGATTATGTTGAAAAAGCCGGCGACACCGATGAGCGCGAAAGAAAATGCCTTAAGAATACGAACGGTTTGGGTTTTTACTCCCGATTGGAGGTTCTTCAGCAAGAAGATTGCGCCGAATAGGCCGGCTGATGCCTCTTCCCGACTTTTTCAACGCAATCCGCCAATCTCGGACATTCAACGCCACCGACGACGTGCTCCGAAGCGGACCCATGATGGGACGTCGGCCGTAAGCCGGCGACGGCCATCGTGGCGGGGGTGATACTGGGCGATCTGACAGCCATGACCGCCTCCATGGCTAGGCTTAGCGCCGTTCTCGCGACGTCCTCGGACCTGTTCACCGCCGTGCGGTGGGTCGGTGGCGCTTACCTCGTCTACCTCGGCGTAAAGCTCTAGATGTTTGGTCCCAGAGTTTGATGGTGCACTCTTCTCGCGTGAATGGAAGGA
>CAXSEF010000022.1:0-5097 GCA_964236535.1 uncultured Acetobacteraceae bacterium
CCCTGGACCGGCACGAATTCAGGCCGGCGGCACACCCCCGCCGCCCCGCCGCGTCCCCCAGTCCCCCACCAAACGCCGGTCCAGGGCAGAGCCCTGGCCTTGCCTGCCTCACTTCGTCCAGGCCACCAGCTCGTCCGCCAGTGCCTCGTTGCCGTACACGTGCCGCAGCGCCGCCAGGATCGCCGCGGTATCCACCGCGACGGCGCGGTTCTGTGTCGGGTCGTAGGCGAAGTCCCCGCCCAGCGAGTGGATGTTGCCGTCGAAGATCAGCCCCACCGCGTGCGCGTCGCGGTCGATCACCGGGCTGCCGGAGTTGCCGCCGATGATGTCGTTCGTGCTCGCGAAATCGAACGGCGTCGCCGGATCGAGCTTGCCGCGCGCATCCACCCAGTCCTGCGGCAGCTGGAACGGCGGCGCCCCGGTCGCCCGCTGGTACAGCCCGGCCATCGTGGTGAACGCCGGCACCTTCGACCCGTCGTCCTCGGTCCAGCCGTGCACCGTGCCGTAGCTGATGCGCGGGCTGAACGTCGCGTCCGGGTAGTGCGAGGTGCCGTCGCGGGCGAAGCGCGCCGCGGCGATCGTCTCGCTGTTCTTGGCCAGCACCGCGTCGACCTGGTCATCCTGCTGCTTGCGCACCGCCCGCGCGGCGGGGTCGATCGACCGCGCCAGAACCACCATCGTGTCGGTCGAGGCATCGACCGCCGCCTGCCCGCCGTCCCACAGCGCATGCCGCGCCGCCGGATCGGCGAGATGGGTGCCGCCGACCAGACGGTCCGCCGCCTGCTCCGGCGACTCCTTCCCGAGCACCTGGTGCACGAACCCGTCATCCGCCCCCAGCGTCTGGCGCAGCGAGGTCAGCGAGAACGCCAGCGTGGTGCGCTCGAACTCCGGGTATACCGGGGTGCTGGCGAACAGCGACTGCTGCAGCGCCGGCAGGTTGGCGTCGCGGAACTCCGGCAGCCGCTCGCCGTCCGGCTTGGCCCGCTCCGCCGCCGCCCGCACCAGGGTCCGCGCCCGCGCGAACAGCTGCGAGTTGAACCCCGCCGCGCGCCCGCGCCGCCCCTCGACCATGGTGAAGCGCGCCCCGATCGCGTCGCCCGTGCGCACCGCGGCCGCGATCGCCGCCCACGGGTCGGGCGCCTGCTGCCCGCCGGGCGGGTGCCCCTCGATCTTGCCGCCGTCCGCGTCCTGCGGCTGCGTCTTCAGCCACGACCTCAGCGCGTCCTCCGCCTGCTGGCGCCGCTCGAACAGCTCCGCATCGGCGAGCGTGCCCTGCCAGCCCTCGAACAACTTGAGCGTGTTCTGCACCCCCCACATCTGGTCCTGCGCCTGCTTGGCCTGCTCCGCCCCCTGCCGGCTGTACTGCCACAGCATGCCGTACATCGCCTCGTACAACGCCCGCAGCCGCGGCAGGGTGTGGTCGCGCAGCCCCACCAGCTGCGCCACCGTCTCCTCGCGGCTGGTCGAGCCCGGGTTGCCGGAGGTGAACACCAGCTCGTCCGCCTTCGGCCCGTCCGGCGAGAACGGGAAATACGCCGGATGCATCGGCTTGCCGCCGTCGTAGGCGCGCAGGAACGTCAGATCGAGGTCGTAGCGCGGGAAGTTGAAGTTGTCCGGATCGCCGCCGAAGAACGCGATGTCCTGCTGCGGCGCGAACACCAGCCGCACGTCCTGGATGCGCCGGTACTTGTACAGCGCATACCGCCCGCCCTGGTACAGGGTGACGACGTCGCAGCGCGTGTTGGCCGGATCGCCCGCCGAGCACTCGCCCTCGATCTTGCTCGACGCCGCCCGCTGCGCCGCCACGTAGTCCGGCCCCGCCTTGCCGGCGGTCGCCGCGTTCATCCGCGCCGTCACGTCGGCGATCGAGGCGAGCTGGTTCAGCTCCAGGTCCGGGCAGCGCGGCTCTTCCTCGCGCTTGGCCGCGGTGAATCCCGCCTGCATGAAGTTCTGGTCGGCGCCCTTCGACAGCTGCGACAGGCACGCGTTGGCGCAGTGGTGGTTGGTCATCACCAGCCCGTCGCCCGACACGAACGACCCCGAGCACCCCTGCGCCAGCCGCAGCGACGCGCCCTCGACCTTGGTGATCCACTCCTGGGTCGGCGTGAACCCGTACGCCTTCTGCATCTGCTGGGCGGGCAGGTTGTCCAGCGTCCACATGCCCTCCTCGGCACGCGCGGCAAACGGAGCGGCCAGGAGCAGGCCGGCGGCGATCAGATGTCTCATGAGCCTCGGAGGGGTTCAGATTTGCGGAACGGAGAGCGACGAGATCCGGGGAGGACAAACCTTCCCCCGACCCCGGCCTCTCCAGGAAAACCGGTCCAGGGCGGCCCGCTCGGGCGGGTCCGCTTCGAAGCCGGGAACACGGACCCTGGCTTGTGCAACCAGCCCAGGCGTCGACCGATAGGCGCAGTAAAGCTGGACTCTCGATCCACCCGCATTCCGACGGCCCGAGCAGGACCATCGGAACCTTGAGCAGGCCAGGCCCGGACCCGCCAAAGGCCTTGGTACCTCTGGAAACCTCTTTCCCGGGCAAATGGATTCCGAAGGCCAGGCCTTTGGCGGAGTCCAGAGGCGGAGCCTCTGGCCTTAGCTTGCCTGAACAGCAACCCTCAAGTCCGACCGGGCCTACTACTGCTTGGTCGCCAGCCCGACATCGGTGATGCCGGTCCTGCGCACGGTGTCCATCACCTCCATGACCTGCTGGAAGTTGATGGTCTTGTCGGCCGCGATCACCACGTTGGTGACGTTGGTCTGCTTCATCCCGGCCAGGTAGACCTGAAGCGCGTCAGGTGTGTAGACCTTGTCCTGGATGTGCAGGTTGTCGTCCTTGTCGATGGCGATAACCACCTGCGTCGGCGGCATCTGCGTCGCCGTGGTCGCCCCCGGCAGCTGCATGGTCACCCCGTTATCCGGGATCATGCGCAGCGCGATCATGACGAAGAACACCAGCAGGAACATCATGATGTCGATCATCGGCACGATCTCGAGCCGCGCGTGCGGCTCCTCGAGTATCGAACGCCTGCGGCGCGCCACGGCTCAGGCCCCCTGCGCCACAGGCATCGGCCGGCGCATCGGCGTCGCCACCTGGTCGTGCACCACGCCGTTGCCGTGGAAGCGGTTCACCAGGCCCAGCTTGATCAGCTCCATCTGGTGCACGATCTGGCGCATCTTGGTGTTGAGATAGTTCATGAAATAGACCGCAACGATCGCGATCATCAGACCGGCGCCGGTCGAGACCAGCGCGTCGGCGATGCCGCCCGTCACCTCGGCCGGTCCGCCATGGCTGGACAGCACGTTGAACGCCTGGATCATGCCGACGATGGTGCCGAACAGCCCGAGCAGCGGCGCGATGGTCACCGAGGTGTCCAGGATCCACATCAGCCGCGTCAGCCGCGGCATGGATTCCATGATCTCCTCCTCGAGATGGCCGTCCATCTCGTCGGCACTCTCGCCGCAGGAGGCGATGGCCGTCGTCACCAGGTGACCCTGCAGGCTCTTGCTTTCCTGGCGCGCGATGGTGCGCAGACCGTCGAGATCCTTGTAGCCGATGTTGCGCATCGCCGCCTGCACGCGCTTGCCGGAGCGCACCGTGCGGCCGAGCAGCCACCAGCGCTCCAGCCCCACGGCCAGGGTCAGGACGAACAGCAGCGGCATGATGGCGAGCAGCCCGCCGCTGAGCACGACGTAATGCAGGATGGTTTCGACCAACGTTTCGGTTCCTTCGCTCTGGGCACCTGCCCGGCCTCGCAGCCGCGCCGATACCGCGCAACATCTGGGAATTTTCAAGCAAGGGCTGTGCCATCGAACCGAACAGCCCGGGTAATGGAGTATGCCTGCCGCGATCGTGAACACCGCGGGCCGGTGATCCGGGCCGCGCCCGGGGTTGCCGCACCATGACGCTTCGGTGTCACGAAGTCGAGATAAGCCCCGCTGAAATCCGCACCCGTGCTGGGCCCGGGCCGTGCTGCACGAGGCCGGACGCCAACCCGCCCTGCGCCCCCGATGCCGCCCGGCGTCGCGCCGGCGCACGGGGGATGGAGCCGGCCGCGCGCTGCGCCTACCCTGCGTCCCGACATGCACGGAGGTCGACGATGCGGCGTTTGCTTGGACTTGCCTTGCTTCTCTCGATCTGCGGCCCGGCGCTCGCCCAGGGCGACGCCGCAACGACCGCGGCGCCCGCGCCGCCGCGCGACGGCGGCTGGACCCCGCAGGGCTGCGGCGACGAGCCGCCCCGGCCCTCGCTCGACCTCGGCGACCGCGAGAAATACAACAGGAGCGCCGAGCTGGTGAACGAGTACGAGGCCCGCGCCAAGGCCTGGGACACCTGCGTGATGAAGGAGGCCAACACCAACATGAACGCGGTAAGCGCGGCCGCCAAGACCAGGATGGGCGCCATCAGCCAGGAGGCGACCTCGATCCAGGGCCGGGTCTATGCCGGCTTCGGCGACTATACCGCCCAGTTCAAGGCCGCACAGGACAAGTTCGAGCACGAGAAATGAGCACTTGGCGGCGACCCGCCGCGCCGCCAGCCTTGCGCGCCCACCCGCCGGCGCCCCGCGCGCCCTCCCGCACCCCGACCCGGAGCCTGCCATGACCCGCCTGCCACTGCCGTTCGCCCGTCGCGCCGCCCCGTTCGCCGCCTGCCTGCTGCTCGCTGCCTGTGCAAATGCCCCCGGCGACGCCACCCCCGCGGCCGCAACCGCCACCCCGCCGGCCGCGTCCGCTGGCGCCGCCGCGCCCGCGACACTGGGCGTCGCCGACCAGGCCATGAGCTGCGACCAGATCACCGCCGAGGTGGACCGGCAGAACGCGATCGGGAAGGCGGCGGGCGAGGCCTCCGCCGCCGCCCAGAAGGGCACCACGATGTCGCAGACCGACAATGCCACCCAGATGACGGAGATGGACAAGGTCCGTCAGGCCGCCGCCGACCGCCGCGGCAACGCCGCGACCGCACGCGGCAACGCCCTGGTCGCGCTCGGGAAGCAGAAGAAGTGCTTCGCCGGCTGAGCGCCCCGCCCATCCCCCTGCCGGCACCGGACCGCCGGGTTCAGGCTGACAGGACCATGATCCTGCCCGGGACCTGCCTGCCCAGAG
>CAXSEF010000022.1:5197-26123 GCA_964236535.1 uncultured Acetobacteraceae bacterium
GCCCAGAGCCTGGACGCAGGGAGCGGTCGCGCGCCAGGCCTTCGCGCCCGCACAAGGGCCCTGTGGCACCCTGCACCGCGTCATGCCGCAGGGCCCCGTGAACCGGCCGACGGGCTCGGCCTGCTGGCGGGCCCGGGGGCGGAGCCCGACGCCTGCTTCGCCCCTCGCGACAGCGGTCGTGCCGCCCGCCGCCTGTCATGCCCGCCCCGCTTGCGCCACGCCCCTGCGCGCGTAGCCTTTCGACCCCAGAGCCGCAGGAGCCGTCCATGAGCCAGTCCGCCCCCCATTCGCCGCCGGCCGGCAAGATCCCCGCGACCCTGATCCCCGGCGACGGCATCGGCCCGGAGATCGTGGCCTCGGTGGTGGAGGTTCTCGATGCCCTTGGCGCCCCGTTCGCCTGGGACGAGCAGCCGGCCGGCATGGCCGCGATCACCGCACTCGGCAACCCGATGCCCGACGCCACCGTGGCCAGCATCCGGCACAACCGCCTGGCGCTGAAAGGCCCGCTGACCACCCCCTCCGGCGGCGGCTTCCGCAGCGTCAACGTGCAGCTGCGCCAGGAATTCGAGCTCTACGCCAACGTCCGCCCGGCGCTGACCCTGCTCCCCGGCGGCCGGTTCGACGACATCGACATCGTCCTGATCCGCGAGAACCTGGAAGGCTACTACGCCGCCTTCGAGCACTACATGCCGGTCGGCGACGACCCCAAGGCGATCGCCATGGCGACCGGCTTCAACACCCGCTCCGGCTGCCAGCGCATCATGCGCCACGCCTTCGAATACGCCGTGGCGAACGGCCGCAGGAAGGTCACGGTCGTGCACAAGGCCAACATCCTCAAGCTGCTGACCGGCATCTTCCTCGACGCCGGCCGCGACATCGCCAAGGAATACGCGGGCCGGATCGAGATGGACGACCGCATCGTCGACGCGTGCGCCATGCAGCTGGTGACCAACCCCTGGCAGTTCGACGTGATCGTGACCACGAACCTGTTCGGCGACATCCTGTCCGACCTGATCGCCGGGCTGATCGGCGGGCTCGGCCTCGCTCCGGGCGCCAACATCGGCAAGAGCACGGCGATCTTCGAGGCGGTGCACGGCTCGGCGCCCGACATCGCCGGCAAGGGGGCGGCGAACCCGCTGGCGCTGATGCTCGCCGCGGCACAGATGCTGGAGCACGTCGGGCTGCACGACAGCGGCCGCGCGCTGCGCCAGGCGATCCGCCGGACCGTGGTGGCCGACGGGGTGCGCACCCGCGACCTCGGCGGCACCGCCACCACCCGGGAGCTGACCGCGGCGCTGAAGCGGCGCCTGTAGCGACGCCATCCCCGGCCCGCCCGCCCGGCGGCTGCCCGATTCAGGATCCGTTAACGTTTCCGTCCGAACACTCGCCGGGTCCGCCACCAGGCCAGCACGGCCCGGACCGGCGTGCCATCGAGCTCGCGCGGAAGGAAGCCCGCCCATGATCAGCGCCGTGACAGCCACGTCGGCCCGGGAAGCCGTCCCGCCCCAGTCCGCCGCCGCCCAGTCCGCCGCCGCCCAGTCCGCCGCCGCCCAGGCCGCCACGCAAGCCGCCGCCGCATCGGCCGCCGCCGGCACCGTGGCGCGCGGCGCCGCTTCGGCCGCGATCGCCGCCTGCCCGGCCGCCGACTCGCCCGGCCGACCCAACCCGGTCGCCAGCGTGGCGCCGAATCTCGGCATCACCGTGCTGACCTTCCACAACGCAGCCGGCGCGGTGGTGGCAACGGCGCCGACCCGGGCCCAGCTCGACGCCTACCAGCTGTACGGCGCTCCCGGCGCCACGCCGAAGCCCGCCACCGCAGGCCGCCCGGCCGGCAGCACGGCCACCCAGCCCGGCCTGGGCCTCGTTGCCTGAACCGACGCGGTCCGGCCTGCAGTTCGAGACAACGGCCGCGTTGCGCGATGCCCGCCGCTTTGGTCTGATGCCCGCATGCAGGAAGCGCCTCAGGCTGCCGAACCGGATCTGCCCGCCTCGCCCACCGGCTCGGGCCTGCGCACCGCCCTGTCGGTCGTGCTCGCCGCGATGCTCTTCGCCGGAGCCTGGGTGCGCTTCAACCCCCAGCTCGCCGCCATGGCGCCCTGGCTTGCCGGCCCCGCCGCCGTCGTCGCCGACGAGCTGGCGCAGCCGGGGCGGGTGCACGGCCTGGTCGAGGTCGGCCTGCTGCCGGCGTCCGCGGGACCCGAGGCGGTGGCGGCGATGGGGCTCGCGACCGGCGAGGCGGCAAGCCTCACCCAGGCGCTGCAGCGCGGCCAGCTGCGCCTGGTGCGCCTGCCGCTGTTCGATGCCCAGGCCCCCGACGATGCCGGCGCCGGCGGCCTGGCGCCGGTGCGCAGCGTCGAGGTCAGCTCCGGCGGCTACACCCGCCTGGTGGCGCTGACCCGCCACCCCGCCGTCGTGCTGCTGCCGATCGCGCGGGTCGGCACGGTGTCGTTCCGCGCGACCGGTGCTGCGGCCGTCATCGGCGCCCTGACCCTGACCGGGCCGGTCCGGCTGCCGACGCTCGAACCCGGGCAGCTGCTGCAGGTCGGCGTGGTCGCCCAATGACCCCGACCATGACCCCGGCAACGACCCCGACCCGCGCGCCCGCAATGCCCGCGGCGGCGCCGCGATGAAGCGGCTGATCCCGGCGGCCACCCGGCTGATGCCGGTCATGATGCTGCTGTTCCTGACGCTGGCGATCGTGCAGATCCTGGCGCAGATGCACCTGTCGCCGCAGGCCATGGTGCATGCCACGCTGTCCTGGCTGACCCGGCTCGGCCCCGCCTACGTGGCGCTCGCCGCGTCCGCCTGGGGCCTGTCGCTGGCCGGCCTCGGCTACGAGTGGCGGGCCGGCATCGCGGCGCGCAGGATGCTGGCCGGCGGGCGTCGAAGGCCCGCACGTCGAGGATGGATCATGGATGTTCTGGCCCGGCTGACCAACCGCGCAGCACTCGAGGACCTGCTCGCGAAGCAGGAAAAGGCGGTGGTCATCGACGCCGTCGCCCTCGCCGAGACGCTGCGCGCCCAGGTGATCGGCCAGGACCAGGTGTGCGAAGACATCGCCCAGCAGCTGCGCCGCCGCCTCGCCCTGCACGTGCGCGGCAAGCCGGTCGGCATCTTCCTGCTCGCCGGCCCGCCCGGCACCGGCAAGACCTACCTCAGCAAGCGGCTGGCCGCCGCACTGGGGCGCACGCTGCTGCATTTCGACATGACCCAGATGAGCGCCCCGCACGCCGCGACGCAGCTGTTCGGCTCGCCCAAGGGCTACGTCGGCTCCGACAGCTACGGCAAGCTCACCGGCGGCCTGAAGGAGACTCCTGACGCGGTCGTGCTGCTCGACGAGATCGAGAAGGCCCACCCCGACGTGTTCAAGAAGTTCCTCAGCGCCTGGAACGACGGCCACGTGACCGAGGCCTCGAACGGCGCGCAGGTGGCCACGACCCGGGCGATCTTCATGCTGACCTCCAACATCGCCACCGACGCGCTGGGCGAGATCGCCGACCGCTACGCGGCCGACCCGGAGGGGATGCGGGCGGCGTCCGTCGAGGCGCTGCGCGCGGCGGGCTTCGCGCCGGAGGTGCTGAACCGCCTCGACCGCATCTTCGTGTTCCGCGGCCTGGCCGGACTCGACGTGGCGCGGGTCGCGGCACTCGAGATCGAGGCGATGATCGGCAGCTACGGGCTGGAGATCGCCTCCGGCGGCATCGACCCGATGCTGCTGTTCGAGGTGATGGAAAAGCAGGACCGGCTGGGGCAGGGCGCCAGTGCCCGCGACCTGGTGCGCTCGATCGAGGAGATGGTCAGCGACGGGCTGATCGAGGCACGGCAGCAGGGCGCGCGCTGTGTCCGGCTGGAACGCGGCGAGAGCGGCATCCTGACCCGCATCGCCGACCTGCGCGCCGAGCGCGGCGCCGTGGCGCAGCCTGCACCGGCCCCCCGGCCCGCCACGCCCGGTCCGGTCGCCCGGTCCGCCGCCACCCACTCCGCTGCCCCGCAGCCCGATCCAAGCCTGATCCCCTAGGCCGGCGATGTCGGTGATCGGGCGGCTGTGGCGCCGGGCGCCGGCGTGGCGGATGTGCGTGGGCGTGGCACTGGCCGGCACGGCGCTCGCGGCGATGTTCCCGCCCGCCTGGCAGCACCCCGCCTGGCAGCACCCCAACTGGCAGCGTCCCGCCTGGCTGAACCCGGCGCCTTCGCCAACCGGAGTCGCCGGCGCCACACCCGCCCCGCCCGAGACCCCCGCCGTCGCCACCACCACCCCCGCCGCGAGCACCACCTCCGCCGCCGGCCCGCCCGGGCCCGCTGCCGCCAGCGCAGCCCGCGCCGCGCGCTACGTGCCGCAGCCGGACACCACCCCGCTGACGTACTCCACGATCGAGAGACCGCCGCTGGCCGAGGGCCGCCAGTCGGTCGTGCCGCATGCCGGCCGGCTGATGCCGCTGCCCACCGGCCGGTGGCAGGAGATCGCGTTCGTCCGCGGTGGCGGCACCCTCGCGGTGCAGGCCTCGCTGCTGGATCGCGTCGATGCCGGCCGACTGACCGGGCTGCTGCTGGTGGCATCCCCCGCACCGGTCGGCCGGGTCGCCGGGCCGGTCGCGGTGCCGCCGCTCTGCGTCGCCCCGGACACCCTCGCGCACGACCTGGTGGCCGCAGCACCGGGCCAGGACCCGACCGCGCACGAGTGCTGGACCGTCACCGTGGCCGACATGGCAGAGCTGGCGAGCCCGCAGGACAAGGACGCTCTGCTGCGCCAGGGCCTCGAACGCCTGAACACGCTGCACGTCACGCTGCCGGAGCATATGCTGGTCGTCCACCTGATCCGCTCGGACGCCGGCGGCTGGATGGTCGCGGCCATCTTCCTCCCCGACCGTCGCGCCGAGCAGCCCGGCGCGATGACCCGGCTGGAGGAGTGGGCCAAACGGTTCGAACGCCTGTTCCACCGCGGCTTCGACGGCACGCTGTCGCCGGGCGAAGTGACCGCGACGCTCGCCCGCGACCCGCAGGGCTGATCACCGGTTCCTGACGCTCCCCGGCCAACGTGAAGCAGGCAAAGCCAGGCCCCAACCTCCGCTCAAGGCAAACCTTGGGACTTCCCGTATTCAGGGCGTCTTCAGGTCGAACATATCAGCCGGCCAGCAGAGCGAATTTCCGGACAGCTCTCACGCCGACGGGCCTTGCGCGTGGGCGTGTAGGCAAGGCCAAAGGCTCCGCCCCTGGACGCAGCCATTGGCCTAGCCTTCGAAATTCCTACGCTCAAGGAACGGGTTTCCAAGGACCTCAGGCCTTTGACGGGTCTGGGCATCGCCCGCATTCCAACGGCCCGCTTGGGCCGTCGGAATGCGGGCGGCGGGAGAGCCCGGCCTTGCTGCGCTCATGCCAACGCTTTCTGACCGTGACCTGTGCCGCGCTGGTCGCCCCCATGCAGGACCATGCTGCTGATCGATACCGCCGGTGGCACAGGTCCTGATCAAAAGCCCGGGTATTACAGGGCAGTGCCTGGGGGCCTCAGTGCAGGATGATCTCGACGCGACGGTTCTGCGGTTCGCGGACGCCGGCGGCGGTGGGCACCAGCGGGTTGGTCTCGCCGAAGCCGCGCAGGGCGATCTCGTTGCGCGGCACGCCGTCATGGACCAGTTCGGCGGCAACGCTTTCGGCGCGGCGGACCGAGAGGCGCTGGTTGTAGGCGGCAGTGCCGCTGAGGTCGGTGTAGCCGTTGACCTCAATGCGAGTGGTCTGCACGCGGGTGCTGGCGTTGGCAGCCTCGGCGATGATCTGGCGGGCGCGACCGGTCAGGTCGGCGCGGTCCCAGTCGAAGAACACCAGGTAGGTGCGCGCCGGCGCCATCGGCGGGGTGGCGACCGGGATGGGGGCGGGCGGCGGCGGTGGCGGGGCTGCGCCGAACGCATAGGCGAGGCCGACCACGAACAGGTGGACGAACACCGGCGAGAGCTTGATCGGGCCCTTGCTGAGGGTGTTGCCGCTGTAGAAGTTGCTGGTCAGGGGGTCGGGGTAGGGGATGGCGATGAAGCGGTAGTCGGTGGCCACCGCGAGGCCGGGGACCGCCTGGATCGGGAAGGCGAGGCCGACGATGCCCTGGGTGGCGAAGTTGGCGCCGCTGGTGCCGCCGATGTGGTGGACGAAGCTGGGCTGGTCGATGGCGACCACGGGCGCGTCGACATGGGTCCACAACGCGCCGACGCCGACGCCGACGTATGGCTTCACGAAGCCCTCGTCGATACCGAGCTTGGGCGGGTCGATGACATAGAGGGCGTTGACGAAGCCGCCGTAGCTTTCCTGGCGCCCGGTCTGCTTGTTGGGCGGGCTGGTGGGCGACAGCTTGTTGAGGTTGTTGTAGTCGTAGGCGCCCTCGGCCTCGAACTGGAAGCCGTTGCCCAGCGCGTAGCCGGCGAACGCGGCTCCTGCGAAGCCCGGGCCGAACCGCTCCTCGGCGCGGCCAGGCGACAGCGGCTCGTCCATCGGGTGGACATGGATGTCCTGCAACAGGCTGTAGGCACCGCCGATGCCGACATAGGGTGCGCCGCCGCTGCCGACGGGCGGGGGTGGCGGTTGCTGCGCCAGGGCGACACCCTGAAGGCCGGCCAGAACCGTCGCGGCAAGCGCGGCATCACGCGAGAACTTCATCGAGAGCTCCTGGGTTTTTTTTGGAGCCGTGCGCTGGCGAGCATTTTTTGTTGAGGTCAAACTGACCAGTCTGTCTGAACGCTGGCAACCTTGCATGTGCCCGCGAAGGGAAATCACACCGCAGATGTTGCGCAACCGCAACACTGTCGCGGACCTGCACCTCTCCTGCAGCAACGCCGCCCCGCCATCGTCAGGCCAGTGCGCGCCTTGCCCGGAGCAATCAGGCCGGAGCGGCCGCCGTGCCTCCGGCGGCGACGCATCGGAAGACCGCATCGAACGCGGTCGGGTAGTAGGGCGTGTACGGATCGCCGTCAGGCCGCAGGCTCAGCGGCTGCAGCGACCGGCCCTGCCGCCGGCAGAACGCGTCCGCCTCCGTGAGCACGACCCGCCTCGCCTCGCCGCCGCCGCCCAGCACCGGGGAACGCATCTCCGACACCGTGTAGGTGTCGGGCCCGACCGGCACGATGCCGGTGGTGGTGCCGCAGCCGGCAAGGCAGAGCAGCGTCGCGAGCAGGAACTGGCGTGTCATCGGCACAACATAGCGCATGCCCGTGCGTCGAACAGACTGCGGCGCGCACGCCGCAACGGCCGCCCTGCTCCGGGTCGGCTGCACCCCGGTCACAGCCCGGAGGGGCCCGCTCCACCCGCCGTCGGGTAACCCGGCCTTAGCTTCTTTGCGCCATCCTGGTGTCGTCAAATCAGCCGGGGGCACCCATCATGCCGACACAGAAGTACCGACTCGTCACCCGCAGCGACTTCGACGGCCTGGTGTGCGGCATGCTGCTGCGCGAGCTCGACCTGATCGACGAGATCAGGTTCGTCCATCCCAAGGATATGCAGGATGGCATCGTGCCGATCACCTCGCGCGACATCGTCACCAACCTGCCCCATGTCGAAGGCGCCCACCTCTCCTTCGACCACCATTCGAGCGAGGTGTCGCGCCGCGCCGGGCACGCCTCCGCCAACCACGTCATCGACGCCGCCGCACCCTCGGCCGCCCGCGTGGTCTACGGCTACTATGGCGGCGACGACGCCTTCCCGCGCATCAGCCACGAGTTGATGGCCGCGGTGGACCAGGCCGACTCCGCGCAGTTCACGCGCGACGAGATCCTGGACCCGCAGGGCTGGGTGCTGCTCAACTTCCTGATGGATTCGCGCACCGGCCTCGGCCGGTTCCACGAGTTCCGCGTCTCCAACTACGACCTGATGATGCACCTCGTGGAGTGCTGCCGCGACACGACGATCGCCGACGTGCTGGCACTGCCCGACGTGAAGGAGCGCGTCGATCTCTACGCCGCCCACCGCGAGCTGTTCGCCGACCAGCTGCGGCGCTGCACCACGGTCCACGGCAGGCTCGCGCTGATCGACCTGCGCCACGAGCCGGTGATCTACGCCGGCAACCGCTTCACCGTGTATGCCCTGTTCCCCGGGTGCGACATCTCCGCGCATGTCATGTGGGGCGTGAAGCGGCAGAACACGGTGTTCGCGATCGGCAAGTCGATCATCGACCGCACCTCCCCGGTCGATGTCGGCGCCATCTGCCTGGCTCTCGGCGGCGGCGGCCACCGCGCGGCCGGAACCTGTCAGATCGCCAACGAGCACGCCGACGCCGTGCAGGTGCAGCTGATCACCGCGCTGTCGCCGGCCCCGTCCAGGGCGGCTGCCTGATACCGGGTGGCTCCGACCTTCGACCGTCAGGCGAAGCACGGCTGTCCGATCTGCCAAAAGCCCGATGTCTTCGTGAACACTGCCTGCAGAAAGGAACCCCAAGGTCTGGCAACGGCTGCGTCCGGACGCAGAGCCTCTGGACTTGCTTGCCCGGCCAGTCATGCGTCGCGCTCGCTGGCACGAGACACCAGCGCCCGCCGTCCGCCGCGTCCCGGAGGCGTGCAGCGGCCGCCCGTTCCGGCTGCTACGTCGCGTCCCCCCGGGCATGGCGAGCGAACAGGTCGAACAGGATGCGGGTCAGCGGACCTGGCGCGCCGTTGCCCACCGCGGTGCCGTCGAGCTGCGTGATCGGCTTGACGAACGAGGTCGCGCTGGTGAGGAAAATCTCGCGGGCGGCGCGCAGCTCGGCCGCGCTGAACGCCCGCTCCTCTACGCCGAGCCCCGCGCCCCCGAGCCGGGCGCGCAGCGCCTCGCGCGTGCAGCCGGGCAGGATGGCCTGGCTCAGCGGCCGGGTGCGCAGCGTTCCGCCGGCGTCGACGATCCAGACGCTGGTCGACGCCCCCTCGGTGACAAACCCGTCGCGGTCCACCAGGATCGCCTCGATCGCCCCGGCCTCGCGGGCGGCCTGCTTGGCGAGCACGTTGGGCAGCAGCGCCGTGGACTTGATGTCGCACCGTGTCCAGCGCTCGTCGGGCAGGATGATCGCAGCCCCCGCCCAGCGCGCCGCGTCGGCAGGGTAGGGCGGCAGCCGGCGGCAGGTTACGACCAGGGCCGGCGGCGTTGCCGCGGCCGGAAAGGCATGCTCGCGCCGGGCCACGCCGCGGGTGACCTGCATGTAGAGCAGCCCGTCGCGCACCCGGTTGCGCCGTGCGACCTCGCGCAGCACCTGGCGCAGCGGGGCCGCCGCCATCGGCGCCGGAATGCGCAGCGCGCCGAGCGAACGTTGCAGCCGTGCCATGTGCAGCGTCTCGTCGAGCATGCTTCCGCCCACGACGCACAGCACCTCGTAGACCCCGTCCGCGAACTGGTAGCCGCGGTCCTCCACGTTGACGCTGGCGCGCGCCAGCGGGAGATAGCGGCCGTTGACGTAGGCGATGTGGCTCATGCGGCGGGTCCTGCTCCGGCGAGCCGTCATCCTGCCCCAGGACCGCGGACGTTGCAGCCCGCCGGTCCAGGCCCGCGCGGGTCCCGCGTCGAAGCCGGGCCCGCGCCAGGGCGCGCTTCCCGATGAACCTGCCGCCGCACAGCCTGGGCCGGGTCTCCTAACGGGGTCCAGGCCGCCGCCGGGTCGACCCGGGTGGTCGCGAAGCCGAGATGGGTCGTGCCAACCCGGCCAGAGTCCCCGCGCCGGCGCCGAGGCCAGTTCCAGGTGTCGCTGGCGCCGGCCTCGGCCTGCACGGCGCCGAGCACGACCTGCCCGGCCTCGGCGACCAGCAGGCTGATGCCGGAGATGGCGGCAACCCGCCCGCCGGTGACGATCCCTTGGTTCGTGAGGGTGCCGCCGGCGGAAAAGGCGATCGCGGCATCCCCGGCGCCCGCGGTGATGCTGCCCTGCTGGCAATTCCGCCCGAGTTGACGATGATGCCGCCGTAGAGGTTGTGCTCCCCGTGATTCGGGAAACCGGGTCGGCCTTGATGACGTCCCGTCGATGCAGAGTCGAAGGCGCCCGGCCGGACGCGGCTGAAGGCGGCAACGGCCAATCGAGCGGCGACGCGCGACCTTCCGGAAGGCGGCCAGCGGCGGCGCTCGGCTTGCCGCCAAACGCTCAGTTGGTCTGCATGGAGCCTGCACGGCTGTAATGGTGACGAAGCATGCGGACGCCGCCGAAGGCGTCCGCGTCCGAACTCCAGCCTGCGCGCCGCTACCCCCACGCCCACTCGCCGTGCCGCATCACCGGCTCGCGTGAGCCGTCGGCGTGCACCCCGTCCACGTCCATGGCGCCCGAGCCGATCATCCAGTCGACGTGGATCAGGCTGTCGTTGGCGCCGGCGTTGCGCGCCTGGGCCGGGCTGAGGCTCGCGGCGTTGCGCAGGCACTCGGTGTAGGCGGAGCCCATCGCGATGTGCCCGGCGGCGTTCTCGTCGAACAACGTGTTGCGGAACAGCAACCCGGAGCGCGCGATCGGCGAGGAGTTCGGCACCAGCGCCACCTCGCCCAGGTGCCGGGCCCCCTCGTCGGTGTCGAGCAGCCCGGCAAGCACGTCCTCGCCCTCGCGGGCGCTGACGGCCACCGCCCGGCCAGCCTCGAAGCGCATGGTGATGCCGTCGACCAGGGTGCCGCGCAACGCCAGCGGCTTGGAGCTGGTCACGATCCCGTCCACCCGGTCGCGATGCGGCGTGGTGAACACCTCCTCGGTCGGGATGTTCGGGTTGCAGGTGACCCCGTTGCGCGCGGTCCCGGCGCCGCCTTTCCACAGATGGCCGTCGGCGAGGCCCACACGCAGGTCGGTGCCGGGCCCGCGGAAATGAAGTTCGGCAAACCGCCGCTCGTTGAGCCGTGCGGCAGAGCCGGCCAGGCGCGCGTAATGCGCCGCCCAGTCGGCCAGCGGGTCGGCGCCGTCGATGCGCGAGGCGGCGAAGATCGCGTCCCAGAGCCTGCCCATCGCGACAGCCTCGGGCTCGCCGGGGAACACCGCGCGCGCCCAGCCCGGGCTGGCTGCGGGCAGCACCAGCCAGTTCACGCGGAACTGGGTGATGAGGTCGAGGCGGCGCTTGCCCGCGGCAGCCGCGGCCTTGGCGATCCGCCCGACGCGGCCCTGGTCCTGGCCGGCCAGCAGGGCAGGGTCGGCGGAGGTGATGCTGAGCGCCGCGGCGTTGTGCTCATGCGCGGCGGCCAGGCCGTCGAACAGCCAGCCGGCCGCGGCGTCCATGCCCGCCTCCGCGCCGTGCCGCAGGCGAATGAGCGCCGCCTGCTCGTCGGTCAGCAGCGTGGTGACCAGGCTTGCGCCGGCGCGATAGGCGTGCTCGGTGACCCGGCGGACCAGCGGGATCGCCTCCAGCTGCGCGCTGATGACCAGCTCCTGGCCGGGCTGCAGGTTCAGCCCGCTGCGCACCGCGACCTCCGCCAGCCGGTCCAGGCGGGCCTCGAAGCTCATGTGCGTGGCGATGCTGGTGTCCATGCTGGTGCGTCCTTGGTTGATACCGATGCCGCCGGCTGCAGCGCCGCCAGCAGGTGCCAGTGAAGCGGGGCCGCATGCAAGACGCGCCGAGCCTGCGCAACACCGCCGAAGTTACCGTCCTTGCCTCCAGCCGCTGCCGGCCCGGCGGGGGTTGTCTCGCCCGCGCGGCAAGGGCGCAGCGTCGGGCCGCGGTCCCGGCACGGTGTCCGACCCAGGCCGGCTCAGCCCCCGTACGCCGCGGACCCGCGGCGAAGGAGACGTCGCATGAGGTGCATGGTCCCGCTTCTGGTCGTGGCGCTGGTCGCAATAACGGCGCAGGCCGCAGTGCCGGTGTCGCCCGCCGACCGCCGCTTCGCGCTCGACACCAGCCAGGACCTGCTGTTCGAGGCACGCGCCGGCCAGCTCGCCGCGGAGCGGGGCGGCAGCCAGGACATCCGCGACGAGGGCCTGTCCGACGCGCATGACCACAACCTGGCCAACGACGTGCTGAGGACCGCGGCGGCAGGCGTGCCGCTGCCCGACGCGCTTGGCCCGGAGCTGCAGAGCCGGCTCGACCGGCTGCATGCGCTGTCCGGCACGGCATTCGATGCGGCGTTCCTGCGCGAGATGCAGACGCTGCAGATCCGTGACGCCGGCGCGCTGGCGACCGAGGCGCGCTCCGGGCTCACCCCGCAGCTGCGCGCCTTCGCGGCCGAGACCGTGCGGATCATCCAGCGCCATCTGGGCGCGCTCAACGCCGCCGAGGCGGAGTAGCAGGCCTACCCACCCCGCATCGGCGACAGTCGCCCGGCCAGCAGCCGGTTCACCCCCACCACCAGGCCGACCGCAAGGGTGTGCACCAGCAGGTCGCTCACCGCCGCGTCGTAGGGATGGAACAGGTTGAGCAGCGCCGCCGCGGCCGCGGCGGCGGCGAGGCCGCCCAGGACCGCGGTCACGCCGGGGCGCAGCGGTGCCGCACGGCGCAGCATGACCCCGATCGCCAGCGACAGCGGCAGCGACACGCCGAGGATGAAGGCAAGGCAGGCCCGCTCCTCGAACAGGTTGATCTGGGAGGCGTCCGGCGCCCCCCAGGCGCGCAGGCAGCCCAGGCCGCTGGCCCCGAGCCACAGCGCCAGCCCGGGCAGCGGCAGCAGTGGCCACAGCCGCGACCGGCCCGGCACGCTGCTGGCGAACGCGGCGAACGCCGCCAGGATCGCGGTCAGCGCCGCGCCCGCGGCGGCCAGGCCGAGGTCGGGGGCGCCGCTCAGCCGGGCCCACATCGCCGCGACGTCGGAGACCTGCGCGAGCCCCAGGCCGATCGCCGCGGCAAGCGCCAGCCACGCGAGCGCCCGCAGCGCCGGCGGGCGCAGCGGGCGCACCGCCGGCGCATCGGCGGCCAGGGCCCGGATCAGCGCGTCGTGAGTCACGCTCTCACCCATCGCCGTCACGCCGCGAGCCTTCCCCTCCGCCCGGCGCCATCCTGGCCCGCAGCGCATGGATCGCGCGGTGCAGGTTGACCTTGAGCGCGCCCTTGTTGCGCCCGGTCTCGGCGGCGGCCTCGTCGAGGCTCTGCTCGCGCAGCGCCAGGCGCTCGACCGCCTGGAGCTGCCCGGCGGGGAGCCGCGACACCGCGTCACGCAGCGCGTCGCCGCGCTCGTGGCGCAGGGCGGCTTCGAGCGCGCCGGGGTCGCCGTCGGGATGGGCCTCGTAGGCGGCGGGGTCGTGCACCTCGCGGCCGGCGCCGCGGCCGTGTCGGTGCATGGCGTCGATGGCGCGACGCTGGGCGATGGCGTGCAGCCAGGGCAGGAAGCGGCGCCGCGGGTCGTAGCTGGCGCGGGCGCGATGAATGGTGATCAGAGTCTCCTGTACCACGTCGTCGAGCCGGTCCGCAGGCAGTCCGGTGCAACGGGCGGTCGCGGCGATCAGCGGCACGCACTCACGCAGCAGACGCTGGTAGGAACCGGCGTCGCCGTCCTGCGCCGCGCGCATGAGCGGCGCGAGCCTCGCCTCGATCTCGTCGCTCATGGTGCTTCGGATCGACCCATGGCGATCAGTCTAGAGCAGGCTCCGGCGGCCGGGTATCCTTTGCGCTGGCCGGTCCGGCATCGGGCGGGCGCACGCCTGAACGAGGCTGACGGACCGGCGGCAGTGCAGGCCCGGCCGCTGCGTCCGACCTCGCGCAGCCGGCCCGCTCGACCATTCGGTCACGCATCGGGCACGGCGGTCCGGGTTCGACGGCAGACATCCTTCGACGGCAGAGGTCCGGGGTCGCGCCGCACCCGTGGTGCCGCCTTCCTGGCAGTGCGACCCTTGGCTGGCGCGCGCTGGCCCGTGGCGGTGCCGTCCCGTGTTGCGAACCAGGTTCGCGCGGTCGGTGTACGTGGTTACCTCGGCTGCGGGCCAGCCGCTCGGGAGCGGCAATGTGCAGCGCCGGAGCCGACGCGGGTAGGCCCGCCCGCGGGCGGGCGAGGAAAGCCGAGGCCGGCGGTAACTCCTGGCCGCCGCGGACGAAGAGGAAGGTGCGGCCGTGTTCCGGCCGAGCTGCACAGCGGAGATCGACCATGCGCCTGACGATTGCCACAGCGTTCCTTTGCACCGCGATGGCCTTTGGCGCCCGGGCGGGCGGCGGCGGCAAGGCCGACACAGGCCCGTGGCAGTGGGAAACGGGCATGACCTTTCCGGCGGCGCCCCCGATGACCGGGAGCGACATGAAGGGCCACATGGGCGACGTGGTGTATGCCGCCGATGGCGCCCCGGTCGGCACGCTGGATTCCTACACGACCGACGACGATGCCGTCGTGCATGCCAGCATGTTCTTCACCGGTGGCATGATGTACCTCATCATCCCCGGCAAGGACCTGGCGGCGATGAACGGCAAGCTCTACGTCCACGGCGTCGACATGATGAAGGTCAAGATGACGATGCATCCTGAGCATCTGGCAGTCGGGCTCTAGCCGGCGTCGCGTGCCGGCCGGGCTACCAGCCCATTGCAGGATGCGGTCCGGACCGGGCCCGGCACGGCGTGCGGCGTCCGCCTTGAATCGTCAGCAGAAAGGCATTGTTGAACCATGACATCCAAGCTCGTCCGACGCGGTTCCGCTGCATGGCGCAGTGCGGCGGTGGCCACGCTGCTCGCGGGTGGGGCGCTGCTCTATGCGCGTGTGCCGGCCGCCAGCGCGGCCGACGCGACGGCGTTGCCGATGCCGGTGACCGACGTGCAGGCGGCGGCCGGACCGCAGACCGTGGTGCTGTCCGGCGGCTGCTTCTGGGGGGTGCAGGGCGTGTTCGAGCACGTCCGCGGCGTCACCCGGGCGGTCTCGGGCTATGCCGGCGGGCAGGCCTCGACGGCGCGCTACGAGGCGGTGAGCACGGGCGGGACCGGGCATGCGGAATCGGTGGAGGTGACGTTCGACCCGGCGCAGATCAGCTTCGGGCAGGTGCTGCGGATCTTCTTCAGCGTGGCCCTCGACCCGACCCAGGTGGACCGGCAGGGGCCGGACAGCGGCACCCAGTACCGCTCCGAGGTATTCGTGCACGACCCGGCGCAAGCCGCAGTGGCGCGGGCGTACATTGCCGAGCTCGATGCAACACACGTGTTCGCCCGCCCGATCGCGACCCGTGTGGACCCGCTGCAGGGATTCTACCCGGCCGAGGCGCACCACCAGGACTACCTGGTCCGCAATCCCGACAGCGCGTACATCGCGATGTTCGACCTGCCCAAGGTCGCGGCGCTGCGGCGGCTGTTCCCGGCGCAGTACGTCGCGGTGCCGGTCACGGTCGCGACGCCGGGTGCCTCTTGAGATACGCCACCCGCAGCCAGCGGCGTTCCGGTCTGCCGGCGGCGGGGTCGCCGCGAGGCGACATCCTGGAGGGCTCGATGCGGCTGGCCGCGCTGGCTGCCCTGCTGCTGCTCGGCGGCGGCGCACGGGCCGAGCCGGCGCGGCGGCCGCTGCTGCTGGAGCTGTTCACCTCGCAGGGCTGCTCGTCGTGCCCGCCGGCCGACGCGCTGCTCGCCGAGCTGGCAGGGCGGCGTGACCTGCTGGCGCTGTCGATGCACGTCACCTACTGGAACGCCGGCGGCTGGACCGACCCGTTCTCGCTCGATGCCGCGACCCTGCGCCAGCGCGGCTACGCCGCGTCGCTGGGCCAGGACTCCGTCTATACCCCGGAGCTGGTGGTCGAAGGTCGCCGCGGCGTTGTCGGTTCGGACCGCGCCGCGGTGTCGGGCGCCCTGGCGGCGGCTGCCGGCGACGCGGTCCCCGGGCCGGGTCTGCGGCTCGAGCGTGCGGGCAGCGGCCTGGATGTCGCGATCGGACCGGGTGCCGGACACGGGACGGTGTGGGTGGTCGGGTTCGACGCCCTGCATCGCACGCCGGTCGGACGCGGCGAGAACGGCGGGCGCACGCTGCTGGAGGCCGACGTGGTCCGCGAGTTGCGAAACGTCGGCCCGTGGAGCGGCCAAGCGACGCGGCTGCAGGTGGGCGCCCCGGCCGGAGAACAGCTGGCGGTGTTCGTGCAGGCGGCGGATGGGCGCATCCTCAACGCGGCGCGCCTGCAGCCATAGAGCGGAGCACCCGGCGTGGTTGCTCCCGCCGGGAGTTGGCGGTGCCGACTTATCCAGCGGCCCTGGCCTGATTTGTAAGCGAAGCAAGGCTGGGCTCTCCCTCCGCCCGCATTCCAACGGCCCAAGGCCTTTTAAAGCCCGTTTCCTAGGCAAATGGATTCCAAAGGCTCGGCCTTTGGCGGAGTCCAGAGGCAGAGCCTCTGGCCTTGCTTGCCTGATCGGTCACGCTCAAGGCCGCTGGTGTCACACGATCTACTTCGTAGGCCAGGTCGGCCTGCGGGATGCGGCGCCAGACATCGACCGCACCCGCGGGGAGGATGCGCGAGCCGATCTGACCAGGCGCTACCGGCCAGCCGACCCCCTCAGCGGTCCGCCGGCCGCCGGGGTCGGCTCCCAGCCGATGCAGTGGCGCAGGAACGCGGCGCCCAGCGCGGCAAACCGCGCCACGTCAGCGCTGTTGCTGCCGTAGCCATGGCCGCCGGTCGGCGCTTCATAGAGGTGTGCGTCGCAACCCAGCGCCTGCAGCTTGCGCGCCATCTTGCGGGCGTGGCCGGGGTGCACGCGGTCGTCCCGTCGCTGCGTCGCCAGCAGGATCGGCGGATAGCGCCGGCCGGGCACCACCGTGTGGTAGGCCGAGATCGTCTGCAGGAACGCCCAATCGGCGGGCAGCTCCGGGTCGCCGTACTCGGCGATCCAGCTCGCACCCGCCAGCAGTCGGCTGTAGCGGCGCATGTCGATCAGCGGGATGGTGCAGAACAGCGCGCCGAACCGGTCCGGGTGCCGCGTCAGCATGTTGGCGATCAGCAGGCCGCCATTGGAGCCGCCCTCGGCGGCGATGCGGCCGGGCCGGGTGACGCCGCGGGCGACGAGGTCGGCGGCGACGGCTGCGAAATCCTCGTGGCTGAGCGCCTTGCCCTCCCGCCGCCCTGCCTCGTGCCAGGCCGGACCGAACTCGCCGCCGCCGCGTATGCTGGCCGAGACCGTGGTGCCGCCATGCGCGAGCCAAGTCCGGCCAAGGATCGCCTGGTAGTGCGGCAGGGTCGAGATGCCGAAGCCGCCATAGGCCGAGAGGTGGACCGGAGCCTTGCCTGTCTCCTGCTGCGGCCCGACCTGCACGTAGGGGATAAGCGCGCCATCGACCGAGCGGGCCTCGTGCCGCGTGACGGTGAGGCCGTGCGCATCGAACAGTGCCGGCCCCTGCCGCAGCAACGCCGGCGCGGCCGGGCCGGGATCGCGCCCGGCCTTGCTCCCGGGGTCCAGCCCAGGGTCGAGCGCCAGGAGCGCCGGCGGGCGGAGCGGGTCCTCGGTGCTGGCGAGCAACCAGCCATCCGATTCCTCCGCGCATGTATCAAACGGCCAGACCGAGACCACGCCGATCCCCGGCAGGCCGCCGAGTGCGCCCTCGGCCCAGCCCGTGGCCGAGGGCGTGAACACCGGGAACCGCGGCTGCAGCTGGTCGAGCACCGACAGCACAAGCCGGCCGGCGCACCAGAAGAAGCCTTCCAGCGCCTGGCGATTGCCCGGCGTGAACAGTACCGCCAAGCCGCGCTCGCCGGCCAGGAACGCGTCGAGCCCGATGCCCAGCACGCTGTCCGGCGGGTACGTCGTTCCGCCCACCTCCCATGGCATCCGCGGCGAGACAGCCAGCCAGTCCGCGTGCCAGTCGAACCGGGCGTCGCTCGGCAGGTCGAGCTGCCGCTGCGGCCCGCTGCGGTCGCCGAGGTGGGTAGCGGCATCGAAGAAACCGGTCCGCTCGCTGAACACCACGCGCTCGGTCCCGCCGGTGCGGTCGACCTGGACGCTCGCCGCCATGCTCGAGCCCGCCGCCTCGAACAGCACCGGGGCCGTCATCGGGTCCGCGCCGCGTCGCCACAGCCTGACCGTGCTGGCATATCCGGAGCGGGTCGCGCCACCCAGCGCGGAAGCAAGCAGCAGCGTGTCGCGGTCGAGCCAGGCGGCGCTCGACTTGGCCTCGGCGAGCGCGAAGCCGCCCGTGACCAGGCGGTGCGCGGAGAGGTCGAACTCGCGCAGCGCCACCGCGTCGCCGCCGCCGCGGGAGAGGCGGAGCAGGGCCAGGTCGTGGGTGCCGGGCAGCGTCGCGGCGCCCTGCCACACCCAGTCCTCGCCTTCCGCCCGGGCGAGCGCGTCGAGGTCAAGCAGGACGTCCCAGTCCGGCGCGCCGCCGCGATAGCTCGCCTCGGTGGTGCGCCGCCACACGCCGCGAGGCTGCGCCGCGTCCTTCCAGAAGTTGTACAGCAGCCCCGCGCGGCGGGTCACGAAGGCGATGCGATCGTCGCGGTCGAGCGAGGCCTGCAGCGCCGCACACTCGGGCGCGAAGCCGGGTCCGGCAAAGCGCCGCAGCGACGCGGCGCTTTGCGCGTCGACCCAGGCCAGCGCGGCGGGCGAGTCGATATCCTCGAGCCACAGATGCGGATCGTCGTCCGGCGCCGCGAGCGTCGGCCGGTCATCGGCTGGCGGTGGCGCTGCGTCCATGCTGGCTCCCAAGCTCGCGGCGGCAGTTGAACGCGTGCCGCTCCGGTCCGCAATGGCCAAGCCCCGCACCGGATCGGGTGCCAGGCGTGCGGTGCCGGTCCTGGCGACCATCTCTGTCCCCGGGTGTTCCGGTCGAGACCGCTGCGGCTCTACTGAACGGCTTGGCCGGGCGCGGCGAGGAAGGTGTAGGTCGCCTTGTAGGGCACCCGCGCCTCCGTCCCGTCATGCGCGACGTCGCAGCCCGTCGCCGGTGCCGCGCCGCCGGCGGTATCCGTGCGCAGCACGAAGGCGATGTCGCTCATGCTGCCTGCCCCCTCGTGCCTGGAGGCGCGCACCACCAGCCATGGAACGGCGCCGGCGACCGGAGACGGCACCGAAGTCACGACATCGCCGTACACGACGCTGCCATCGATTGACGTCCAGCTCGGCCCTGCGCCATGACGAGCCTCGACCCGGCTGCTCGAATCGGTGAGCGTCGCGTCCGGGCGCTCGAACGCCCAGGCAGCGTGATCGCCGTCACGCTTGCAGGCGTAGACCTGCACCCCCGCGCCGGTCCAGCGCAGCACACCATCGGGCAGCGTCGCCGCACCTGCGCCCGGCGTGCAGCCGATGGCGGCGGCAAGACAGCCGGTGTACAACAACATCGAGAACCTTTTCATGGCGAACCCCTTGCGTCGTTCCTGCAGGCAAGCTGGGGAGGTGGCGGTACGATCCGGCTTCGTACACGCGTTGTTGCGCTGCGGCTGAACCCCTCAGGCAAGAGGGGGAGTGCCGCGGCGAGGGCGCCGGAGCGGAGCGGGCAGGCGATCGTCGCCACGACTCGGAGCGCTGCCAGTTCCGCGGGCCGCCGCTAGTCCGCTAGCATCGCGATTCGGCGAGCCGCTTCGTCCGACCGGAGCCCCGGTCCGGCCGGACCATGCTCAAGGCACCAGAGGGACGACACGGATGACGATAAAGGTTGGCGACAGCATTCCACCCGTCACGCTGATGGAGGCCACCGCGGACGGCCCGAGGGAGGTCACCACCGGCGAGGTGTTCCACGGCCGGACGGTGGTGCTGTTCGGCGTGCCCGGTGCCTTCACGCCGACCTGCAGCGCGCGGCACCTGCCCGGATTCGTCGAGCACGCGTCGGCCTTCGCCGAGAAAGGCGTCGACATCGTGGCCTGCGTGGCGGTCAACGACGCCTTCGTCATGCAGGCCTGGAGCCGCGAGCAGGGCGCCGGCGACACGGTGCGGATGCTCGCCGACGGCTCCGCCGCGTTGACCCGGGCCATGGGCCTGGAGCTGGACCTCACGCAGCGTGCGATGGGCATCCGCAGCCAGCGTTTCGTCCTGGTCGCCCGCGACGGCAAGGTCGTCCACCTTGCGGTCGAGGAAGCCGGCGCGTTCGAGGTCAGCCGGGCGGAGAGCGCGCTGGCTGCCCTGTAGCCGGCGAGCCGGCGCCGGGGCGGGAGGTGCAGGCGCAAACCTTCGGACCCGCGCCATGCCGACGCGCTGGAACCAAGCCTGGCCTTCTGTCCGCGGGCGGAAAGTCATATCATTGCTTGCCCCCACTGCGAGAACGCACGATGGCCGGTTCCAGCCCTGACGCTTCGCCATCCGACGATCTCCTGCCGGACACCCTGTCGGCCGCCGCGGACGGCTCCGGCGCACCCGGTCCCGGAACGCCCAACCGCTCCAGGAGCGGCAACCCGGTGCCGGCCGCGTGCTCCGTGGCCCAGCTGCTCGACGGCGTCATGCAGTTCCAGCGCGACGTGTTTCCCGACCAGGCCGGCGATTTCGCCCGGCTCGCCCGCAGCCAGAGCCCGCACACCCTGTTCATCGCCTGCGCCGACAGCCGCGTCATCCCCGAGCTCATCACCCAGTCCGCTCCGGGCGAGTTGTTCGTCTGCCGCAACATCGGCAACATCGTCCCGGCCTATGGCGAAATGCTCGGCGGCGTCTCTGCCGTGATCGAGTACGCCGTCGTGGCGCTCGAGGTCGCCAACATCGTCATCTGCGGCCATACCGGCTGCGGTGCGATGAAGGCGCTGGCCAGCCCCGACGACCCCACCCTCGCGCGGATGCCCACCGTCAGCGCCTGGCTGCGCAACGCCGCCGCCGCCCGCTCGGTCGTCCGCACCCTGCACCCCCACCTGCACGGGGAGGGTGCAGTGCAGGCGCTGGTCGAGCAGAACGTGCTGATCCAGCTCGGCCACCTGCAGACCCATCCTGCCGTCGCCACCCGGCTTGCCCACGGACGGCTCGCCCTGCACGGCTGGCTCTACGACATCGCCGACGGCCACGTCAGCGTGCTCGAAGCGGCGAGCGGACGCTTCGTCCCGGCCGCGGCTGCCCTGGCCAGCCTGCTGGAGGCCGCCAGGCACACTGGTGACACCGGCGACGTGGGCGAAGCCGCAGCGCCCTGAATGCGCGGACGATGCGGCAGGACAGGTGCCGCCGGCGTTCCGGCCCGCGGGCCGCCG
>CAXSEF010000022.1:26223-41359 GCA_964236535.1 uncultured Acetobacteraceae bacterium
GCCTTGTCGCCACGGCCGGTCGCCCACCAAAGGCCTGAGGCCTTTGAAAACCCCTTCTTTAAGCATGGGATTCCAAAGGCTCGGCCTGTGGCGGAGTCCAGAGGCAGAGCCTCCGGCCTACTTGCCTGAGCGGTCACGCTCAAGGCCGGTTGATACAAGCCCGAGCTCCGACGGCATGTGTGCAATCACCCGCTCAGGCCGGAACCGCGCGTTCGGGCAGGAAGCCGCCGGACTGGCGCTGCCACAGCGCGGCGTATGCGCCGCGGCGGGCCAGCAGTGCCGCATGGCTGCCCTCCTCGGCAATGCGTCCGGCCTCGATCACCGCGAGGCGGTCCATCCGTGCAATGGTCGACAGCCGGTGCGCAATGGCAATGACGGTGCGGCCGCGCATCAGCGCATCGAGCTGCTCCTGGATTGCCGCCTCGACCTCGGAGTCGAGCGCCGAGGTCGCCTCGTCGAGCACCAGGATCGGCGCATCCTTGAGGATGACGCGGGCGATGGCGATGCGCTGGCGCTGGCCGCCGGAGAGCTTGACCCCGCGCTCGCCGACATGGGCGTCGAAGCCGCGACGGCCCTGCCAGTCCTCGAGCTGCTCGATGAATTCGAGGGCATGGGCGCGCTCCGCCGCGGCCACGATGTCGGCCTCGCTGGCGTCGGGACGGCCGTAACACAGGTTGTCGCGGATCGAGCGGTGCAGCAGCGAGGTGTCCTGGGTCACCATGCCGATCTGCGCACGCAGGCTCTCCTGCGTGAGTCCGGCGATGTCCTGGCCGTCGAGCAGGATGCGGCCGCTCACCGGGTCGTGGAAGCGCAGCAGCAGGTTGACCAGGGTGGACTTGCCGGCGCCGGAGCGGCCGATCAGCCCGACCCGCTCGCCGGCAGCGACCTTGAGGTCGAGCCCGCGAAGCACGCCACCCTGGTCGCCGGCGGCCCGGTTGCGGCCGTAGTCGAAGCGCACGTGGTCGAAGGCGATGGCGCCGCGGGCGAGGCGCAACGCGACCGCGTCCGGCCGGTCGGCCATCTGCCTTGGCGTGGCGATGGAACGCATGCCGTCCTGCACCACGCCCACATTCTCGAAGATGCCGGTGATGTTCTGCGCGACCCAGCCGGCCATGTTGGAAATCTGCCAGGCGAGCGGCAAGGCGGTGGCGACGGTTGCGAGCGGCACCCGGCCGACACGCCAGGCGAGGACGGCGATGCTCGCCACGCCCACGATCATCGCGGCATTCATCACCGCCAGCGAGATCGACCACAGCGTGATCAGGCGAAGCTGACCCTGGAAGGCGGCTGTGTGCTCGTCCACCGATTCGCGGACGAAGGCGTCCTCGTCGCGCGCCGTGGCGAACAGCTTGACCGTCAGGATGTTGGTGTAGCTGTCCACCACCCGGCCGGTGAGGTTGGAGCGGACCTCGGACATGTGGCGCGAACGCTCGCGCATCCGCGGCACGAAGGCGCGCAGCAATCCCGCATAGGCGAGGAACCACAGTATGATCGGCAGTGCCAGGCGCCAGTCGGCACGGGCGAGGAGCACGATGGCGCTGCCGCCATAGACCAGCAGGTACCAGACCGCGTTGGTCGCCTGCACGACGCTCTCGCGCAGGCTGGGGCCGGTCTGCATGACCCGGTTGGCGATGCGGCCGGCAAAGTCGTTCTGGAAGAAGGTCCAGCTCTGGCGGACCACGTGCCAGTGGCTCTGCCAGCGCACCAGGTTGGTCATGCCGGGGGCGATGGCCTGGTTGGTGACCAGGAACTGCAGCAGCAGCGCGGCGGGGCGCGCCAGCAGCAGGACGGCAGCCATGCCGAGGAGCTGGCCGACGTGGTCGCGGAGCAGGGTGGCCGGGCTGTTGGCGGCCAGGAGTGCGGTGACGCGGCCGATGAAGACCGGGATCGTCGTGTCGAGCAGCGCGACCGCGAGGCCGATCGCGAACAGGGCGGCGACGAGACCCGGCGCCTGGGACACGAAGTGCCAGTAGAAGCGGGGCAGGGCGCGCGGGCTATCGACCGGCGGCGGGGCGGCGTCCGGGGGCAGGGCGGTTGGCTGGAGCAGCCGTTCGAAGAATCGGATCATGCAGCAAGCGGTGGGGGCGGCAGAGGGCTGCGTCAACCACTTGGCCCGCCGCCCATTTGCCGTGGCGACATGGCGGGGCCGCTGTGCCGGGCGGTGCCAAAGCGCGCTCGACCCGGGGCAAGCGCGGTGCGTCAGCGTTCTCAATCTTGGCTTTACCACCAGTCACTACACTGCTCCGCGAGGCGGATGATTCGCCTGGGAGCCCGGGATGTTACGGCGGTGGCGACGATGCTGCACGTTGCTGATTGCGCTTGCGCTCGGGTGCCGGATTGCCGTGCCTGCGTCCGCCGCGACGCAATGGTCATCGCTGGCCGACATGGTGTTCCATCCCGTGGCACGCTCGACCGATGCGGTCGGCGATCTGCCGCCCACGATGCTGGCCCAGGACGGGCAAGGCTTTATCTGGGGCGCCGGCGAGACAGGTCTGCTGCGCTGGGACGGCTATCAGGCCCGCAGCTATGCCGCCGCCGGCGCGCCTGACGGCCTGGCCGACCACGACATCCAGTCGATGCACACCGACGCGGCTGGGCGGCTGTGGGTCGGAACCGTGGCCGGCGGTCTGGCGCGATACGATCCGGCGCACGACCGGTTCGTCCAGGTAGAGCTGGATGGCTACCAGGGCCAGGGCCGGACGGTGTGGTGCATCGAGGGGGATGGCGCGGACGGACTATGGGTTGCGACCGATGACGGTCTGTTTCGCCTGGATGCCGCGGGCGTGGTGCGCGAGCACCTGCGCCACGACCCGGACCAGCCGGCGAGCCTGCCCGACGAAAAGGCGCAGGCGGTTCTGGTCGACCGGCAGGGCGGGCTGTGGGTCGGCGGTCGATACCGGCTTTGGCATCGCGCGGCCAGCGGTGCGCCGTTTGCGGCAATCACGCTGCCGGTGGCAGATCCCGCTTCGGTGGAGGTGTCCCACCTGCTGGAGGACAGCGCTGGGCGCATCTGGATCGGCACCCGCGGGCACGGCGCATTCGTGTTCGACGCGGGCGCCCCGGTCCGCAGCGTGGCGGTGACCACCCAGCTGCGGCCGGGTGCTGCTACGAACGAGATCATGGCGATCCAGGAGGTGCAGCCCGGGACCGTCTGGCTTGGCACCTTCGGCAAGGGGATCGTCGCGGTGGACGCCGCCACGCTGCAGACACGGGCGTTGCGACATGACCCGCTGGAGCCCAGGGCGCTCGACAGTGACACCGTGCTTGCGCTGCAAAACGACCGGTCCGGCAGCACCTGGGTCTCGACCACCCGTGGCCTCAGCCGCGTGGCTGCCGCCGCAGGCGTATCGACGCTGTTCGGCAGTCCGGGACGACCGGGCAAGCTGTCCGGCAGCGATGTGACCGCATTGCTCGCGCGCGGCGATGGCACGATCTGGGTCGGCTCGCAGAACGACGGCATCGACATCCTCGGCCCATCAGGCGCCCGTAACGCAGTCCCAGATATCCAGCGCGTCTACAGCCTCGTGGCTGGAGCGGCCGATCAGGTCTTCGCCGGCACCCGCACCGGCCTGTATAAGGTGGATCGGGATGGCCGTTTCTCGGTGGTCCAGATCCCGGGACGGGTCCCGACCGCAGGCGTGTACACGCTGCTGATGCGCGAAGGCGTTCTGTGGCTCGGCGGCGCCGATGATGGGCTCTGGGAGTTGCCGATAGCCGCCGACGGCACACTGGCCGTCGCGCGCCATCTCGAGACCCCGGTGTTGACCAACGCGACGGTGCATTCGATCAAGCTCGGCCCGGACGGCCTGCTTGCGGTCGGCACCGAGCATGGCCTCAACCTGGTTGATCCGGCGACGGGCAGGGTCGAGCGCATCGTACCCGACCCTGCTGTTGCGGACAGCATCGGCGGCGGCACAGTGATGGCGATGGTCACGGACCGGCGCGGCCGGCTCTGGGTCGGGACCGAAAGCGCCGGCATCAGCATCCTGGTGCGGCGCGACTCGCTGGGCAGGGCCTTGTTCGCCCACGTCGGTGTGGCGGACGGGCTGCCCAGCCCGACCATTGACTGGCTGCACGCGGACCAGGCCGGACGGATCTGGGCCAGCACGGACGGCGGCCTCGCCCTCATCGACCCCGACACGTTCGCCGTGCGCGCGCTGCGTGCGGCCGACGGCGTGGCGATCATGCCGTTCTGGACGGACTCGGGTGCCATGACGGCCGATGGCGACCTGGTGTTCGGTGGCATCGGCGGGATCGTGGTGGTGCAGCCGGACCGGTTCGTGCCCTGGACCTACCGGCCGCCGGTGGTGGTGACCGAGATCCGCATCGGCGGCCGCATCGTAGGCTCCGGCGTGCCGGATGGCCCGCTCATAGTGCCACCTCATGCCGACAGCCTGGCAGTGGAGTTCGCAGCCCTGGACTACACCGCGCCGGAGCGCAACCGCTACCAGTACCGGCTCGATGGCTTCGACCGTGACTGGGTCGATGCTGATGCTGCCCATCGGGTCGCGGCCTACACCAACCTCCCACCTGGCGGCTACACGCTGCACCTGCGCGGCTCGAACCGTGACGGCGTCTGGAGCGAGCCGCCGCTTGCAATCGCGGTAAGCGTGCTGCCTGCCTGGTACCAGACCACTTGGTTCCGGCTGATCGAGGCAGGCGCGGTGCTGCTGCTCGGGGTCGCGTTGGTCCAGGCGCGCACGCTGATCCTGCGCCGCCATCAGCGCGAGCTGGAGCGACAGATCGAGGAGCGTACTGCTGAGTTGTCCGCAAGCCAGCAGCAGCTGCGCCAGTTCGCCTATTTCGACACGCTGACCGGGCTGCCGAACCGGCGCGCCTTCAACGCCGAGTTCCAGGCTGCGCTCGACGCGCCCGGTCAGGCCTGCTTCGCGCTGGTGCTGGTCGACCTCGACGGCTTCAAGAAGGTCAACGACACAATGGGCCACAGCTCCGGCGATGAGCTCCTGCTCGAGGTCGCACAACGATTGCGCGAGGTGGTGCGCGAGGGTGACATGGCGGCGCGGCTCGGCGGCGACGAGTTCGCGGTCCTGCTGCGCGGCATGGACGGCGAACGCGCCGCCATGGTGTGCCAGCGCATCGTCTCCGGCATGGCGAAGCCGATGCGGATCAAGGGCTGCGTTACCCGGATCGGTGCCAGCGCCGGCGTGGCCCGGTTTCCCGAGCACGGCCGCACCCAGGACGAGCTGTTCCGCCGCGTCGACCTGGCACTCTACGCGGCAAAACACGCCGGACGCGGCACGTGGCGCTGGTACCGCGACAGCCTGGAGTCCGCCGAGGCGACGATGTAAGCCACTCGTGCTCCAGCGCAGTCGCGCTTGGCACAACATGATCACTGCGCGCGGTCCGCGCGCAGGATGCACTGATCGCGCCTCGCGCGGGATGCCGTTGCCCGGCGAGCATGGCCTGCTTGGCCGCATCCAGAACCGGGCCAAGCCAGGCCGGTGGCGTGACCGCCGGGTCGGCTGCGCGGCGTCGTCGCCGTGATCGGCAACGAGCCGGTGGTCTCAGGACCACTTCGAAAGGCCAGGCCGGCGCGTGACCGTCGGATCTGCATCTCTCCTGACAAACACCGTCACGGTGGTCGGCATCAGAACGTGCGCATCGGTCAGGTGTGTGGTCTGATCTGCAATGGGCGGGCACTGCCGTTCGACCACCGCCCACAAAGGGCTTCATCCACCACGCCATCGGCCACCCGGGCGGGCATGGAGTAGCCGCTTGTCCGAAGCCGTGGAGGGCCGAAGTGGAGGTGCCGAGATGCCGCCTGCCGGATTGTCCGGTCCGCACCGTGACGCGAGTGCCGTGCCTGCGGCCGCAGGCACGGCCAGATGCCGTACGCAGTGGCACTTGGTCCTTGCGTTGCTGGTGCCCGCGGCCGGATGCGCCACGCAGCCACGGCCGGTCAGCATCGCAGAGGCGCTGCACACGCTGCAGCAGGAGCTGCAGGCGGCAGGCGCGGTCAGCGCTTCGGGCGCGACCCCCGAGCGCTTCGCCGCCGCCGCCCGCGCCGCGCAGTGCGAGGCCGGCAACCCCGACCCCGAGCTGCCGATCCTCGCGCATGGCATTACCATCGACCTGACCGGCAGCTTCAGCGCCAATGGCGGCTTCGCGATTGGACCTGCCGCCACGGGAGGCGCCCCGCTCGGCATCTCCGGCTCTCTCACGCGCGGGCAGACCCAGGCGCTCAGCCTGCCGCTCACCTTCGCTGCACTGTCTCAGCTGCCGGACGTGGTGGCGGCGCAGCGCACGGAGCTGTTTTCGGGTCTGCCGCCAGGCGCGCGCGCGGCCGGGCTGCGCCGCGTGGTGAGGGAGCGCGACGACCTGCGCGCCCGGACCCGTTCCCTGATCGCGGGGTTCGACCCGCGCGCCTGTCCGCTGGCGATACCGGTCACGCAGCGCAACCTGCCCTGAGTGCCGACCAACGCCCCCGCGGCTGGGGCGCTACTCGTCCGGTTCGGTGGTAAAGAGCAGCGGGAAGCCCCGTTTGCGAGCGGCATCGGTGGCGTTGGTGGCCTTGGTCTCGGCGACATCGCGGGTGAACACCGCGACCACGCACACGCCGCGCTGGTGGGCCGTGCTCATGATCCGGTTGGCCTGCTCCTCGCCGAGCCGGAACTCCGCCTTGAGCACCAGCACCACGAACTCGCGCGGGGTGAAGTCGTCATTGACCAGCATGACCTTGTGCAGACGCGGCCGCTCGGTCTTCAGCTCGGTGCGCTCGCGCAGCTTGGTCGCGGGATCAGTGTCGTGCCCGTTCATCGAAAGTCTCCGGCAAGATGTCAAAAGGTTAGGTGTTCCCCGCCGCGTCCGGCACAACCCCGCACGCGCGGCGGCAGCGGCCTGCGCACCCGGACCTGCGCCCGACGGCGCGTGCCCCGTCGTTCATGGCGTGCTACCCGTGCCGCCGAACAGGCGCTTGCAGACAGGAAGGAGTCGTTTATTGGTCCAGTATGTCGGGGTCGCCGATGTCGCGCTCCTGGTGCGCACGGTGGGTGTGGAGCGGTTCCTGCTCGGTCTGGTCTCCTGTCTGGAGCACGATTTCTGCCGCTGGGAGGCGTTCGAGACCATCTCGCGCATGGCCAGCCACTCGCCGCGCGGCGTGGTCGAGCTGATGCCGATCTCGGACGGCAGCACCTACGCGTTCAAATACGTCAACGGCCATCCCGCCAACGCCGCGGCCGGGCTGCTCACGGTCACCGGCTTCGGGTTGCTGGCCGACGTCGACACCGGCTACCCGGTGTTCCTGGCCGAGATGACGCTGGCAACCGCGTTGCGCACCGCGGCAACCTCGGTGCTTGCCGCCCGCCGTCTCGCCCGCCCGGACTGCCGGGTCATGGCGATGATCGGGCTTGGCGCGCAGGCCGAGTTCCAGGCGCTGGCGTTCCATGCGGGCCTGGGTATCAAGCGGCTGCGGGTGCACGACATCGATGCCGCCGCCACCGCCAAGTTCGCGGCCAACCTGGCCGGCACCGGGCTGTCGGTCTGCGTGGCTGCCGACGCCGCCGACGCCGCGCGCGGCGCGGACATCGTGACCACGGCGACAGCGCTCAAGGCGCATGTCCGGGTGCTGACGGCGGCCATGGTCGAGCCGGGGATGCACATCAACGCCATCGGCGGCGACTGTCCCGGCAAGACCGAGCTCGACCCCGACATCCTGCGCCACGCCAGCGTCTTCGTGGAGTTCCTCGACCAGACGCGCATCGAGGGCGAGATCCAGCAGCTCGGCCCCGACGCGCCGGCCACCGAGCTGTGGCGCGTGGTGACCGGCTTCGACCCCGGCCGCCGTCACGCGGCCGAGGTGACGGTGTTCGACTCGGTGGGCTTCGCGATCGAGGATTTTTCTACACTGCGCTACCTGCGCGACCTCGCGACCCGCCACGGTTTGGTCCGCGAGCTCGATCTGGTCCCGCGACTCACCAACCCCAAGGACCTGTTCGGCCTGCTCACCGCCGACCCGCAGCCGGCGTTCGCCGCCGGGCGAATGGAGTTCGCCTAGCATGGCGCCGGACGCGGGTGGCACTGCGGTCGCGGACGCCTCGCCGTTGTACCACGTGCCCTACGCGCCGCCCGATCGCGAAGTCACCACCCGCCTGCTCGAAGGTGCATCCCTTGCCGCCGGGCGTGAGGAGCGGATCGACGCCCAGGTACGGCGGCTCGTGGCGGCGATCCGCACGTCCGGCGGGCTCGGTGGCCTCGAGGAGGTGCTGCGCGAGTACAGCCTCTCCACCCGCGAGGGCCTGGCGCTGATGATGCTCGCCGAGGCGCTGTTGCGCGTTCCTGACGCGCGCACCGCGGACGCGCTGATCGAGGACAAGCTCGGCGGCGCCGACTTCGCGAGCCACAACGGCCGGTCCGGCCCCACTCTGGTGAACGCCTCGGCCTGGGCACTCGGCCTGTCGGTGCGGGTGATCCAGCCGCACGAGACTCCGGAGGGCGTGATCGCGCAGACGGTCAAGCGGCTGGGCGTCCCCACGGTGCGCGCCGCCACCCGCCAGGCGATGCGCATGATGGGCAGCCACTTCGTGCTCGGCCAGACCATCGGCGAGGCGCTAGCCAGAGCCGGGTCGCGCGCCGGGCGCAGCTTCCGCTACTCGTTCGACATGCTCGGCGAGGGCGCCCGCACCGCCGAGGACGCCAGCCGCTACGAGCGGTCCTATGCGGACGCGATCGAGGCGATCGGGCACGCCGCCGGGAACCGGACGCTCCCCGACCGGCCCGGCATCTCGGTCAAGCTGTCCGCCCTGCATCCGCGCTACGAGGCGGTCTCGCGCGAGCGGGTGCTGGCCGAACTGGTGCCCCGCGTGACCGCGCTGGCGCTGGCGGCACGTGCGCATGAGCTGAACTTCACCGTCGACGCCGAGGAGCAGGATCGGCTGGAGCTGTCGCTCAACGTGATTGCCGCTGTACTCGGCGACCCGGGGCTTGCGGGCTGGGACGGCTTCGGGCTCGCGGTGCAGGCCTACGGCAAGCGCGCGCTCGCGGTGATCGACGCCGTGGCGGCGCTGGCCGAGCGGCTCGACCGCCGCGTCATGGTGCGGCTGGTCAAGGGCGCCTATTGGGACACCGAGGTCAAGCGTGCCCAGGAACGCGGGCTCGACGGCTACCCGGTGTTCACCCGCAAGGCCGCCACCGACCTTGCCTATGTCAGGTGCGCCGAGCGGATGCTGGCACTGCGCCCTCGGCTCTATCCGCAGTTCGCCACCCACAACGCTCTGACCGTCGCCTCCGTGCTGGAGCGCGCCGGTTCGCCGGAAGGCTACGAGTTCCAGCGCCTGCACGGCATGGGCGACGCGCTCTACGCCGCGTTGCTGCGCGAGCACCCGGGTGTCGCGGTGCGAACCTATGCGCCGGTGGGCGGTCACGCCGACCTGCTCGCCTACCTGGTGCGTCGCCTGCTGGAGAACGGTGCCAACTCCTCCTTCGTGGCCCAGGCCGCCGACCCGTCGGTTCCGGTGGAGCGGCTGCTGGATCGGCCGGCCCAGGCGCTGGCCAATCCGGCGGCGCACGCACTGCCCGAGCCGGCTGCGCTGTTTCCCGGACGACGCAACAGCCGCGGCGTCGAGTTCGGCCACCGCGCGGCGCTCGATGCGCTGCTGCGCGAGGTCGGGGATGCGCGCGGGCCAACGCAGGCGCCGCCGCTGGTCGACGGGGTGGCGCTGGATGGCACGTGGCGAACGGTGCACAACCCCGCGACCGGAGCGGAGCTGGGCCGGGTCGCGGAGAGCGTCGCGGCGGCGGGGCCGGCGATCGAGGCCGCGCATCGTGGCCAGCCGGACTGGGACGCGGCCGGGGTGGCGACGCGGGCAGGCGCGCTGGAACGGGCGGCCGACCTGTTCGAGGCGCAGCGTGGCCGCCTGCTCGCGTTGCTGGTCGACGAGGCGGGCAAGACGCTGGATGACGCAGTCGCAGAACTGCGCGAGGCGGTGGACTTCCTGCGCTACTACGCAGTCCAGGCGCGCGAGCTGTTCGGGCCTGAAACGCTGCCTGGGCCCACCGGCGAGAGCAACATGCTGACCCGGGTCGGCCGCGGCGCCTGGGTGTGCATTTCGCCCTGGAATTTTCCCCTCGCGATCTTCACCGGCCAGGTCGCGGCGGCGCTTGCAGCAGGCAACGCCGTCGTTGCCAAACCGGCGCCGCAGACCCCGCTGGTCGCCGCCGTCGCGGTGCGCCTGCTGCACGCGGCCGGGGTGCCCGCCACGGTGCTGCACCTGGTGCCGGGCGACACCCGGGTGGGCGAGGCGCTGGTGGCGCACCGGCTGGTCGCGGGCGTGGCGTTCACCGGCAGCACCGCGGCGTCGCGCGCCATCAACCGTGCGCTCGCGGGCAGGGACGGGCCGATCGTGCCGCTGATCGCCGAGACCGGCGGCATCAACGCGATGGTGGTGGACGCGACAGCACTTCCCGAGCAGGTCGCCGACGACGCCGTGCTGAGCGCATTTCGCAGTGCGGGCCAGCGCTGCTCGGCGCTGCGGCTGATCTGCGTCCAGGACGACGTGGCCGACCGCATGGCGGCGATGATCGCCGGTGCGGCGGCCGAGCTCCGCCTTGACGACCCCGCCGATCCCGCGGTCCATATCGGCCCGGTGATCGACGCCGACGCCCGCGTGCGGCTCGAGCGCCACATCGTGCGGATGAAGCGATCCGCGCGCACCCTCTATGCTGGGGATGCGCCTATGGGCGGCGAGTTCGTGGCACCGCACCTGTTCGAGATCGCACGCGTGGAGGACCTTGGCGAGGAGGTGTTCGGCCCGGTGCTGCACCTGGTGCGCTGGCGCGCCGACCGGCTCGACGACCTGCTGGGCGCGCTGGCGGGCACCGGCTACGGGCTGACGCTTGGCGTGCAGAGCCGGGTGGACGGGTTCGTGGCGCGGGTGCTGGCGCGGGTCCCCGCCGGCAACGCGTACGTCAACCGCAGCATGATCGGCGCGGTGGTCGGCAGCCAGCCGTTCGGCGGGCAGGGGCTGTCCGGCACCGGGCCGAAGGCGGGCGGGCCGGACTACCTGCGGCGGTTCGCGGTGGAGCGGGTGGTGACCGTCAACACCGCGGCGGCAGGAGGCAACGCGGCGCTGCTTGCCGGGCCGGCCTAGGCACGGCGGGTTCCGGTGATGGTCCGGTAGGTCAAGCTCGCAGCCTGGCGCGGGCTACGCCCAGACCCGCCACAGGCCTGAGGCCTTTGGAAACCCATTGTTAGGCATATGGATCCTCACGACGGGCCTTGAGTGGGGTCCAGAGGCAAAGGCTCTCGCCTCAACTTGCCTGATCGGGCGCATCACCGCCGCCGGGCTAGGGCCCGGGCGCCTCGGCCATGAACGCCGCGACCTGCGCGTTGACGAACGCGAGGTCGGCAGGGCTGGCGCCCGCCCCGGCCGGGTGGCCCCACAGCGAGACGATCGGCACCAGCCGGCCATGCGGGATGAGGCCGGCCTCGAAGCGCGCATCGTCGATCGGGAAGTAGAGGTCGGTCGTCGACGGCATCAGCAGCACGGGCACCCTGATCGCGCCGAGTGCCGCCTGCAGGTCGCCGCCGTAGCCCGGTGTCGCACCCACGTCATGCGCCTCCCAGGTGCGCATCTGCAGGATCAGGTCGTTGGCGTCCGATCCGGTAAACAGCGCGCGGTAGTGCTCGACCACCTGCTCGAACGTGGTGCCCGGCGGGTTGTCGGCGCGCCACAGCTCGCGCCGCCACCATTCCTGCGAGAACAGCCAGCCCAGCCAGACGATCGAGGTGGCGCGGATGCCCTGCTCGGGCTGGGCGGTGTAGTCGCCCTGCGCGAAAGCGGGGTCGAGGGTCAGCGCCGCGATCTGTCCTTCAAGGCGGACGATGCCGTGCCCGTAGGTGCGCGCGGCCCCGGCGGTCGCGACGACGCGGTCCATGAAGTCCGGGTGGCTGACCGCCCACTGCAGCGCCTGTTGCGCGCCCATCGAGAAGCCGATCACCGCGCGCAGGTGGCGGACGCCTAGTTCGCCCGTCAGCAGCCGGTGCACGGCCTCGACGTTGTCGCGGATCGTCATTGCCGGAAAGCGCGGCCCGTGCAGCGGCTCCGGCGTGTTGCTGGGCGAGGAGGAGCGGCCGTTGCCGAACAGCTCGGTGGTGACGAGGAAAAGCCTCTCCGGATCGAGCGCCCGGCCGGGGCCGATCAGCCAGTCATAGCCCGTGAGGTCGGCCATGAAGTGCGATGGCAGCAGCACCGCATTGTCGCCGGCCTGGTTCAGCGTGCCCAGCGTCCCGTAGACGATCCGGGCGTGGGGCAGCACAGCGCCGCCCTCGGTCGCAAGGTCGTGGATGACGAACTCGTGGCGTACCGGCTCGGGGCTCACCGGCTCCGGGCGCGCCGGCTCCTGCGCCGCAGCGCCGGCGGTGCAGCAGAACAGCAGGGCGCAGGCGGTCAAGGCGAGCTCGCTGGTCATCGTCATGGCACCCTGGGGATGGTTGGTGGCGCACCCGGGCGCAGGCGCGCGGGATCGGTCATCGCTGCGCGGCGGCGGACGCCGCGCACCCCGCCTTGCGCAGCAGCATGTCCTGCACCGCGGCGAGGACGGCGGCGACCGCCGGCGCCCGGTAGCCCCAGATCGAGCCGGGCACCGGGGGGGCGACCGTCATCGTGGCGTTGGCCTCGAACAGCAGCACCCGGCCCTGCGCCGAGACCGCGAAGTCGATCCCGCCATAGTCGAGGCCGAGCGCCCGGGCGATCCGCGCGAGTGCGGCCATGACCGCCGGACCGAGCGTTGTCGCCATGTCGTCGAGGAAAGCCGCCTCTTCCGCCCGGTCGGCGGGGCGCGCGGCCATGTCGGCGGTGAAGTGGTGCACCTTCCACTGCGGCGCGATCGCGAGGTGCAGCGGCAGCAGCGTGCCGCCCACGCACATCACACGGTACTTGCGCCACATGCCGTCCGCGCCGCGCGCGTCGAGCGCCTCGATGACGCTGAGCGACTCGCCCGGCAGGATGGCGAGCGCGCGTTCGAGGCCGCAGGCGTGCTCGACGCGGAGAAAATGCTGGCCGGTGTGGAAGCCCGGGCTGCGCAGCAGGACCGGATAGGCGAAGCCGTCGGGCAGGCCGCCGGCCAGCGCGGCGCGCCCCACGGTGGCGAGACGCGGCGCCACCACTCCGTCGAGGCGGCCGAGCTGCGCCGCATTGTCCGCCCGCGTGGTCGCCCGGACCCGTTGCGGGTCGTTGACCACCGGTGCGGCGCGGCCGGCGAGCAGCCGCTGCGCCCGGTCCAGCGCCTCGCCGCAGCGTTCCGCGTCGCCGATCGCGTTGAACACCAGGGCGTGCGGCGGCAGCGCCAGGCCGGGTTCGGCGTATTCCGTGACCAGCGTGTGGGTGAGGAACCGGGTGTCGTTCAGCAGATGCCGGGTGGGCACGTTGCCGCCGCGCGCCGAGACCAGGCGCAGCACGCCGACCGGCACCGCCTCGCCGCGGAACGGCTGGGTGGTCAGCACCCGGCCGGCGAAGCCGCGCGCGCGGTGGACGGCGGCGGCGGCCTCGTCGCGGCCGTCCTGGAGATACGACATGCCCTGGTGCGCCTCGGCGCAGCCAGGGTCCGCGCGCAGCGCCGCCGCATAGTGCAGGAGCGCCGCCTCGTCCGCGCCCGCCTCGCGCAGCAGGTGGCCGAGCGCCACACGTGGGGCCGGAGCGTCAGGGTCGCTCGCCACGGCCTGTTCGAGGACGGTCCGTGCCGCGCCTGCAAAGCCGCCCGCCTGGAGCAGGATCGCGAGGTGCAGCAGGGCGCCGAGATGGCCCATGTCGCGGGCGAGCACGCCGAGATAGGCCTCGCGCGCCGCATCCCTCCGCCCGAGCCGGTCGAGCAGCCGCGCACGTTCGAAGCGCGCCGCGATGTCGTCCGGCGTCACCGCCAGCCGACGGTCCAGGCGGCGCAACGCCTGCTCGGCACCGAGGCGGGCCGGCCGGGGATCGGTGTCGGGCATTGCGCCATGGTGGGTGGAGCCCGGCTTCAGGGATAGTCTTATCTGCAAGTTTGGAACAGCGCCGGGCGTGTCTGAGAACTCGCTTTGCCGAAGTCACTGTCATGTCTTTGGGAGCGCCAGAGCAAGAGGCCTGCCTGGCCGTCACCACTGAAGCGCAGCACAGACGCGTCAGGTAGCCGGCAGGGTAGAGTTGTCAGACACGCCTCAGGGCCAGCGCACTTCGGGGGGCAGACTCATCAGGATCGCCTCGACATTGCCGCCGGTCTTGAGCCCGAACAGCGTGCCGCGGTCGTGCAGCAGGTTGAACTCGACGTAGCGGCCGCGGCGGACGAGCTGGTGGTCGCGGTCGGCGTCGGACCAGGGCTCCGCCATCCGTCCACGAACGATCGTCGTGTAGGCATCGAGGAATCCCTGGCCCACGTCCCGCACGAAGTCGAAATCGGCGTCTATGTCGGGCCCGGCGAGGCGATCGAAGAAGATGCCGCCGAGCCCGCGCGGCTCGTCGCGATGCGGCAGGTAGAAGTAGCGGTCGCACCATTCCTTGTAGCGCGCATAGTCGTCCGGGTGGTGGCGGTCGCACGCGGCCTGCAGTGCCTTGTGGAACGCGGCGCCGTCCGCCTGGGCCTGCGCGGCTTCGGGCCGCATCGGCGTGAGGTCGCCGCCGCCGCCGAACCAGCCCTGCGTGGTGACCAGCATCCTCGTGTTCATGTGCGCAGCCGGCACGTGCGGGTTGCGCGGGTGCGCGACGACGCTGATGCCCGACGCCCAGAAGCGCGGGTCGTGTTCGGCACCGGGGATTTGGGCGCGGAACTCCTCGCTGAAGCGGCCCCAGACGGTGGAGACGTTGACGCCGACCTTTTCGAAGACGCGGCCGTGCATGACGTTGATCATGCCGCCGCCTCCGGCCTCGCCGGCTTCGGTGGGGCGCAGCCAGGGTTTGCAGACGAACCGCCCGGCGGGCAGCAGCGGCGCGCCCGGCCCGGGTACGAATGCCTGCGCGTCCTCGATCGCCTCGAAGGCGGCGCAGAGCCGGTCGCGCAGCGTCTCGAACCAGAGCCGAGCCGGCTCGCGCCAGGCGACGTGCAGCGGTCCGCCGGACTGCGGGTCGAAAGTGGGTGGGGCGCTCATGGCAGCATCCTAGAGCGGCGCTGCGCCGGCACCAGCCTTGTGCAGGCAACGCCAGAGGCTGCG
>CAXSEF010000023.1:0-17780 GCA_964236535.1 uncultured Acetobacteraceae bacterium
GCTGCTCGACGACAACGCCATCGTCGACGCTTGCTGCGCCGCGTGAAACCGGCTCGGAGCAGCCAGGCTTCGCTCGGGGGTGAACGCTCCCATCATCATGATTCCTGGCTACACCATGAGACGAGACGCAGTTTTTACGAATTTTTAGCGAGTTATTTTCATAAATACGCAACCTGTGCGAGTTATTGTGGCTTTTAGACAGCCTCTGGACGCAAAAAAATTTGTTCGCACTCGCAGCATGCGCTTGAACCTGAGCGGCATGAAGCTTACGGTAAAGATTACATGATGCATCTACCGCGAGGCGGTAAACGTAGTCTTGGGATAACGGCAGATCAGGTGATTCGGGAGTGCTAAACCAGCGGCGCAAGATACACAATATTGCCTCGATTTGAGTGCCTTAAGGTCTAGCCGCTACAGTCTAGGCCGATTCCGGCCAAAATCTGGGCTTCGCTTCCAACAAAAAGACTGGGCTTTGCTACTCACTCTGGGTGTTCCGCATGGGCATGAGCCAAACTCTTGCTGTGTCTCCGGTTGTGGACGCCAGTCGGGTGTCCGGCATGGCTGACAAAATAAATCCGGCGACATGCTCATCTCGACCTCCGGTTGGGCTGCTGGTCCAGGTGGTAGACTGTGTTCTGCTGGTATTGTTTAGCTTGTTCATGAATGACCGGACGATCGCGGCGCATGGCGGTGCAAACGGCGGGAGCCATCTGGTGGCAGGGCTAGTCGCGCTCGGCTTAGTGACACTCACGATCCGCCAGACTGGCGGATACGAGACGGGCTCGTTGCTAAGTCCGTTTTGCCAAGTCCAGGCATTAATCCCTCGAATGATCTTTGCTAGCTTTGTGTATGCGGCCATTCTGATGCTGTTGCAGGTGGGATTTCGGGCAGCGGTGTTTTCCTCCGCGGGTTGGTGCGTCCTGGGCTATGTGCTGCTGGCAAGCTGGCGAGTGCTTTTACTGTTCACGCTGCGTCGAGGTGTGGCTAAGGGCGATTTGGCGCGGCGGATTGCGGTAGTCGGGATTGGCGAGTCCAGCCGGCGTTTTGTGGAGCAGGTGACCGGCTCACAACGCGGACAGGATCAGATCGTTGGTGTGTTTGGTGTTGGTGACTCCTCGGCTTCCTGGGACGGGGGCATGGCCGTGCTGGGCGCAGTTGAAGACTTGGTGGCACGCAGCCGGCAGGAGCGAATCGACGCCATTGTCATTGCTTTGCCTGCCGAGCGGTCGTTTGAAATCCGTAGTGTCTGCGATCAGCTGCGCAGCGTAACGTCGACAATCTATGTATTGCTGGATCTTGTGGACATCGCTGAGCACATGCCGCTGGTCGGCGAGTTGAGCCTCTATCACGCGATTGCGGTGCAGCGTCGACCTCTTGAAGGTTGGCGTGCGTTTCAGAAGAACATGTTCGACCGGCTGGTTAGCTTGTTGCTGCTCGTGGTAATTCTGCCGTGTCTTCTCCTGGTTGCAGCGGCCATTAAGCTCGACAGCCCTGGTCCGGTACTGTTTCGTCAGCCGCGGCTTGGCTTCAACAACCGGCCATTCATGCTGTTCAAGTTCCGCTCGATGTATCACCACATGGCAGATCTCTCGGCTGATCGGCAAACCTCGCGCGGCGACCCCAGAGTGACCCGCGTAGGGCGGTTGCTGCGACGGTTCAGTGTTGACGAGCTGCCACAGTTGTTAAACGTACTTCGTGGCGAGATGTCCCTGGTTGGGCCACGCCCGCATACCCCTCACACCCGGGCCGAAGGGCGGTTGCTGGAGGATGCGATCGGGGCGTACGCCGAGCGTCATCGTGTGCTGCCAGGTATCACCGGGCTGGCGCAGGTCAGCGGCGCACGCGGCGAGATCGTGACGGTCGAGCAAATCCGCAAGCGGGTGCGCTACGACTTGGAATATATCGATAATTGGACCTTGCTACGTGACCTCAAAATTCTGTTTCTGACCGTCTCCCGCGAAATCGTCAGTTCACGCGCCTTCTAAGCGGTTCCCGTATCAATCATGTGGCCGCACACGGCTCCGGCCGGCTTTTGTCATGCCATCACATCGGGCTGTCAGGCCAGTTTTCGGCGAGTGTCGTGTCTACTCGGGTACGTGAACCGCGCGGTTTTGGCAAACTTACGCTTACTCGCTGCGGCGTCGGCCGTACTGATGGGAACGGCAGCTGCTGGCGATCCGGCTGCGGCACGCGACCTGCAAGTGATGCGTGGCTGGGCAGATGCGGCTCCTGATCTGGCAGTTCCCATAGTGCCACCCGGTCCGGCGGAAGTTTGCAAGGTTGCGGCTGTCGAGGCGGAGTCCGGCCTCGCCGTACCGCCCGGGCTTCTTCTGGCGATCGCACGGGTCGAGACCGGTCGGCGCGATGCTAAGTCCGGTCTACTGGAGCCGTGGCCTTGGTCTGTAAACGCCCAGGGGCAGTCGCTGTTCTTCCAGACAAAGTTGCTGGCAGTCGAATGGGTTCGTCAGGCTCAGAAATCGGGTCTTACTTCGATTGATGTCGGCTGCATGCAGGTGAACCTACAATATCATCCACTGGCATTCCGCACGCTAGAGGACGCGTTCGATCCGCGGCAGAATGCCCGCTATGCAGTGAGCTTCCTCAGTTCGCTCCATGCGGAGGCCGGGGACTGGATGCGTGCAGCGGGTCTGTATCACTCCCGCAACGACATACTTGCGACGCCCTACCGCCAGCAGGTCGCGAATAATGTTGCACGATCCGATGCGCCATCCAAGCAGCCGCTTCCCACGATGATGCAGACGCTTCGTGCCGCCTGGGGCGCAACATTGGTGCCGATCGGTGTGACTGAACCGTCACAGGCCGCCCGCTGGTCGGCGGCACCCAGGTTGGCACACACGATGGCGCAGTGAGGCAGGTGCCGCATCGACCTGAGCGCGTCCTGAGGACGTGAGTGCCGGTCGAGCAGTTTGGTGTCCGAGCGGGAGGCGAGCGTGCTGGCCCGCCTTCATCTTGTTGCAAGGTTTTTGAGCTATTTAGGTTTGTAACGGGGTGCCGGCGTGCTGACTGCATAGTGCGGGCCGGGTTTTTATCCGGGCAACCGGCCGAGTTTATCGTTGGAGATTGGACATGGCTCGGGCCAGAGGCAGTCAGCTAAAGCGCAAGATCGACCACGCTGTGGGCACTCCGCTGTTGCTGGCTCTTGGTTCGTTGCGCAGTCGGCGCTCGGTTCCGCCGGTGATCGGGACCGTGGGCATCATCAGTTGCGCGGCGATTGGCGACACCATCATCGCCTCAGCAATCGCGCGTGACCTTAAAGCCGCGCTGCCATCCTGCAGGGTGATCGCGTTCATCTCGTCGAGCAGTCGCGGCATCACCCATCTGGTGGAAGGCTTTGACCAGGAAGTTCTGCTGCCGGTCACGCGGCCGCTGGCAGCGCTGCGGGTTCTGCACGAGCACCCGACCGACGTGCTGATCGACATCATGGCCTGGCCGAGAATGACGGCCTTGCTCACGGCGCTGGCACGGACCCGATACACAATCGGGTTCAGCACTTCGCGGCAGCACCGGCACTTCGCCTTCGATTCCTCGATCCGCCATGTCGCGCACCGGCATGAGGTGGACAACGTCCGCGCATTGTTGGCTCCGCTTGGGGTAGCCAGCGGTTTGCGGCCACGCGCGCGGTCGGCGATCGCCGGGGCGGGGCGGAGCGCGATTGCAGAAAAGGCGATCGTTCTTCACCCCTGGGCGAGCGGGTTCCGCAGCTTCATGCGCGAGTGGCCGGAGGATTGCTGGGCGGAACTGGCGCGGAGCCTCATCGCTGACGGGTCGCCCGTCGTCATAACTGGCGGCCCGGCAGACCGCAGCCGTGCCGACTCGCTCTGCGCTCGCATTGACCGGCCCGGCCGGGTCATGGTTCTGGCTGGTAAGGCCACGCTGCTTGAGACGGCGGAGCAGCTCGCCTCGGCATCGGCCGTCATCTCAGTGAACACCGGGATCATGCACCTTGCCGCCTCGCTAGACTGCCCGCTTGTCGCCCTGCACGGACCAACTGACCCTCTGCGCTGGGGTCCTTTAAGCGACGCCGCCGACGTGATCGGGCCGGGTCGCAGCGAGGGAGGCGCCTATCTCAATCTCGGTTTCGAGTACCCGGAGGACGCGCCAGATTGCATGTCGGCAATTTCTGTCGACGAGGTGCTGGCGCTCGCCCGCCTGCATCTTCCAGCGCGGGCTACTGCGGAGTGAGCGCCTTGCGGCAGATAGGTTGCCGTGCTTCGTCCGCTGCTCCGGCACAGGACCGGTTGCTAGGGCCGACCACAATTGTCGTTTTGTCCGTGCAAACAACCTCAGATTTTGGTAGATCGTCGGAGACGCCAGAATGCGGCTACGCGCACGCCGGAGCTGTTCGAGCCGGTCGGGGCGAAAAATCGCACGGCCGTACGGTGGCTCACAGGACCACGTCGTGGCCGAAAATGCTCGTTAATCATCATGCTGCGGGAGTGGGCACCACCTGTTCCATCAGCCGCCTCGATGGTGCAACGCCACAATGGAAACGGCTTGGTCCTCCGACAGCTCCCACGATCCTGCGCGCGTACGCCGCGGAAACAAACGAACTCAAACTGGTGTAGCGCCAATGACCGTACTGACACACACACGAGCTGTTAGCGAGTCTGAAACCGACCGCACGATGTGGGCGGGCGGTTTCTCAGGCGAGGCGGAAGCCGCACACGAGTCACCGTTGCAGCTCATCTGGCAGCGCAAGTGGCCGATCCTGGCATTTGCCACGGCGATGACCGTGGTGGCCGCATTCATTGTGGAGCACATGCCGCCACGTTATAGCGCAGCCGCTTCGGTCATGATCGACGCGCGCAAGATGCAGGTGATCGAGGCGCAGAGTGTTCTCAGTAACCCGCTGCTCGACTTGGACGGCCTACGCACGGAGATGGAGCAGCTGCAGTCTCCCGATGTTGCCAGGGCCGTAGTGACCCAGCTTGACCTGACGCACAACCCGGAGTTCTGCCCGGACCCGCCTGGTCTTGTGGACCGGCTCTACGCAGCGGTCACCCGGGAACCGATGTCCCGCCCGACTTCATGCACGGTCACCGCAGAGCGAGCCACCGAGCAACTGCTGAAGATGGTCACTGGGAGCAACGACTCGCGCTCCTACATTATTAAGGTCACCGCGCAGGCCGGAGATCCGGTTTTGGCGGCGTCGATAGCCAACGCCTATGCGGGCGCATTTGTCGCGGCCCAGCGAGCGCAGACGACCGAGGTCGCCGCCCAGGCGGACACATGGCTGTCGAGCTACCTTGAGCAGCTTCGCACACAGATGCAGGCGGCCGACACCCAGGTTGAGGAATACGAGCGAACCCATCAGCTGACGTCGGTTCACGGTGAGACGGTGGTTTCGCAGCGGTTGACGGAGCTTAACAGCCAATACTCTGTGGCGACCAGCGAGCTTGCCCAGAAGCAGAGCGCGCTTCAACAGGTGCAGTCACTGGGCCATGGCGACGTCGATGTCAGCGCCGCGCCGGTGGTGCTCGCATCGCCGGTAATCCAGCAGCTAATCGAGCGTCGCTCACAGTTACAGGCGACGGAGGCGGATCTGCGCACACGCTACGGCGACGCCTATCCGGCCGTGCAGTCTGCCACCGCGCAGGTCGCCAGAATGCAGCAGGCCATTCAGATTGAGATTGCCAAGGCCACTCGTGGTCTTGCGGGAGAAGTCGCTGCACTGAGCGCGCGCAAAACGGGACTGGCCAACGATGTCAATGCGCTGCAGACCAATACTGCTCGGCAGGGTCAGGATGACGTGAGGCTGAAGGAACTGACGCGCGACGCCGAGACCGACCACCGACTCTACGAGACAATGGTCACACGTCTGGGCCAGCTCGATGCGGAGCGGCGGATGCAGTGGGCTGGCTCGAGTGTAGTCGTGCAGGCGCGGGCGCCGCTGTTTGCGGCCTCTCCGCAGAAAAAGATGATCGTGGTTGGCAGCTTCATGGCTTTTCTTGGCCTGGGTTCGGGCGTTGCGTTGGCGCTCGGCCTGATTTCGCCGCAGTTCCGCGACCCGGATCAGGTGGAGCAGGAGACGGGGCTCCGTGTCTTGGGACTATTCCCCCGGCCGCCACGCCGTTGCTTGCCGCAAGACATGGCAGTCGACCGGCCCGACTCTGTGCAGGCAGAGACCCTGCACAGCCTGCTGACCAATCTTATTGGTGCTGGGACACGGGTGTCGCCGACAAGCGGACGAATTGTTATGGTAACTTCGGCACTTCGCGGGGAAGGCAAGTCCTCCTTTTCCGTGGCGCTAGGCCGGTCGGCAGTGCAGGCCGGGCTTTCGGTGGCTCTACTCGATTGCGATCTCCGCCGACCTGCGGTGGCGGGATTGATGAGTGAAATGGATCGCGTTGATCCTGCGTCGGTCGCTGCCTCAGGTGACGACCGAAGCGTGGAGTTGGTCAGGACTGCCTGCCTCGATCGACGGTCGCGTCTCCAGGTGCTGTCGCTAGCATCCTGTGTCACCGACGCGCGTGGCTTGCTGGTGTCGCCGGAACTCTCTTCAGCACTCAACCATCTTCGGTCCCAGTATGATTTGGTCCTGATTGACACACCTCCGGTGCTCGCAGTCTCTGATGCCCTCAACCTCGCATCCCTTGCGGATGAGACGATCATGGTGGTCGACTGGCGTCGGACAGCGCGTCATTCAGTCGTCACGGCACTCCGGTCGTTGCGCCGAAGCAATGCGAATGTTTCGGGGATCGTGCTGGCGAAAGCCGACCTGCGTTGGATGTCGCGACACAATGCGGCCGAGGGATACTATGCGCGGGACTATTCGACCCGCGACGCTGCTTGGTCTGCATAGGTGAGCGACCCCACCGTGTCGTCGCAGAGCGCCCGCCCGGGGTTGGTTGCGACCGCGTCGGGCGTGGTCGCAGCTTTTCGAGCCGCACGGCGCAGGGGCGGACGTTTCGGCGCAACTGCAAACGTGATCGCCCTGAGATCGCTTGCTCTTGCAGTAAACCTGTGCACCGGCCTGCTGACGGCAGCGGTGCTCGGTCCGGCGGGACGCGGTGAACAGGCAGCGCTTATAGTCGCGCCGCAGTTTCTCAGTTCGATCGCGACTCTGGGTCTACATGCTTCACTGATCTATAATATTAAGAAAAAGCCTGAAAGTGAAGGTCACTACATCGGTATAGGCTTAGTGTTGACTTTTTTGGCAGGACTTGCCGCTACCGGACTGGGGTGGTTCCTCGTGCCGCATTGGCTTGTGCATTACGATGCGCATGTCGTGACCATCTCAAGAATGTTATTGCTGGTGACTCCGCTTTGGGTGATGGCTCCCATGTTGATGGGGGCACTGGAGGCGCGAGGCGAATTCGGCCTGGCGAATAAGACAATCTATATGCAGAGCTTAGCTACGCTCGTCGTGCTCTTCCTGCTGTGGGTTGCCGGTGCCTTGACGCCATTGACGGCTGCGGTCACCTACATAGCCCCGACCATACTTGCGAACATCTATATCGCGCGTCACGTCAGACGACTCTACTCCGTGCGGTTTAAGCCGGACAGGATCGTAATCAAGGTGATGCTGCATTATGGCATGCGGTTCTACGGTGTAGATTTGCTGGGGACCTTGGCAGGATACCTGGATCAGATCGTGCTTGTTACTCTTCTCGCGCCTGAGGTGATCGGCGTCTATGTCGTCGCGCTTAGTCTGTCGCGCGTGCTGACTGTCTTGCAGGGCGCGGTGACGACAGTCCTGTTCCCCGACATCGCCGCGCGTCCTGAGGCCGGCGTAATCGCGACAGTGGCCGCAACCGTTCGGGTGACAACTGTTGTCGGTTTGGCGGCCGCTCTGGTCATGGGGGCGATCGGGCCGCCAATGATCTCGCTAGTCTACGGCGCGAAATTTGCGGCTGCCAGTGCTCCGTTCCGCCTGCTCGTGCTCGAAACTGTTGTTTCGAATGCGGCGCGAATCCTTTATCAGGCATTTAGCGGCACGGGAAGGCCCGGGGCCGTCACGACGTTTGAGGCGGTCGGTGTGTCTGTTTCGCTGGTTTCGATGCTGTTAATCGTTCCGCGCTATGGTGCGTTTGGAGCGGCGTCCTGCGTTCTGCTCGCGTCGTGTGTGCGACTGCTTTTCGTTGTGGTCGCACTCCCCCTAATGTTGAAGGTTCGCATGCCGCGACTTATCATCTCACGTGCTGATCTTAGGTGGAGCGAGCAATGAGTAAGGTAGGTTTGTCGTCTCCGACGATCGGCGTTCTTATATGCGCCTACAACCGCCCGTTTGATCTTAATAGGCTTTTGCTCGCGCTGGATCAGCAAAGTCACACCGCAGACGACGTCATGGTGGTCTCGCATGAGACCGACAGGGCAGTGCGGAGCTACCTGCGGGATCGACTAGCGGACGATCTGCCACTTCGGTCTATCACTGTTGGCGAGCTCGGAGTTGTTGCCGCACGCAATGCTGGTATCGAAGCTTGCCGCACGGATTTAATCGTGATGGTGGATGACGACACGGAGCCCCGCCCCGACTTCCTGGCCAGGATTTTCGCTCACTTCCAGCAGGATCCGACGTTGGGCGCTCTGGGAGGGCGTGACAGGTGCCATGACGGTATCGCGTTTGATGACCGAGAGGAGTATGAGGTTGGGAAAATATCCTGGTTTGGGCGGGCAATTGGCAACCATCACCTGGGTGTCGGACCGTTGCGTGACGTGCATTTTCTAAAGGGGGCGAACATGAGCTTCCGTGTCGAGGCAGTGGCCGGCCTGGACAAGGAATTTCCGATGCGCGGCAAGGGATCGCAGCCTTACCAGGACACGGCATTCTCGATGGCTATTCGCAGAAAAGGGTGGCGGTTGCGATATGACCCTGCCGTGCTGCTCAATCACTACGCTGGCAAGCGTGTTGAGCCCCGTTACTATGCCACGATCGGCGGCGTGACCGACGTGCCGGCATTCCGCGATTATGCCTATAATGAGGTGATCTGCTACTGGAGTGACTTCAGCCCGGTGCGACTGATTGCTTACGCAATGTGGTCGCTGTTCATTGGGGTTGGAATCAGCCCTGGTCTGGTACAGGCAGTGCGTTACACACCAAGACTTGGAGTAGTCTCTTGGTATCGCTTCTTCTTAGTGCAGCAAGGTAAAGCGCAGGCCTTTGGCGCACTGCTGAGCACGTTGCTAAGGCGAGATCACCAGTATCAGCGGTCGGCAAAAATCCACACCCCAGGCAGCGAAGTACGGCCTACTTTACCTGTCCTTTCGCCGAAGTCAGGGACGAACGGTCTTGGCGTGCAGGCATGAACGCTTACAGCGTGGTTTTTGACGATACTGCAACGCCAGTTATGATTTTGTTTAAGCTTGGCGTTATGTGTCACGGATAATGGATCGCCCGATGTATTCCGATATAACCAAGCCCACTACAATCGGCATTCTGATCTGCACGTATTGCCGACCACATGATCTTGCTCGTTTACTTGATGCGCTTGAAGCTCAGGAACGCGTTCTCGACGATGTCATCATCACGGTGCGTGACACTGACGAGGCCACCGCGACATATCTAAGCACCCGTCCGGTTACCGACATGGCGTGCCGCGTCGTCCCGGTGAGCGTGTCTGGTACAGTCGCAGCCCATAATGTTGGTTTAGCTGCTTGTCGAACCGATGTATTGATTATGGTTGATGACGATACTGTTCCGCGGCCGGACTATGTCCGACGTATTTTTGAGCGTTTTGTAGATGACCCGTCACTAGGTGGGCTTGGCGGTCGTGACCGGGTGCATGACGGGGCAGTGTTTGACGACAGGCAAGAGACGCTTGTTGGTCATTTGGCGTGGTTCGGGCGGCCAATCGGCAATCACCATCTTGGCTACGGGCCGATCCGGGACGTGCACTTCCTCAAGGGTGCAAACATGAGTTATCGGGCTGTCGCATTCGAGCATGTAAGATTTGACACCAGACTTAAAGGGCACGGCGCACAACCGCACGAGGACTTTACGTTTTCTCTGGCGATAGCGCGCCAAGGCTGGAGGCTGCGCTACGACCCAGCCGTTTTGCTGGACCACTACGCCGCAAAGCGTGAGGAAACTCGCCACTACGCCACGATCGGCAGAGTGGATGACGACCGCGCTTTTCGCGAGAACTCCTACAACATGGTTGTGTGCCTGTGGGATCAGTTCTCCCTGTCACGTCATGTGGTCTACATACTCTGGTCTTTATTGATCGGCATCGGTGTTAGTCCAGGGCTGGTCCAGGCGGTACGTTACACGCCGAAGCTTGGACGGTGGTCCTGGCGACGCTTTGTCTTGACGCAACAAGGAAAGTTGCACGCCTATTTTGATCTGCTGCGTGATCTTTTGCAACGGCGGGGTTTTCCGGACGGATCGGATACTGTCTTACCGGCGGTCATCAAGCGGTCCGCACTGGGCCTTGACCGGCGTCGCCAGGCATGAGTTCGGGTCGTGATGCGAAGTTCTGGTGAGCGCACTTCGAGCTGTTGCTCGGTCCTACGCGTCGTTTCAGCAATGCTAGTCAAGACCGAACCGTGTCGCGGGCAATCCGATGCCCGATAATCCGGTGCAAGGCTCTATCCGGCCGCTACGCGTGATGCAGATCGGCCTGGAGTGGTTCACGCCAACTACTGGCGGTGGCGTCCCTAGAGTGTATTCCGACCTGGTGCGGTCACTGCCGCAAGCCGGTGTCACTCCGGTCGGGCTGGTGTCCGGACCGCATGATGTCGCTAGCCTGACGGATGGTCAGGTGTGCTCGTTCGCGCAGGCAGGCGCCTCGTTGCCGTCACGGCTTTACGGTGTGCGCCAAGCGGTTCGACGTCTTTTTGCCACCGATCGGATCGATGTCGTCGCCACCCATTTTGCCCTGTATGCGGTGCCCGTGCTCGACCAACTCAAAGGTAGGCCGCTGGTCGTGCATTTTCATGGACCATGGGCTGACGAGTCGGCGCGTGAAGGTGGCAGCGCTTCCGTGGTAAGCGCCAAGCGAGCTCTCGAGCGGTTTGTCTACCGTCGGGCCAGTAGGGTCGTCGTTCTCTCCGAGGCATTCGGCTCGCTGGCTGTGAGCAAATATGGTGTTTCTCCCGATCGGGTCCGGCTGGTCACCGGCAGTGTTGATACCGCCCGCTTTGCGGTCTCGCAGACTTCTGAGGAGGCCAGGCAGGCTCTTGGTTGGCCGGCCGAAAAACCGATCGTGCTTGCTGTTCGGCGTCTGGTCGCTCGGATGGGGCTGGACCGGCTCATAGAAGCTATGAGCGAGGTCGTGCGGGTCGTCCCGGAGGCCGTGCTCTACATTGCAGGAAGCGGGCCACAACAGGCCGCCCTGCTGCAACAGATCGGTGCTGCAGGGCTTGCGGACCAAGTGCGCCTACTCGGCTTCGTGGCGGACGCCGACCTGCCGCTCGCCTATCGCGCTGCGACTCTCACGGTGTTGCCAACCGATGCACTGGAAGGTTTCGGGCTGCCTGCGGCAGAATCTCTCGCGGCTGGAACGCCGGCGCTGGTCACACCGGTCGGCGGGCTGCCCGAGGTCGTCGCGCCACTATCGCCTGATCTCGTGCTTCGCTCCGGCTCGTCGGTCGATATCTCCAGTGGCCTGATTGCCGCCTTGACCGGTAAGCTGTTACTTCCGGATGCAGCACAGTGCCGGGCGTATGCGCAGGCCCGTTTTTCAGCGACGAACTGCGCGAGCTTAACCGCAGCTATCTATCGCGAGGTGGTCGCATGAGCACACGCATCCTGTTCATCGGCCAGACCGGCGTGCTTGGCGGGGCTGAGCTGGTGCTACTGGATGTCGCCCGTCATTACAGAGACCGCTGCCACGTGGTGCTGCTGTCCGACGGTCCATTGCGCCACCGGCTCGATGCGGTTGGCGTCTCGTGCTCGGTGCTTCGCGGCGGGCAGGCGATGCTCGCGGTGAGCAGGCATGGCGGACGAATGCAGAGCGTCGCATCAGCACCGGCCGTTGCGGTCGTGGTCGCCAAATTGGTGTCGATCGCGCGGCAGTATGATGTCATATATCCGAACTCGCAGAAGGCCGCGATTGCGGCGCTCGTTGCCGGGCTGATCGTGCGCCGGCCGGTGCTGTGGCACCTGCACGACATCCTGTCTCCCGAGCATTTTGGTGGTTTGCAGCGGCGAGCCGTGGTTGGGCTTGCCAATCGCGGGGCCCGGCGGGTGATCGCCAACTCAGGTGCTGCGCGAGACGCCTTCGTCGCCGCGGGTGGCCGTGACGACCTCGTCGGTGTGGTGCCAAACGGGATCGACCATCGGCCGTTTGATGCGGTGGACGCCGCACAGATCGATGCAATGCGTGTCGACCTTGGGCTAACCGGGCTCCCGCTGGTGGGTTTGTTCGGGCGACTGTCGCCCTGGAAGGGCCAGCATGTCCTGCTTGACGCGCTGCCCAGGCTGCCAGGCGTGCACGCGGTCATGGTTGGTGACGCCATGTTTGGAGAGACGGACTACAAGGCAACGCTGCTCCGTCAGGCAGATGCGCTTGATGTGGCCGGGCGCGTGCACTGGCTGGGTTTCCGCGACGATGTGCCGGCACTGATGCGAATGGTCGACATCGTGCTGCACAGTTCGACTTCACCAGAACCGTTCGGGCGGGTAATTGTCGAGGGGATGCTGGCGCGCCGCCCGGTGCTTGCGACGCGCGGAGGCGGTGCGACAGAGATTCTAGGCCAGGATAGCGACGCTTTGCTTCCTCCAGGTGATGCGGGCGCAGTCGCCGCAGCTGTCGCGACGGAGATCGCCCGGCCGGAGAGCCACCGGGTTCGGCGAGTGGCCGACGCCCATGACCGTGCGATGACCCGTTTTTCGCTGGACGGCATGCTGGCGGGCATCGATCTCGAGCTTGCCAAAACATGCCGTGAGGACGCTGCCATCTCGCTGCTGCAGGAGGCATGACGTGGCGCCATCCATGCCCAAGATACCGAAACGCCGGTTCCTGAAGCCGCCGACTGCTTCATCTAAGGATACCTGGACGATCTGCTCCCGCTTCGCCGAGGAGAGCAGTCAGGCTGTCGAATCAAAAATTGGTTTTCCTACCACTGTGCGATGTTTTTGAGGTCAGCCGCCATGTCCCGTCGCCCCGTTCTCGACCGCTTGCTGAGCGGTTCCGCAAGCCAGCAAACCACCAAGCAGTTCGCCGTAATGTGCACGATCGTGGCGATCACGGCGCCACTTGCGCTGGGTGGGCTCGGTGCGCCTGCTCGCATCGTCTACGTTCTTCTGTCGGTCGGGGCTGGCGCATGGTACTCGCGTCGCTCACCCTGGTTGTTCGTGGGCTTCACGCTGTGGCTCTGGACCATCACGCCTTTGGTCCGGCGGTTGATCGACTACCGGGGTGGATTTGACTCGACCAACCTGATCCTCGCGACACCCAACATTGTTGCCTTATTCATGCTTCGTGACTTGGTCAAAGATCGAGCTTTGTTTCGCCGACCGGAGTTCGGTCTTGCGCTGCTGTTCTTGCTACCCTGCATCTACGGGTTCGGTATCAACCTGGTCAAAGGTCAAGTCTTTGCCGCTGCAGTAGGCGCGTCCGACTGGCTGATTCCAATGCTATACTATTTCTACGCCATTCGGCATGCGTCCATCATAAAGGAAGCCGAAGGTTATTTCAGCCCGTTCCTGGCTCTGAACGCGATGGTAATTGCCGGCTACGGTCTGTATCAGTTCTGGCAGCCGACAGCCTGGGATCTTGCCTGGGCACAGCAATCCGGCTTTTTCGGAAGCGCGGACCGGAGGCTCGACAACGATTATCTTGCCTTCAGTACCCTGAACAGCACCGGGGTCAATGCCGTCTGGGTCGAGGTCCTGATGATCCTCTCGCTGCATTTCAGGACGACCCTGATGCTTGTCATGCTTCCCGCTCTCGGCGTCGAGTTGTTGTTCACCAACGTACGGTCTGCCCTTGTAACAGTCATTGCCGCCTCGCTCCTGGCGGCAGTTGTGGGCGAGTCGCACACCCGCCGCAGCCTGATGGGGTTGCTTGCCGCGTTCATCGTGATCGGCTTTACCGTGTCCCTGTTCAATCCGGCCGTACTTGACAGAATGACAGCGCGTATCAGCACCTTCGGCGCCCTCGACACTGATTACAGCGCAATAACCCGTGCGGAAATCATCAGGGGTACTCCGGCCTTGATCGCGCAGCATCCCGTAGGGCTTGGCATCGGTGCCCTTGGCCGCGGGGCGGAAGTTTCAGACAATAACGATCTCGTTACAGTCGATTTCGGTCCGCTCGCCATCTATCTCAGCCTCGGCTGGGTTGCGGGCTCGCTGTACCTGTTCGGCCTTTGCGCCGCGGCGGCGCAGGCATTCATGGCATCCCGGAGCTCTCGCTCGCCCGCCGCCCTGGCATTCGCCATTTGTGCCATTGGGCTGGTCATGGCATTGCCGCTGGTCAACGTGTTTGGTTTCGTCGCGGTTCCGCTGTGGCTGTGTAGCGGCATGGCTGCCGCCTACGCGATTGCCGGGCGTTCCGGTGCCGAACGCCCCGCGAATCCTGTTTTGCGAACGCCTCATCGCGCTCTCGGCGGCCGGGTCGTGTCGGGCCAGCTCTGACGCTTGATCCAGCGATATATGGCAGGTATCGCGAACTGGTTGTCTCTGGTCCAGGAAATGACCAGCATCGCACAGGCGGCATAAAATCGCTTCCGCATGGCGCTCGCGGGAAAGTCTGCGGTGGCACGGGTCCCGGCGATTTGCTACGCGGGTCCTCATGCATCAGCTCCACAGGTCTGGACGCACCGGTGACAATGGTGGCTCGTAAGCCCGTGCGCCATCTGGTGGCAGGTGGTGCGCTATGTGCGGGCTTGGCACTTGCAGCCCGTCCTGGCCAAGCGCAGGTGCTCACCAACATTGTTTTGCCTTCGATCCCGGCCTACGACACCGATCCTGGCGTTACTGTGCTGTCACGCTCGCATCCAGAATTCGAGTCGCAGGGCGTTCGCCTGGGCAGCTTCGTGCTCCGGCCGAGCCTGACGGAAAGCGGGGGCTACAATGACAACGTGCTGGCGACCGGCGTACCGTCTCCGAGCGGGGTGTTCGACACCTCGGCAAGCGTCGGGCTGAACTCGGACTGGTCGCGCGACAGCGTGGGCATACTGGCCAGCGTCGACGACACTCGCTACCTACAATTGCCGGGTCTGGACCAGACCTCATACACGTTTGCGGCCGGCGGGACCTACGACATCGGACGCGACGCATTAACGGTGGCCGCCACCGAGCTGAAGGCCTACGAGCAGCTTGGCGGCATCGACGTTTTTAACTCCGAGGTGCCGATCCCGTATACAATCACCGACATACGGGCAAACTACCTAACCACGGTGGGCCGTTTTTCATTCCGTCCGGCAGTCGACTACTCGCAATACCGGTTCAGCAGCTATAATACCGGCGGATTGCAGTTCGATGGCCCGACAAACAGCGTCAACAGCGCCGAGGTGTCGTTGACGACGGAGTACGAGCTGGCGCCCTTACGCAATCTGGTGCTGACGCTCGAGGGAGCCAACCTGCACTACCTGGCATCGCTGCCGAATACCCCGACGCGCGACTCCAACGGAGGCTCAGCGCTCTTCGGCATCGACTACGCCGCGAACAGCATCCTGCGCTACTACCTGCTGGGGGGTGTCCAGGTCCGCAGCTACACGAATGCCGTATATCGCTCAGAGACTGCGCCGATTGTCAGTGCCGGAGTGGTCTGGACACCGACCGGTTTAACCACGATCACCGCGAGCGTTGATCGACACATCGAGGACAGCACCGATCAGACCGTGATCGGCTACACGTTGACCGACGGCTCGGCGCAGATCAACCACGAGTATCTGCGCAACGTCATCCTCAACGCGCATTTCACTGCGAGCAACGCGATTTACCAGCAAGCCAGCTTGTCCCAAACCTACTACGGCGTCGGCGGGGGAGTAAGCTGGCTGCTGAACCGGAACACGACGTTGCAGGCCACCTACGACTTTTCCAGTGGTCCGCCTCCGATCGTGCACCAGGCCGCATTCAGCCGCAACGTCGTCTTGCTACGGGTCAACTTCCACCTGTGATCAGGTGGACTGCGGATGGTTGCACGAGCGGTGCGTTCGGCTAACTCGGCTTGAGTGACGTGCGATGTCCGGCATCAGCCTGTTCGCTCAAGCGGTCGTGCCCGGCCGCATTGCACATCGCGATTGGTGCCAGGACCAGCGCCTGTCTCTTGATCACCGCCGGGCGGGAAGTCTGTCCGGCACGATATGGGCAATCCGCAGGCGGGATTGCCGGCCTTGAGGGCGTCTGGAAGCGCCTGGCCAGCCGGATCATGACAGGCGCGCAGGTAAGCCGGTATTCAGGCCGGTCATGGATCGGCAGCGGGGGCCGTCCAACTTCCAGCCGGGTCACATGGAGCCTGACTCCACTCGCCTCGCCGGTGAGATGCTTCATCCGCCCTGCTCTCTCGATGTCATCTCCGCCGCCGCCTGGCCGGGCGGTAGGCCACGGCCGGGCATGTCGCGTCCATGGGCAGACCCGGGTTCCGAACGGCGTAGACTATGGAGACGCGACAGCAGGGGCGCACCGCCGCTGGCGCGGCTAGGTTTTGAGCACCGCGCGCAGAGCCATTGCCACCAGGCTGACCACGATGACACCGGCTGCCCACAGGCCTGCGAACCAAGCGAGGCGACGGATCAGCCGTGCACGAGTACACTCGCCCGTGCCATGCTCGTGGACGACCTCAGTGATAATGGGTCTCCGTACCCACCTTGCCGCGGAACACCCAGTAGTTGTAGCCGGTGTAGATCAGGATCGTGGGCACCAGCACTGCAGCGCCCACCAGCAGGAAAGTCTGGCTGTCGTGTGGAGCGGCAGCCTGCCAGATGGTGATCGAGGGTGGCACCATCATCGGAAAGACGCTGACTCCCAGCCCGATAAGCACAGCACGAACACGCCGAGCGCGCAGAAGAACGGGGTGAGGTCGTGGCGGCGGGTCAAGCCGATCCAGAAGCCCCAGGCGAGCAGGGCCACAAGGATCGGCACCGGGGCGGTGAGCGCCACGCCCGGCCAGCCGAACCAGCGAGCGCGGAACAGCGGGTTGAGGAACGGGGTCCACAGGCTTACCACGCCGATCAGGGCGAGCGTCACGATCCCGAACCTCCGGGAATGGATCCGACAACGCTCCTGCAAGGCGCCATCGATGCGGAACACCAGCCATGACGCGCCGAGCAAAGCGTAGTCGATGACCAACGCCACGCCGCAGAGTAGCGAGAACGGAGTAAGCCAGTCGAACCACCCGCCGGAATAGGTCCGGCCGGTGACCTTGATGCCCTGCAGCAGACCGCCGAGCGCCAGGCCTTGAAAGAACGCCGCAGCTTTCGAACCGAGGGCGGAGGAAATGTCCTACCAGAGCTGGCCGTGCCGGCTTTCCGCGCGGAAGCGGAACTCGAACGCCATGCCGCGGAAGATGAGCGCCAGCAGCATGCCGATCATCAGTGGATAAAGTGCCGGCATGATCGTGGCATAGGCGAGCGGGAACAGCGCGAACAGGCCGCCGCCGCCGAGCACGAGCCAAGTCTCGTTGCCGTCCCACATCGGCGCGATGGAGTTCACCATCACATCGCGTTCCTGCTTTCCGGACTCGACCGTGAACAGGATGCCGACCCCGAGATCGAAGCCGTCAAGCAGGACATAGGCGAGGATCGCGACCACGCCCGCGGCAATCAGCGGCAGGACCGGGGCCGCCCAGGGTGGTGGCAAAATCCATGTCGCTATTCCGGCGGCAGCGGCGCGAGAACGCGCGCCTCGGGTGCCGCACCGGCCAGCCCTG
>CAXSEF010000023.1:17880-40300 GCA_964236535.1 uncultured Acetobacteraceae bacterium
TCCGGCGGCAGCGGCGCGAGAACGCGCGCCTCGGGTGCCGCACCGGCCAGCCCTGCTTGAGGCCGGGAACCTCGCCATCAAGGCTGTGGGTCAGGATCAGCGAGCCGAGCAGTGGAATCCTGATCTTGTAGCGGGTCACGCTATCCTTCATGTCAGGCACGCCGAACAGCAATTCGGGCGCGCGCTGCTCCGGTTCCCAGGCTTCCTCCATCGCGGCGAGCTTGGCGGGCTGGTAGTGCAGCACCTCCAGGCCACTCGCGTCGCCGACCAGAACCTGCAACGACGCCACAATCACGGCCATCCACATCGCCATGGAGAACATGGTGCGCGCGCCCTGGTTGGGCCGCCCGCCATGGTTGCGTTCGCCCAGGATGTGCCAGGCCCCGACCGCGCCGACCACGAAGGCAACGGAGAGGAAGGCCGCGAGCATCATGTGCGGGTAGCGCACGAACACCGAAGGATTGAACAGGATGTGCAGCCAGCTCTGCGGCAGGAAGGCGCCATCGGCCGCGAGGGTGTGGCCGGCGGGCGTCTGCACTCAGGAATTGACCGCGATGATCCAGAAGCCGGAGAGCAGCGTGCCGCCCACGACAAGGCAGGTGACAGCGAAGTGCAGTCTGGGCCCTACCTTCTGCATGCCGAACAGCATCACGCCGAGAAAGCCGCCCTCGAGAAAAAAGGCGGTCAGCACCTCGTAGCCCATGATCGGGCCGATCACCGGGCCGGCACGGTCGGCAAACGCGGACCAGTTGGTGCCGAACTCATAGGACATCACCAGGCCGGAGACGACTCCCATGGCGAAGCCGATCAAGAAGATTTTAAGCCAGTAGCGGAACAGGTCGATATAGATTTGTTTCCCGGTGCGGAGCCACAGCAGTTCAAGCATTGCGAAGTAGTTCGCCAGTCCGATCGAGAACGCCGGGAAGACGATGTGGAAGCCGATCGTGAAGTCGAATTTCGCGCGCCAAGTGGAAGGCGTCGAGACCGAATATGGGTCACTTCTGATACAACCGTCCGACGCGGGGAGGCCTGACCGCAGTCGGGCGCCCAGCCACAGCCTTGATCGACCTACCTTCGCGGCTGCGGGCGGCGCAGTCCAAGGAAATGTACCTCATGTGCGCTGCAACACCAGCCTGTAGGGCCGTGTAGCCGCGAGACGCCTGCACCCTTGCGGCGCAATCCGCAGACTCAGGTGACGGACGGCGCAACAGCGCCGGAGTTCGGCGGCACCACGCGCAGGAGTCGGACCGAAGGGTACCAGGTCGTTCGCCTGCCTTCCATCCAGCGCCAGTCCGCCTGGGCCGGCAGCACGACCGTCGTGGGCTTGCCGAGCGTGGCGGCCAAGTGCGCCACCATGGTGTCTACGCTGAGCACGACGTCACATGTCGCGATCAGGGCGGCGGTGACGAGTATGTCGGTATCGCTCTGGCCAGGGTTGATGAAGGGCCGCGCGGCTTCGGCGGCGGCGGGACCGCGCTGCAGGCTGACCAGGGCGGCCCCGCTGCATTCCGGACGGTTCAGCATCCAGTCCAATGGCACCGAGCGCGTCGGGTCCCACGCGCCGGCCTGCCAGCACAGGCCGAGGCGACGCCCTGTTGGGACGGCCAGGCCTGACGGGTGCGCCGTCGGCGTCGGGAGCAATGGCGCCACCGGCGGCGGCACGCATTGCAGGACATGGGCCAGTTCCATGATCTCGATGTCGCAACCCGAGGGTGGCAGCGGTCGGGCGGGATTGAACGGGTGCAGGCGGTCGGCCGGTGCGCCGGGCAGGCGGGCCAGCAGGGGGATCAGCGCGGGTTGCGCCTCGACGGTCAGGTGGACGCACCGGGCGCGCAACAGCGGAAGGTAGCGGGCGAACTGCAGCGTATCGCCAAGCCCGTGATAGCAGCGGACCAGCACGTGCAGGCCGTCGGGGGGTGTGCCGTTCCAGACCCAGCGCAAGTGGTAAGGCAGGGCGGGGTCGTCGCGGCCGGCGGGATCACGGGCGGCGAGCACGGCGTCGGCGATCGCCCAGGCAATGTCGAAGCGACCCTGACGCATGGCCACGTCCCAGCTCATACGGGCGCATCAAGGCAGGCGTTCGGGTCTGCCCGGGCCCGACAAGGCTCCGGAACCGGTAGAACGATCTCGGCGGGCTCCGACACCCGATACCGACGCTCCAGTTCGCCGGGGCCATGACGGCAAGATTGCACGCTCGACGCTGCCACGATGTCGGTCAGCTCCGGGCGCGTCCTCGGCGCCCCATGGTCGCCGAAGCTGCCTGCTCCACTGCGTCAGGCCACTTGCGCAGACACATCGATACCTGGCAGCGTGAACATGGCCATGTATCGGTTCAGCCACGATTTCGGCGGCTGCTTCTGTCTGACCTCGACAGCCAAGCCGATTCGCTTGCCGCGATACTTCTGAACCATCAACCCGACAGCGACACAGCCTCTGCAGGTGCTTTGTCCTGTATTGCAGACAGCCGCCGCGTCGTGGAGCGGCCGTCTGCGTGATGTCGCCAGTCCGACCTATGTCGCCAGTCGGGCCTATGCGGCGGCCGGTGCCTTCGCGGCCACCGGCTCGTTGGTGTTGGCGGCGATGGTAGCCTGCACCGCCTTGACGATCTCAGCAAAGGCGGCCGGGTCGTCATAGGCGATTGCGGCGAGAACCTTGCGGTCCATCTCGATGCCGGTCGCGTGCAGTGCGTGGATGAAGCGGCTGTAAGTGATGCCGTGCTCGCGGACCGCGGCGTTGATGCGCTGGATCCACAGCGCACGGAACTCGCGCTTCTTTACCCGCCGGTCCCGGTAGGCGTACTGCAGCGACTTCTCAAGCCGCTCGATCGCAATCCGGTAGTTCGTCGACGAGCGGCCGACGAAACCCTTGGACTGCTTAAGGACCTTTTTGTGCCGGGCGTGGGTGGTCGTGCCCCGTTTGACGCGTGCCATGCGCTATCTCCTCAGCCGAGCCCGTAAGGGGCCCACTGCTTCACCGTCCTGCCGTCCATTTCGGTCAGCGTCTGGGAGCCGCGATTGGTGCGCTTCATCTTCTGCGGGCGATTGATCAGGCCGTGGCGCTTGTTGCCCGGACCCGCCAGCACCTTGCCAGTCCCGGTGATCTTGAATCGTTTCTTTACCGATGACTTGGTCTTCATCTTGGGCATTTTGAACTCCTCTGTGCGGGCCCTGCGAAGCGCAGGCGTCGCGGCCGGGCATGCCCATTCCAGGCCCGGCGCGCAGACAGGCGCGCGGTATAGCGGGGGGGACCAAAGCAAGCAAGGCGGAGCTCTGCCCCAGGTCTTGAATCCGGGACCCGCCAGGAGCGAGCCGCCCCTGGACCGGCGCCCGCACGCAGGCCGCGAGAGCGGCGCCCGCAACGTTTGCGGGTCCGGGCCTCGGGTCGCGGCGGGTCCGGGCGGACCCCAGCCTTGCTTCCAATGGCCTTCCTTGCGCGCCCCCGCACCCCTAGTAAGGCGCATGCGCGTCCCGTTCACCAAGATGCACGGCTGCGGCAACGACTTCGTCGTCCTCGACGAGCGTGCCGCCTCCCTCGGTCTGACCCCTGAGCAGGCGGTCCACCTGTGCGACCGGCGTCTGGGCATCGGCTGCGACCAGCTGGTGAGCCTGGAGCCGCACGACGCCGGCGTGTTCATGCGCATCCGCAACCCGGACGGCAGCGAGGCCGGCGCCTGCGGCAACGCCACCCGCTGCGTGGCGGCGCTGGTTGCCGCAGAGCAGGACGTGGTGACGCTGTCGGTGCACACGATCGCCGGGAGGCTGGCGTCGGAGCTTCTGGCGGACGGGCGGGTCCGCGTCGACATGGGCGCACCAGGGCTTGGCTGGCGCGACCTGCCGCTGTCGCACGAGGCCGACACGCTGCACCTGCCACTGCCAGGCGATCCCGCGGGCGCGAGCATGGGCAATCCGCACGCAACCTTCTTCGTCGCGGACGTCGACGCGGTGGGGGCACGGGGACCGGCGCTGGAGCGGAGCACGCTGTTTCCGGACCGCGCCAACATCGGCTTCGCCCAGGTGCTCTCGCATCACCGGATCAGGCTGCGGGTCTGGGAGCGTGGTGCCGGCCTGACGCGGGCTTGCGGGTCCGGCGCGTGCGCCGCGCTGGTGAACGCGTCGCGCCGCGGACTGACCGGCCGGCAGGCGGAAGTGGCCATGGACGGCGGCACACTGCACGTCGAGTGGCGCGACGACGGAAGGGTGCTGATGACCGGCCCGGTCGCCACCTCGTTCACGGGCACGGTGGAACTGTGAAGGGTTGCCTGCAAAACCGGATGCAGGAGTCGCCGACCCTTGCCGGGTCGCGGCAGAGCCAGGCCCCGCCTGCCTCGGCGGTCCGTGATGGCTGACCTCCTGACCTTCGGCTGCCGCCTGAACACCTACGAGAGCGAGGTGATGCGCGCCCACGCGGCGTCGCTTCCCGACACGATCATCGTCAACACCTGCGCGGTCACCGCAGAGGCCGAGCGGCAGGCTCGCCAAGCCATCCGCCGCGCGCATCGTGAGCGCCCCGACATGCGCATCGTGGTGACCGGATGCGCGGCACAGATCGCGCCCGAAGCCTGGGCGGGCCTGCCTGGCGTGACGCGAGTGCTCGGCAACATCGAGAAGCTGCGCCCGGAGAGCTGGGCAGAGGGCGCGACGGGCGGTGTCGCCGACATCGCGGCGGTGCGCGAGACGGCGTCGCACCTGGTGACCGGGTTCGCCGGCCGGGCGCGCGCCTTCGTGCAGGTGCAGCAGGGCTGCGACCACCATTGCACGTTCTGCATCATCCCGCAGGGCAGGGGGCCGAACCGCTCGGTCGCGATCGGGCGGATCGTGGAGCAGGTGCGCACCCTGGTGGCGGCGGGCTATCGCGAGGTGGTGCTGACCGGCGTCGACATCACCAGCTACGGCCCGGATTTGCCGGGCGCGCCGGGTCTGGGGCAGATGGCGCGGCGGCTTCTGGCGCTGGTACCGGAGCTGCAGCGGCTGCGGCTGTCCTCGCTCGACCCGGCGGCGATCGACGACGACCTGTGGCGCCTGATCGCCGAAGAGCCGCGACTGATGCCGCATCTGCACCTCTCGCTGCAGGCGGCATCCGACCTGGTGCTCAAGCGCATGCGCCGCCGCCACTCGCGTGCGCAGGCGACGGCGGTGATTACCCGGGCGCGCGCCCTGCGCCCGGGGATCGCCGTTGGGGCGGACTTGATCGCCGGCTTCCCGACCGAGGACGAGGCGCTGTTCGCCGAAACGCTGGGCTTTGTCGACGAGCACGCGATCCCCTACGTGCACGTGTTCCCGTTCAGCGAGCGGCCAGGGACGCCGGCGTCGCGCATGCCCGCTGTGCCGGTGGCGCTGCGGCGCGAGCGAGCGCAACGGTTGCGCGAGGCCGGCCTGCGCCATGCGGCGACGTTTCACACGAGGATGCTGGGGTGCGATATTGCGGTGCTGGCCGAGAATGCCACGCACGGGCACTCGGAGCACTTCGCACCGGTGCAGATGGCGGGCGGAACCGCGGTGGTTCCCGGCCGGGTGATGCGGGCCCTGGTGGTGGCGGCGGACGCGGCGGGGCTGCGGGCGGAGCCGGCGTGACACCGTCCTCGCCGCCCGGCAAGGACGCGTCAGGCAGGTGGGCCTGGGCCCTGCCCGGACGCGAGAAGGGACGGCGGCTGTCTGGTCCGATTGCGTGGGGCCATTCCGCCTCGAACGCACGTCCAACGTGTCTCCGTCTGGTGGCTCAGCTCCAGCCGGTTCCCCGCTTGCGCGACACGGGGCAGAGGCCTGGCCTTGCTTGCTTCGCGTTTGCTGATGCCGGTCTGATGGAGCCGTCCTGATGGCGCTGGGATTCCTCAACCGGCTGAAGGCGGGACTTTCGCGCAGCACGGAAAAGCTGGGCGGCGGCATTTCCGCGGTGTTCGTCCGCCGCCGCCTCGACGACGCGGCCCTCGACGAGCTGGAGGAGCTGTTGATCGCGGGTGACCTCGGCCCGGCGGTGGCGGCCCGCGTGATCGCCGAGTTTCGGCGCTCGCGCTTCGGCCGCGAGGTCACCGACGAGGAGGTCAGGCAGGCACTCTCCGAGGAGATCGCGGCGATCCTGGCGCCGGTTGCCCGACCGCTGGAGCTCGACCGCACGAAGCGCCCGCACGTCGTCCTGTGCGTGGGCGTGAACGGCAACGGCAAAACCACGACGCTGGGCAAGATGGCGCAGCAGTATCGCGACCAGGGCCTGCGCGCCGTGCTGGTGGCGGGCGATACCTTCCGCGCCGCGGCGGTGGAGCAGTTGCAGGTGTGGGGCCGGCGCACCGGCACCGAGGTGGTGTCTGGGCCGCCCAACTCCGACGCCGCCGGGGTCGCATTCGAGGGCCTTCGCTGTGCCCAGGCCGAGGGTGCCAATGTGCTGCTGATCGACACCGCAGGCCGGCTGCACAATCGCGCCGAGCTGATGGCCGAGTTGCAGAAGATGATCCGGGTGTTGCGCAAGCAAGACGCCTCGGCCCCGCACTCGGTGCTGCTGGTGCTGGACGCGACGACGGGACAGAACGCGGTGCAGCAGGTGCGGGTGTTCAAGGAGATGGTCGAGGTGACCGGGCTTGTGGTCACCAAGCTGGACGGCAGCGCGCGCGGCGGGATCGTGGTGGCGCTGGCCGAGGAATTCGGGCTGCCGGTGCACGCCGTCGGGGTGGGCGAGCAGGTTGCCGATCTGCGACCGTTCGAGGCAGCCGACTTCGCCCGCGGCCTGGTGGGCGGATGATCCTCGTCCGACGTGAAAGCCTGTCTGGCAACTCCAACCCGTTGACAGTCTGTCAATTTCGCGGCGATCCGGTGTTCACGCCCCAGGTCGCCGCTGCTTTCCCACATGCGGGTCATCTCGGCAGAGCAAGTTCTCCGACAGGTCCTGAGTGCCCGGGAACTACCCGCGCCTCCAACAAGTGAATTCTCAGCGCTTGCCTTGAGGCGAGTCCGGAGGCAGAGCCTCTGAACTCGTCCTGCCATCCTGCCCCGCAAAGCGTGCGGCAGTGACGCCGGCGCGGCGCGGCGGTAGTCTCACGAGGCTGTGCGTCGCAGGATGGCGAATGCGCCGCGGCTGCCGCAGACCTTCGCTTCACAGCGGAGCGCCCGGATCCTGTTCCGGCGCGCCCCGGGAGACCCTCCGATGCCGGACACACCCACTTCGTCCGCGGCCGCGCGGCGCGAGCAAATCCTGGAGATTTTCAGCCGCGAGGTCGGCATCGAGCCGGAGCGGCTGCGGCCAGAGGCGACCATCAAGGAACTGGAGATTGCCTCGCTCGACATCGTGCAGGCGATCTTTGCTCTGGAGGAGCGCTTCGACGTGCAGATCCCCGAGGTGCCGGACCGCGCGGGGTCCGAATTCACCACCGTTGGCGACCTGTTTGACCACGTCAATCGCACGCTTGACCGCAGCGACGCGCAGCGCCGCGCCGCGGCTGCCGGCGGGAGCCCTGCATCCGGTCCCGCCGGCGCCGCATGAGCCGCAGGCGGGTCGCGGTCACCGGGCTCGGCCTGGTCTGTGCGCTGGGGCAGGGTGTCGCCTCGGCCTGGCCGGCGCTGGTGGCCGGGCGCTGCGGCACCGGGCCGCTCAGCACGATCGACACCGCGCGCTGCGGCATGCGCAGCGTGGGCGAAATCCGCGGCTTCGACCCGCTCGCGCATTTTGACCGCAAGCGGCTGGCGCTGCTCGACCGGGCGGCGCAGCTGGCGCTGGTGGCGGCGCGCGAGGCAATGGCCGAGGCAGGCATCGGAGCGTTCGTCGCGGGGGCCGCGTCGCACCGCGCGGGCACGATCATGGGCGCCCCGGTCGGACAGGTCACCAACGACGACGCCTATCGGCAATTCTACGGCGAGGGCAGCAACCGGGTGCATCCGTTCACCGTGCCACGGCTTATGCCGAGCGCCTCGGTGAGCCAGGTTTCCGCTGAATTCGGACTGCGTGGCCCGAGCTACGCGGTGGCGTCCGCCTGCTCGTCGGCCACCCACGCCATCGGCCAGGCGTTCCACGCGGTGGCCTCGGGGCTGCTCGACGTCGCAGTGACCGGCGGCAGCGACGCGCCGCTGGTGCCCGGCGTGATCCGGGCCTGGGAGTCGCTGCGGGTGCTCAGTCCGGACGTGTGCCGGCCGTTCTCGCGCGACCGCACCGGCCTGGTGCTGGGCGAGGGCGCCGGGGTGCTGGTGCTGGAGCCGTGGGATGCGGCAGTGGCGCGTGGCGCACGCATCCACGGCGAGGTGGTCGGGTTTGGGATGAGCGCCGACGCCGCGGATCTCACCGCGCCGGACGCGGACGGCGCGGCAAGGGCGATGCAGGCGGCACTCGACGATGCCAGGGCAGCGCCCGAGGCGGTCGGCTACGTCAACGCGCACGGCACCGGCACGCTGCTCAACGACCGGATGGAGGCTGACGCGCTGCGCCGGGTGTTCGGCGCGCACCTACCCGGGCTGCCGGTGTCCTCGGTCAAGGGAATGCTGGGGCATACGCTGTGCGCCTGCGGCGGCGTGGAGGCGGTCGTCACCGCGTTGGCGCTGCGCGACCGGGTTCTGCCGCCGACCACGGGGTTCCGCGAACCCGACCCGGATTGCGTGATCGACTGCATTCCGGGCGAGGCGCGGGCGACGCGGGCGCGCCTGGCGCTGAGCAACTCGTTCGCGTTTGGTGGGCTGAACGCGGTGCTGGCGCTGGCGCGGGCCTGAGGCACACACAGACAGGACTCCGCCCCTGAACCCCGGGGTAAGCCCCCGGACCCACACGTGCCAGGGTGTGCCCCCAAGCGGCCAGGTTCCAAGCGGCTCCGCCTTTTTCGCGGGTGTGGGCAGGGTCCGGCCTTGCTTGCCTGTACCGCCTAGCCCTTCGGCCGGATGTGGCTGATACTGGATTCTCGGCTTCGGGCCGCTCCTCATGACAAAGGCAGGAACGCAGCCCTTGACCGCCACCGCTCACATCAATCGGATTGCGACCGTGGTCCCGCCGCATGACGTGCACGACGCCTTCATCGCCTTCGCCCGCACCCTGATCGTCGACGACCGGTCCCGCGCGGTGTTCGAGCGCATGGCCGAGCGGTCGGGCATCGTGCGCCGTCACGCGGTGCTGCAGCCTGGCCGAATGGAGCTGGGCGAGGTGGATGCCGCGAGCTTCTACCGCCGCGGTGCCTTCCCCTCGACTGCGGCGCGGATGCGCCTCTATGAGGAGGCCGCCCCCGCGCTTGCTGTGGAGACGGTCGCCCGGCTGGACCCGGGCGAGGTGACCCACCTGGTCGTCGCCTCCTGCACCGGCTTCAGTGCGCCGGGACTCGACCTGCAGATCGCGCACCGGCTTGGCCTCAAGGCCAGCGTGGAGCGCACCCTGATCGGCTTCATGGGCTGCGCCGCTGCGGTGCCGGCGCTGCGTGCGGCGCGCCACATCGTGCGCTCAGATCCGGCGGCGCGGGTGGTGGTGGTGTGCTGCGAACTCAGCTCGCTGCACCTGCAGGAGAGCGCCGAACTGGAGACGGTGCTGTCGTTCCTGCTGTTCGCCGACGGATGTGCCGCGGCCTTAGTGACCGCTGAGCCGTACGGCCTGGCGCTCGACGACTTCCGCAACCTGGTGATCCCGGACAGCGCCGGATTCATCACCTGGCACATCGGCGACCAGGGCTTCGACATGCACCTGTCCGGCCGCGTGCCCGGCCGGATCGCCCAGGCACTGCGGGAAGACGCGAGCCGCAACGACGGCGCCGGCCTGCTGCGTGACGACGCCGCCTCGGCGTTCGAACTGTGGGCGGTGCACGCCGGGGGCCGGACGGTGCTCGATGCGGTCGAGGCGGGGCTCTCGCTGGGTCCGGACGCGCTGGCCCACTCGCGAGCCGTGCTGCGCGACTACGGCAACATGAGCTCGGCCACGATCCTGTTTGTGCTGGAACGCATCCTGCGCGACGCTCGGGAACAGGCACCAGGGACGCGAGGGCTCGGCGTCGCCTTCGGGCCGGGGATGGTGGCGGAAAGCTTCCGCTTCCGTATTGCGGCATGAGGCACGGCGGGAGCACTGACCCGGACCCCGCCAGGTTGCGACCTTCTGGCCTGGTCTCCCTTGTCGGGGCGAAGTCGGGCCGGCCTCCTGCCCCTCAACTTCGCCTTTGATCGATTTCACCCGGCGCAGTCCGGCCACGGAGCTGATGGACACCGAGACGGTGGACGCCGAGGATTTCCGCCGCTGCCTCGCTGACCTCGCGACGGTGAACCGGGTAACCTTCGCGCACCGCCCGACGCTCGCCTTCCTGCGCCGGGCGGTGCGGCGGCGTCCCGGAGCGGGCTTCCGGCTGCTCGACGTGGCTTACGGGCACGGCGACATGACGCGGGCGATCCGGCGCTGGTGCGACCGGCGGGGCATCGCGGCGGAGCTGTCCGGGGTCGACCTCAACCCGTACAGCGCGATCGCGGCGCGGGCGGCGACACCGGAGTCCATGCGGATCGACTACCGGACCGGCGACGTGTTCGACGAGCGGCCTGAGCCGCGGCCTGACTACATCGTCAGTTCATTGTTCACGCATCACCTGTCGGATGCGGACGTGATGCGATTCCTGCACTGGATGGACACGACGGCGGTGCGCGGCTGGCTGGTCAACGACCTGCATCGGCACCGGCTGCCCTACGAGGGGTTCCGCATGCTGTCGCGGGCGGCGGGATGGCACCGCTTCGTTCAGCATGACGGGCCGGTCTCGATCACCCGGGCGTTCGTACCGGCGGAATGGCGGCGGCTGCTCGCAGGGGCGGGAGTTGAGGCACGGGTGCGGCGGGTCGCGCCGTGGCGGCTTTGCGTCGAGCGGCTGCGATGACGGCGGCCGGGCGAGCCACGCGGTGCAGGGGCGGGGAGTGCCGCAGACGGGCGTGATCGCCGTGGCAGGCGGCGGGCCCGCGGGGAGTGCGGCGGCGATCCTGTTGGCGCAGGCCGGGCGCGAGGTTGTGCTGGTGGAGCGTGACCTAGCCCCAGGGCACAAGGTGTGCGGCGAGTTCATCAGCCGCGAGGCGGTTGCGGCGCTGGCGGGACTGGGCGTGAACCTCGATGCGCTTGGGGCGCGTCGGATCGACCGGGTGCGGGTCGTGCGTGGCGCCCGGGTCCTGGAGGCGGCGTTGCCGTTCGTGGCGGCAAGCCTGACGCGGCGGGCGCTCGACACGGCGCTGCAGGCGCGGGCGGAAGCGTGCGGAGTGCGGCTGCTTCGCGGTCGAGTAGTGCGCGACGTGCGGCGGGACCGGCTGGAACTGGACGGGCCGGGGCCGGACGGGGAGGCGCGCACGGATGAGCCGCTGGAGGCGTCGACGGTGCTGCTGGCGACCGGCAAGCACGATCTGCGCGGGCAGCGCCGAGTGGCGCCGGACCCGGGGGCTGGATCGCTGGTCGGTTTCAAGACGTATTGGCGGCTGGCACCGGCGCAGGCCCGGGCGCTTGAGGGACATGTCGAAGTCCTGCTGTTCCGGGGCGCGGCCGGCGGAGGCGCGAGGCGTCGCGCAGGCGCAGGGCAGGCGTTCTATGGCGGGCTGCAGCCGGTGGAGGGCGGGTGGGCCAATCTGTGTGTGCTGGTGTCGCGCGAGCGTCTGGACTCGGCGGGTGGTCGCTGGGATGCGGTGCTGGAGGGGCTTTGCGCCGAGTGCCCGCACCTGCAGGCGCGGCTCGCAGGGGCAGGGGCGCTGCTTGAGCGGCCGCTGAGCATCGCGCGGGTGCCGTACGGGTTTGTTCACCCTGGCGGCGAGGACGGGGTGTTCCGGCTGGGCGACCAGATGGCGGTCATTCCGTCGTTCAGTGGCGATGGGATCGCGATCGCGCTGCACAGCGCAGGGTTGGCTGCGCAGGTGCTGCTGGCCGGCGGAGATGCAGGGCAATACGCGCGCCAGATGCGCGCCGCGGTGGCGCGGCCGATGCGGGTGGCCCGGGTGCTGTCTGTGGTCGGGAGGACGGGTGTGGGGCAGGCGGCGCTGGTAACGGCGTGCAGGGCGTGGCCCGGGGTAATCCGGGCGGCGGCCCTGGGGACGCGCGTGGGGTGAGCCGGAGGTCTTGCGGGCATCATCGGGTTCGGATCTAAGGTAGCCCGCAAGGCAGACTCTCGAACACCCGAGACTGCCTGCGACGCCCCATAGCCGAGCTGCTGGACAGGGCTTGTCCGCAGGTGAGTGCCGAAGAACGGTCGCCTGCGCAGGTTCCGTGCTGAGCCATGGCAGCTACGTTCAAAGCGGGCCTGTCACTGCGGCCTTCCGCCGGTTCTGCTTGCCGTCAGCCAGCCTCGTGGCGTATCAGCGAGTGCCAGTGCCGTCCGCTGCGCTCCAGCAGCGTGTCCGCGCCCTTGGGTCCGTATGACCCGGCGGGGTAGTGCTCGACCTTGGCGGTGTCGGCGGCAGCGGCGTGAAGTGCCGGCTCGACCGCGGCCCAACCGGCCTCAATGTTGTCGGCGCGCTGGAACAGCGTCGGATCGCCGAGCAGGCAGTCGTAGAGCAGTGTCTCGTAGCCGACGTTGGGCTCCATGTGGAATGCGTCCTGGTAGCGGAAGGCGAGGTCGACCGCGGCAAGGGTCATCGTCGGCCCGGGCTGCTTGGCGCTGATCGACAGCGACAGCCCTTCCGTCGGCTGGATGCTCAGCACCATCATGTTGGGCGCAAGCCGGTCAACAGGAGTGTCGCGGAACAACGCGTAGGGCGCCTGGCGGAAATGCACCACGATCTCGGTGGTACGGCCGCCGAGGCGCTTGCCAGTACGCACGTAGAACGGGACGCCGGCCCAGCGCCAGTTGTCGATCTCGAGCTTCAGCGCGATGTAGGTCTCGGTGTCGCTGTCGCGGGCCACGTCGGGCTCGTCGCGATAGGCCTGCATCGGCTGCCCGGCGATCGCGCCCGCGGCGTACTGGCCGCGCACCACGTTCTCCGGCTCCACCGGGCTGATGGCGCGGATCACCTTGGCCTTCTCGTCACGCACGTCCTCGGCGTCGAAGCTGTTCGGCGGTTCCATCGCGATCATGCCGAGCATCTGGAACAGGTGATTGGGCACCATGTCGCGCAACGCTCCGGTCGGCTCGTAGAACGCCCCGCGGCTTTCCACGCCGACAGTCTCGGCGGCAGAGATCTGGATGTGGTCGATGTGCTCGCGGTTCCAGAGCGGTTCGAAGATGCCGTTGGCGAAGCGCAGTGCCATGATGTTCTGGATCGTCTCCTTGCCGAGAAAATGGTCAATCCTATAGAACTGGGTCTCGTCGCCGCAGCTCAGGATCTGCGCGTTGAGCGCCTTTGCGGAATCGAGGTCGGAGCCGAACGGTTTTTCGATCACCACGCGGCGGAAGCTGCCTTCCTCCTGCTTGAGCAGGCCGGCCTGCCCGAGCTGCTCGACCACGCCGCCGAAGAAGCGGGCGGCAATGGCCAGATAGAACAGCACCGAGCCGTGCAGCTGCTGGCCGAGGCGGGCGATGTCCTCCGGTTTGGTGAAGTCGGCCTGCAGGTAGCTCAGCCGTTGCGTGACCCAGCCCCACGGTTCCGGGTCTATCTTCTCGACGTAGAACTCGGCCGACGGATCGCGAGTGAACTCCTGCATGGTAGCGGTCAGTTCGTCGCGCCAAGCCTCGTCGTCGCCGTCGGTCCGGTCCACCCCGATGACTTGGAACCCACCGTCCAGCAGCTTGTCGTTAGCCAGGTTGTAGAGCGCGGGCATCAACAGGCGCTTGGTCAGGTCGCCGTGGGCCCCGAATATCACCATGGTGCAGGGCGGTGCTGGGCTGGCTGCGGCGGGCGCGGTCGTGGGGCCGGGTCTGTTGGGCTGCGCGAGGGCGGAGCGGGTCGCGGCCGGGTCGGGGCTAGCGGCAGGCGCAGGGTGCGGGCTTGGGGTCATGGCACCTCGGTCGGAGCGTTGCGGATCGCGCGGTCCGCGCCGACCGCGACGTTGCCGATGGAGGGCGGCAGGGTGCACAGCGGCACTGCCGGGGGGGGGGTGGCCGAATAGACGACGCGCTGTGATGGGAGTTTGCCGATGCGCACCCCGTCAGGCAAGCCGCGCCGCGAGCTCGGCATTGCCCAGGCTGCGCGCAATGTCGGCTGCGGTCTCGCCCCGGCCGTCTTGTCGGGCGGTGTCGGCGCCGGCGTCGAGTAGCAGTTCCAGCATCGCGATGCGGCCGAACGCGGCGGCGACCATCAGCGCCGTCTGTCCCACCTCGTTGACCGCGTCGACGTCGGCGCCGGCGGCGAGTAGGCGCCGGGCTACCGTCTCGTGTCCCTTGAACGCCACGCCGAGCAGGGGCGTGCTGCCCCGTGTGTCGCGGCCGTCGACGCGTGCGCCGCGCTCGAGCAGCAGGGCCACCGACGCCTCCTCGCCGGCATAGGCGGCGATCATCAGCGGCGTGAAGCCGCGACTGTCGCGCGCCTCACGGTCGATCCCGGCATCGAGCATCTGCTCGGCGAGCCCGACGTCGCCCCCGCGCAGCGCGCGGAGAAACAGGGCGGAGATCTGTTCGGGGGTGAAGCGCGGGCCACTGCCTGGCGGGTCGTCCTGGTCCATGCGCGCAGAGTGCGTGCGTTGCCGCGACCCGGCAAGGGCAGCCCGGCTGCTGTCGCGTCAGCCAGGGCCGGGCTCGCCAGTCAGGCCGGGCTGGCCTGCACGCCCTTGTCGGCACGGGCCTCGTTGCCCTGCTCGGCCTGCTTCTCGAGCTGGCAGTCCAATTCGGCGCCAACCAGCACCACCATTGTGGAAATCCAGATCCAGGTCATGAAGCCGATCGCAGCGCCCAGCGAGCCGTAGGTCTTGTTGTAGCTGCCGAAATGGGCAACGTAGTACGAGAACGCAACCGAAGCCACCGCCCAGGTCACCGCCGCGAATGCGCTGCCCGGCGTGACCCAGCGCCATGACGCGCACGGCCGGCTGGGGCCATAGCGGTAGACCGTGGCCAGGAAGGCACCGATCACCACCAGCAGCAGTGGCCAGCGCGCGAGGCGCAACAGCAGGTCAGACCACTGACCGATGCCGACGAGGGTCAGCACGATCGGCAGCGCGACTACGCAGGCCACCACCAGCATCACGAACACCAGGGCGCCGGCAGTGAAGCTTAGCGTGACCAGCGTGAAGCGGATGAAGCCGCGCTGTTCCTGGGTGCCATAGACGATGTTGAGTGCCGAGAACAGCGACTTGATGCTCTGGTTGGAGCTCCACAGCGAGGTCAAAAGGCCGATCCCGAGGCTGAGGCTGAGCGCCTTGCCGCTGGAGGACGCGAGACTCTGCAGCTGGGTGTCGAGGATGTCCATCGCCCCGCCCGGCAGCACCGAGGGGATCGAGTGCAGGTTTGCGGACAGGGCTGCCGGGTCGGCGAACAGGCCGTAGAGCGACACCAGTGCCGCGAGCGCCGGGAACAGTGCGAGCAGGGTGTAGAAGGTGACGCTCGCCGCCTCCTCCATGACGCGGTGGGCCGAGAACTGCACCGCAACCCGCTTGGCGACGGCGAACCAGCCGCGGGTCGGGATTTCCGCGGGCGTTTCGGCGTTGCGGCCGTCCGCGCGGGTGCGGCGCTGGCGCGGCGGGCGGGCGGGCGGCGTCGTGTCGTCGAGCTCGCGACGGATCGCCGCGAGCGTATCCTGGTCAGAACTGGCCATCGGCGGCGTCCTTCGCGGGCTGGTGGCATCCTCGCTTCGGCGCTGAAGATGATCGTGGGCAATGGAGGTAGACAGGATGCCAGGATCGCGCGCGGGGTGAAAGACCGTGACGCCGGTCGGACAGGCGGGCACCCTGACCAGAGGCGGGCATGAGCGCCGCGCCGGACGGCTGCGCATGAGGGCCGCACGGGATGGTGGGGGCTGATGGTCACGCTGATGCTGACGGCATGCGGCACCGTGCTGATCGCCTTCGTTCCGGGATATGCCGCGATCGGTCTCGCGGCGCCGCTGCTGGTGTCGCTCGGCCGGCTGCTGCAGGGGTTCTCCGCGGGTGTCGAACCGGGCGGGGTGTCGGTCTGTCTGTCGGAGATGGCAGCCAGGACGGTCCAGCCATCTTCCTGTCTGGGGCTGGCCCCGAGCTCTCGATCTGGTCCAAGGCTTTGCGGGCTGGCCTGAGACCCGCGGGTTGGCCTCAGGCTTGCAAGGTGTGGCGCGAAACGGTGCGGCGGATGATGGCATGGTCGACGCGACACTCTCGATAACCGCCAGCAGGCCCGTCCCAGCGACGCCTGTGCCGCCTCCGCCGGCCTTCGGGCGGCAGCTGCTGTCGGAGCTCAATCCGCTGCAGTATCTGCCGGTGGTGGGCACGATTTACCGGGCAACGACGGGAGACACGATCCCGCAGACGGCCCGGATCGCCGGTTCGCTGGTGTTGAGCGCGCTTACCGGCGGGCCGGTCGGGGTTGCCCTGAACGTCGGCTCCACCCTGCTTGAGCAGCTGGTCGGATTTGATCCGGAAACCATGGGTCAGCGGCTTCTTGCCGATATCGGGATCGGATCTGCGCCGGCGAATGCCGGCCACGCCCGAACGGCGACCCAGGGCGGTGCCGTCGCGTCAGCCCCGGCCTCGTCTGCGGCGGCCGGGCCCGCTGCTGCAGTCGCCACCAACGAGTCGTCGGGCCAGGTCTCGCCGGGCGGGTCTACAGGGTCGGTCAGGGCATGGACGGCGACCCAGCTTGCCGCCTACGGCATCAGCCAGGGCGCGGGCGGGACGCTGACACGCGGCTCGCTGTCCGGCGCTGAAGTGTTGAACACGCTGGAACTGGAGCAGGTCACCGGGACTGCAGTCAAGGCAGACGCCTCGGCCGCGGCGTAGCAAGGTGCGGAAGCAAGCTGGGACAGTTGGCTTGTCGCGCCGTTCTGCACGGAGGTGGCGGGATGTCGGCTTCCGGGTGTGACGGCGTCCGGTGCAGCTTTGGCTGGCTCGCGCGTTATGGTCTGCTACGAGGGTGACACGGCGGCTCGCCCAACCGACCTGAAAGGACCAGATCAGATGACAACGCGCGCCCTGCTTACCGAGAAGATCGTCCGCATCAAGATCGAGCGGGACCTGACCTGGACTGGCTTGGCCCAGATGGCGGGCGGCCTGTCGAAGGAATATGTCACCGCGGGGCTGATGGGGCAGATGCAGTTGCCGCGCGAGGCGGCGGAGGCGATTGGCAGCCATCTCGGGCTCGACGCCTACGAGATCAAGCTGTTGCAGCAGGCGCCGTATCGCGGCTCGCTGCCCACCACGGTGCCGACGGACCCGCTGATCTACCGATTCTACGAGCTGATCTCGGTGTATGGAACCACGTTCAAAGCGCTGATCCACGAGGAGTTCGGCGACGGCATCATGAGCGCGATCGACTTCAACATGAACGTCAGGCGCGAGGCAAACACTGTGGGCGACCGGGTGGCGATCACGATGAGCGGCAAATTTCTGCCCTACAAGCACTACTGACGGCGCTCACCCGTCCTGCAGGCCTGGCCAGGGACCCGATCCGGACCGGCGGGCCGAAACGGTGTCACCTGGCGCGGGAGTGCGCGCGTCGGCGAAGAGGAGCCGGGCCTTGCCCGGTTCGGCAGCTCCGGCATAGCGTTGCACAGGCGGCTCCCGTGTCTCGCCGCCGGGGAGCATGCCCTGGCCACCGGAGTCGACATGTCGCTGCTGACCTGCCTGATGATCGCTCTGGGCGGTGCGCTCGGGACCATCGCGCGCTACGTGGTTTCGGTCGCGGCCGGCCCGTTCAGTCGTGAACTGCCATGCGGCACCATCGGCATTAACATTGCCGGCAGCTTCATCATCGGTTTAACCGGCACCCTAACGCTCGCCCATGGCCGTTTCCCGGTGTCGGAGAATGTCCGGCTGTTCGTGATGGTAGGGTTTTGCGGCGGATTCACGACGTTTTCGTCATTTAGTCTGCAGACGCTGGACCTGTTGCGTGGCGGCGCGATGTGGCGAGCCGGGCTGAACGTGGTGATGTCCGTGGTGCTATGCGTCTGTGCGGTTGCAGCGGGCCATCTGCTCGCCGCACGTTTCAACGGAGACCGCATTGCGATCGCCCAGATCGCGAGTGAGGAGGAGGGCTGACGCCGGGTCGTGGTGGGCTTCGGTGGGCACCACCGTGGGCACCGAGCTGGGATCGCGTCGCTTGAGGCAACCGCCTGCTGGTTGCCGGACGTCCGGAGTCGTCGCGACGCGAACCATCCGACCCTTGTATCGAGACTGCTGGCATGGCATCCGGCCTGGTGTCGGCCATGCAATCCATGAAGGAAACGGTCATCCGCACAGCTCTGATGCTGCTCACGGCGCTTCTTGCCCTGTCTGCCCGATCAGCCCGCGCCGAGGCGCCATTCCGGTTCGACGCCGCGCCGGGATCACTGCCCAAGACGGTCATCCCGACTGCATACCGTATCGACTTGGTGCCTGATCTGGAGTGGCTCGGCTTCACCGGGCACGAGGATGTCACCATCGATGTCGCCGCTGCTGTCGACACGATCACCTTGAACCAGGCGGGACTCAACCTGACGCGTGCCTCGATCGAAGACGGGGTAGCGGCGGCGGTCGCCACCGATGACGCTGCGCAGACGGCCACCCTGCGTTTCACGCCCGCGCTGCAGCCCGGGCGGCACACGCTGTCGATCGACTACGCCGGCCCGATCCCGAAGACCCCGCAGGGCATCTACCGCGACGACTATCGGAACCGCGACGGCGTGCCGCACCGGATGCTGGTGACGCAGTTCGAGGTGGCGGATGCACGGCGCATGTTCCCCGGCTGGGACGAACCCGCGTTCAAGGCCACGTTCGAGCTCTCGGTGACGTTGCCACGCTCGGCGGTGCCGGTGTCGAACATGCCGGTCGCCAGCGTGACCTCGGTGAGCCCGGACACCCAGCGCGTGGTCTTCGCCCGTACGCCGCGGATGTCGACCTATCTGCTCGCGCTGGTCGCCGGCGATCTGGCGTCGCGTCATGCCAGGGCGGGGGGCGTCGACATCGGGCTGTGGGCGCCCGCCGGCACCGAGGCGCAGGGTGATCAGGCGCTGGCGGCCGCGTCGCAGATACTGCCCTACTACAACGACTATTTCGGCGTGGCCTACCCGTTGCCGAAGCTGGACCTGATCGCGGTCCCGGGGAACTACGAGGCAGGAGCCATGGAGAACTGGGGCGCCATCACCTACATCGACAACGCCCTGCTGTTCGATCCGGCCACATCCTCGCCGAGCACACAGGAGAGCATCTATCTCACGGTGGCACACGAGATGGCACACCAGTGGTCAGGCGACCTGGTCACGATGGGCTGGTGGGACGACATCTGGCTCAACGAGGGGTTTGCCACCTGGATGGCAACCAAGGCGACCGACCACTTCAACCCGGACTGGCAGATCCTGCCGCGCCAGCATGGGGACCGCGAGCAGGCGATGGCGCAGGACGCGCAACCAACGACCCACCCGATCCACCAGCCTATCCGCGACATCAGCGAGGCGAACGCCGCATTCGACAGGATCAGCTACCAGAAGGGCGAGCAGGTCATCCGCATGCTGGAGGACTGGCTTGGCCCGGACGTTTTCCGCGACGGCATGCGTGGCTACATGAAGGCGCATGCCTACAGGAACACGACAGGCGCCGATCTCTGGGCTGCCCTGGGGCAGGTCTCGCATCGGGACGTCGCCGATGTCGCGGGTGGCTTCACCGACCAGCCTGGCATCCCGTTGGTGCATGTCGCGCGGGTCTGCGCCGGCGGACACACGACGCTCACGCTGAGCGAGGACCGGTTTGTCATCCACGACCCGGAACCGGCGAAGCTGGTGTGGCAAGTACCGTTGACGCTGGGCGGCCCGGGCGAGCCGACCCGGCGAATGCTGCTCGGTGGTACACCGCAGACGCAGGATGTCACCGGCTGCGACAGGCTGATCAAGCTCAACCTGGGCGAGGTCGGCTACTACCGCACCGAGTACGACGCAGTCTCCTTGAGGCTGCTGAAGACGGGCTTTGCCGGACTGGAGGCGAGCGATCAGGCTAATTTACTTGGCGATCAGTATGCACTGTTTGAGGCCGGCCGGGCGCCACTGAGCGACTATCTGGACTTCGCGGCTGTGCTTGGGACCACGGACGTGACCAGCGTTGCTGTGTGGGAAGACACGATCGCGCACCTGCTGCGCACGGATGCTTTGCTGCGCGGCGATCCGTCGCGTCCGGGGTTCCGCGACTTCGCGCGGGGACTGCTGGCGCCGCAGCTGCGCCGGCTGGGCTGGGATAGCGCGGGAGGAAGCTTTACTGACACGATCCTGCGGCCGCAGCTGGTCGCGGCGCTCGGCGAGCTGGAGGACCCGGAGGTGACTGCCGAGGCGCAGCGCCGCTTTGCCGCGCGGAAGACCCGGCCGCTGGTGCCTGAGCTGCTCGATCCGGTGACCCGGATTGTGGGGATGCATGCCGACCTTACAACCTGGGAGGAATTACGTGCATCGGGCGAGGCCGCACCTGGTACGGAGGAGAAGCTGCGCTATTTCGGCGCGATGGCTGCGGCACACGATCCCGATCTGATGCGGCGCAACATCGAGTTCGCGACCAGCGGCGCGGTTCCGGCCGGGCGCATTCTGTCATTCCTGAGCATGATTTCACGCCGGGCCGACGACCCGGACGGATTCCTGCGTGCCGCCCTGCCGAGGATGGACCCGGTGCGGCGCATGCTCGGGCCGCTCGGGGCCGGAACGGCGATGCAGCAGATCTCTGGCGGGGCTAGCGACCCGGTGCTGGCTTCAGCAATATTGGCGGCGCCGGCAGCCAAGCTGTCGGTGGGCGCGAGCTTGGACGCACGCAAGGCAGCCGGTCGGATGGCGTCCGATGCGGCACTGCGGATGCAGGCGGCGTCGCAGGTGGCTGCGTGGCTGAAGGCACGATAGGACGACGCCTATGATGCCGCCGGCTGAGCCGTGAGCACGAATGTCCCGACCAGGCAGTGAAGGTCAGCCGTCGGGTTGTCATGACGGCGCGAAGCCGCGACGGCGCGTGCCGGTCCCTCCATACGCTTCGAGCAGCGCCACGGTGCGACCGACCACATCTGCCTCGTCGTAGATCGCAAGGGCGCGCGTCCGACCGGCTTGTCCCAGGCGTCGACGCAGCACCGCATCGGCGACAAGCATGCGCAGCGCATCGGCCAGGGGCTGCACGCTGCGCGGTGCCACCAGAAAGCCGGTGACGCCATCGACCACCTGCTCGCCAGGGCCGCGAATCGCGGTCGAGATGACAGGCAAACCACACAGCATGGCCTCGATCACGGACATCGGCAGGCCCTCGAAGTGGCTGGGCAGGACGAAGATATCCGCTGCTGCCATCAGGCTCGCGACGTCGGCGCGGCTGCCCAGGCGGCGCAGCCTGGGACCGAGATTGGCCTGGGCGTCGACGAACACCGGTTCGAGATCCTCGCCATGGTCGGACTCAAGCCGTTCGCCGACAACCCAGAGTTCGGCGTCGACTGACTGCATCGCCGCAAGAAGTTCGGGGTGACCCTTGTGGCGTACCAGTCGCGAGACAACGATGGCGACGACGCGGTTATCAGCGATCCCGAACGCCTCGCGTATGACATGGCGCAGCTGCGGATCCGGGCGGTAGCGCGTGGGATCGCGGCCGTTGCCGATGGCGTGCGGTGTCCGGGCGATGCCCAGCCGCCGCGCATCCTCGGCCTCCCTGGCTGAGACTGTCATGTAGACGTCGGTCAGCCTGCCGCCGAGCCACTCCATCGCCAGGGCCGCCGCGCGACGCGGCAGAGGGCCTGGCTGGTTGAACAGGAAGCCGTGGCAGGTATAGGCGATGCAGGGCACGCCGGCCGCCCTGGCTGCGACGCGACCCAGGAAACCGCTGATCGGCATGTGTGCATGAACCAGGTCCGGGCGCTCGGCGTGAATCAGGGAGTGGATGGCCCGCAGCGCGCTGGTTTGGGCCGCCGGCGAAAGGCTGCGCGCCAGTGGCACGGTCTCGACGCGAAAGCCAGCGCCGCGCACCTCGGCCAGCATGGCGCCGTCGGCGCATGCCCCAACCACCTCGTGGCCGCGGGCACGCAGGCCCTGCATAAGCGGCAGCACGAAATGGCGCAGTGAAAAATCGACGTTGGCGAGTTCGAGGACTTTCACCCCGTCAGGACTGCCTTGCCGGCGGGCTGCCCGCAAGGCGCGAGATTGACCTGCCGGCCGGCAATCCTGGCGCGCTACAAAGCATTGCCAGCCGTGACCCAGAGCGAAAGGACATGCGTGCCGAGCGTGGCGACACTTGCGACGACCACGCCTGCAACAAGGCCTGCGATCATCGCGTATTCCAGAGCGGTTACGGCACGGGTGTCGGCAGATAATCGCAAGCCGGAAGACCGAAGCGTGTGCATCACGCGAACCTTGGGGTGAAGGAAGGCTGCTCCAGGTCGGATGCGCCGGAGCGTCACACTAGCGTCCAACATTTAAGGATTGTTGAAACATCGGATGGTGCTCGGCCCGTCGCGGGAGCGGCCCGGTCCCTGGGCATCAGGCCACCCTTT
>CAXSEF010000024.1:0-13165 GCA_964236535.1 uncultured Acetobacteraceae bacterium
GCGCAGGCTAGGTGATGAAGCAGTGCTTGGCCCGGCCGAGCCGGACCAGCACCCGGGCCCGTGCGCGCGCCTGAGCGGCCTGCGCCTGCGCCTTGCGGCCGGCCAGGATCCCGCCCGGTTCGGTTGCGGCGGCGGGGGCGGCATCCGGATTGTCGCCCGGGCTGGTGCGGTCCGCTTCCTGGGGGGCCGTGGGCTGCGCCTGCATGATGCGCCGGTCCATCTCGGTGATCGCGTCCCGGATCGCCGCACAGCCCATGGCGCGGTCGCCATGCTGTCTCGCCGAAAACGAGGAATGCGCCCGGGTCACCAGCCGCGGCTCCACGGGCGGATAGTCGGCCCTGGGTGCCGGGGGCGGCGCATGCGCCGCGCAGCCCGGCAGCACCGCGAGGGCGAGCATGCCCGGCCGGAGCAGGGTCGGGCCGTGCAGCGCGCGGCGCAGGGAACGGTGGACGAAACCCGGAAGTACCGGCGGGCGCATGGCTGTCCTCTTCGGGCAGCGCATGATCATTGCGTGGCCGGTCCTGCGCAATCCCCCCCTCTGTGTGAGGGCCCTTCCGTGCGGTGGCGCCGGTCCGGTTGCGGACCCGGGGGAGACCAGGCCGGGGCCCTGCCGGACATCCTGGCGCGCGGACCCGGCCGGTGCCAGGACGCGTCCGGTTCATGACCGGCGCCTACGACGTGGCGCTCGGCGGGAACCCGCTCCGCCTGCCCGGCATCGGCGTTTCCGGTGCGGCCGCAGGTCCGCGTCGCGCCGCAGCCTCGTGGTTGCACCGAGTCTCGTCGTGCAACTTTCGGCGGCACGTCGCCTTGACCTTGACAGGAGGGGCGGGTAATGCCGTCGCAACCGGAACGAACGGACCCGTGCCGCGTTGGCCGTGACATTCCGCGATCCTCTCCACCCAGCAGGGACTCCCGATGAAACTCCGCATCCTGGGCGCGCTCGCCGCGCTGAGCCTGTTGTCCGCCTGTGCAGACAAGCCTGCGACGACCGGGGCCAACACCGGGGCCGGCGGCGACGGCTCGGCGCAGGCCGGGACGGGTGGTGCGGCGCCCGGCAGCGAGGAGGACCTGGTGGCCAATGTCGGCGACCGGGTGACGTTCGGGCTGAACGAGAGCGCGCTGTCCTCGGACGCGCAGGGCGTGCTGGGCCGGCAGGCGGACTGGCTGCAGCGCTACCCGCAGGTCCAGGTGCAGCTCGCCGGCAACTGCGACGACCGCGGCACCGAGGAGTTCAACCTGGCGCTGGGCCAGCGCCGGGCCAGCGCCGCGCAGGACTTCCTGGTGGCGCACGGCGTCTCTGCCGGTCGGATCACCACGATCAGCTACGGCAAGGACCGGCCGACGGCGCTGGGCGACGACGACAGCGCCTGGGCGCAGAACCGCAACGCGATCACCTCGGTTCGCTGAGCGAACGGCTGAAGCGGGCAGGGCCGGAGGCGCTGCCTCCGACCCCGCCAGGGCAGGCGCGCTGGACGCCTTCTTTCAGGTGGATTCTCAAGGCTTGCCCTGAGCGGAGTCCGGAGGCGGCGCCTGCGACCTTGCTTTTCTCCGCCTCCTGCCCGAAAGCCGGGTGCGGCGGGATTGGAGACAGCGTTCATGCGGCCCTTGGTGGTGTTCGTCATGCTGGTGGCCGCGGCCGCCCCGGCGTACGCGCAGATGGACAGCCGCGAGGGCATCGCGCTGCAGAACCAGATCCTCGAGCTGCGCCACGAACTGCAGGACATGCAGCGAAGCGGCGGCGGCTACGAGCCGCCGCGCCCGGCCCAGCAATCCTCGGGCGGCGCCGGGTCCGGCGAGCTTGCCGCGGCCCTGCTCGACCGGGTCAGCCGGCTCGAGGACCAGACGCGCAGCCTGCGCGGGCAGGTCGACCAGCTGCAGTACCAGCTCACCGCGCAGCAGCGCGACCTCAGCAAGCAGATTGGCGACCTGGCGTTCCGCCAGCAGACCGCCAGCTCCGCCTCGCCGTCGACCTACGCTCCCGGGTCGCCGTTCGTGCCGCCGGCAACGCTCGGCACCGAGGCGCCGGCGCCTCCCGCGCCGGTGTCGCCGCTGCCGCAGGGGGCGCTCGCGGTGCCGCCGCCACCGCCGCGCCGCACGCCGGAGCTCGCGATCTCCGAGGCCAGCGCTGCCCTGGCGCGCCACGACTACCCGGCTGCCGAGGCGGCGGCGCGCGAGGTGCTGGCGCGCGGCAACTCCCCGCGTGCGGTGGACGCCCAGTACATCCTCGCCCAGTCCGAGGCCGCCCTGCACAATTCGCAGCAGGCGGCGGTGGACTACTACGACGCCTACAACCGTGCTCCAAAGGCGGCGCGGGCGTCGGAGGCGCTGCTCGGCGTCGCCAACGCGCTGCTGGTGCTCAACGACAAGAAGTCGGCGTGCCAGGCGCTGGCCAAGCTGCGCGCCGAGTTCCCCTCGCCACGCGCCGAGATCCGCGAAGAGGCGACCACGGCGCGGCGCAACGCCGGCTGCCGGGGGTAGCGTGCAGGGCGGGTGCAGCGCGGGCGATCGGGGGCCGGCGCCGGGCGAGCTGGCGGGCGAGGTGGGCGGCGTCCGGGTCGACGCGGTGCTGGCCGGGCCCGCGCACGTGGACCGGATGCTGGTCGTGGAACGCTAGGCCCGGGGCCGGCCGTGGCTGCGGACCGGCCGGAACCCGTGGGCGAAGGCGAATTCGCCGGACTGATGGCGCCGCTGGGGCCCTGGCCCTCCGGTCGCGCCGTCGCGGTCGCGGTTTCCGGCGGCGCCGACAGCCTGGCGCTGGCCTGGCTCGCCGCGCGCTGGGGCCGGGCGCGCGGCTTCGTCGTCGACCATGGGCTGCGTCCGGACTCCGCCGCCGAGGCCGCGTGGACGGCGGCCGCGCTGGCGGGTTTCGGGGTCGCTTCGCGGGTGCTGCGCGTGCACGGCCTGCGCCACGGGGCGGGGCTGGCGGCACGGGCGCGGACGGCGCGCTATGCGCTGCTGCTGCAGGCCTGCGCCGAGGCGGGGCTGGCCGACCTGCTGCTCGGCCATCACGCCGGCGACCAGGCGGAGACGATGCTGATGCGCCGCCTGGCGCGCAGCGGCCCGCGCGGCCTGTCGGCGATGGCGGCGGCGAGTGCGCGTGCCCCCTGCCGGCTGCTGCGGCCGCTGCTGGGCGTGGCGCCGGGGCGGCTGCGGGCGACCCTCGCCGCGGCTGGCCGGCACTGGGTCGAGGACCCCTCGAACCGCGACCCCGCCGCGCAGCGCACCCGGCTGCGCGCGACCCTGTCCGGCGACGCTCCCGCCGCCGCTGCCCTGCTCGCCGAGGCGGCGGTGCACGGCCGGACGCGCGCCGTCGCCGAGACCGCCTGCGCCGCGGCCCTGGCGCGGCTGGTCGCGCTGCGTCCCGCGGGCTTCGCGGTGCTGGCGCCCGGCCCCTGGCCGACGGACGCGCTGGCGACGGTGCTGCGGGTGCTGGGCGGCGCCATCTACGCGCCGGACGCGCGCGCGGTGGCGGCGCTTGCCGCATCGCCCCGCCCGGCGACGCTGGGGGGGGTGCGGCTGCTGCCGGCCGGCCGGCTCGGGCCCGGCTGGCTGCTGGTGCGCGAGGCCGCGGCGATGGCGCCCCCGGTTGCGGCGCTGGCGGCGGCGACGTGGGACGGACGGTTCCGCCTGCTCGGGCCCGGCGATCCCGGCCTGACCCTGGGCGCGCTTGGCGCCGACGCGGTGCGCGGGCCGGGCACCCTGCCGGCGGCGGCGCGGTGCACCCTGCCGGCGCTGCGTCGCGGCGGCCGTGTCGTTGCCGTCCCGCACGAGGACGCAGGCGGCGAGTGGCGGGACCGGGTGCTGTTCGACCCGCCCGGCCCGGCGGCCGGCGCCCCGTTCGAACCCGCGCCGCCCCCGCCGGGGGGTGCAGCTCTGCCGTGATCCGGGAGGTGCGCGTCACCGCGGGCCGCATCGGTCGTGCGGCGATCGCGCTGGATCGCCCCGAGACCCGACCACCTAGGCCGGCAGTGACGGGGCAGGTGGAATGCTTTACTGACGCAGTGTTAACCTGCAGGGCTGCATAAGAACGCGGCCGACCCCATGTCGTCAGCCAACGCGGCGCCGCCGCTCCCGTCGGGCCTGGTACTGGATCATATGAGCAATTTCGGTCGGAACCTGCTTCTCTGGGTCATCATCGCGCTGCTGCTGGTGGTGCTCTTCAACATCTTTCAGCCTACCGGGACGCAACACCCGCCGGCCCAGGTGGCGTATTCCGACTTCCTCGGTGACGTGAACACCGGGCATGTGCGCGACGTCGTGATCCAGGGCCACACCGTGAGCGGCCAGCTCACCGACGGGCACAGCTTCCAGACCTACACGCCGGACGACCCCGCGCTGGTCAGCAACCTGACCGCCAAGGGCGTGCGCGTCATCGCCAAGCCCGAGGACCAGGACAGCAACTCGCTGCTGCACTACCTGCTGAGCTGGTTCCCGATGCTGCTGCTGATCGGCGTCTGGGTGTTCTTCATGCGGCAGATGCAGTCGGGCGGCGGCCGGGCGATGGGCTTCGGCAAGTCCAAGGCGCGGCTGCTGACCGAGAAGCAGGGGCGAGTCACGTTCGACGACGTCGCCGGCATCGACGAGGCGAAGAGCGAGCTGGAGGAGATCGTCCAGTTCCTGAAGGACCCGCAGAAGTTCCAGCGCCTCGGCGGCAAGATCCCCAAGGGCGTGCTGCTGGTGGGCCCGCCCGGCACCGGCAAGACGCTGCTGGCGCGCGCCATCGCCGGCGAGGCCAACGTGCCGTTCTTCACCATCTCCGGCTCCGATTTCGTCGAGATGTTCGTGGGCGTCGGCGCCAGCCGGGTGCGCGACATGTTCGAGCAGGGCAAGAAGAACAGCCCCTGCATCATCTTCATCGACGAGATCGACGCGGTCGGCCGCCATCGTGGTGCGGGGCTCGGCGGCGGCAACGACGAGCGCGAGCAGACGCTCAACCAGATGCTGGTCGAGATGGACGGGTTCGAGGCCAACGAGGGCGTGATCCTGATCGCCGCGACCAACCGCCCGGACGTGCTCGACCCGGCGCTGCTGCGTCCCGGCCGGTTCGATCGCCAGGTCGTGGTGCCGAATCCCGACGTGAACGGACGCGAGAAGATCCTGCGCGTGCACATGCGCAAGGTGCCGCTGGCGTCCGACGTGGACCCCAAGGTGATCGCCCGCGGCACGCCCGGGTTCTCGGGTGCGGATCTCGCCAACCTGGTCAACGAAGGCGCGCTGCTGGCGGCGCGGCTCGGCAAGCGCACCGTTGCGATGAACGAGTTCGAGGCCGCCAAGGACAAGGTGATGATGGGCAGCGAGCGTCGCAGCCTGGTCATGACCGACGCCGAGAAGAAGATGACGGCGTACCACGAGGGCGGTCACGCCCTGGTGGCGATGCACGAGAGCGAGTGCGACCCGGTGCACAAGGCGACGATCATCCCGCGCGGGCGTGCGCTCGGGCTGGTGATGAGCCTGCCGGAGAACGACCGTCTGTCGCACAGCAAGAGCTGGCTGCGGGCGAAGATGGTCATGGCGATGGGCGGCCGTGTCGCCGAGGAGATCATCTTCGGCGACGACAAGGTCAGCAACGGGGCGTCGAGCGACATCAAGCAGGCCACCGATATCGCTCGGCGCATGGTCACCGAGTGGGGCATGAGCACCAAGCTCGGAATGATCGCCTACGGGGACAACTCGCAGGAGGTGTTCCTCGGGCACTCGGTCACGCAGAACAAGAACGTGTCGGAGGTGACGGCCCGCGAGATCGATGCGGAGATCAAGTCGATCATCGACAACGCGTATTCGACGGCCAAGCACATCCTCACCGAGAACGTCGAGGAGCTGCATCGGCTCGCCAACGGCCTGCTGGAATACGAGACGCTGTCCGGCGACGAGATCCGGACCGTGCTGCGCGGCGAAAAGGTGATCCGCGTCGTGGTCGACGAGCCCGCCCCGGAAACGCGGCGCGCCAGTGTGCCGACCACGTCACGGCCGTCCATGCCGGGCGGAATACAGCCGCAGCCGCAGCCGGGCTAGGCAGCAGGGCCGGGCTCCGCCCCGACCCGCCAAGGACGAGCCGCTCCTGGAATAGCCTCATGTCCGCGTTGACGCTGGTGTCCTGATGATCGAGCCCCTTGGTCTGCTGCAGGGTGCCGACGCCATGGCTGCGATCGAGGCTGGGGTCGCCCTGCCGCTTCCAGGCGGTCTCGCCTTCACCCTCGCGCGGGTGGACGACCGTGTTGTTCGTGCGGGTGATCTCCACGTGCCGCCGCCGCTACCCTGGGCGGGGCTGCGTGCCGGTCCGCTGGTGATGGGGATCGTCAACGTCACGCCGGACAGCTTCAGCAACGGCGGCGAGCAGTTCGCGGCGGCCGATGCGGTGCGCTCGGCGCATGCGATGGCGGCCGCCGGCGCCGACATCCTCGACGTCGGCGGCGAGAGCACCCGTCCTGGCGCCGAGCCGGTCTCGCCGGTCGAGGAGATGGCCCGCGTGCTGCCGGTCATCGCCGCACTCGTGGGCTGCGGGACGCCGGTCTCGATCGACACCCGCAATGCCGCGACGATGCAGGCGGCACTTGCCGCCGGGGCGGCGATCGTCAACGACGTCTCCGGCCTCGGTCACGACAGCGAGGCGGCCGCGGTGGTCGCGCGGGCGCGCTGCCCGGTGGTGCTGATGCACATGCGCGGCACGCCGGCGACGATGGCGGGCCTTGCCCGGTACGACGACCTCGCCGCCGAGGTGGCGGCCGAGCTGGGCGCCAGCCTCGCGCGTGCCGAGGCCGCAGGCGTGCGCCGCGCCGACGTGGCACTCGATCCCGGCATCGGCTTCGCCAAGGGCGCCGGGCAGAACCCGGAGCTGCTCAGGCGGCTGCCGGCGCTGCTCGGGTTCGGCTGTCGGCTGCTGGTCGGCGTGTCGCGCAAGCGCTTCCTCGACGAGGGTGCCGCCACCCTGGAGCCCAAGGCGCGGCTTCCCGGATCGCTCGCGGCCGGGCTCTACGCCCTGTCGCGTGGCGCCTCGATCCTTCGCGTGCACGACGTGGCCGAGACGGTGCAGGCGGTGCGGGTCTGGCAGGCCCTGGTCAGCGGCGCTACGCTGTAGGCAGCAGAGCCGAGGCGCTGCAACAGAGGCCGGTCCAGGGGCGGCTCGCCCCTGGCGGGTCTGGGCAGAGCCCAGCCTTGCCTGGCGACCGTACGCGGAGGACGACCGATGGCCGATGGCATGACACTCCCCCTCGCCGAAGCCGGCGGCGGCATTCGCCAGCGGGTGCTGTTCGGCACCGACGGTATCCGCGGCAAGGCCAATGTCGACCCGATGACCGCGGAGACGGCGCTGCGGCTGGGCCAGGCGGCGGGTTTGATGTTCATGCGTGGCGAGCACCGCCACCGCGTCATCATCGGCAAGGATACCCGGCTGTCCGGCTACATGATCGAGCCGGCGCTGGTCGCGGGCTTCACCAGCGCGGGCATGGACGTGATCCTGGTGGGCCCGCTGCCCACGCCCGCGATCGCGATGCTGACCCGCTCGATGCGCGCCGACCTTGGCGTGATGATCTCGGCCTCGCACAACCCGTTCGAGGACAACGGCATCAAGCTGTTCGGGCCCGACGGCTTCAAGCTGTCCGACACCCGCGAGCTCGAGATCGAGACGCTGATGGATGCCGACCTGTCGTCGCGCCTCGCGGCACCTCGCGCGCTGGGCCGCGCGACCCGGCTGAACGACGCCGCCGGCCGCTACATCGAGAACGCGAAGTCGAGCTTTCCGCGCGGCCTGACGCTCGAAGGCCTGCGCATCGTCGTCGACTGCGCGCACGGCGCCGCGTACAAGGTCGCGCCCACCGTGCTGTGGGAGCTGGGTGCGACCGTGATCCCGGTGGGCGTGGCACCGGACGGGGTCAACATCAATCGCGACTGCGGCTCGACGGTGCCGCGGCACCTCTGCGCAAAGGTGCTGGAGCATGACGCCGATCTCGGCATCGCGCTCGACGGCGACGCGGACCGCATGCTGCTTGCCGACGAGCGCGGCCAGCTGGTCGACGGCGACCAGATCCTCGCGCTGATCGCCGACAGCTGGGGACGCGCCGGTCGGCTGCGCGGCGGCGGCATCGTGGCGACGCAGATGTCCAACCTCGGCCTGGAGCGCTTCCTGGCCGGGCGCGGCCTCGCCCTTCACCGCACCCAGGTCGGTGACCGCTACGTCGCCGAGCAGATGCGCAGCGCCGGGATCAACGTGGGTGGCGAGCAGTCCGGCCACATGATCCTTTCCGACTTCGCGACCACCGGCGACGGCCTGGTGGCGGCGCTGCAGGTGCTGGCCGTGGTGGTGGAGCAGGGCCGCCCGGCAAGCCGCGCCAGCCGCCTGTTCACGCCGCTGCCGCAGCTGCTGCGCAACGTGCGCTACGAGGGCGGCACGCCGCTCGGCCATCCGCGCGTCGCCGCCGCGATTGCCGAGGCGGAGGCGCAGCTGGCCGGCTCCGGCCGGCTGTTCCTGCGCCCGAGCGGCACCGAGAAGCTGATCCGGGTGATGGCCGAGGCGGAGGACGAGGCGCTGGTCGGGCGGATCGTGTCGGGGCTGTGCGCGACGATCAAGGGCGTGGCGGACGGCGCCGGCGGGTAGTGCGTGCCGGCGAGACGCCGGCCTGCCCGGGCGAGGCACCGCTGACGCGGCGGCGGGCATGGTCCGGACTGCATGGTCGAGGTCTGGGCCAGGCGGTCACGGCGGTCCCGGGGCGAGGCGGGCCGTCAGGTGGGCGCGGGGAGGGCAAGATGAGCAGGCAGGGGCAGGGGCGGTGACGGCGATCCGTGGCCGGGTGCTGGTGATCGCCGGATCGGACTCGGGCGGGGGCGCGGGGTTGCAGGCCGACATCAAGGCGGTGGGCGCGATGGGCGCATACGCCGCGACCGCGGTGACGGCGGTGACGGCGCAGAACACGCTCGGCGTGCAGGGGGTCTGGCCGGTGCCGGCGGCGTTCGTGGCGTTGCAGATCGACAGCGTGCTGCGCGACATCGGTGCGGACGCGGTCAAGCTGGGGATGCTCGGCGAGCGCGCGGTGATCGAGGCGGTGGCCGACGCGCTGGGTCGGTGGGCGGCAGTGCCGCTGGTGCTGGACCCGGTGATGGTGGCCAAGGGGGGGCAGTCGCTGCTGGCGGCGGACGCGGTCGCGGCGCTGGTGGGGCTGCTGCTGCCGGTGGCGGCCGTGGTGACGCCGAACATCCCGGAGGCGGAGGTGCTGACCGGGCTCGCGATTGCCGACCCGGCGGGGATGCGGCGGGCGGTGGATGCGCTGCTGGGGATGGGCGCGCGGGCGGTGCTGCTGAAGGGCGGGCACCTGGAGGGCGATGGGCTCGTGGACATGCTGGGCGACGCCGATGGCGTGGTGGCGTTCGAGCAGCGCCGGGTGGCGACCCGGCATACGCACGGGACGGGGTGCACGCTGGCGAGCGCGGTGGCGGCGGGGCTGGCGCAAGGGGCGACCCTGCCGGACGCGGTGTCGCGGGCGCGGGCCTACGTCCGGGCGGCGATCGAGGCGGCACCAGGGTTTGGCGCGGGGCACGGGCCGCTGAACCATCTGGTGCGGGGGTGCTGAGGCCTGCATGAGCTGCCAGAGCGGAACTTCGCCGCCGCCGCGTCCAGGGCGCCGGCGGCATCGCATTGCGGCCGATGCCGTGGCCGGGGATGACGGCGATCTCGTAGCGGGTCATGGCGGCCTGCTGCCCAGGCATCGACCGTAGGCGAAGCAAGGCCGGGCTCCGCCCAGACCCGCCAAAGGCCTGAGGCCTTTGGAAACCCATCTCTTAAGCATGGGAATTCCAAAGGCTCGGCCTTTGGCGGAGTCCAGAGGCAGAGCCTCTGGCCTTGCTTGCCCGACCGATCCTGCTCCGGACGGTTGGTGAACGATCCGGGATCGCGGCCGCGAACATCCCGATCGTTCATCCGATGGTAACGATCCTGCTACAGACTTGATCCATGAGCACATACAGCGCCTGCACGATGGCTGACCGGGTTGTGCTGATCCACGACATGGCGGATCAGACCGTGTTCTCCGAGCTCGACGTCGAGCAGGCCGACCTCCTGCTGCAGCAGCTGGAGCTCGCGGTCCGCGGCCTGGTGAACGCCCTGCGACAGAAGCCAGCGCCCAGTCCGTAGCGAAGCTCCGGCAGAGGCCCGGGTCCCGGGGACGGCCTCGCCTTGCCCTACGCCGCCGCCAGCCGCGCCGCGGCCCGTGCCCGCCGCTCGTCCTTCTTGCTCACCCCGGCCTCCTTGCGCACCGGCTTGTCCTTCTTCGCGAGCAGCACCCGGTACTCGTCCATGTCGCCCTCGTACGGGCGCACGGTCCCGTCGGCCACCAGCCACAGCCGGTCCGCGACCAGCTCGACCAGATGCGGATCGTGGGTGATCAGGATGACCGCGCCCTCGAACATGCCGAGCGCCCGGACCAGCGCGTCGCAGGCGTCGATGTCGAGGTGGTTGGTCGGCTCGTCGAGGATCAGCAGCTGCGGCGCCTCGCGCGTCGCCAGCGCCAGCATCAGCCGCGCCCGCTCGCCGCCCGACAGGCTCGCGGTCGGCGTGTTGGCGCGCTCGGCGTCGAGCCCGAACCGGGCGAGCTGGCTGCGCAGCAGCGTCGGCGGGGCCTTGGGCAGCGCGCGTCCGATATGGTCGAGCGCGGACTCGCCGGCCACCAGCTCCGCCTCCTGGTGCTGCGCGAAATACCCCACGCGCAGCTTGCCGGACCGGCGCAGCGTGCCCGACATCGCCTCGATCCGGCCGGCGACGAGCTTGGCGAACGTCGACTTGCCGTTGCCGTTGGCGCCGAGCAGCGCGATCCGGTCGTCGGGCTCCACCGTGAGCGACAGGCCCTCCAGCACCGCGCTGTCGCCATAGCCGCAGCTCACGTCGTCGAGCGAGAGGATCGGCGGCGCCAGCTTCGGCGATTCCGGGAACGCGAACCGCGTCGGCGCCGCCTCGATCACGCTGTCGATCACCGGCATCTTCTCGAGCGCACGCAGCCGGCTCTGCGCCTGGCGTGCCTTCGACGCCGAGGCGCGGAACCGGTCGACGAAGGCCTGCATGTGGGCGCGCTGCGCGGTGATGCGCTCGGCGGCGCGGGCCTGCTGCATGGACTGCTCGGTGCGGATGCGCACGAACTCGCTGTAGCCGCCCGGGGTGAGCGACAGCCGCCGCTGGTCGAGATGCGCGATCGCGTGCACCGAACGGTCGAGCAGTCCCTGGTCGTGGCTGACCACCAGTGCCGCGCCCGGGAACTTCGCGAGCCACGCCTCCAGCCACATCGTCGCCTCGAGGTCGAGGTGGTTGGTCGGCTCGTCGAGCAGCAGCAGGTCGGGGTTGGAGAACAGCACGGTCGCCAGTGCCACGCGCATCCGCCAGCCGCCGGAGAACGAATCCACCGGCCGCAGCTGGGTCAGCGCGTCGAAGCCGAGCCCGGCCAGGATGGTCGCCGCCCGCGCCGGCGCGGTGTCCGCGTCGATCGCGCCCAGCCGCTCCCAGATCGCGGCGATCCGCTCGGGGGCCACGTGCCCCTGTTCGGCCCGCGCCGCCTCGGCCAGCAGGCCGAGCCGCTCCTGGTCGCCCGACAGCACGGTGTCGAGCAGGCTCTGCGGACCCGACGGCGCCTGCTGCTTCACCTGCGCCATCCGCGCGCGCGAGGACATGCGGATGTCGCCGCCATCGACGCTGATCTCGCCGGAGATCGCCTTGAGCAGCGTCGACTTGCCGGCGCCGTTGCGCCCGACCAGGCCGATGCGCCGCCCCTGTTCGACCGTGAGGTCGGCGCCGTCGAGCAGGGTGCGACCGGCGATGCGCAGGGTGACGGAGGAGAGGGTGAGCAGACTCATGACATGGCTCCCGGTCGGGCGGCTCATGCCACGGATCGCGCCTCCGCTCAACGCCCATGCTGCGCCTGCGAACGCCCGTCCGGTCCCGACACCGGCCGCGCGGCCGCGCTTGCTTTCCAGGCGCGGCACGACGCCCCGCCGTGCTAACGAGCAGCCATGAAGACCTCGCTCTCCCTGGCCGCGCTGCGGAGTACGCTGGCGGGCGCCGCAGTCCTGCTCGCGGCCTGCGGACGGGCAGCCGCGGCGGCGGCGCTGCTGCAGGCGCCGTCGGTCACCGTCGTGCCCGCCGGAAGCGGCACGCTGGTCGAGCGGGTGGCGCTCACCGGCACCCTGGTCGCGCGCGAGGAGGCGATGGTGGTGCCGCAGCTCGACGGCCTCGCGATCACCGAGGTGCTGGCCGAGGAGGGCGACCGGGTGCAGTCCGGGCAGGTGCTGGCCCGCCTCTCGCGCGATGCCGTCGATGCGGCCCTCGCCGAGAACGCGGCGCAGGTGGCCCACGCGGGTGCCGCGATCGCCCAGGCGCAGGGCCAGATCGCCGAGGCGGTGGCGAACCGGGTGCAGGCCGACGCCGCGTTCGCCCGCACCAGCGACCTGATCGGCCGCGGCGACGCCTCGCGCGAGACCTTCGAGCAGCGCCAGGCCGCGCGCTCGGTCGCCGCCGCCCGCGTCGAGGCGGCGCAGGACGCCCTCGCCCTCGCGCGCGCCGACCTCGCGCTCGCCGAGGCGCAGCGCCAGGAGCTCGCGGTCCGCCTTGCCCGCACCGAGCTGCGCGCCCCGGTGGCCGGCCTGGTCAGCCGCCGCACCGCCCGCGTCGGCGCGGTGGTCGGCATCGCGAGCGAGCCGCTGTTCCGCCTGGTCACCGACGGCACGGTGGAGATGGAGGCCGCGGTGCCGGAGGCGCTGCTGTCCCGCCTGCGCACCGGCGAGGCCGCGAGCCTCGCCGTCGACGGCGCCCCCCGCACCGGACGGGTCCGCCTGATCTCCCCCGAGGTCAGCCAGCTCACCCGCCTCGGCCGGGTGCGTATCGCGCTCGACGACGCGGTGCCCGGCCGGCCGCAGCTTGCCACCGGCCGCTTCGTGCGCGCCGAGGTCGAGGTGGCCCGCCGCGCCGGCGTGCTGGTGCCGCTCTCCGCCCTGCTGTTTGAGTCCGACGGCCCGCACGTCGCGGTGGTGGCGCAGGCTGCGGACGGCCCGGAGGTGCAGATCCGCGCGGTCGGCGTCGGCCTGCGCGACGACACCAGCGCCGAACTGGACAGCGGCGTCGCGGCCGGCGAGCCGGTGGTCGCACTCAGCGGCACGTTCCTGCGCGACGGCGACCACGTCACCCCCGTCGCCGCCG
>CAXSEF010000024.1:13265-39386 GCA_964236535.1 uncultured Acetobacteraceae bacterium
GCACTCAGCGGCACGTTCCTGCGCGACGGCGACCACGTCACCCCCGTCGCCGCCGTCCCCTCCGGCAGCGACCATCTCACCCCCGTCGCTGCCGTCCCCTCCGGCAGCGACCATCTCACCCCCGTCGCCGCCGCGCCCTCCGGCAGCGACCATCTCGCCGCCACCGACGGCCCCGCGCCTACCCCGCCGGGAACCCCGGTTCCGGATGCCGCCGCGCCCGCTCCCAGGCCCGCCGCCGCTGCGGGAGCACACTGAGCATGGCCTTCAACATCTCCGGCGCCTCCATCAGGAAGCCGGTGCCGGCGATGGTGCTGTTCACCGTGCTGCTGGTGCTCGGCACCGTGAGCTTCCTCTGGGTGCCGATCACCCGCGCGCCCAACATCGACGTGCCGGTGATCTCGGTCGCCATCACCGAATCCGGCGCCGCCCCTGCCGAGCTGGAAACCCAGGTCACCCGCAAGATCGAGGACGCCGTCGCGGCGGTCGCGGGCGTCAAGCACATCCAGTCCACCATCACCGACGGCAGCTCGGTCACCATCATCGAGCTGCGCCTCGAGATCAGCTCCGACCGCGCGCTCAACGACGTCAAGGACGCGATCTCGCGCATCCGAACCGAGCTGCCCGCCACCATCGACGAGCCGGTGACCAGCCGCGTCGACGTGGTCGGCGAGGCGATCCAGACCTACGCCGCCGCCGCGCCCGCGATGACCCTCGAGCAGCTGTCCTGGTTCGTCGACGACGTCGTGGTGCGCGACCTGCAGGGCGTGCGCGGCGTCGGCCAGGTCGAGCGCGTCGGCGGCGTCACCCGCGAGATCGAGGTGGCGCTGGACCCCGACCGCCTCGCCTCGTTCGGCATCACCGCGGGCGACGTCAACCGCCAGGTCGCCGCCACCAACGTCGACCTCGCCGGCGGCCGCGCCGAGCTCGGCGGCCAGGAGCAGGCGATCCGCACCCTCGCCGGCGCGGAGACCGTGCGCGGCCTCGCCCAGACCCGCATCGTCCTGCCCGGCGGACGCGAGACCCGCCTCGACCAGCTCGCCCAGGTCGCCGACGGCTTCGAGCAGGCACGCCAGTTCGCCCGCCTCGACGGCCGTCAGCCGGTCGTGGCCTTCGCCGTCCACCGCGCCAAGGGCGCCAGCGACGTGGCGGTCGCAGCCCTGGTGCGGGCGCGCATCGCCACCCTGCACGCTGCCCATCCCGACGTCGCCTTCAGCCTGATCGACGACTCGGTGCGCGGCACCTACGGCAGCTTCCTCGCCGCCATGCACGCGCTGCTGGAGGGCGCCGCACTCGCCGTGCTCGTGGTCCTGGTGTTCCTGCGCGACTGGCGGGCGACGCTGGTCTCCGCCACCGCCCTGCCGCTCGCCGTGGTGCCCACCTTCCTGGCCATGGAGGCGATGGGCTTCTCGTTCAACTTCGTCAGCCTGCTGGCGATCACCCTGGTCACCGGCATCCTGGTCGACGACGCCATCGTCGAGGTCGAGAACATCGTCCGCCACATCCGCATGGGCAAGACCGCGCGCCAGGCGGCGATCGACGCCTCCGACGAGATCGGCCTCGCGGTCATGGCGATCACGCTCACCATCGTCGCGGTGTTCGCCCCGGTCAGCTTCATGGGCGGCATCGCCGGGCAGTACTTCAAGCAGTTCGGCCTCACCATCGCCGCCGCCGTGCTCGCCTCGCTGCTGGTCGCCCGCCTGCTCACCCCGCTGCTCGCCGCCCACCTGCTGCGCCCGCACGACGCCCATGCGGCCGCGGCGGGCCCGGTGATGCGTGCCTACACGAGGCTGCTGCGCGCCACCCTCGCGCGCCCCTACGTCACGCTGGTCGCCGGCCTGGTGCTGTTCGCGCTCTCGCTGTGGTCCACCACCGTGCTGCCCACCGACTTCATCCCCGCCAACGACGACAGCCGCATCGTCCTCTCGCTCGAGCTGCCGCCCGGCTCCACGCTCGACGACACCGAGGCCCGCACCGACGCCGTCGTCCGCGCCTTCCGTCCGGTCCCGGAAGTCTCCGGCATCTACGTCGTCGGCGGCCAGACGCCCACCGGCGAGGGCAACGACGTCCGCAAGGCGAACATGGTCGTCAACCTGGTGCGCAAGGACGAGCGCGCCCGCACCCAGAAGCAGATCGAGGCCGAGCTGAGCCGTCGCCTCGCCGCGGTCCCCGACCTGCGCGGCTGGTACGTCAACGACCGCGGCGAGCGCCAGCTCGCGATCAGCCTGCTGTCGCGCGAGGCCGCACCGCTCGACCGCGCCGTCGCCGGCCTGGAGAGCGCGATGCGCCGCCTGCCAGGCTTCTCCAACGTCGCCGCCAACGCCGGGCTCGATCGCCCGGAGCTGCGCGTCGTGCCGCGGCCCGACGAGGCCGCCCGCTTCGGCGTCTCCACCCAGGCCATCGCCGACGCCGTGCGCATCGCGACGCTGGGCGACATCGACGCCCTGCTGCCCAAGTTCCGCACCGGCGACCGCCTGATCCCGATCCGCGTCCAGGTCGCCCGCCCGGTGCGCGGCCAGGTGCGCGCGCTCGAGACGCTCAGCGTCGAAGGCGCCACCGGCATCGCCATGCCGCTGCTCGCGGTGGCCACGATCGGCTTCGGCCAGGGGCCTTCCTCGATCGAGCGCTACGACCGCGAGCGGCGCGTCGTCCTCGGCGCCGACCTCGCCCCCGGCATCCCGCTCGGCGCCGCCCTGACCCAGGTCACCGCGCTGTCCGCCGCCCGGATCCTGCCGGCCGGCGTGCGGATGGAGAACGGCGGCGACGCCGAGATCATGGCCGAGGTGTTCGCAGGCTTCGGCCAGGCGATCGGCGTCGGCCTGCTGCTGGTGCTCGCCGTGCTCGTCCTGCTGTTCGGCGGCCTCGCCCAGCCGATCACCATCCTGCTCTCCCTGCCGCTCTCGCTCGGCGGCGTGATCCTCGCCCTGCTGGTCACCGGCAACCCGGTGAGCATGCCGGTCATCATCGGCATCCTCATGCTGATCGGCATCGTCACCAAGAACGCCATCATGCTGGTCGACTTCGCCATCGAGGCCCGCGCCCACGGCGCCTCCCGCCACTCCGCGCTGCTCGAAGCCGGCTCCAAGCGCGCCCGGCCGATCGTGATGACCACCGTCGCCATGGTCGCCGGCATGCTGCCCAGCGCGTTCGGCGTCGGCGACGGCGGCGAGTTCCGCGCACCGATGGCGATCGGCGTCATCGGCGGCCTGATCGTCTCGACCATGCTGTCGCTGGTGTTCGTCCCCTCGTTCTACGTCGCCATGGACGACCTCGCCGGCCTCGGCGCGCGGCTGGGCCGGCGTCGCAGGGCGGCCGCGGCCCCGGCCGAGGGACAGCCGGCAGAGTAGCAGGCAAGGCCGGAGGCTCTGCCTCCGGGCTTCCCTCGCCGGAGCGCGCGTCCATCTGCTTCGGAGCCGGGGCGCCATCGTGCAGGTGACGCCCCGGGCGCGCTGCGCTAAGACGCCCGATCCCAGGAGGCCCGCCCATGAACCAGATCGCCCCGCACGGTGCCAATTCGCTGCGGTCCGGCCCGGACGGCCGCGGTCGCTTCGGCGAGTTCGGCGGACGTTTCGTGGCCGAGACGCTGATGCCGCTGGTGCTCGACGTCGAGCGGGCGTGGGAGGCGGCGAAGGCGGACCCGGCCTATGCCGCCGAGGTGCAGCGCCTCGCCACGCACTACGTCGGCCGCCCGAGCCCGCTGTGGTTCGCCGAGCGCCTGACCGCGGCATTCGGCGGTGCCCGGGTCTATTTCAAGCGCGAGGAGCTGAACCACACCGGCAGCCACAAGATCAACAACTGCATCGGCCAGATCCTGCTGGCGCGACGCATGGGCAAGACCCGGATCATCGCCGAGACCGGCGCCGGGCAGCACGGCGTCGCGACTGCGACGGTGTGCGCGCTGTTCGGCCTGCCCTGCGTCGTGTTCATGGGTGCCACCGACGTCGAGCGGCAGAAGCCCAACGTGTTCCGCATGAAGCTGCTGGGCGCCGAGGTGCGTGCGGTGACGTCCGGCGCGGGGACGCTGAAGGACGCGATGAACGAGGCGATGCGGGACTGGGTCGCCAATGTCGCGGACACCTACTACCTGATCGGCACGGTGGCCGGGCCGCACCCGTATCCCGCGATGGTGCGCGACCTGCAGTCGGTGATCGGCGAGGAGGCACGCGCGCAGATGCTCGAGGCGGAGGGGCGGCTGCCCGACGCGGTGGTGGCCTCGGTGGGCGGCGGTTCGAACGCCATGGGCATCTTCCACGCCTTCCTCGACGACCCGGAGGTGCGGCTGGTCGGCGTGGAGGCCGCCGGCGAGGGGCTGGACACCAGGCGGCACGCGGCGAGCCTGAACCGCGGACGGCCGGGCGTGCTGCACGGCAACCGGACCTACCTGCTGCAGGACGGCGACGGGCAGATCGCCGAGGCGCACTCGATCAGCGCGGGGCTCGACTATCCGGGGATCGGTCCGGAGCACTCGTGGCTGCACGAGATCGGGCGGGCGGAGTACGTGGGCGTCACCGACGCGGAGGCCCTGGCTGCGTTCCAGGTCTGCACCCGCGCCGAGGGGATCATCCCGGCGCTGGAGTGCGCCCACGCCCTGGCGGCGGTGGAGACGCTCGCGCGGTCGATGACGCCGCAGCAGGTGGTGCTGATGAACCTCTCGGGGCGGGGCGACAAGGACGTGGCCACCGTGGCACAGCACCTAGGGGTGGTGATGTGAACCAGGCGGCACCACAAGCATCGTCCCCGGACCAAGCCGAACGGCACCCGTGGAGACCCGCGTGCGTGGGTCCGGGGGCTCAGCTCCCGGCGGAGTCCAGAGGCAGAGCCTCTGGCCTTGCCCGCCCCCGGCAGACGCGATGAGCCGCATCGCCGAGCGTTTCGCGGCATTGGCGAGCGAAGGCCGCGCCGGCCTGATCACGTTCCTGGAGTCGCACGACCCGGACGCCGAGAGCAGTGCGGCGCTGCTGCGCGGCCTGCCCGTGGCCGGCGCCGACCTGATCGAGCTGGGGATGCCGTTCACCGACCCGATGGCGGACGGGCCGTCGGTGCAGGCGGCGGGGCTGCGCGGGCTCGCAGCGGGCGCGACCGTGCGCGGCACGCTGGACCTCGTGCGCGGGTTCCGCGGCTGCGATGCGCAGACGCCGGTGGTGCTGATGGGCTACCTCAACCCGGTGCTGGCGTACGGGGTGGGGCGGTTCTGCGCGGATGCGGCGCAGGCCGGGGTGGACGGGCTGATCCTGGTCGACCTGCCGACCGAGGAGGCGGACCTGATCGCGGGGGATGCGGCGGCGCACGGGCTCGACATCATCCGTCTGGTAGCCCCGACGACGGACGCGGCGCGGCTGCCGGTGGTGCTGCGGCAGAGCTCGGGGTTCGTGTACTACGTGAGCATCACCGGGATCACCGGGACGCGCAGCGCGTCGAGCGCCGAACTGGCGGAGGCGCTGCCGCGCATCCGGGCCGCGACGGACCTGCCGGTGGCGATCGGCTTCGGGGTCCGCACGCCGGAGCAGGCGGCGGCGGCGGCGCGCGTGGCGGACGCCGCGGTGGTCGGCTCGGCGCTGTGCGACACGCTGGCCGGGAGCCTGGGGGCTGACGGGCAGGCCGGTCCGGAGACGGTGGGCCGGGTGCTGAGCCAGGTGCGTGCGCTCGCCGAGGCGGTGCAGGGCGCGCGCAGGCAGGCGGCGTGAGCGTGGGCAACGCCCGTTGCGGCGCCCGTTGCGGCGGCGGGAGGGCGAGCCAGGTGGCGCCGCGCCGGCGCGCGGGGGCGCAGCGGTGAGCTGGCTGACACAGTACGTGCGGCCGCGCATCCGCACGCTGCTCGGTCGGCGCGAGGTGCCTGACAACCTGTGGACGCAGTGCCCGGCCTGCGAGCAGATGGTGTTCACCCGCGAGCTGGAGGCGAACCTCAAGGTGTGCCCGCATTGCAGCCACCATATGCGGCTGAGCGCGCAGGAGCGTCTGCTGTGGACGTTCGATTCCCGCCAGGGCGAGACGGGCGAGGCCGGCCACACCCGCATCGAGCTGCCGCGGGTGCCGGCCGACCCGCTCGGGTTCCGCGACCAGAAGCGCTACGCGGACCGCCTGCGCGAGGCGCGGGCGCGGACCGGGCTCGACGACGCGCTGGTGGTGGCGCACGGGTCGATCGGCGGCCACGGCTGCGTGGTGGCGGCGATGGCGTTCGAGTTCATGGCCGGCTCGATGGGCGCCGCGGTCGGCGAGGGCATCGTGGCCGCGGCCCGGCTCGCGGTGCTGCAGTCGGTGCCGCTGGTGGTGTTCACCGCGTCGGGCGGCGCGCGGATGCAGGAGGGTACGATCAGCCTGATGCAGCTGCCGCGCACGGTGCTCGCGGTACGCATGGTCAAGGAGGCGGGGCTGCCGTTCCTGGTGGTGCTGACCGATCCGACGACGGGGGGCGTCAGCGCGTCGTTCGCGATGCTGGGCGACGTGCAGATCGCCGAGCCGGGAGCGCTGATCGGGTTCGCGGGCGCACGGGTGATCGAGCAGACGGTGCGCGAGACCCTGCCGGACGGCTTCCAGCGGGCCGAGTACCTGCACGAGCATGGCATCGTCGACATCGTGGTGCCCCGGGCGCAGATGCGGGACACGCTGGCGCGGCTGATCGGGCTGCTGCGGCGCGAGCCGGCGAGGCCCGAGGCGGGTTCGGGCGAAGGCTCGCGCGCGGATCTCGCGGACGTGGCGGTCGCGCCGCTGCAGGAGCCGGGAGCGATGGCGCCCGGCGGGGCAGGGCGGGGCGAGGAGTCCGAGCCGGGCGCGCCGCCGCCGGGTGCGACGGCCGAGCCGGCAGGTGCGCCCTCGTCGTCGGCGCCGGCATGACGGTGCAGGGAATGCGCACGGTGCGGCGATGAGCCGGGCCGAGGCGGTGATCGAGCGCCTGCACGGGCTGTATCCGAAGCTGATCGACCTCAGCCTGGAACGGCTGGAGGCTCTGCTGGCCAAGCTCGGACACCCGGAGCGGCGGCTGCCGCCGGTGATCCACGTCGCGGGCACGAACGGCAAGGGCAGCACCTGCGCGTTCCTGCGCGCGATCGGCGAACAGGCCGGTCTGCGCGTGCACGTCTACACCTCGCCGCACCTCGTGCACTTCCGCGAGCGCATCCGGCTGGCGGGCGAGCTGGTCAGCGACGAGGCGCTGTCGGCGGTGATCGAGCAGGTGGCCGTGGTCAACGACGGCGCCGCGATCACCGTGTTCGAGGTGCTGGTGGCGGCGAGCTTCGAACTGTTCGCGCGCACGCCCGCGGAACTGTGCATCCTCGAGGTGGGGCTCGGCGGGCGGGCGGACGCGACCAACGTGATCCCGCCGCCACGGGTGTGCGCGATCACCTCGATCTCGCTCGACCACCAGGATTTCCTCGGCGACACCCTGGCGCTGATCGCGCGCGAGAAGGCGGGGATCATGAAGCCCGGCACGCCGGTGGTGGTGGGCGCGCAGCCCGACGAGGTGACGCGGGGCCTGCTCCACCACGCGGCGTCGGTCGGGGCGCCGGTGCTGCTGCGCGGGCGGGACTGGGACGTCGCCCGGGACGGAGAGGGACTGCGTTTCGCCGATGCGGCGGGGTCGGTGGCACTGCCGCCGCCGTCGCTGCTGGGCGGGCACCAGCTCGACAACGCGGGGATCGCGGTCGCCGCGGCGCGAGCCTCCGGGCTGGTCGGCGATGCGGCGCTCGCCGGCGTGGCGCGGGCGGAGTGGCCGGGGCGCCTGCAGCTGCTGCGCGGGCGGGTCGCCGCCCTGCTGCCGGAGGACTGGGAGCTGTGGCTCGACGGCGCGCACAACGAGGGCGCCGGTCGGGCGCTGGCCGCCCACCTGGCCGGGTGGTCGGACCGGCCGCTCCACCTGGTGGTGGGCATGAAGCAGGCCAAGGACGCGGGCGCGTTCCTGCGTCCGCTGCTGCCGCTGGCCTCGAGCGTGCATGCGGTCGCCGAGCCCGGTCAGTACCTGGCGCTGTCGGTGGACGCGGTGGTGGCGGCCAGCGGCGGAGTGGCGCGTCCGGGGCCGACGGTGGCCGAGGCGCTGCAGGCGGTAGCCGCACAGGCGGGGGCGCCGGGGCGGGTGCTGGTCTGCGGCTCGCTCTATCTCGCGGGCGAGGTGCTGAAGGCGGATGCGTGAGGCGGAGGCCCGGGGGCCGGGCCTCCGGACCCGCACGCGTCGGGAGTGCGGACTCCAGGTGGGCCGGTCGAGCGGCGGCTTCCCTGGTCTGGCCGGAGCCCAGCCTGGCCTGCCGCCGCCGTGACCGACAAGCTCGAGCTGGTGCTGGCCCTGGCACGCGAGCGGCATTTCGGCCGCGCCGCCGAGTCGCTCGGGCTGACGCAGCCGACGCTGTCCGCCGGGCTGCGCCAGCTGGAGGACCAGCTCGGCATCCTGATCGTCGAGCGCGACTCGCGTTTCCGCGGCTTCACCCCGGAGGGCGAGCGCGTGCTCGGCTGGGCGCGGCGGATCGTGGGCGATACCCGCGCGATGCGCCAGGAGATCGACGCGCACCGGCAGGACGTGGCCGGCCACCTGCGGCTCGCGGTGATCCCGACGGCGGTGCCCGCGGTGACACTGCTGACGGCGCCGATGCTGGGCCGCCACGCGGGGCTGCGCTTCACCGTGCTGTCGCGCACCTCGGACCAGATCCTGGAGCTGATGGAGAACCTGGAGGTCGATGCCGGGCTGACCTATCTCGATGCCGACACGCTGCGGCGGGCGACCGGGGTGCCGCTGTATCGCGAGCGGTTCCACCTGGTGAGCGCGGCGGCGGGGCCGTTCGCGGAACGATCGAGCGTGACCTGGGCCGAGGCGCGGTCGGTGCCGCTGTGCCTGCTCACTCCGGACATGCAGAACCGGCGCATCCTGGACCGGCTGCTGGGCCAGGACGGCGGCCGGGCGGTGTCCCGGCTCGAGTCGAACTCGGTGCTGGCGCTGCTCGCGCATGTCCGCAGCGGCGGCTGGGCGAGCGTGCTGCCGGGCGCGGTCGTGCGGGCGATGAGCGGCGACGCGACTGCGGGCGACGACATGCTGCCGCTGGTCGCCGGGGGATTGTGCTCGGTGCCGCTGGTCGAGCCGGCGACCTCGTATGCGGTCGGGCTGGTGGTGCCGCGTCGGGAGGCGCTGCCGTTGCTGACCACGGCGCTGGTGGCGGAGGCGCGCTCGGCGGGAGAGGCGTGGATCGGGGCGGCGGCACCGGCGTCGGTCAAGGACAGGCATCCGGACTTCTCGACCTGACGCCGGCAGCCGGGATGCGTCGCAAGGCCGGAGGCTCCGCCTCTGGAGCCCGCTCAAGGCAGGCCTTGTGAATTCGTTCATTCATTTAGTGAGATCCTGGAGGCTGCGCCCTGTGGCGGGACCGGGCTGTACCCGCACTGCCGGCTTCCCACCGTCGTGCCGAACTTTCGCCATCAGGCGGGTGTTTGATGAGGCCCGGACTAACCCTCCGCAATCAAAGGAAGCCACCATGAAGATGTTTACTGCCGTGCTGCTGGCCGGCGCCGCGACGACGATGCTGGCGGGCGCCGCGGCCCGCGCCGACGACACCCCCTCGCCCAAGGGCGGCACCGTGAAGGGCGCCGTGGTGGGCGGCGTGGCCGGCCACATGATGGGCGGACACACCAAGACCGGCGCTGCGGTCGGTGCAGTGGCCGGGCATCACGAGAAGGCCAAGTCGGAGGACAACATCAGCCAGGGCAAGCAGCCCTGACGGCGGTGCGGTGAGCTCCGCCCTGCCCGCGACCTGACGGGCGTTCGCGGCGGCCGGATCTGCACGGTGCAGTCGCCGCGCCGTTCCGGCTGGTCGCGGACACGCGCACGGTTTCAACAGAGCGGGTTCACGGAGCCGCTCGCGAGGCGGGTCGATGCGGCTGCCCGTCCCGGTCGGGTGCTGCCATGACGATGCAGGTCGCGGAGCCGTTGCCCCTGGCGGAGCCGAGGGCGGCGTTCGCGACCTTGCCGGTTCCATAACCCGGACCAGCCCCGACGATCGACATGTTCTATCGCAGCATAGGCTATTGACATTGTCGATCGGGGTGTTTCGTGCCTATATCAGTGCCTGGAGGACGCCACGATGTTGACCGATGACGGGTGGGACGCGGTGCGTGGGGACGAGATCATCGCCCGCTACCGTGAAATGCCGGGTGCAATGCTGCCACTGCTGCATGCGCTGCAGCACGAGTTCGGCTACGTGCCGAAGCCGGCAATCCAGCCGATCGCCCATGCGCTGAACATCAGCCGCGCCGAGGTGCACGGGGTGATCAGCTTCTACCACGATTTCCGCACCGAGAAGCCGGCGCGGCGCATCCTGAAGATCTGTCGTGCGGAGTCGTGCCAGTCGCGTGGCGGCGACGCGCTCGCCGACCAGGCGGAACAGCGGCTCGGAGTGGCGATGGGCGACGCGACCCCGGACGGCGCGGTGTCGCTGGAGCCGGTGTACTGCCTCGGGCTGTGCTCGATGTCGCCGTCGGCGATGCTGGACGGGCGCATCCACGCCCGCCTCACCCCGGCGCGGCTCGACGCGCTGATCGAGGAGGCCCGCGCATGAGCGACGCCCAGGACGTGCCGGCTGCCGATCCGCTCACGATCTACGTGCCACGCGACTCCGCGGCGCTGGCGGTGGGCGCGGACGAGGTTGCGGCCGCGCTGGCGAGCGGGTTGCAGCGCGCCGGCCGGGCGTTCCGCCTGGTGCGCAATGGTTCGCGCGGCATGCACTGGCTGGAGCCGCTGGTCGAGGTGGCAACGACCGAGGGCCGGGTCGGCTACGGCAGCGTGACGGTCGAGGATGTCGCATCCGTGGTGGCGGCGGTCCTGGGTGGCGGCGCGCACAAGCTGTGCGTCGGTCCGGTCGAGCGGATCCCGTTCCTGGCGCGCCAGCAGCGGCTGACCTTCGCCCGCTGCGGGATCACCGACCCGCTGTCGCTCGCGGACTATCGGGAGCATGGCGGCTACAAGGGCCTGGCGCGGTCGCTGGAGATCGGCGCCGACGACACCATCGCCGAGGTGCTGAAGTCCGGCCTGCGCGGGCGCGGCGGTGCCGGGTTCCCGACCGGGATCAAGTGGCGCGGTGCGGCGATGGCCCAGGCCAGCCAGCGCTACGTGGTGTGCAACGCCGACGAGGGCGACAGCGGCACGTTCGCCGACCGCATGGTCATGGAAGGCGACCCGTTCTGCCTGATCGAGGGCATGACGATCGCCGGGCTGGCGATCGGCGCCACGGTGGGGATCGTCTACATCCGTTCCGAGTATCCGCACGCCATCACGGTGCTGCAGGACGCCATCGACATTGCCTATCGCGAGCGTCTGCTCGGCGAGGCGGTGTGCGGCACCGACCGGCGGTTCGACCTGGAGATCCGGGTGGGCGCCGGGGCCTACGTGTGCGGCGAGGAGACGTCGCTGCTGGAGAGCATCGAGGGCAAGCGCGGCCAGGTGCGCGCCAAGCCGCCGCTGCCGGTGCACGAGGGATTGTGGGGCAAGCCCACCGTGATCAACAACCTGGTGACGCTGGCCAGCGTGCCGGTGATCCTGTCCGAGGGTGCCGACGCGTATCGCGACTTCGGGATGGGCCGTTCGCGCGGCACCATGCCGATCCAGCTCGCGGGCAACCTGAAGTTCACCGGCCTGTTCGAGACGGCGTTCGGGATCACCCTGGGTGAACTGGTCGACGAGGTGGGCGGCGGCACGGCGAGCGGACGGCCGGTGCGCGCGGTGCAGTGCGGCGGGCCGCTCGGGGCGTATTTCCCCCGCGCGCTGTTCGACACCCCGTTCGACTACGAGGCGTTCGCGGGCCGTGACGGGCTGATCGGGCACGGCGGCATCGTGGTGTTCGACGACAGCGTGGACATGCTGAAGCAGGCCCGGTTCGCCATGGAGTTCTGCGCGATCGAGAGCTGCAGCAAGTGCACGCCGTGCCGGATCGGCTCGACGCGCGGCGTGGAGACGCTGGACAAGGTGGCGCGCGGCGAGAACGTCGCGGCCAACCTGGTGCTGGTCCAGGACCTCTGCGAGACCATGAAGTACGGTTCGCTGTGCGCGCTGGGCGGCTTCGCACCCTACCCGGTGCAGAGTGCGATGAACCATTTCCCCGAGGATTTCGGTCCGGCGCCGCTGCGCGTCGCGGCCGAGTAGGAGCCGCATCATGGGCCTGATCCAGGAAATCGACTACGGGACCAAGCAGCCGGCGAGCAACGTGCTGGTGACGGTGACCATCGACGGGCGGAAGCTGCAGGTCGCCGAAGGCACCTCGATCATGCGTGCCGCGATGGAGGCGGGCATCCAGGTGCCCAAGCTCTGCGCGTCGGACATGCTCGACAGTTTCGGGTCCTGCCGGGTGTGCCTGGTCGAGGTGGAGGGCCGCAACGGCCTGCCGGCCTCGTGCACCACGCCGGTCGCCAACGACATGGTGGTGCGCACCCAGACCGAGCGGCTCAAGGCGGTGCGCAAGGGGGTGATGGAGCTGTACATCTCCGACCACCCGCTGAACTGCCTGACCTGCTCGGCGAACGGCGACTGCGAACTGCAGGACGTCGCCGGCGCCGTCGGCCTGCGCGAGGTGCGCTACGGCTACGATGGCGCCAACCACACCGTCGCCGAGAAGGACGAGAGCAACCCGTATTTCACCTACGATCCGTCGAAGTGCATCGTCTGCTCGCGCTGCGTCCGGGCCTGCGAGGAGGTGCAGGGCACCTTCGCGCTGACCATCGAGGGCCGCGGCTTCGACAGCCGGGTCTCCGCCAGCGCGCACGAGAACTTCATGGACTCCGAGTGCGTAAGCTGCGGCGCCTGCGTGCAGGCCTGCCCGACGGCGACCCTGAACGAGAAGTCGGTGATCGCCATCGGCACGCCCGAGCACTCGGTGATCACCACCTGCGCGTATTGCGGCGTCGGCTGCACCTTCAAGGCGGAGATGCGCGGCGAGGAGGTCGTGCGCATGGTCCCCTACAAGGACGGCAAGGCCAATCACGGGCACAGCTGCGTCAAGGGCCGCTTCGCCTGGGGCTACACGACGCACCGCGAACGCATCACCACGCCGATGATCCGCGAGAAGATCACCGATCCGTGGCGCGAGTGCAGCTGGCAGGAAGCGCTCGACCGCGCGGCCGGCGAGTTCAAGCGCATCCAAGCGACCTACGGCAACGGCTCGGTCGGCGGCATCTCGTCGTCGCGCTGCACCAACGAGGAAACCTTCCTGGTCGCCAAGCTGGTGCGCACCGCATTCGGCAACAACAACATCGACACCTGCGCCCGGGTCTGCCACTCGCCGACCGGATACGGCCTGATGACCACGCTCGGCACCTCCGCCGGCACCCAGGACTTCGACACCGTCGACCACACCGACATCATGATGGTGATCGGCGCCAACCCGACCGACGGGCACCCGGTGTTCGCCTCGCACATGAAGGCGCGGCTGCGCAAGGGCGCGAAGCTCATCGTCATCGACCCGCGCAAGACCGACCTGGTGCGCAGCCCGCACATCGAGGCGGACTTCCACCTGCCGCTGCGCCCGGGCACCAACGTCGCGGTGCTGACCTCGCTCGCCCACGTCATCGTCACCGAGGGCCTGGTCAACGAGACCTTCGTGCGCGCCACATGCGACTGGGACGAGTTCATCGAGTGGGCGGAGTTCGTCCGCGACCCGCGTCACTCGCCGGAGATCGTCGGTGCGCAGTCGGGCGTGGACCCCGAGCAGATCCGCGGCGCGGCACGGCTGTATGCGTCGGGGCTGAACGCCGCGATCTACTACGGCCTCGGCGTCACCGAGCACAGCCAGGGCTCGACCACGGTGATGGCGATCGCCAACCTCGCGATGGCGACCGGCAACCTCGGCCGTCCCGGCGTCGGCGTGAACCCGCTGCGCGGACAGAACAACGTGCAAGGCGCCTGCGACATGGGCAGCTTCCCGCACGAGCTGTCCGGCTACCGCCATGTCTCGGACGACACGACGCGGGCGTTGCACGAGGCAGCCTGGGGGGTGAAGATCAACCCGGAGCCCGGCCTGCGCATCCCCAACATGTTCGACGCCGCGGTGAGCGGCACGTTCAAGGGCCTCTATGTGCAGGGCGAGGACATCGTGCAGTCCGATCCCGACACCCACCACGTCACCCGCGGCCTGGAGGCGATGGAATGCATCGTCGTGCAGGACCTGTTCCTCAACGAGACGGCGAACTACGCCCACGTGTTCCTGCCCGGCTCCACCTTCCTGGAGAAGAACGGCACCTTCACCAACGCCGAGCGACGCATCCAGCGGGTGCGCAAGGTGATGACGCCGCGCAACGGCATGGAGGACTGGGAGGTCACGGTGGCGCTGTCGCGCGCGCTGGGCATGCCGATGGAGTACAGCCATCCGTCCGAGATCATGGACGAGGTGGCACGGCTGACGCCGACATTCGCCGGCGTGTCCTATGCCAGGCTCGAGGAGCTGGGCTCGATCCAGTGGCCGTGCAACGAGTCGGCACCCGAGGGCACGCCGATCATGCATGTGGGCGGCTTCGTGCGCGGCCAGGGGCGGTTCGTCACCACCGAGTACATCCCCACCGAGGAGCGCTCCAACCGGCGCTTCCCGCTGCTGCTGACTACCGGGCGCATCCTCAGCCAGTACAACGTGGGCGCGCAGACCCGCCGCACCGAGAACTCCGCCTGGCACGAGGAGGACCGCCTGGAGATCCACCCCTCCGACGCGCTGGAGCGGGGCGTGCGTGACGGCGACTTCGTGCGCATCCAGAGCCGGGCCGGCGAGACGTCGCTGCGCGCCCTGATCACCGAGCGGGTGGCGCCGGGCGTGGTGTACACCACGTTCCATCACCCGACGACGCAGGCCAACGTCATCACAACCGACTTCTCCGACTGGGCGACCAACTGCCCCGAGTATAAGGTTACTGCGGTGCAGATCACGCCGTCCAACGGGCCGTCGGAGTGGCAGCAGAGCTACGAGGCGCATGCCCTGGAAAGCCGCCGGATCGAGCGCGACGTCACGGCCGCCGAGTAGCACGCGATGATGGACACCACGCGGCTGGCGGCGATGGCGAACCAGATCGCCGCCTTCTTCGCCACGCAGCGCGGGAAGTCCGGCGCCGCGGAGGTGGCGGACCACCTGCGCAAGTTCTGGGAGCCGCGCATGCGCCGCGACATGATGACACGGGTGGACGAGGTCGGATCCGAGGCGGCGGGGCTGTCGCCGCTGGCGGCTGCAGGCATCGCCGCACTTCGGGATGCGCCGAGCGCATTGTCGCTGCCGGGCGACAAGGCGGGAGACGGCTCGGACCGTGCCCCGCTGGGGACAGGGACGAACGAGGGCTCGCCTCCGGACGCCGTGGCGTCCGGCCCGAACGGCTGACACTCGTCCGCTGTGCCCGGGCCGTCCTGGGTCCTGAGCAGAGCGGCGTCCGACGAGCAAGGCCGGACGCCGCCCGTGCCCGCAAAGTGCCGGCGACTCTCTGATCCCTCTGCCTGGTCAGGTGGGTCCCCAAGATCTGCCTCAGGCGGTATCCAGAGGCAGACCCTGTTGCGTCGCCTGGCTTGCCGGCGCCGCCGCGCACCGGGAAGAACGAACGCGCGAGTGCCGCGGACCTGACATCAGGACCGGGCGGCATGTCCGCAGGCCCGCGTCGCTGCCGACCCGGCCGGCATCTCTCCCTGTCAGGGCCAGCGTTCCGGCCCTGCCGCTGCAACCTTCCATCCGGCCCGCTCTTGTTGGTCCCGCCCGCCCTGACAACCGCGAGGCCCGGATGTCCCTGACCCGCCTCCTGCTCGGCCGCGCGCTCGCCACCCGCGAGGCCGAGCAGTGCCGGCTCGGCGTCCTGGAAGGCCTGCCCGCGATGGGCCTGGACGGCCTCGGCTCCGCCGCCTACGGGCCGGAAGCGGCGCTCACCATCCTAGCCCCGCTCGGCGCCGCCGGCCTGACCGTGATCGGCCCGGTGACCTGGATCATCCTCGCCCTGCTGGCCGTCCTGTATCTCTCGTACTGGCAGACCATCACCGCCTATCCTAGCAACGGCGGCTCCTACACCGTCGCCCGGCAGAACATCGGCGACGACGCCGGGCTGCTCGCAGCCTCCGCCCTGATGCTCGACTACATGCTCAACGTCGCCGTCGGCATCTCCGCCGGCATCGGCGCGCTCACCTCCGCCGTGCCCGCGCTGCAGCACTGGACCTTGCCGCTCTGCCTCGCAGTGCTGGCGCTGGTCACCCTGGTCAACCTGCGCGGCACCCGCGAGAGCGGTGTCGCCTTCGCCGCGCCCACCTACACCTTCATCGCCAGCCTCGGCCTCGTCCTCGCGGTCGGCCTGTGGCGAAGCTGGAGCACCGGCGGCCACCCCGTGCCGATCGTCGCGCCGCCGCCGATCGCCCCCGGAACCGCCACCGCCAGCACCTGGCTGCTGCTGCGCGCGTTCGCCGCCGGCTGCACCGCCATGACCGGGGTCGAGGCCGTCAGCAACGGCGTCGGCGCCTTCCGCGAGCCGCGCACCCGCCACGCCCACCGCACGCTCACCGCAATCGTCGCCATCCTCGGCCTGCTGCTGCTCGGCATCGCCAGCCTCGCGCGCAGCTACGGCGTCACCGCCATGGACCAGACCAGGCCCGGCTACCAGAGCGTGCTCTCGCAGCTGGTCGCCGCCGCCTGCGGACGCGGCTGGTTCTACTATCTCGCCATCGGCAGCGTGCTCTGCGTGCTCTGCCTCTCGGCCAACACCAGCTTCGTGGGCTTCCCCCGCCTGTGCCGCCAGGTGGCGCAGGACGGCTACCTGCCGAAGGGGTTCGCGGTGTCCGGCCGCCGCCTGGTCTACACCGCCGGCATCCTGTTCCTCGCCGGCGGCGCCGGTCTGCTGCTGACCGCGTTCGGCGGCATCACCGACCGCCTGATCCCGCTGTTCGCGGTCGGCGCCTTCCTCTCCTTCACGTTGTCGCAGGCCGGCATGGCGGTGCACTGGCACCGCCAGGGCCGCGGCACGGCCGACCGGGTCCGCCTCGCCGTCAACGGCATGGGGATGCTCGCCACCGGCGCAGCACTCGCGATCATCCTGGTCGCGAAGTTCGCCGAAGGTGCCTGGCTGACCATCGTGGTGATCCCCGCGACCCTCGTCCTGCTCCGCCTGGTGCATCGCACCTACCGCCGGCTCGACCGCCAGCTGCTCGGCGGCGACGACCGGCTCGACCTGCGCGAGCATGCGCCGCCGCTGGTGGTGATCCCGCTGGCGCGCTGGGATCGCATCAGCCGCAACGCCGTGGCGTTCGCGCTCCGCCTCTCCCCCGACATCACCGCGCTGCACTGCACCGACCTCGACGGGCCCGACGGCGAAACCCGCGAGACCGGCATCCGCGAGCAGTGGGCGCGCTGCGTCGCCGCCCCGGCACGCGAGGCCGGGCTCGCGGAGCCGCGCCTGCGCATCGAGACCTCGCCCTACCGCAGCCTGGCCGGTCCGCTGCTGGGCCTGGTCGCGGACCTGCGCGGTCGGCATCCCGGGCGGGCGGTCGCGGTGGTGCTGCCGCAGCTGGTGGTCGGCCGGAGCTGGGAAGCGGTCCTGCATACCAGACGCGAGCGCCGGCTGCGCGCCCTGCTGCTGCGGCACGGCGGCGCCGACCTCGCGGTCATCGCCGTGCCCTGGCAGCAGGCGGGCTCCGCGACCGACCACATCCTGGCCGACGAGGAGCCCGGCCCCGGACCCTGCCCGGCGGGACCCACCTGAAACTGCGAATCCCCCTCGATACACAACCCTGTTCCACTGTCATTCCGGGTATCGCAACCGGAACGGGCATGTCATCGTTACGGAACGGTTTGCCACGCCTGGTGATTGCCACGCCTGGTGATTGCCACGCCTGGTGATTGCCACGCCTGGTGATTGACAGCCTGCGATCTCCCGAGAACGCTCTCGTAACACTTGCGGCCTAGGATGCCCTTTGATCGATGGGCCGGTGGTCGTGGATCGAGCCTGGAGGAGGCTGACGTGTCGTTTGTCGCACCACCCCTCAACGAGGATGAACGCCTGGCCTCGCTGCGGGACTTGGGGATCCTCGACACGCCGCCGGACGAGCGCTTCGATGCCGTGACCCGCCTGGCCTGCCGGCTGTTCCGCATGCCGGTCGCGCTCGTCTCGCTGGTGGACGAGGACCGCAACGGGGTCAAATCCGTGGTCTGCTTCCCGCAGGGCGCCCAGGGCCCGCGCGAGCAGGCGTTCTGCGCGCATGGCATCCTCTCGCCCGAACACACGCTGGTGGTCGAGGACATGACGTGCGACGCCCGCTTCGCGGCCCACCCGCTGGTAACCGGCCCGGAAGCCGTTCGCTTCTACGCCGGTGTCCCGCTGCTCGACCCGCAGGGCCGCGCGCTGGGCACGCTGTGCGTGCTCGACACCCGTCCACGCCGGTTCTCCCGCGACGACATCGAGACGCTGAGCGAACTCGCGACCGGCGTCGCCGACTTCATCGGGCTGCACCGCGCCACGCTGGCTTTACGCGAGAGCCGCGACAGCTACCGCTCCATCGTCGAGTTGACCCGGCAGATCCCCTGGGTCGCCGACCCCGCTGGCGATACGGTGAGCGTGGACGGGCGCCGGCCGCTCATGTCCGGCCAGACTCCGGCCGACGCACTCGGCCGGGGCTGGTCGAAGGCCCTCCACCCTGACGACCAGTCCTCATCTCTGCGGCTCTGGCGCGCGGCGCTTGCGAGTGGCAGCCCGTACAGCGCGGAGTTCCGCCTGCAGGGCGCTGACGGCACCTACCGCTGGTTCCGCTCGCGCGCCGCCCCGCAACGCGCCGAGGACGGCACGATCCTGCGCTGGCGCGGCACCGTCGAGGACATCCACGAGAGCAGGCTGCTCGAGCTGGCGCTGCGCGAGAGCGAGGAGCACCACCGCTACTCGATCGAGGCCAGCCCGCAGATTCCCTGGACCGCCGACCCGAGCGGCCACGTCCAGGAGGTGAGCGCGCGGCTGAGCGCGATCACCGGCATCGGCCACGATGCCATCATGACGGATGGCTGGGCGCAGTTCACCCACCCCGCCGACCAGCCCGACGTCTGGAACCGCTGGGCGCAATGCGCACGCAGCGGCAACCCGTTCGACGTCGAGTACCGCATCCGCATCGCCGGCGGCAGCTACCGGTGGTTCCACGTCCGCGCCTTTGCCCGCCGCGCCGGGTCCGGCGCCATCCTGCGCTGGTACGGCACGGCGGAGGACATCAGCGGACGCAAGGGCGATCAGGCCCAGATCGTCCACATGGCGACGCACGACAGCCTGACCGGCCTCGCCAACCGGATCCTCTACCGACAGCGCATCCAGGAGGAACTGGCGCGCACCGCCCGCGGCGCGCAGCTGGCGATCCTCTGCATCGACCTCGACAACTTCAAGGCGATCAACGACACCCGCGGCCATCCGGCCGGCGACATGCTGCTGCGCCTGGTGGCGCAGCGGCTGACCGCCTGCGTGCGCGAGACCGACCTTGTCGCGCGTTTCGCCGGCGACGAATTCATGGTGATCCAGGCCGGCCTCGGCCAGCCGCTGATCGCGCAGGCCCTGGCGACCCGCATCCTCGACGCCTTGGGCGCCCCCTACGACCTGGAGGGCCAGCCGGTCACGCTCACCGCGACGATCGGCGTCGCGCTCGCGCCACAGGACGGCACCAGCGCCGACCGGCTGTTCCAGAACGCCGACATGGCGCTGTGCCGCGCCAAGGCCGAGGACCGCGGCAGCGTCCGCTTCTTCGAGCCCGGCATGCACGAACGCCTGCGGGCCAGGCAGGCGCTCAAGCTCGACCTGCGCCATGCGCTCGACCGCGGCGAAATGGAGGTGTTCTACCAGCCGCTGGTCGACATCCGCCACGAGCGCATCGTCGGCTTCGAGGCCCTGCTGCGCTGGCACCACCCGGCGCTGGGCATGGTGCCGCCTGCAACCTTCATCCCGCTTGCCGAGGAGACGGGGCTGATCCGCCGCCTCGGCGAATGGGTGCTCGACCAGGCCTGCCGCGAGGCCATGCGGTGGTCGCCCGACATCAGGGTCGCGGTCAACCTGTCGCCCGCACAGTTCCGCAGCGCCGACCTCGTGCACCGCGTGCAGGCGGTGCTGCTGTCGTCCGGCCTGCAGCCGCACCGCCTCGAGCTCGAGATCACCGAGTCGGTACTGCTCGAGGACAGCGACGCCAACATCGTCATGCTGAAATCGATGCACGCGCTCGGGCTCAAGATCGCGATGGACGACTTCGGCACCGGCTACTCGTCGCTGTGCTACCTGCACCGCTTCCCGTTCGACAAGCTGAAGATCGACCGCTCCTTCATCGAGAAGTTCGCCGAGGCACAGGAGTCGCGGGCGATCGTGCGCGCGGTGCTCGGACTCAGCCGCGACCTCGGGCTGCGCAGCGTGGCCGAAGGCATCGAGACCGCCGACCAGTTCGAGCAGCTGCGCGCCTATGGCTGCAACGAGGCCCAGGGCTACTACTTCTCCCCGCCGGTCCCCACCAACGACATCGCCGCCTTGCTCGAACGATTCAACACCGCGGCGCCACAAGGTACTACCAGTCGGCCTTGAGGATGACCGGCCGGGCAGCAGGGCCAGCGGCTCTGACCCTGGACGCAGCCATCGGCCCAGGCTTTGGAATGCAAGTGCCAGGCAATGGGTTTCCAAAGGCCTGGCGGGTCTGGGCAGAGGAGGAGCCCGGCCTTGCTGCGCCGGCAGGTCGATGCTTAGGGCCGCTGGTATCAGGCAAGGCCCGAGACGCCTTCGTCAGGCAACAGGCTTCCACTCACGGCAAATCCTGAGAACCCGGATGGTCAGCAGGACCTCTTTCATGTGTGGGGGCTCAGCCCCCGGCGGAGTCCAGAGGCAGCGCTTCCGGCCCTGCTACGCTTCCGCGAGCTGCTCGCGTGAGGCGCGGACCCGGTCCACCCGGCGACCGTCCATCGCCAGCACCTCGAACATCCAGCCGGCGAAGGCGATCCGATCGCCGGTGCGGGGAACTCGCTGCAGCAGCGCGAGCAGCAGCCCGCCGAGCGTGTGGTAGCTGCCCTGCGCCGGCAGATTGGGCAGCGAGAGGCGGGATTTCAGCTCGTCCACCGGCATCATCCCGTCCATGAGCATGACGTCGCCGAGCCCCGCCCCGTCCTCGCCCTCGGGGCGCTCGAGGTCGCCGACGATCGCCTCCAGCACGTCGGCGGCAGTCACCACCCCCTCGAAGCTGCCATACTCGTCCATCACCAGAGCAAGTCCGAGGGTATCCGCCTTCAGCCGCTCCAGGGCGTCGAGCGCGCTGACGGTATCGGGCACGACCATCGGCAGGCGCAGCACGGCGGCCACCGAGAGTTCGCCGCACTCCAGCAGCCGGTTGAGCATGTCCTTCGCCTGCACCACGCCCACGACGTTGTCGACCGAGCCGTCGCAGACCACGAGCCGGCTGTATGGTGTCGCCTTCAGCACCGCGGTGATCCTGGCCGGGTCGTCGGCCCGGTCGATCCAGGTGATGTCGGTGCGCGGCGTCATCAGCGCGCGCACCGGCTTCTCGGCGAGACGCAGCACCCGGCCGATCATCTCGTGCTCCTCGGTCTCCAGCACGCCGGTCTCGGCACCCTCGGCGAGGATCGCCTTCAGCTCCTCCTCGGTCACCGTCTCGCGCGCGGCGATCTTGGAGCCGAAGGCGGCGAGCACGAGGTCCGACGAACGGCTGAGCACCCAGACGACCGGGGCGGCGATGCGGGCCAGCAGCGCCAACGGCCGGGCAAGTCGGACCGCGACGTGCTCCGGCCGCCGCAGGGCAAGCTGCTTCGGCACCAGTTCGCCAACGACGAGGGTCAGGTAGGTGATCATGACGACCACCAGGAACAGCGACAGCTCGTCGGCCACCGGGCGCAGCAGGGTGATGCGCGCAAGCCAGGGCTGCAGCTGTGCGGAGAGGCGGGCGCCGCCGAACACGCCGGCGAGAATGCTGACCAGGGTGATGCCGATCTGCACGGTCGGCAGGAAGCGCTGCGGGTCGTCGGACAACGCGATGGCGGTGGCCGCACCTGCGGTGCCCTGCCGCTCCAGCACCTGGAGGCGGGCGCGGCGTGCCGAGACCAGCGCCAGCTCGCCCATCGCGAACACGCCGTTCAGCAGCATCAGCAGCAGGATGACGACCAGTTCGACGGCGATCTCCATCCGCTCACCGTAACGCAGGCGACCACCGGCAGAAAGCGAAGGCCGTAGGCTCTGCCGCCGATCTCCGAGCAGGCCGGACCGCCGAGGCTCCGGCCGGCACGCCCGTCGCCCGTACGCAGGCCGCTCCAGGCCAGGCGCGCCGCTACCCGGAAGACGGTGCGTGCAGCTTGCCCGCCCGGCCCCGGGAACGTCCTCCGGGCCCGGCGCGCTTACGCCCCGCACAGGAGCTTGCATGACCCCACGGACCGAACCCCTGCCATCGCTCGCCGTCGCGCTCGGCGTCGGCGGGCTGATCCCGTTCCTCGCCTGCGGTCTCGGCAGCGTGGTCGGCAACGGCGCGGTGCCGGCCGGCCGCGCCCTGCTCGCCCTGATCGACTATGGCGCGATCATCCTTGGCTTCCTCGGCGCCGTGCACTGGGGCCTTGCCCTCGCACGGCCAGCACTTCCCGGGACCACGGCCGGAGCGGAGCCCCCATCCCTCGCCTCCGCAGACCGCCTGCGCCTCGCAGGCGGCGTGCTGCCCGCCCTGCTCGGCTGGGCGGCGCTGCTGGTCTCGGTCGCGGCCAGCCCGGCCATCGCGCTGGTGCTGCTGATCGCGGGCTTCGTGGCCACCACGGCGGTCGAGGCCCGCGCCACCGCGTCAGGTCTGGTCCCGCCCGGCTACATGCGGCTGCGCTGGCTGCTGACCCTGGTCGTCGTGCCGACGCTGGCCCTGGTGCTGCTGCTCCGCCTGGCTGGCCTGGCTATCAGCCTGTGATCACGAAACAATCCTTGTCTCATGGCACGGGATGCTTCATGTTTGTTAATCACTGCATGGCAATGAGGCACCGATGGCGGCAATCATCCTTCCCTTCCCCAGCCGCGCGCCTGAGATGGCGCGAGCCGTGTATCACCTACCAGAAGCCGACCCGCGCGAACGGCTCGCTCACGCGCTGTCCAGCCTGCAATCTTCCCTCGCGGCCCAGCGCGATGCCGTTGCCGTCTGGCGCCGTTCCCTGGAAGAGCTGCATGGTGCCGCGGCGTCGCTGCACACCGGCCTGGTCCACTACCGCCAGAACCTGCACGCGATCGGCGGCAAGCTGCCGGCGGCTCCCGCAGCTATCTGATGCCGACGGCTTCGACAGTCGACATCCGGTGAAGCGAGGCTGGCTTTCGCGCCGCCCGCATCCCACTGGCCAAATACCAGCGTTCCTCAGCATCGACCCGTAGGCGAAGCAAGGCCTGAGATTTCTGGAACCCATCTCTTAAGCACAGGAAGTCCAAGGGCCAGCCATTGGCGGAGTCCGGAGGCAGAGCCTCTGGCCTTGCTTGCCTGACCCGGCCCCGGGGCTAGGCCACCCGCCGTCGCCGCACCCGACCGCGTACCGCCTGCATCACCCGCCGCACATCCAGCACCCCGAGTGCCTGCGCCACCGCCCCGTAGGCCAGCAGCCCGGTCCCCATCAGCACCGCGAGCGAGACCAGCCGCAGCTCCGGGCTGTCCGCCATCCGATCCGGCAGCAGGATGCGCGCACCGACCAGCGCCGCGACCATCACCAGGCTCGCCGCCGCCATCCGCGCCACCTGCGACAGCAGCCGCCGGTCCAGCCGCAGCTGCCCGCGCCGCGTGAGCACCCAGCCCAGCGCCACGCAGTTCACGCTCGCCGCGATCGAGGTGGCGAGCGGCGGCCCGACATGCTGCAGCGGCCGCATCAGCGCCAGGTTGAGCACGAGGTTCAGCGCCAGCGATGCCACGCCGATCCGCACCGGCGTCGCGGTGTCGCCGCGCGCGAAGAACCCCGGTGCCAGCACCTTTACCAGCACGAAGGCCGGCAGCCCGATCGCATACGCCGCGAGCGACTGCGCCGACAGCCGCGTGTCGGCCAGGGTGAACGCGCCGCGCCCGAACAGCGCCGCCATCACCGGCGCCGCCGTCGCCACCAGCCCCGCCGCCGCCGGCAGCGTCAGCACCAGCGCATACTCGATCGCCCGGTTCTGCGTGTCCGACGCCGCCTCCGCCTCGCCCGACAGCACCTGGCGCGACAGCAGCGGCAGCAGCGCCGTGCCCACCGCCGCCCCCAGCACGCCGAGCGGCAGCTGGTTCACCCGGTCCGCATAGTACAGCAGCGACACCGTCCCCGCCGGCAGCATCGTGCTGACCCAGCCGTCCACCACCAGGTTGAGCTGAGTCACCCCACCCGCCACCAGCCCCGGCACCATCCGCCGCATCAGCAGCCGCATCTGCGGCGTCAGCCGCGGCCGCGGCGGGTGCAACGCCATCCCCGCCCGCTTCGCCGCCCAGAACAGCACCGCGAGCTGCGCCACCCCCGACGCCGTCACCCCCCAGGCCAGCGCGTGCCCCATCGTCGGCGTGAACGGCGCCAGCAGGAAGATCGAGGCGATCCCCACCACGTTGAACAGCACATACGCGCCCGATGCCGCCGCGAACCGGTCGAGCCCGTTCAGCACCCCCGCCACCAGCGCCGCCACGCAGATCAGCAGCAGATAGGGGAAGGTGATCCGGCTGAGCTGCACCGTCAGCGCGAACTTGGCCGCGTCGTGCTCGTAGCCGCTCGCCAGCACGCTCATCACCTGCGGCATGAACACCTCGCCCGCCACCGTGAGCAGCAGCAGCCAGAACGCCAGCACCGACATCGCCTGCTCGGCGAACCGACGCGCCACGTCCGGCCCTTCCGATGTCAGCAGCCCCGAGAACACCGGGATGAACGCCGCGTTGAACGCCCCCTCGCCGAACAGCCGGCGGAACAGGTTCGGCAGCCGCAACGCCACGAAGAACGCGTCCGCCACCGGCCCCGTGCCCATGAACGCCGCGATCAGCTGGTCACGCACCAGGCCGAGCACGCGGCTGACCATGGTCCAGCCGCCGACGGTGAGAAGGCCACGAAGCATCGCGCGGCTGTAGCCCGCGGGCCCGCCGAAGGCCAGGACGGGCTCTGCCCGGACCCGCAAGGGCCTTTCATGCGTGGGTCCGGGGCCTCAGGCCGCGGCGGAGTCCAGAGGCAGCGCCTCTGGCCTTGCTTCCTCCCTGGTACTCCCCCGCGTCGTGCGGTAAGCCCCCACCATGCACACCACCATCGGCCGCCACGTGCTGCACCAGGGCGACTGCCTCGCGGTCCTGCCCACGCTGCCCGCCGCGTCCGTCGACGTCGTCGTCACCTCGCCGCCCTACAACCTCGACATCGCCTACGGCCTCTACCAGGACCGCCGCGACCCCGCGGACTACGTCGCCTGGCTCGCCGCGATCGCCGCCGCACTCGCCTGCGTCCTGCGCCCCGACGGCTCGTTCTTCCTCAACCTCGCCGGCTCCAGCCGCGCGCCCTGGCTGCCCTTCGAGGTCGCGCTCGCGCTCCGCCAGACCTTCGTGCTGCAGAACCACATCGCCTGGGTCAAGTCGATCGCCCTCGGCCCGGACAGCGCCGGCCACTTCAAGCCCGTCGCCGGCCGCCGCTTCCTGCACCAGGCGCACGAGCACGTCTTCCACTTCACCCGCACCGGCGCCGTCCCGCTCGACCGCCTCGCCATCGGCGTCCCGTTCAAGGACAAGTCCAACATCGCCCGCCGCGGCCACGCCCATGACCTGCGCTGCCGCGGCAACACCTGGTTCATCCCCTACGCCACCGTGCAGGCCCGCGCCCAGGGCGCCCACCCCGCCACCTTCCCGGCGGAACTTCCGCTGTGGTGCATCTTCCTGCACGGCCGCGCCAACCCGACCGTGCTCGACCCCTTCATGGGGTCGGGAACCACGCTGGTCGCGGCCGAGCGGGCAGGGGGCCAGGGCATCGGCATCGAGCTCGATCCCGCCTACGCCGCCACCGCCGCCACTCGGCTCCGTGCCGCCGCCGCCTCCACCCGCCGCCACCGGCTCGGCGAGCCCGACCTCGCCGTCCTCGACACCGCCCGGCCGCACGAGGCCGGCCGCGCCCGCACCCTGCGCCTCAACCTCGCCGACCGGGTCAACCGCACCACCCGCGAGCTTGCCCTGGACGACGCCGACCGCACCGCGATCCGCCGCCACGCACCCGCGCT
>CAXSEF010000025.1:0-7956 GCA_964236535.1 uncultured Acetobacteraceae bacterium
CGGCATTTGGGCATGACGGCCGCCTCCGATCCCTGCCGCGGCTTCCGCTACCCGCGCGAGGTGATCCGGCACGCGCTCCGGCTGCATCGCCGCTTCAGCCCGGCCGGCGCGATGTCGAGCCGATCAGGGCTGCCCGCGGCGTGGTGGTCGGCTACGAGAGCATCCGTGCGTGGGGCTGCGCTTCGGCCGGCTGTTCGCCAACACACCGAGGCGAGCCGTCCCACGGCCGGCGACAAGTGTCACCTCGACGAGGTCCTCATCCGCATCCGGGGCAGGCAACGCCCTGTCGAGTCCAGGTTCTGCTGGGAGCTGTCAGACCCGGAACACGTACGCCTTGCTGCCGTCGCGCTCGACGTCCGGCGGGAACGAGGCGTGCTTCTCGGCATAGTAGCGGCTGCGGTGGTCACCTGCGGCCGCGAGGTTGTAGGTGAGATAGAGCAGGCGGCGCGGGTTGTCGGTGAAGTTCGGCTTGGAGCCATGCGGCGCGAAGCTGTCGAAGAAGATGACGTCACCCGGCTGCGTCACGACCGGGTGCAGCGACAGGGTATCCTCGTCGAGCGGGTTCCACTCCTCGCCGAGCAGCCCCTCGCGGTGTCGCCCCGGGACCATTTCAAGGCAGCCGTTCTCGATCGTGGCAGGATCCACGGTGACCAGTGCGGTGACGAAGATGGGCGCGTAGCGGGTCCAGCCCGCCTGCTGGTCCTGGTGCGCCTTGAAGCCGGGGGCGCCCGGCATCTTGAAGTTGATCTTGTCCTTGAACAGCACCACCGGCCCGCCCATCAGCGCGGCAGTCCAGCGGCTCAGCGCGCCATGGCGGACAAGGCGGTCGAAGCCGTCATGGAACGGGCAGAAGTTCTCGATCCGCTGCACCACCCGCGTATCCGGCCGGGTCAGGCTGTCTTCGCGGTAGACCCAGTGCCGTCCCGTCATCTCGGGCGCCGTCTCGATCTCGTGGGTCCAGCGCCGCAACTCCGCCGTCCCGTCGGCGTCGAGGAAGCCGGGCACCAAGAGGTAGCCGTCGCGCTCCATCGCCGCCCGCTCGTCCGCCCGAGGATCGCGGCTACCAGCCGGCAGGGTGCGGAACGCTGTCTCTCCCGCGCTCATGCAACGAGGTCCGGCAGCAGGGCGCGGGCATGGGCCACATCCTCGGGAAAGTCGATCTCCCTCCACGGCAGGCCGGTGATATCCTCGAAGCCGAACCGCTCCGCCTCGTGCTCCAGCCGCGCGCTTCGCATGATCATGTCCCTGATCGGCTCCTCGTATTCCATGGCGCGGCGCCCGGAGGACACGTAGTCCTGGGCCAGCTCGGCCAGCTCGGCCGCGGTCGCGGCCGAGAAGCGAAAGAAGCCCACGGACTCGCCGTGCCAGTCATGGGCCGCGCTGGGACGCTTGTGGAAGTCCACAATCCGGCCGCCCGCCACGCAGAGCTTCACCGGCTCGTCGCCCGGCTCGATGCCGCGGTCGAGCAGCAGACACTCGCGGTGGCTGCTGCCCATCAGCCGGGCCACGAGACGGATGTCGTAGAGCACGTCGGCATCCATCAGGACGACCGGGGTTCCACCGCGCAGCACCCCGCGCGCCGCCCAGAGCGACACCACACTGCCCTCGCGGAAGTCGGGATTGAAGATGATCTCGACGGTGTCGCCGCCGTCCAGCCGGGCCAGTTCCGCTTCGACGTGCCCGGCCCCGAAACCCGTCACGACCGTGACCGACGCGATCCCGGCGGCGTGCAGGATGGCGACGTGGCGGGCCAGCAGGCTGCTGCCGCCGAACTCGAGCAGCGACTTCGGGCGCCGCTGCGACTCGGGCACGGCCTCGCCGAGACGGCGCCCCACCCCGGCTGCGAGGATCAGCGCGTGTGCAGACGCAATATCCTGAGGGTTCGACGACATGACTGGCCCACTTGTGACGGATTGTCTCAGTACGACATTTCGCATACAGCGCACAGGGCAGTCACACGCCCGCACTCACACCTCTGCCGGAAAAGACGCCCAATGTCGGCCAGACTCGATGCGCAGCTCAACGCGCCCGAACCCCGCAAGGATGCGGGCATCGCCTCGCGCCCGGAGCGGCTGCGGGAACTGCTGCTGGCCCCCGTGCTGGACTTCATCATGGAAGCGCACAGCGGGCTTTCCGCCAAGATCGTCGAAGAGGCGGGGTTCCCGGGCATCTGGGCGTCGGGCCTGTCGATCTCGGCAATGCTCGGGCTGCGCGACAGCAACGAGGCGTCGTGGACCCAGGTGCTCGACGTACTGGAGTTCATGGCCGACGCGTCGAGCTTGCCGATCCTGGTGGACGGCGACACCGGGTATGGCAACTTCAACAACGTCCGCCGCCTCGTGCGCAAGCTGGGCGAGCGCGGCATTGCAGGGGTGTGCCTCGAGGACAAGTTGTTTCCCAAGACCAACTCCTTCCTCGGCGAGCGCCAGCCGCTCGCCGATACCCGGGAGTTCTGCGGCCGCATCCGCGCCGGCAAGGACGCGCAGGTCGACGATGCATTCTGCATTGTCGCGCGTACCGAGGCGCTGATCTCCGGGCATTCGATGGATGAGGCGCTGCGCCGTGCCGAGGCGTACCATGCCGCTGGCGCCGACGCGATCCTGGTGCACTCGAAGCGCAAGGACGCGGCGGAGATCACCGGCTTCATGCAGCGCTGGGACCGACGCTGCCCGGTGGTGATCGTGCCGACCATGTACTATGCGACGCCCGTCGACGTGTTCCGCGAAGCCGAGGTGTCGCTGGTGATATGGGCGAACCACCTGGTGCGGGCCTCGATCTCGGCGATGCGCGACACGGCAGGACGGATCGCGCGCAGCGAGTCGCTGCTGGAGGTCGAGGGCCGGGTGGCCAGCGTGCGGGAAATCTTCGCGCTGACCGGCAACGACGAACTGGAACGGGCGTCGCAGCGGTACCTGCCGGCGCCGCGCTCGGTGCGTGGCGTCGTGCTCGCGGCCTCGCGCGGCACCGGGCTCGACAGCCTCACCGCGGGCCGGCCGAAATGCATGGTCGACATCCGCGGCAAGCCGTTGCTGCGCCGCCTGGTGTCCACGCTGCAGGACTGCGGCGTCGGCGAGGTCGCGGTGGTGCGCGGCTACTGCAAGGAAGCGATCGCCGCCGACGGCATTGTCACCGTGGACAACGACGCCCACGACCGCACCGGCGAGGCGGCGTCGCTCGCGTGCGCCGCGCACCGGCTGGAAGGCGAGACGGTGGTCGTCTACGGCGACGTGCTGTTCCGCCGCTACATTCTCGACGGGCTGCTCGAATCGTCGGCCGACATCACCATCGTGGCGGATTCGACGCGAGGCCGGGCGGGCAATCCGCGCGACCTGGTCGCGGTGTCCCACCCCGCCGCCGGCGACTACCTCGACGACGATCTGGTGCTGCTGACGGCGGCCCACGCGGTGCCGGAGGCGGCGTCCGTCGAGTGGATCGGGCTCATGCTGCTGAGCGCGCAGGGCTGCGTCCTGGTCCGCGAGGAGCTGGCGGCGATGGCAGAGGCAGGGGTGCTGGCGGAGGCCGACCTTCCCGCGCTGCTGGACCGGCTGGCCAGGCGCCATCCGGTCGCGGTGCACGTCATCAGCGGCCACTGGCTCGACGTGGACACACTGAACGACCTTGCCGAGGCGCGGAACTTCTGCTGATGCCGGCGACCGCACCGAGGATCGAGGCAGGCGCGTTCCTCACCGCGGCCGCGGCCTCGGGGATCAGGCTCACCACCGGCGTGCCCTGCAGCTTCCTGACCCCGCTGATCAACGCGGCCGCCAGCAGCCGGACGCTTCGCCATGTCGGCGCGGCGAGCGAGGGCGAGGCGGTGGCGATCGCGGCCGGAGCGTGGCTGGGCGGGCAGGACAGCATGGTGATGCTGCAGAACTCCGGGCTCGGCAACGCGGTCAACCCGCTGACCTCGCTGAGCACGCCGTTCCGCATCCCGGCGCTGCTGATCGTCACCTGGCGTGGCCAGCCCGGCCTCGCCGACGAACCGCAGCACGAGCTGATGGGCCGCATCACCCAGGACCTGCTGACGCTGATGGAGCTGCCGCACCGGCCGTTCCCTTCGGACCTGCCGGCGCTGGATGCGGTGCTCGAGGAGGCGCGCGAGGCGATGCAGCGCACCGGCCTGCCGTTCGCGCTGGTGGTGCAGAAGGACAGCCTGGGCGGCGAAGCCCTGAACGAGCCAGCCCAGACGTCGCGGCCTCCTGGACTGCACGTCGACCTGCGCGAGGGTGGCGCACGTCCCTCGCGTATAGAGCTGCTGGAGCGGGTGCTGGCGCTCGCGGGGGCGCTGCCGGTCATCGCCACCACCGGCAAGACCGGCCGGGAGCTGTTCACCCTCGACGACCGCGAGCAGCACCTCTACCAGGTGGGCTCGATGGGTTGCGCGGCGCCGATGGGACTGGGCGTCGCCTTGGCCACCGGTTGCAGGCCCATCGTGCTCGACGGCGATGGCGCCGCTCTGATGAAGCTGGGCAGCCTTGCCACCATCGGTGCCTGGCAGCCGGATCTGCTGCACGTGGTGCTGGACAACGGCGTGCACGACTCGACCGGCGGCCAGGCCACGGTCTCCGTCAGCGTGGACTTCGCCGGCGTGGCGCTGGCCTGCGGCTACGCGCAGGCCTTCAGCTGCGACAGCGCGATCGGCTTCGATGCGGCGATGCGCGAGGCGCTGGCGGCGCGCGGCCCGATCCTGCTGCACGCCCGTATCCGTCCGGGCTCGATCGAGAAGCTCGGGCGCCCAGCACTCCCGCCGCACGAGGTGGCCCGACGCTTCCGCGCCTGGCTGGCTCAGGAGCCGGGCCGGTGAGCAAGGCTTGGCGGCGGCGGCGAGGCAAGGCAGGGCCGGGGGCCCTGCCCCACACGGAAGCCTTGGGAATGCATCCGCTCTGCAAGGCACGGCTTGACCGGCCATGCTCCGTGGCGTCCTCGCTCCGGGAAGAGTTCCCGAAGAGCGCGGCCCCGTGTCGGGGTCCAGGGGCAGGGCCCTTGGACCTGCTTGCTTCCCGGCCGTCAGGGCGTCCCCGCTGCCTGCGCCACGAACGCCTCGACCGCGTCCATGGCGCGCGCCATGTCGACTTCGTCGATGGCGCCGATGCAGCCGATACGAAAGCTAGGCGCCTCGGTCAGCTTGCCCGGGTAGATCACGATCCCCCGCGCATGCAGGAAGTCGTAGAACGCCTCGAAGCGGAACCGGCCGTCGCCCGGAACGCGGAAGGTCACGATCACCGGCGCCTGCAGCGCCGGTGCGAGATAGGTCTCGAAGCCGCAGGCCCGCATGCGCCGCACCAGCAAGGCGCAGTTCCGGGTGTAGCGGTCGTGGCGGGCGCCAACTCCCCCTTCGACGTCGAGCTGGTCCAGGGCGGCGGACAGCGCGGCGACGACCTGTACCGGAGGGGTGAAGCGCCACTGCCCGCCGGACTCGAAACCCCGCCACTGCGCGAACAGGTCGAGGCTCAGGCTCGTGGCGTTGGGTTCGCACTCGTGCAGGTGCGTGCGTTCGGCAAGCACGAAGCCGAGGCCGGGGACACCTTCCAGGGCCTTGTTGGACGAGGCGATCAGGGCGGTGAACGGCGTGGCCCGCCCGTCGATCGGCACCGCGCCGAACGAGCTCATCGCGTCCACCAGCAGCCGGCGGCCCGCCGCGCGAACCGTGGCCGCGATCTCTGCGAGGGGGTTGAGCAGGCCGCTGGTGGTCTCGCAATGCACCAGGGCGACGTCGGTGATCGAGGGATCGGCGGCGAGCGCCTCGGCCACGCCTGCCGACTCGATCGCCCGGTCCTCCGGACGGACGAGCGTGACGATCCTGCGGTCCGCGCGGCGCGCGATCTCGGCGATGCGCCGGCCATAGGCGCCGTTGACCAGCACCAGCAGCGTCGCGTCGCGCGGCACCAGGGTCTGGATCGCGGCCTCCACCGCGAAGGTGCCGCTGCCCTGCATCGGGATCGCGACGTGGGTCCCGGCGACGCCGGCGATCCCGGCCAGGCGGGCGCGCAGGGCTTCGCTCAGCGCAACGAAGTCCTCGTCACGCGAGCCCCAGTCCCGGTCGAGCGCCTGGCGGGTGCGAAGCGAAGTGGTCAGCGGGCCCGGGGTGAGAAGGAGCGGGGTCATGGCACGGCCTCGTTCGCGGAGGCGGCACCCCTAGCCCAGAACCGTTGCCCGGGCCAGCGCGCCGGCCGCAGCCGGCCAGGGGCTGGACGGGCGACGGCGCATCCGGGCAGGCGCCGCCTCGCGGGTGTCGCAGTGAAGACGTCCCGATGAAGGTCGGCGCCGCGCTGGGCGGGGTCGCCGGTCTCGCGCTGGCAGCGTGGCTGCTGTCAAGCTACGGGGCGGCGCGGATCTTCGACCTGCTGCGCCATGCCGGGTGGCTCGGCATCCTGGTGGTCATCGCGTTCCACTTGGTGCAGGTGTTTTTCTCTGCGGCAGGCTGGCGCGCGATCATGGGACCGGTCGCGCCGCAGCCGGGGCTCGGCGAGTTCATGGTGCTGCGCTGGATCCGCGAAGGGGTCAACAACCTGCTGCCGGTGGCGCAGATCGGCGGCGAGTTCGTGGCGGCCAGGCTGCTGCGGCGGCACGGCGTGGCCCTGGCGCCGGCAATCGCCGGCACCGTCGCCGACCTGACCATGGAGATGGTGACGCAGATCGCCTTTACCCTGCTCGGCCTGGGTCTGCTGCTGCACAGCGTGGGAGATGGCGGCATTGCCGGCTATGTCGTCAGCGGCCTGGTGGTGGCGACGCTGGTGGCGGCCGGGTTCCTCAGTGCGCAGTGGCTCGGGCTGGCGGCGGCGATCGAGCGCGGCCTGATGCGTATGGGCCGGTCGATGGGCTGGAGCGGCACGGCGCGGGTCGAGGGCCTGCACCAGGCGTTGATCGCCTGCTACCGCTCGCCGCGCCGGGTGATCCTGGCGGCGGCGAACCAGATGACCTCGTGGCTGCTGGGCGGGGTGGAGGTGTGCCTCGCGCTGCACTTCCTCGACCACGACGTCGGCATCGTCCCCGGCCTGGTGATCGAGAGCCTCGGGCAGGCGCTCAAGGCGGTGGGTTTTGCCGTGCCGGGTGCGCTCGGCGTGCAGGAGGGCGGCTACATCGTGATCTGCCGGTGCTTCGGCCTGTCGCCCGAGGTCGCCATCGCGCTGTCGCTGATGAAGCGGCTGCGCGAGGTCGTGCTCGGCGTACCCGGGCTGCTGACCTGGCAGTACAGGGAGAGCCGCAGGCCTGCGCTCGCCGATCCGGCTTCCCGGCGCATGGCCGGGGAATGACGGCATCCGGAACGACGGGCGGGCGCAGGTGATGCAGACTGGTCCGGACCGGGACCGGCTGTCGGCTGCGGAGCCCGGTGCCGCGCTTGGCACGTCCTGGACGCATGTCGCGGCGAGGCGCGTGGTGCGTCCGTTGCTGGGCACCTGGGTACGGCCGAACCATCTGACGGTGCTGCGGCTGCTCTCCGGGCTTGGCGCCTGCGCCTGCTTTGCCGTCGGAAGTCGCGCCGGAACCGGATGGGGTGGGGTCGCCTGGGTGGTGTCGGCCTTCCTCGACCGTGCCGATGGCGAACTGGCCCGGGCCGGCAGCCTGGGCACAGCCTGGGGCCACATGTTCGACTACTACGTAGACAATGCGGTCAACACCGCGTTCTTCGTCTCGATCGGCGTCGGCCTGCGGCATGGCTGGCTTGGCTGCTGGGCGGAGCCCTTGGGGCTGCTCAGCGGCGCCAGCTTCCTGCTGGGCAACGTGCTCTCGGAGTGGCTGGAGCTGCGTGGGCCGCCCGGTGCCCGCGCCTATTCCGGCCGGTGGGGCTTCGACCCCGACGACGCGCTCTACCTGATGGGACCGCTGGCCTGGCTGGGCCTGCTGGGGCCGACGCTGGTCGGGGCGGCCATCGGCACCACCACGATGATGCTAATCACCGGCGTGCGCCTGATGATCCTCGCGCGCCGCCAGGGCCCGGTTTGAAGCGGACGCGAC
>CAXSEF010000025.1:8056-9296 GCA_964236535.1 uncultured Acetobacteraceae bacterium
CGAGCCGTTCAGATCGCTGCGAGAAAGCGCGCGCGCATCGGGCGCAACAACACGAGGGCGAGGATGGCCGTGGCGAAATCGGCGGCGATCGCCAGAGCGAAGACGGGGGTCCAGGAGCCGGTGCCGGCGTGCAGGCAGGAGGTCAGCGGTCCGCCGAGGACCGAGCCGACGCCCTGGGCGATGTAGAGGCAGCCATAGTTCTGGGTGGCCCAGCGGGAGCCGAACGTGTCCGTGAGGGTGGAGGGAAACAGGGAGAATATCTCGCCCCAGCCGAAGAACACGACGCCGGAGAGCAGCGCGAACAGCAGTGGATCGGTGCGGGTGAGCAGCCAGGCAGTCATGGCGCAGCCTTCGAGCGCGAATGCAAGGGCCATGGTGGATTCGCGGCCGATGCGGTCGGAGACCCAGCCGAAGAATGGTCGGGTCAGGCCATTGGAAAAGCGGTCGATGGTGAGCGCGAGCGGGATCACAGCCATGCCGAAGACGGTAGCGTGGGCAAGTCCGAAATCGCCGGCGAAGGTGGCAAGTTGCGAGGTGATCATGAGGCCGGAGGTCGACATCAGCGCCATCATCAGGAACATCAGCCAGAACACCGGGTGGCGCAGCATGTCGCGGGTGCTGGTGTCGAGACGGGCGCGCGGAGTGCCGGGGCCGTGCGGCGTGGCGACGGTTTGGATGCGCAGCGGCGACGGAGGCGAGCGCAGGCCAAAGGCGGCGGTCAGACCGACGAGGCCGAAGGCGATGCCGAACAGCAGCAGCGTCTCGCGGTAGCCATTGGCGGCGATGCTGGCGGAAACCGGCAAGGTGGTGAAAATCGCCCCCATGCCGTAGCCGGCAGCGACGATGCCCGCCGCGAACCCGCGCCGGTCGGGGAACCAGCCGCAGACCAGGCCGACGACGCCGACGTAGACGATCCCGGTGCCGAGGCCGGCGACAACGCCGTAGGCGAGATAGAGCCCAAGCAGGGTCGTCACCTGGGAGGCCAGGACCCAGGCGGCGCCGGTCATCACGCAGCCGAGACCGATCAGGCGCTTGGGGCCGAAGCGTTGGACGAGCCAGCCCTGGAACGGGGAGAAGAAGGTCTGGAGCACGACCAGGAGGACGAAGGTCCACTGGATCGCGGCGGGGCCGGCGTTCAGGGCGACGCCGAACGGCCTGGTGAACAGGGTCCAGACATATTGCGGGGAGCTGATCGCCATCATGCAGAGCAGGCCAAGGCCGAGCTGGCCCCAGCGGGCGG
>CAXSEF010000025.1:9396-13732 GCA_964236535.1 uncultured Acetobacteraceae bacterium
TGCACGATCTCCTCGGTGACTTTCTTGGCGTCGCCAAACAGCATCATCGTGTTGGGGCGGAAGAACAGTTCGTTATCGACACCGGCATAGCCTGACGCCATGGAGCGTTTGATGAACAGAACGGTGCCGGCGCGCTCGACATCGAGGATCGGCATGCCATAGATTGCCGATGCCTTGTCGGTTTTTGCGGCGGGATTGGTGACATCGTTGGCGCCGATGACGAAAGCGACGTCGGCGGAGGCGAACTCGGAGTTGATCTGCTCGAGTTCGAAGACGTCGTCGTAGGGCACGTTGGATTCGGCGAGCAGGACGTTCATGTGACCGGGCATACGGCCTGCAACGGGGTGGATGGCATACCTCACGTCCACTCCTTCAGCCTTGAGCACGTCACCCATCTCGCGCAGTGCGTGCTGGGCCTGCGCGACGGCCATCCCATAGCCCGGCACAACGATGACCTTGCCGGCGTTCTTCATGATGAAGGCGGCGTCGTCAGCGTTGCCGCTACGCACGGAGCGCTCGCCCTGGGCGCCAGCGGGACCGGCCGCGCCGCCGCTGGCGGTGCCGAAGCCGCCAAGCAGGACGTTGAAGATCGAGCGGTTCATCCCCTTGCACATCACGTACGACAGGATGGCGCCCGACGCGCCAACAAGCGCGCCAGTGATAATGAGCGCGAGGTTCTCGATGGTGAAGCCGATGCCGCAAGCCGCCCACCCGGAGTAGCTGTTCAGCATCGAGACGACGACAGGCATGTCGGCGCCGCCGATCGGCAGGATCAGCAGGAAGCCGAGCGCCAGGGCCACCAGCGCGACAAGCCAGAACACGACCTGGCTGCTGGTCGACACGAACAGGACGATCAGGACGACGGCCGTAGCGCCAAGGCAGGCGTTAAGGATGTGCTGACCGCGGAAGGTCAACGGATTGCCCTTGATGAGGGCCTGGAGCTTGGCGAACGCGACGAGCGAGCCGGTGAAGGTGATGGCCCCGATTGCCAACCCGATCGACATCTCGACCAGGCTCTCGGTGTGGATGTGACCGGGATGGCCGATGCCGAACGCGACCGGGGCATTGAGTGCGGCCGCGGCGACAAACACCGCGGCCAGGCCGACGAGGGAGTGGAAGGCCGCGACGAGTTGTGGCAGCGCAGTCATCTGGATGCGCCGGGCGACGACCACGCCGATCGCGCCACCGACAGCAATGCCCAGCAGGATCAGGACGTAGCCCTGCCCGGTCATGCCGTCACGCAACAGGGTGGCGACGATGGCCACCGCCATGCCGGCGATGCCGAAGCGGTTGCCGGTTCGCGAGGTGGACGGGTGGGAAAGGCCGCGCAGCGCCAGGATAAACAGGACCGCGGCGACAAGGTAGGCGAGCGCGGTCAAGCTGGGGGACATGGCGGTGCTACTTTCGGGCGCGGAACATGGACAGCATGCGCTGCGTCACGGTGAAGCCGCCAAAGATGTTGATACTGGCGAGCACGACGGCGAGGAAGCCGAACAGCGGGGCGGCGACGCCGTGGCCGAGCCCGGTGGCGAGCATGGCACCGACGATGATAACGGACGAGATTGCGTTGGTTACTGCCATCAGCGGCGAGTGCAGCGCCGGGGTCACGTTCCAGACCACGTAGTAGCCGACGAAACAGGCCATCAGGAAAACGGCGAGCAGGAACACGAAAGGCTCAACCGCGGCGCCGAGCGGGGCAGCATGCTCGGCAAAGGCGGCGGGCGCGCTGCCGGGGTTGGCGGCGAGGGAGTGCGCAGTCAGACGCAGTTCCTCGCCGAGGTTGGCCGCCTGAGCCGCGATGTCGCGGGCCTGCTGCGCGAGAGTGTCGGGGTTCATGCTGTCTTCCCCGGGCCCTGCTCGGACGGCATCGGCGGCGGAGCGAAGCTGCCGGCAGCGAGGTCGGGGGCGGCAGGACGGCTCTCGGCGACAGGCGGCGTACCCGGTGGGGTGAACGCCAAGGCCGCGGCGGTCGCGCGGTCAGCCGGCGAGGCCGGTTCGGCCTGGCCGGGTGCGGCGGGCGCCACCGCCGCCAAGTCGGGCGGGACGAACCCGGTGCTCGACGTGCCCAGGGTCGGAGGGGCATCGGCCCGGGTTTCAGGAATAGCCATCGCGGGGCTCCCATGGGCTGGCTTGGCAGGTGGCAGGCCGTCAGCCTCGCCGGCCGCCATCGCGGTGACGGTGGCGGCCGGCGGGGCCGCGGAAGCCGTGGTTGCGGCAGCCGCGGCCGGTGACAGGGCGGCGGCACGGAACTGCTCGGCGATCACGGCGCCCTCGCGAGTCAGCAAAACGCCGCGGACGATGTCGTCCTCAGGCGGCAATACCGGCTTGCCGGCGGACTTGTCCCAGAAGGTGGTGATGAAAGTCAGCAGGTTGCGGGCGTACAGCGCACTGGCCGCGACCGGGATGCGAGCCGGCCAGTTGCGCCAGCCCAGGATCTTCACGCCGTTCGAGGTGGTGACCTGCTCGCCGGGCGTGGTGGCCTCGCAGTTGCCGCCGGCGTCGCTCGCGAGGTCGACGACGACGCTGCCGGGCTTCATGCCGGCAACCATCGCGTGGGTCAGCAGGGTCGGCGCCTTGCGGCCCATCACCAGCGCGGTGCAGATCACCAGGTCGTTCTTGGCGACGGTTGCAACCATCAGCTCAGCCTGCTTGGAACGGAAGGCGGCGCTCATCTCCTTCGCGTAGCCGCCGCTGGTCTGGGCGTCCGCACTCTCATCGTCCTCGACGCCGACATAGGTGGCGCCGAGCGACCGGATCTCTTCCTTGGCGGCGGGCCGGACGTCGGTGGCGGAGACGATGGCGCCCAGGCGGCGCGCGGTGGCGATCGCCTGCAAGCCGGCGACGCCGGCGCCCAGCACGAACACGCGGGCGGGCGGGACCGTGCCGGCCGCGGTCATCATCATCGCAAAGCCGCGGTCGAAGGCGGCCGCGCCCTCGATCACCGCGCGGTAGCCGGCGAGGTTGGACTGCGACGAGAGCACGTCCATGGACTGGGCACGGGTGATGCGCGGCAGCAGCTCCATGGCGACAAGATCGACACCCTGCTGTGCCAACGCGGGCACGAGATCGACCTGCGACAGGGCACCGGAGATGCACAGCAGCATGGCGCCGCGCGGCAGAAGTGCCCGAACGTCGGGTTCCGGAGTCTGCACGGCGAGGACAATGCCCGCACCCTGCAGCAATGTGGTGGCGTCGCCGACGATCGTGGCGCCGGCATCCTGGAACTCGGCGTCGGCGATCGACGCGCCCTGCCCTGCCCCCGCCTGCACCGCCACATCCAACCCGAGTGCCGTAAGCTTTCGTACCGTCTCGGCGGTGGCCGCGACCCTGGCCTCGCCGGGGCGGGTTTCCTTGAGCACGGCCAGACGCATCACGTTCTCCCAATCCCGCCGGTGAAGCTGGCGGGCCCAGGGGCACGATGCGCAGCTTTGTTACGCGTCGCAAGGGGCTATGGCGTGCGCGCAAGGCCCGCCAGATCGCACCGCTTGCCGCCGTCCCGGTCAAGCGGTGCGGTGCTTGGCCGATCGGCTGCACCGGCGGGTAACGCACTAGCCCCAGGCCGTCAATCCTCGCGTCCGGCGCCTGCCGGTGCGATGTGGGGCGCGCGGCGAGCCGTGCCACCTCGTGGCCAGTGCGGTGACGTACCGGCGGCGAAGCGGGCCGGCGCGTCGACGGGTCAGCCGGGGGCAACCTCTCCGAGCGGGTCAAGCAGCCCGGTCGGCATCAGCTCCGCCGTGGTGATCGCAGTCCGCGACGGCACCAGCAAGGCGGCGACACGCTCCCGGGCGGCGGCCATTCTGGCCTGCCAGGTGCCCGGCAACACGGGGCGCAGCGGCTCGCTGCGCAGGCCGTCGTTCCAGGCCAGGACGTCAGTCCAGGTCTCGGTGCGGGTAATCTGGCCGCCGGCAGCGCCTGGGCGGGGCGGTGCTACGAGAGTCGCCTGATAGAGCAGCAGAATCCTGCGGTCGTCGGGCACCGCGGCAATGCGCAGGCCAAGCGTACGCGGGCCGGAGCCGCGCCACTCCCAGCTTTCGACGGCCAGGATGCGAGTGGCGCCGCCGTCCCACCCCGCCAGCACGGCCAGTACCTGACCCGAGGGCAGCGCCACGCCGGCGGCCAGCAGCTGGCGTCCAGCGATCGGCACCGGTATCGCACGCACCGGGCGGCCCGGAAGCAGCAGGGCGGTGTCGTCCATCTCGAGCCGGGACTGCCCATCGACGGCGCGCAGTCCGGCAGTGCAGGGCGCGGCGCCAGGGCGCAACCTGAGGGTCGCCGTACGCTGGTCAGCAGGGAACGGCGTGGCTCCCGGCGCGCCTGGGGCCGGCGCGCCGGGCGC
>CAXSEF010000025.1:13832-37982 GCA_964236535.1 uncultured Acetobacteraceae bacterium
CGGCGCAGCGCCAGTCCGGGGCGGCACGATCCCGTCCCGGCCAGCCGATGGACGTGTCGCGAGCAGCAGGGAACCGACGAGCCGCCCCAGGTGGCGGCGGCCCAGGCCATGCGTGCGGGTCGGGGCTGACCGGGAAGGCTCGTGCACGGGCCCGGCGCGAGGATCGGGATGCGTTGACATCGCTGCAGGGTGGCGCAGCGGAACGCAGACCTGTCAATCCGGGGGTTGCCGGTCTACATCCGCACAGCGGCCAGGCCAAGGGCGGCAATGTCGCCGGCGGGCGGCGCACACCGGGCCCGCCGGCATCATCCATCGCCGGCGAAGCGGCGGGATCCTCAGCATGGCGCCGGAGTGAAATCTCCGAGGGCGTGGTCGGACGGGGCATGATGGACACGGGGCTGACCGACTCTGCGGAAGCGACATCAGCCGGACCCGCGAAGGCGGCCAAGTCATGGCGCTGGCCCGGCCGTGCGGTGCGGCCGGCGATGCCGGAAAGCAGGGCGGCAGCGCGCGCCTGGAGCAGCCAGCAGACCCGGCTCGGGCGGCGGGCGGCGCGGCCGGCGATCGCGGCCGGCCTGGCTGGCACCGTCCTCGCGGTGGGACAGGCGTTGTGCGTGGCCCAGGTGCTTGGTCTGGCGCTGGCCGGGGATCGGTCGACAGCAGCACTGCCCTGGCTGGCGGGTGTTGCGGCGCTGGCACCTGGTCGGGCGGTGCTGATGCTGCTGAGCGAGCGCGCGGGTTTCGCCGCCGGCGCTGCGGCACGGCGGCGGCTGCGCACCGATGCACTGTCGCGGCTGCTGCAGGCGGGCCCGGCGCTGCTGCGCCTGCGCGCCTCGGGCGAGCTGACGACCGCCGTGGTCGATCGCATCGAGGCGCTGGACGGGTTGTTCTCACGCTGGCTGCCAGCGGCAACGCTGGCTGTTCTGGCACCAGGCTTGGTGGCGGCGGCGGCCGTGCTGGCCGATCCGTTCGCGGCGGCGGTGCTGATCGTTGCCGGGCTGCTGGTGCCGGTGGCGATGGCGCTGTCCGGGATCGGCGCGGCTGCGGCGTCGAAGCGGCAATTCCTGGCGCTGGCACGGTTGCAGGCGCGGTTCCTTGACCGGATACGCGGGATCGCCACCATCGTGCTCGCCGGGCGGGCAGGAGACGAGGCGCTGGCACTCGCCAAATCGGCCGCCGAGTTGCGCGCGCGTACCATGCGGGTGTTGCGGGTGGCGTTCCTGTCCTCGGCGGCGCTGGACTGCGCGGCGGCGGCGGCGCTGGTCGTGCTGGCGCTGCATGACGGGCGCACGGTCGCCGAGGGCACGATGCGGCCGGCAGTCGCGCTGTTCGGGCTGCTGCTGGTGCCGGAATTCTTCGCGCCGCTGCGTGCGTTCTCGGCGGCCTACCAGGACCGGCTGCAGGCATCGGGGGCGGCGGAGGTGCTGGCCGGCCTGCCGCCCCCTCTGGTCGTCGCGGCGAGTGCAACGCCGGCGTTTCGAACCGTGGAGGCGCGCGGCGTGGCGGTCGCCTTCGACGATGTGCGGCTGAGCTGGGACTCGTCGCGGCTGCTGGCGCTCGACGGGATGAGCTTCCGGGTCGCGGCAGGCGAGACGCTGGTGCTGGTGGGGCCGTCAGGAGCAGGAAAGTCGAGCGTGCTCGAGGTGCTGCTCGGCTTTGCGCGCCCGGTATCCGGTCGGGTGCTGATCAACGGCGCGCCGATCGAATCCGTGGTGCCCCAGGCCCTGGTGAAGCTTACCGCGTGGATCGGCCAGCGGCCGGTGCTGTTTGCCGGCACCATCCGGGACAACATCGCGTTCGGCCGGCCGGATGCCACGCCCGCCGAGATCGAGCAGGCAGCACGCAGCGCCCGGGTCGACGGCTTCGCCGCCAGCCTGCCGCAGGGACTCGACACCGTGGTCGGCGAAGCCGGCTACGGGCTGTCCGGCGGCCAAGCGCAGCGCGTGGCGGTGGCCCGAGCGTTCCTGCGCAACGCGCCGCTGCTGCTGCTCGACGAGCCGACCGCCCATCTCGACCCCGCGACCGAGGCGGAGGTGCTGGACAGCCTGCGCCGGCTGGCGGTCGGCCGCACGGTGATCCTGGCGAGCCACTCCACCATGGCGCACGAGTTCGGCGGCAAGCGGCTGGATATCCGCGACGGGCGCGCCGTGTCGGCCAAAGCCGTGACGTGGGGGACGGCATGACCCCGCTGCTGCGCATCCTGGCGCTGTGGCGCGGGCGCGCCGGGTGGCTGGTCGCCGGGCTGCTGATGTCGCTGGCGTCGGTGGCGGCTGGGGTGGCGCTGCTCGCGCTGTCGGGGGGCCGGGTCGGCGCGACGGTGGCGGGCTTGCCGGGAACTGCGGGCCTGGGCGTTGCCGGTCGCGGCGTGGCGGCGGCGGATGCCGGGGGGGCAGTGCTGCTGGGCGGGGCGCTGCTGGGCTGGCTCGGCGTGGGCCGTGTCGTGCTGCGCTATGCCGAGCGGCTGGCGACTCATGAGGCAACGTTCCGTGCGCTGGCCGACCTGCGCGTGTGGTTCTTCGCTGGGCTGGCAGCCCGGTCGGCGGGCGGGCTCGGGTTCCGGCGCTCGGGTGACGTGCTGTCGCGGCTCGTGGGCGACGTCGAGACGCTAGACGGGCTCTACCTGCGCATTCTGGTGCCCGGCTGCGCGGCGCTGCTGCTGCTGCCGGCGTTGGCAATGCTGTTTGCACGGTTCGACACGATGCTCGCAGCTGAGGTGTGCGCGTGTTTCGTGGTGGCGGCGTTCGTGCTGCCGCTGCTGGTGGCGCGGATGTCCTCGGCCGCAGGGGCGCGGCTGGCCGAGGCGGCGTCGGGACTGCGCGTCGCCTCGCTCGACACCCTGTCCGGGCTGCGCGAGGTGCGCGCCTTCGGCGCCGAGGGGCGCTCACTGGCGATGATCCAGGCGCGCGAGGCGGAGCTGCTGTCGGCGCAGCGCGCGGTGTCGCGACACACCGGGCGAGCAACGGCGGCGGCGTTCCTCGCCGGGCAGGCGGCGCTGCTACTCGTTCTGCTGGCGGCGCACAGGTTCCCTCTACCTGCGGTAACCGGCGCGTTCCTGGTGGTGGCCGCGTTCGAGGCGGTGGGCGGGCTCTCGCGCGCCGGAGTGCTCGCGGGCGCCGCCGCCGCCGCCGCACGCCGGGTGCTCGGCGCCGCAGAGGGGCCGCTGCCGGTTGCGGAGCCAACAGCGCCGCGTGCGCTCCCAGCCGGCAGTGCGCTGCGCTTCGAAGCGGTGTCGTACCGCTGGTCGGCAGAGCGTGCGCCAGTGCTTGACGCGCTGAGCCTGGACGTGCCGCAAGGCGCGCGGGTGGCGGTGCTCGGGCCGTCGGGGTCAGGCAAGTCCACGCTTGCGGCGCTGGCGCTCAAGGTATGCGTACCGGACGCAGGCCGATTGCTGCTGGACGGGGTGGACCTGCAGGCGCTGGCATCCCCGGATGTGCGTTCGCGGATTTCGTGGCTGGGCCAGGCAACGCACCTGTTCGACGATACCATCCGCGGCAACCTTCTGCTTGGAAGGCCGGATGCCAGCGAGGGAGAACTGTGGGACGCGCTCGATCAGGCGGCGGTGGGCGCCGTCGTTCGGGCGCTGCCGGAGAGGCTTGATACCTGGCTGGGCGAAGGCGGCGTAGGGCTGTCTGGCGGGCAGGCCCGGCGGGTGGCGCTGGCACGCGCGCTGCTGTCACGGGCCCCGGTGCTGATCCTGGACGAGCCGTGCGCCGGGCTCGATGCCGAAACCGAGCGGGCATTCCTGACGACGCTGAACGACGTGGGCGAGGGCTGCAGCGTGCTGCTGATCGCCCACCGGTTGACCGGGGTGGAGCGGCTGGACCGCATCTACCGGCTGTCGGGGGGGCGGGCAGTGGCGGCAGCGGCGTAGCCAGGCGGGTCCGCGGGGGCCGCTGGGCGGGAACGCGGTCACTCCAGCCTGCATAGCCCGAAGTGACCCGTCAGCGGTTCTGGCTCAGGCATCGGGACCTTCCGAGGTCGCAGGGCCGCGGCGGCCGCGTCTGCTCCCGGCATGACGGAGGGGTCAGCAACGCGCCTGGCCCGGAGCGCAGCTTCGGGGAGGCGGTGGCGGCCGGCGCGGCTGCCCCTCGAGGCTAACCTGCTACCGGATCGGCGGTATGTCGGGCCGCCGCGACGCCGAAGCCGGTCTCTGCGACGGTCAGCGCGGCCGGCAATACGTGGGCTGGACGGCGCGCGGCGGCGTGGTTCGCCGGGTCGCCGCGCTGTTCGGACATGCTGCGCCGCAGGACCCGCAGGTCGCGAGTGGGAGCCAGCTCGTCGGCGGTGCAGAACAGTGCCCAGCGCGCCGCCCCGCGTCCCAGCCCGAGACGGCTGGTCCACACCGCGAGCACCGGCGACCCCAGCAGTGCGGCGAGGACCGGCAGCACCAGCGGTGCCCGGGACGGCTGCAACACCAGCAGCCCCGCAGCCCACACTCCCACCGCCGCGGGGTAGAGCCAGAGCAGCCGCGCCGCCTCCGTCCAGCCGACGCCGCGGTCGCAGCGCTGCTGGGCATTCCAGCCGATCGAGCGCCCGCAGAGTGTAGCGGCGACGAAATGCGTGGTGGTCAGCATGGTGAGCGGCACCAGGGCCACGGTGAAGGCCTGGTCGAGCAACGCGCTCACCAGCAGCGGCAGGCGGCCGCCGAAGCTGGCTGAGCGCTCGCGACTGGCGAGGGTCGCGGCCAGCGAGAGCGCGCGCGGCAACACCATGGTGCCAAGCAGCGACACTAGCGCCGCGGCGCCCAGATGATCCGCCGGGCCGGTCGGGGCAAGGCTCAGCAACAGCGCGAATGCCACCCAGATCGGGCCTGCAAGATAGTAGGCCAGGCCGGAGCCGAGGTGCACCCGGCCGGCGAGACGCAGCTGCGGCCAGGCCAGGACGCGCAGGTGCTGCAGGTTGCCCTGGCACCAGCGGCGCTCGCGCGCGATGTGGTCGATCAGATTCGGCGGCACCTCCTCGAAGGTGTCGGTGAGCGTGGGGTCGAGGTGCACATGCCAGCCGGCGGCCTGCATCAGCGCGGCCTCGACCACGTCGTGGCAGAGGATCTCGCCACCCAGCGGGGCGCGGCCGGGCAGCACGGGCAGCGCGCAGTGGTCGAGGAACGGGGCGATGCGGATGATCGCGTTGTGACCCCAGTAGTTGGCGCCGTCGCCCTGCCAGAGCACCGCACCCTCGGCCCAGAGCGGAGTGTACAGCCGCATGGCGAACTGGGTCATGCGGGCGAACAGCGTCTCGCGGTTCACCGCATAGGGGATGGTCTGGATCATGCCGGTTCGCGGCTCGGCCTGCATGCGCGCGATCAGGCGGGCGATGGTGCGGCCGGCGATCAGGCTATCGGCATCGAGCACCACCATCAGCTCGTAGCGGTGGCGACAGCGGGTGCAGAACTCGGCGATGTTGCCCACCTTGCGCCCGGCATTGCGCTGGCGGCGGCGGTAGAACAGGCCGGAGTCGCCTCCGGCAGCGGCAAAGCGCCGCTCCTCCTCGGCGGCGAGATGTGGCAGCGTGGTGTCGCTAAGGACGTGCAGGTCAACGGCGTCAAGGCCGGCCTCGCAAAGCGACAGCCGCACCGCGCCCACGGTTGCGAACACTCGCGCCGGATCCTCGTTGCACACCGGCATGACGATCGCGGTGCGCAACAGCGTCCCGACGCCATGGCCGCAGGCGACGGCCTCAAGCGGGCTGCACGCCGGACTGGCGAGGACGCCGTGGCGCCGCCGGACGAGACGCACCGCGTGCACAGCGACGCCAAGCAGCGGCGGCACGGCGTGTAGCGCCAACCCGGCCTGCATGACGACGAACAGCGCCAGCAGCGGCCAGCGCAGGCCGCCAAGCACCGGCGAAAAGGCATGCCACATGCAGGCGGTCACGGCGATCGTCAGGCCGGCGATCGGGGCGAGCAGGAGCGTCGGACGGTTCAGGGCACGACCCCGTGCAGCGTTGCGTTGGCGGGATGGGAGAACGGATCGCCGGCGCAAAGGAAGCGTTCCGCCGCCGCGTCAGGCGCGCCTAGACCGGCGCGCTGCGCCTCGGCACGGGCGAAGTCACGCAGGACGTTGGCGGCCTGCACGGAGCCGCCGAACTGGAAGCCGATCTGCGAGCGGTAGGCCTGCGCGGCCAGCAGCTTGCGTTCCAGCGAGGCGTCCACCGATGCGGCGTATGCGGTCAGCGCGGCGAGGGCTGGCGGCGGTGGGGCATCGGCGTTGCGGATCGCGTACGGTGTGTCGCGGTAGAACCAGACCGGAGCGTGGACGCAGTCCAGCACCACGCGGCGAACCTGCAGGTGGTCGACATGCGCGCCGAGGCCTTGCGGCGCCAGCACGAGCGCCGGGTGCAGCGCGTCCACGAGCGTGGAGAGCCGTGTCGCGACATCCTGCCAGATATGGTCGTTGTCATGAACGGGCGCGAAGAGTGCGGCGGCACTGTCGTAACCGCGATGCGGCGCCTCGGGCAGGTCGAGATCGTGGCGGCTGGAGAAACCGAGGATGCGGGCGGCATCGCGATCCTCGTCACGACGCAGTGCCATGTAGTCGACGCCATCGTCGACGCCCTTGTCGCACTGGCAAGCCAGGGCGAAGCCGGTGGCCGGCATCACTGAGCGGGTGAACACGGTGACGAGCGCGGTGCGCCAGCCACGTCCAGCAAGCGCCGCAGCCACACCGCCGCAGGAGAATGCGACGTCGTCGAGATGCGGGGAGATGAACAGCGCGGTGGGCGAAGCATTCACAGCAGGTGCGGCTCCGAGCGGAAGCGGCACGCCGTCGTCGGCAGCCCGGTCTCGAACGCGGCGTCGATCGGCTCGCGGACCACGGCCGCGTAGATGTCCATGACTTGGCGGCCGACGGCCGCCCAGGAATAGACACGCCGGCACTCCTCACGGCCGGCGACGGCGAGACGGCGCAACAGTGCCGGGTCGGCGAGGAGGCGGCGCAGCGAGGCGGCGAGCGCCGGGATGTCGCCGGGGTCGCTGAGCAGGCCGTTCTCGTCGTGGCGCAGACAATCGACGACGCCAACGGTCCGGCACGACACGCAGGCGAGGCCCGAGGCCATCGCCTCCAGGATGGTGTTGGAGAACCCCTCCGCATAGGTTGGCGACACGAAGACGTCCGCCTGTCGGTAGACCGCGGGGACGTCATTGTAGTCGACCGGGCCGGCGATGCGCACCCGGCCGGCAAGGTCCAGCCTGTCGATGCGTGCGGCGAGTGCCGCGACGTCGGGGCCGACGCCGGAGTAGACCAGGGTGAACGCCGCGCCCTCGTCGGCGAGCAGCTGGGCGGCCCCGAGCAGGTCGAGCGCGCCTTTCCTGGCGTCGATGCGGCCATGGTAGAGCAACCGCGGCGGCGACGCCGGGCCGGCGCCAAGGCCGGGTGCGTCGGCCGCTGCGGTGAAGCGGGTAACGTCCACGGCGCCCGGAACGATGGTGAACCGCGCAGGGTCGGTGCCAAGCCGGGCGCTGACCTCCTCCGCAAAGGAGCGGCAGCCTATAAGGATTGCGCCGGCGTGGTCGAGCACCCGGGTCATGGCGAGACGGTGGGTCTCGCAGCACGACCCGACCCAGTGGCCGTCGCCGCCCTGGATCGACACCAAGTTGGGCACGCCGAGCCGGCGGGAGGCCAGCATCGTCGCCCAGCCGGTAGGATAGCCGTACTGGGCGTGCAGCACGTCGAACGGCGTCCGGCGGTGCTCGCACTCGATGGCCTCGACCATGGTGTCGATGTCGCGTTCGAAATCGCCGTCGGTCTGCTCGCCGAGCTGCTCCAGACCGATGACACGCACGCCGGGGACTTCCGGCGGCGAGCCGCCGCCGTAGACGGCGCGGCCGAACGCGTCGCCGCGATACTGGCTGATCATGGTGACGTCGTGGCCAGCGGCCGCGAGTTCGCGCAGCAGGTTGGAAGCGTAGACGCTCATGCCGGACACGGCCGGGAAGTAGCGGCGGCTGACGAAACAGATCCTCATTCAGCCCCCTGCCCCGGCATCAGCCGGCAATCCAGCCCCGGACCGCAGCGGCAAACGCCGCTTCAGCCAAGCCAGAGCATCGGGAACCATTGTGTCGGCACGATGGCTCTCCCGCGACAACTCGACGCAGACCAGGCGCTCGAAGCCGGTTTCGCACAGCGCCGCGAGCACCGCCGACACGTCCATGTCGCCTTCGCCGAACGGCAGGTGGACGTGCACGCCGCGCGCCATGTCCTCGATCGCCACCGTGCCCAGACTCGCGGCCCAGCGCCGCACCGCGTGTGCGGGGTCGATCTCGCCGGTGACCACGCAGTGGCCGGTGTCGAGCGCCAGGCGCAGGCCAGGCACGCCGAGCGCCTCCCACTCGGCCGGGGTCTCGATCGCCATGCCCGGCTCCGGCTCCAGCGCTGCCGTGGTGCCAAGACGCTCGCCGCGCCGCACCAGCTCGGCGGCACCATCGGCCACCCAGCCGCGGGCCTGGACGCCGGTGACGCCGGCCCTGGGGACGCCGGCCCAGAATGACATTGCCTCGGCGCCGGTCTCGGCCGCGACCTCGAGTGCGCGGGTGAGGAACTCGATACGGCGCGCGCGGCCCTCGGGCGAGGCGGTGACCAGGGTGGGCTCATGCTTGTGCCGTGGGTCGAGCAGAAAGCGCGCACCGGTCTCGACCACGCAACCAAGGCCGAGCGTGCGCAGCCGGCCGGCGACGCGGGCCAGCTCGGCGCGAAAGCCGTCGGCGAAAGGATCGAGGTGGTGGATGTCCAACGTCAGCGCGACGCCGTCATAGCCGGAGTCGGCGATCAGGTTGAGCGCGTCGTCTAGCCGGTGGTTGGCGCAACCGTTGGTGTTGTAGGCGAACCTCATCGGGGCAGGCGTTGGCTTCCCTGCCGCTTGCGCGGCCTGTGCTGTTGCTTGTCGCAATCCTGTCGTCATCCGCGCTCCATCGCGATGGGCGCGGAGTGCGCCTCCGGCTCGCGGTAGAGGGGATAAAGTCCGCCGACGATCCGGTCCACGGCCGGGACGTCCAGCCAGGCAGCGCCGCCGAGCCGTTCGGCGGCCGCGGGGGTAAGCCGGACCGGCTTCGCGCCCTCGGGCGGGATGCCGAACCCCACCAGGCGAGACTGGCGGTCGAGCAGCTTACGGACGCCACGCTCGCCGATACGGTGATAGCTCATGGTCTCGACCTCGAGGCCAGGGACGACAACCTTGACGACATGCACGCCGGGGTGGTCGGGAGGCGACCAGTCAAGGACGAGGATCTGCATGTCGTGCGCGTGGAGCCGACGTTGCAGCTCCTCGACCAGGAGGGTGCCGGAGAGCGCGCCGTCCCAGGTCGGCAGGGCATCAAAGCGCTTCGTGGTGCGGCGGGACAGGACGGTGTCGGCGAGCCGGCCACGCAGGGTGGCGACGTCGAGGGCGAGCCACTCGCGCATCGCGGCCATGGTGCGGCCCTCCTCGCCGGCGAGGGTGTGGCGGGTGCGATAGCTTTCGAGATAGCCGGCGGGAGCGATGGTGGCGACGCTCGCGAGCGGGCCGTGGCTGAAGGTCTTGCGGGAGCGCGCGGCGGCGAACTCCAGGATGCACTTGCGCAACGCGTGCTCGCGGTCGAGGGACGCGGCCTCGCCGGCGGCAGTGACCATCAGCGGAAATGCCGCGCCGTCCGGCTGGTCGCCGACGCAGTATATGTTGCACAGCCCAAACTCGTCGGTTGCGAACTTGGGCAGCACGTCGATGCCGAACGCGCGCAACCGGGCCAGCAGGGCGCGGGTTCGTGCATCTCGGGGGAAGGTGTCGGGGCCGTCCTCGCCGGCAAAGTCGAGGGCGGTGCCATGGTCCATGGCGCGGAAGCTGAGGCCGTTCCCGTCACGCTGGAACAGCTCGCACAAGCCGTGGCCGACGGCGAAATCGAGCGTCGGGCCGGCACCAAGGCCGTTGGTGATCGGGCTGGTGAACGGCCGGTAGCCCTCGGCGAGGTCGCCATACGAGCAGGCGGCGACGTCGATGGGCAGCCAGACGGTCGCGCTGTCAAGCCAGCGCCGGGCGGGGACCCAGTCGAGTTCGGTCTCCGCATCGATCGCCGAGCCGGCGGGCAGGCAAAGCGTCAGGGGGTCGGCGACCGCGACCGCGCCAAGCTCGTGGGACAGCGCGGCGTAGCTGGCGCGGCGGCGCGGCATGCGCCCGATGCCGGCGGCGGAGTGCACCGCCTCGGCGAGCTCGCCGGTGGTGCCGATGATCGCCTCGGCGTCGGTGCTGCCGTAGCCGACGCCGTGCGGGGCGACGCCAACCCAGCTGCGGGCGGCGGCATCATGGAAGATCGCGTTCCAGCAGGGCACGCCGGTCCCATCGAGCGCGGTGAGCGGGAACAGCTCGACGCGTCCCTCGGGCATCGAGGCGATGTACGCTCGGGCGGCACTGGGAAGGTCGGGCAGGGAATGGGCGGTCATGGCAGTCAGCCCTGGTCGGAGGAAGCAAGGCCAGGGCTCCGCCCATGTCCTTGAAGCAGGGACCCGCCAGGGGACAGCTCCTGGACCGGCACAGATCAGCGGAGCCTTGCCGACTTCGCTTGCGGAGGTCGGTCCAGGGCGGCTTTCTTCGTGTGGCCATTCCAATGGCCCAAGTGAGCCGGCAGAACCATTGGCAGGATCGCCCCGGCGTGGTCCAGAGGCAGAGCCTTTGGCCTTGCTTGCTGGCTCACCGCAGAATCGGGATCGGCCGGGTGAACGGCGGGCCTTCGATCACCTCGTCGAGCAGGGCGAGGGCCGCTGCGGTGCTGGTGTCCGTGGCCATCTCGAACGGCGTGAACACCGAGGTGAACTCGAGACGCTCGTAGACGTCGCGGTAGCGTTGCGCCTCGCCACGGGAGAGCGGGATCTGCTTGTGGTACGCCTTGTGGCAGGAGATACCCTGGGCGTGGCCGTCGGCGTCGAAGTCGATCTTGAGACTGTCGCCCGCGAAGATCGCGCGCCGCCGGGCGTCGTGCAACACCGCCTGCCCGGCATAGTGGCCACCGACGTGGTGGAGGGTGAGGCCGGGATAGATCGCGAAGGTCTCGTCGTAGGGCAGCGTGACGCGAAACGCCTTGGTCCAGTCGAGATCCTCCTTCTGGATCAGCAGAGCCTCGGGGCGGAACACGTCCTGGAGCTGGTACAGCGCGCCGTAGCCGTGCGGATGGGAGGCGGCGAGGAAGCGGATGCCGCCCAGGCGTCCGATCTGGGCGAGCTGGGCCGCGTCGTAGACCGGGGCGGCCTCGAAGGCGACGTTGCCCTCGGGGTGGATCAGCAGCCAGCCATGGCTGTCGAGGCCGAAGCGGGGGGTGGACCAGAACTCCCAGACGCCTGGGATCGCCTCGCGCCAGTGGAACCGCAGCATCGGAACGAGCTGCTCGGGGGTGCGGAAATCCCAGCCATCGGCGGGCAGGTCGTTGCGTACGTCGGAGCACACCGGACACAGCGGGGGCGTCGCGAAGTACCGCTGCCAATGGCCGCAGTTGCTGCAGGCGTAGGGGGTCAGGGGCAATTCTTGGTCCCGTCTGGCTGAGGAAGGCCGGAGGCTCTGCCGCCAAAGTTCGGCCGTGGGCTCATGGCAGCCCGAGGAGTGACGCGCTTTCCCGGGCTGATGCGGTCCTCGACGCCATAGCCAGGCGCCTGGTAGAGGCTGGCCACTGCGGCGTTCGACGCCCTGATCTGGAGGTTGACCTTGCCGCAACCCTTGGATTGCAGGCGACCTTCCGCGTTCCGCACGAGCATCGACCCGGCGCCACGGCGGTGCGACTGGCGGACCGCGGCGGCATAGAGCCAGCCGCGATGGCCGTCATAGCCGGCCGTGATCGAGCCGACCACCTCGATGCCGTCGAGCGCGACGAGGACGGGTCGTCTCGCATCGCCAGCTTCGCCGGGATTGCCTCCTTCGCGGCGTTCCAGGGCGGATCGTTCGGGAACACCTCCGACCACAGAAGCGCGACGCCCGCGAAATGGACCGCGCGACAGACGCTGACCTGCAGGTCAGCCACCTTGTGGGCCTGGCCGGAGGCCGACCCGAAAGGCTGCCGCTTGCAGGCCGACGGCACCGCGAGCGCCAGCTCGTGCCGGTCCAGGGGTGGCTCCCCTCTGGCGGGTCTGGCGGAGCCCAGCCTCGCTCCCGGCTGCCTCGCTTTCATCCCCGCACCATCGCCTGCGCGTGCTCCAGCAGCCCCATGGTGTGCAAGTCGTGCTCGGGAGAGAACGGGAACGGGCGGCTCTCGAGCAGGGCGGCGCCGAAGGCCTCGGCCTGGTTGAGGAAGGGGGAGCGCTCGGCGTCGGGGACTGCGATCTCGCGGGGGATGCCGTCGGCAGCGCGGGTAAGATGGAGCGTGCCACCAGCGGTCTGCCCCATGGTATCGGTGGCAGTGAGCTGGCCCAGGGTGCCGACAATCTCGAGGCGGCGGCGGGGGAGCGTCTCGGGACAGTTATAGGCAACATGCATCTGCAGCAGGACGCCGCTGGCAGAACGCGCCATGAGCACGGCGCCGTCCTCGACCTGCCCGGCGGCAGCGTAGGCGTGCACGCGGCCCTGCCCGAGGGCGGCGACGCTGTCGATGGGTTCGCGCAGGATCATGGCGGCAAGGTCCAGGCCGTGCGGCGCGAGGTCAAACAGCGCCCCACCGCCGGCTCGGGCAGGGTCGATGCGCCAGTTGTCGACAGCCCAAGAATCGTCGACCCAGCAGGCGTAGACGATGCGGATGGCGACGGGGGTGCCGACCGCGCCCTCAGCGACGAGGCGAGCAAGGTGGATGTGGGCCGGATGGAAGCGCTGGTCGAAGGCCGTGGCGTAGATGGTGCCGGCGTGGCGGCAGGCCTGGACCATGGCGATGGCGTGGAGGAGCGTGTTGGCCATCGGCTTCTCGCACAGCACGGCAAGGCCGGCGCGCGCTGCGGCCTCGACGAGGGGACGGTGGGCGTGGTTAGGGCTGGCGACGTAGACGGCCTGCAGCCCGGGGGTCGCGAGGAAGGTCGCGAGCGAAATGTGGGCAGGGATGTCGCCAAGGGCAGCGTGAGCCAAGGCGAGCGAGCACGGCGAGGGGTCGTGGATCGCGAGAAGCGTGCCGTTGGCGGAAGCCTGCAGCGCGGGAGCGACGTAGTCCCGCGCAACCCAGCCACAGCCGGCGATGCCCCAGCCAACCCGCGGTGCGGCGGGCGTGTGAGCCGGCGCCGGAGTCACCATGACGGGGGCAGATCGAGCATCTCGCGCCGCCGGATCATCAGGTCGAGCGCCGGGTCGCCGGCGGCGGCGTAGGCGGGCGCAGCGCTGGTCGGCGGGTAGGTGACAAGCCCTGCATATTCGGCTTCGTAGCGAGGCGACGGGAAGCGAAGGTGGTGGCGGTCCGGGCCGGGGGCATAAAGCGGATTGCGGCGGACCGGGGTGCCCGGCGCGGGCATCGCCAAGCCGGCGGTGACGGGGCGCGGGATATCGGTGGCGGCAAGGCCGGCGGCAAGCGCTACGGCCGGTGCGGCATGCAGCGCCGCGGGTTCGGCGGGGCAAGGAACACGGGACCCGGCCAGGGCGGCGGTCAGCTCGCGGTCGTCGTAGAGCAGCGCGTGGCCGAACAGGGCGGCATACTCGGCCGGCAACAGCGGAGCACCGTGCGAGAGGTTGTTGACGCCAGCATTGTGGGCGTGGCCGACAAGAACCCGGCCGCAGCCGGCGACCCGCAGCATCTCGGCGGCAACGTGGGGCTTTTCGGGCAGGAAGTAGAGCGCGTCTTGGCAGAACACGAGGCCGGCGGCGGCGTCGGGGAGCGGCCAGGGCCGTGCCGCGTCGAAGCAGACCAGGCGGGCAGCGGGGGCGACGTAGTGCCGGGCGAGCCAGAGCTTGGCGAAGACGAGGTCGCCGCCGGCGACGCTGGCGACGCCGGGCTGCCGGGCGAACTCGCGCAGGAAGTGGCCGGCGCCGCAGGCCAGCTCAAACACGTGCGCCGGGCGGTGCCAGTGCGCCTCGGCCAGGGCGAGACCGGAGAGGAAGGTCGGGTCGGACCACCGATGCGCGAAGTAGGTGCCGACCGGTCCGAAGGCCAGCAGGTCCATGGCATCGCGGAAGCCGAGCGTGGTCTGGCCGCGCACGGCGCGGCGGCAGGCGGCTGCGTCCGGCGGCGGGGTGGAGGCCCAGCCGTCCTGGTCGGCAAGCAGAAGGCTGCAGGCGCTCTCGGGGTCACCAGCGTCGAGTGCCGCAAGGGCCGCGTCGGCGAGGCTGCGCCGGTCGGCGCGAAGGAAGGCGATGCCGTCGACGACGGGCCAGCGCTCGCCGAGGGCGTGCAGATCGTGCGGCCCGGCAGCGAGCGGTACGCCGGTAATCGGGGAACACAGCGCGCCACCGGGCCAGGCGGCCGACCCTAGGCCAAGCGGCCAGGGGTCCGGAGTCGTGGGGTCAGAGGCGGCACTCACGGCGCCACGCGCTGCGGTGTGGTGCTGGTGTGCCGCGCGCTCTGCCCGGGCAGGATGAGCGGGGCCGCGGGGGTAGGCCCCTGGCCGACGTTGGTATCGGCCACGAGTTCGGCCTCGGCCACCCCCGCTTCCTGATCCGGCACCGCCGAGCTGGCCGGCGGGCTGTCACGGCCGCGGGCAGCGGGCGCCTCGGCGCGCTGTGACGTGTCGAGCAGGCCCGCCTCGCGCATCACACCATGATGAAAGGCCTGCAGCGGGCCGGCATGTACCAGTTCCATCTCGCCCAACGCTTGATCGCTGGTGAAGGCGGCGACGGCGGCGAAGTGGCGCATTTCCATGATCCGGTCGATCACGTCGGCGGCGTTGAAGGCCTGGCCCTCGGGGGTGTCCGCGTTGCGGATGGTGCGCAGGGCGAGGCGCGTCGCCTCCGCAAAGCGGTCCGGCAGGGTGGCGACCGTGGTCTCGAACAGCCGCTCCATCGCCGGCACCAGGTAGCCGCCGAGCAGCATCTCGCCAGCAAACCCGGAGTCGGGCATCGTCGCGTTGTGCAGATGATGCGCGAGGCCGGCGATGAACGGCACTGCGGGCGCCGCGCCGTAGTGCCCGGCGAGGGCCACGCCGAGCACGGCGACGATGAGGCAATGGTCGCCGTGGCCTTCCGGCGGCTCCAGGACGATGCGCGATCGGCCGGGGCAGGTGACACCGGCGCGCGGCTGGCGGATCAGCGATTCGACAAAGCCGGGCACTTCGCCCACCAGCGGGATCGGCTCGCCCAGCCGCTCGCGCAGCGCCGCGCGGATGGCTGGAGCGATCGGGCCGGCTACCTGGTCGAACGAGGCGGCCAGGATCTCGCCGGCGGCAGCCGGCGGGACGCCGAGCTGCGAGAGGATGGCGCTGTCCATTGCGCCGAGACGGAGCGCCGCCAGGGCGTCGGCGGTAGTCGACAGGGCAACGTCGTTGAAGTCGCGGCCGAGCAGGAGCGCCTCCCAGGCGCGCCGGAACAGCCGAGTGGCCAGGCTCTCGGATGATTGCGCGTCTCGCAGCCGCTTGAGGGTGGCAAGTTCAGCCGCCAGGGTCGCGAGCCCGGACAAGGGGAGCCCGGCTTCGGTGATGGGCATATCCAATGTGTTGTCCCAGGCAAAGTGAGGCCGAGGCTCTGCTTCGCTCATTCGAGGCGAGGATCCATCGGGGCCTGAACCCTCGGCCCCAAACAACCCGAGAACAGACACTGCCGGGCGAGATACAGATTCGCCGAGAACATGCTCCGCCGAGTCGGCCGGCATGGTTTCCCGCACCGCCGGGCCATGGGCCGCGGAGCGCAAGGAGAGCGAGTCAGATGGCCGACAGAGTACAAGTCCCGGACCGTCTCTCAGGCGGCGGCGAGCCAGTCCATCAGCACCTGCTGCTGCACCGGGAACGAGTGCTCCTCCCGCCGGCCGGCAGGCGTCATCGGTGCCTTGAAGAAGATGCCGAGCTGCTCCTGCACGCCGCCGCGGCCACGCTTGTGGGCGAGGTCGAGCACGCGGGCAATCTCGATGACGAGCGGTGCCGCGAGGATGCTGTCGCGACACAGGAAATTCAGCTTGATCTGCATTTTCTGCCCAAGGAAGCCCACGATGTCGATGTTGTCCCAGGCCTCCTTGTTGTCGCCGCGTGGCTTGTAGTACTGAATGTTCACTAGATGGTCTTCGACTTTGTAGCCAAGAATGCTGTCGAGCACCGAGCCCTTGGTGTTGAGCTTGCTTTGCAGGCTGTCCTTGTTGTCAAGCGCGAGGCCGTCGCGATTTCCCAGGATGTTGGTGGAAAACCAGCCTTCGACGAACAGGCTGCGCGCCTTGAACGCCGGCGCCAGAACGGTCTTGAGGAATGTCTGGCCGGTCTTGCCGTCCTTGCCTGCCACGGGAACATTGCGCTGGTTGGCAAGCGCCACCAGGGCAGGGATGTCGGCTGCGAGACTCGGCGTGAAGTTGCCGTACGGCACATCCTCGGTGATCGCCGCGTAGGCATAGAGCATCGCCGGGCTGATCGACTCGTGGTTGTCGTCGAGCCCACGCTCGAAGGCCGCAATGTCGGCGAGCGGCCTCGTGTCATCCGGCCAGCGCTCGACCGACGCTAGGTTGATCACGACGACGTCGTCGACGCCGCTGGCCGCCTTGTAGCTGCGAATATTCTCGCGGATGCGATCGACCGCGCCGCGATGGCTACCGGCGACAACCTTGTTGGCACCGTCCACGTTTGCGCAGAAATCCACGCTGCCGACCGCGGGCCAGGGTCGCATGCGCGACAGCGGCTCGGCCACCATGTCCTCCTGGTCGCGATCAAGCACATGATGCTCGCGGGCGGCGGTGCACAGGTCGTCGCCATTGAGATCCCAGCCGCCGAACTCCATGTTGCGGTATGCCGCAAGCCCGGGCGCATCGGAATTGGCCAGCGGGAGGCCGGCGAAGTCGTTGGACCCGCGGCGGATCATCTCAATGCCGGCGACCGCGGTGGTCGCGACTGCACCGCCGAGGCCCACGATCAGGACTCCGAGGTGGCGTCCAGTGCCCAGATTGCTCGGGCCGGTGTCTGGCATTCGTATGTATCCTCAACGTTCCGCGCGCCGATCGCCGCGGTCTGTGCCGCACATGGGCGCACCGCGTGGGGTTTGAAGAACCTTGATCCCGTCCCACGCGGCCGCAGCAGGACCAGCAATGCACTCCGATCGCAGCCACGACGCAACCCGCGCCAGCAGGCGGGGTGCAGCCGAGGTGTCAGGCCGTCGTGCTGTGTCGCGACACCGACGATGCATGGAGCGAGGAGCTAGACGATTGTTACGAAACGAATAAATTCCATGTCGCAGGGACAGTGAAACCCGGCTGCCCTGCGCCGGACACCAGACAGCCGCGTCGATATTCAGCGTCAGGCGTGCGGCCCGGACGCTCCGCCGGTGCAGGAGCCGCCGCCGAGAACACAGAAGCGTGCGCAATGCGGGTGGGCAAGCGGCACAGTGCCAGCAGCCTGCCGCAACGTCGTCCCCAGCTCGAACCGGAGGTCGTGGGGTATCAGGGTGCAGGCGACGACGCTGGCGGAGGAGGCACCGCGTCGGCGCACGACCATGCGGCTGCTCGCACACATCATGGTGTCCGGCGAGCAGCCGAGCAGGCCCCAGCAGGCCTCGGTGATCTCCGGCGCCTCTGCGCTCGCATCCATCTCCGGAAACACGGTGAGCGCCTCCGGGTCAGTGGCATCGACCGGCAGCGAGCGTGCGGCGAACAGCGCGGCATAGCCGGCGCGCAACTGCGGCTCGGTCTCGCCGGACAGCAGACGGCTGGCGACGTGAACAGTGAAGCCGTGCCGGGCGAGCCAGTCGAGCCCATCCATCGTGACTGCCCAACTGCCCGAGCCACGCTCGCGCTCGTGCACCGGGGCGGCGTAGTGGTCGAGTGAGACGCGCAACACCAAGCGCGCCGCGAACCGCGCCTGAAGCGACATCAGGCCTGCCTCAACCCGCCGCATCGGCCGCATAGCGTTGGTCAGTACCAGTACGCGCAGTCCGGGCAGCTGCGGCACGGACAGCACGTCTTCAATCATCGGGAGCAGGTCCGGGTTGACGAAGGGCTCGCCACCGGTGAAGCCCACCAGTCCAGTCGGCAGCCGGTCACGCGTGATCTCGGAGAGGTAGCCCCGCAGGTCAGCGCGGGTAAAGAAGGCCAGGCTGTCGTTGCGCGGCGAGCTTTCGATATAGCAGCTGGCGCAGGCCAGATTGCACAGCGTGCCGGTGTTCACCCACAGTGTCTGCAACCCGCGCAACGCCACGCGCGCGCGACGCGTCCCGTCGACGGTGCACTCGAGGTCATCGAACTTCTTTGCCGCCGGGCGGGTGCCGGCCATGCTCAGACCGGCCAGGGTGCGCGTCCGAAATAGGTGTGATGCATCACGGTGAGCCTCTCGTCCGACATCTCGCCGTGGTCCGGCAGCACGGCATCAATCCCGCAGTGGGGGCACAGCGCCGTGGCGCCGCCGTCGATCCAGCGCGCCACCAGGCCGGCATCGAAGCGGCGCAGGCAATAGAAGCAACAACCGCGGCCGACATGGAGAAGCGCCATACGGTGCCCGGTGCTGCCGCGGTGCGCCTCGGCGGGGCTCCACTTCGTCTTCTCCATCCCGCCCTCCATCCGATGATCCGAAACAACGGTGCACGGCAGCACACCGTTGCGCTGCGACGCTACCATGGGTGGGCCCCGGAAGGTCCAGACCAGGCTTGCCTTGTGACCGCACCTTGCCCGAGGCTTTCCTGCCGGAGTTTCGCGCCTCGGCAGCGGCGAACAGGGCGCGAGGCAGGGAAGGAAGTGTCATGACCGCGCGCGAGCGTCTTTCCCGCATGCTGCCTGGCCTGGTGCTCGCCGGGCTGGTGGGACTGGCCCTGCTCGGCTGGTGGCTGTTTCCGCAACTGCAGGCCTATGTCGCATTCCAGGATTGCACAGCGGCCGGGCGGACGGACTGCATGGCACAGCCGGCCCCTGGAAGCTGAGAGCAAGCGGCGAGCAGTTGGTCCGCAGCTGCCAGGCTTTCCTGACGTCGGGGCTTCGCAACCGCGGCGGCCGCCCGATATGCCTGCTACATTCCAAGGAGATCACGCCGATGTATCTGGCCATGAACCGGTTCCGCGTCATGCCTGACCAGACCGATGCGTTCGAGAAGGTCTGGACCTCGCGCGACAGCTATCTGCGCGACAGCCCCGGTTTCGTCGAGTTCAACCTGCTGCGCGGCCCGACACGCGACGACCACGTCCTCTACTCGTCGCACACCGTCTGGCGCAGCTACGCGGATTTCGAAGCGTGGACGCGTTCCGACGCTTTCAAGTCGGCCCATCGCGGGGCGAGCACCAACCGCGCGATGTACGCCGGGTCGCCGGAGTTCGAAGGCTTCCAGTCGGTGCAGCGGGTCGCGATGGAGGAGTAGCCTCGCATGGCCCGATCGGGTGGATCCGTCGGCCGATCCGCAACGCACCAGCGCGACACCGACTATGACACAAGCGCGCGGCGTGCAGCCGCCGCGAGCCAACCGGCGGTCGTGGGCAGGATCGCGTCGTTGAAGTCGTAGCCGGAGTTGTGCAGCGCCCGGCCATCATCGGCAGAGCCGTTGCCGACCCAGGCAAAGGCGCCGGGACGCTGTTCCAGCAACGCGCCGAAATCCTCGCTCGCCATGCTGGGCGGCAAGTCACGGCGCAGGGGGGCGCCGAGATCGGCGGCGGCGGCGGCGGCAAGCTCCGCCCCTGGCCCGTGATTGATCGTGGCGGAGACGTGGGTGTCGAGGTCGAAGCTCGCGCGCAGCCCGAATGCCTGTGCCAGATTTGCCGAGATCGTGCGGACCTGCTCGGTCATCGCCGCATGCACCGCAGGCGAGTGGCTGCGCATGGTGCCACGCAGCGTCGCATGTTCTGGTATCTGGTTCTCGGCATCGCCGCCGTCGATGCGGCAGATTGAAACCACCGCGGATTGCAGCGGGTCGACGGTGCGGCTGACGATCGACTGCAGTGCCAGCATCAGGTGCGCCGCACCCAGCATCGGGTCACGAGTGAGATGCGGCATTGCGGCGTGGCCGGCGTGGCCGGCGAGGGTGATGCGCAGCCGGGTGCCGGCCGCCATCACTGGGGCGTCACGGCTGTCGCCTTGCTCGGCCCCGCCATGGACCGCGATGGACCCGGCGTCGAGGCCCGGCCAGTTGTGCAGGCCGTAGACGCTGTCGAACGGGAATCGCTCCAGCAGGCCGTCGCGCAGCATCGCCTCGGCGCCACCAAAGCCCTCCTCAGCGGGCTGGAAGATCAGCCGGACGATGCCGGTCCAGCCAGGGTCGCGCTGCAGCAGGACAGCCGCACCGAGCAGGCCCGCGATGTGGCCGTCATGGCCACAGGCATGCATCACGCCCGGTGTCTCGGAAGCGTGTGGTGCGCCGGTGCTCTCGACGATGGGCAACGCGTCCATGTCCGAGCGCAGGCCGACACTGCGCTGCGCACCGCCCGGGGTCGGCCGGCACAGGGTCGCAACCACGCCGTGACCGCCGATCCCCGTCTCGAACGGGATGCCGAGTTCGGTCAGCCGATCCGCCACGAAATGCGCGGTCTGCGCCTCGTGCAGAGAGAGTTCGGGTCGACGATGCAGCTGGTGACGCCAGCCAGTCAGTGTCTCGTGCAGCTTTCGGTCCATCGCCGCTCCTGTCGTCCGTTACCCGGCGCCATGCGGGCACTCAAGGGAACTGGGGATGCGCCACGGTCCCGCACAGGGAGCCAACCGACACTGGCGGAACACAAGCGGCATCACCGGGCAGCAGCGGCGCGAGCGATCGCGATGAAGTCGCTGGCGTCGAGGCTGGCGCCGCCGACCAGTGCGCCATCGACATTCGGCAGCGCGAGCAGGCCGGCGGCGTTGTCGGGCTTCACCGAGCCGCCATACAACACCGCAAGCCGGGCGACGCTGTCAGGGAACTGGCGGGTAAGTTCGTCGTGGATGAAGGCGTGCATCGCGGCAACGTCGTCCTCGTCCGCGCTGTTACCGGCCCCGATAGCCCAGACCGGCTCGTAAGCGAGGATACCCTCGAACCCCTCCGGCAGCGACCCCTCGATCTGCCAGCCGACGGTCTCGTGCGCCTGTCCGCCGCCGCGCTGGTCGGCGGACTCGCCCACGCACACGATCGGGATCAAGCCACCGGCGAGTGCCGCCTTGGTCTTCTGGCGGACCACCTCGTCGGTCTCGCCGTGGCCGAGGCGGCGCTCGGAATGGCCCACGATTACGTAGCGCGCGCCGGCCTCGGCCACCATTGCCGCCGAGATGTCGCCGGTGTAGGGCCCACTGGCCGCCTGGTGGCAGTCCTGGCTACCGACGCCGATGCCGGTGCCGGACAACGCCTCGGCCACCATGGCGATACGGGTGAATGGCGGGCAGATCACCAGGTCGCAGGGCAGGCCCGTGGCGTTCTGGCGCAGCGACTGAGTCAGACGCTTCGCGTCGGCAGCCAGGCCGTTCATCTTCCAGTTCGCGGCGATGATCTGGCGCATAGCATATCCCCCTATGGTGCGGCCGCCCGGCTTAGAGCAGCCGGGGGCGGGGGGGCAACCGGCAGGCAAGGAAGCAGGCAGGGGCGAAGGTACTGCCTCTGGACCCCGTCGGCGGCTGAGCTCCCGGACCCACACACGCGGGGATCACCACCCGCAGGAGTGGACCCGAAGCAATGAGCTAGAGCGCACCGTGTCTGAAAGGTAGGCCTGTGCGGGTCCGGCACAGCGTGGCCTCGCTTGCCCGGTCCGCGGGCGGCTGCCTATGGTGCGCGCCCTCATTGGTCGGACGTCTGCCATGCTCGCTGTGTTCCGCAACTTCATGAACACCTGGCCTGCCCGGGGGCTGATCATCGTGATGGTGGTGGCGCTCGCAGGCTGGGGAATTTCCGGGGTGTTCGCGGGTTCGGGGCTGTCCGGCGACACCGTGGCGACGGTGGACGGACGGACAATCGCGGCGCAGGACCTCGACCGTTCGGTACGGCACGATCTCGAGCAGTTCGGCGGCCAGTTCGGCTCGGCCGACCAGGTGCCGCCGGCGCTGCGGCGTATGGTGGCGCAGCAGACGCTGAACCGGCTGATCGTGCAGGAAGCGGTGCAGGCGCGGGCCGCGCGGATGGACCTGGTGGTGCCGGACGACGATCTGCGCGCCGCGGTGTTCGCGATCTCCGCGTTCCAGGGTGCCAACGGGCAGTTCGACCGCGCGGCGATGAACGCCGCACTCGGGCGGGCCGGGCTGAGCGAGAAGCGGTTCCTGCAGCTGATGCGCGACGACATCGCGCAGCGCGAGCTGATCGGCTCGGTCAAGGCGGGGGTCCAGGCGCCGGGCAGCCTGGTCGGCCACGTGTTCGCCTACGAGGGCGAAACGCGGGTCGCGGACGTGGTGCGGTTCCCGTTCGCGGCGGTGCCGACGCCCGCCCCTCCTGCCCCGCCGGTACTGCAGCGCTGGTACGACAACCATCCCGAGGACTTCCGCACGCCGGAGCTGCGGCGGATCAAGGCGGTGGTGCTCTCGCCCGACACCATCGCGCGCGCGCTCGACGTCACCGACGCGCAGCTGCATGCGGCCTATGACGCCCGGGCCGCGCAGTTCCACCAGCCGGAGAAGCGCAGCGTCGAGGTGGTGACGACCGCGGAGCGGAACCGGGCCGACGCGCTGGTGACGTTGTGGCGCGGCGGTGTGGCGTGGGCCGGCATCCAGGCGGCGGCGATCCATGTGGCGGGACAGGATCGTGCGAAAGCAGGCAACGTCCAGCCGGGCGATGCGAACGCCGGCGATGCCAGGACGGGAGACCCGAAGGCCGGGAGCGCGAAGGACACCGACATCAAGACGGCGCCGGCGACCGCGGTGGAGCTCGACGACGTAACGGCAGACGAGATCCCCTCGCCCGAGCTGGCGAAGGCGGCGTTCGCAGCAAGGCAGGGCGAGGTGGTCGGGCCGATACAGGGTTCGCTCGGCTGGGTTGTGCTCAAGGTGGAGAAGGTGACGCCGGCGGTCGAGCAGGGCTTCGACAGCGTGCGCGAGCGGCTGCAGGCCGATGCCGCGCGCGATGCGGCGGCGGGGCTGGTGGACGAGCGGGTGGCCAAGCTGCAGGACGCATTGGCCGGCGGGACGTCGTTCGACGAGCTGCCGGGCGATCTGGGGGCCGCGGGGCTGCAGGGCACGCTGGACGCGCAGGGGCGCACGGCGACCGGCGAGCTGGCGCCGCTGCCCGGGACGGCGGCGCTGCACGAGGCGATCATCAAGGCGGCGTTCGCGGCCAAGGTGGGCGACGCGCCGCAGGTGGTGCAGGGGCCGGAGCAGGCGGCGTTCGCGGTTTCGGTCGAGCAGGTGACGCCCCCGGCGCCGAAGCCCTATGCGGAGGTGGCGGCACAGGTGCTCGCGGACTGGCGGGCCGACCAGGTGCGTCGCGCCCAGGATGTGGCATCGACCCGGCTGCTGGGTGCGGTACAGGGCGGGCAGAGCCTGGCGGAGGCAGCCTCGATCGAGGGTGTGCGGGTGGTGGCCACGCCACCGGTGGGCAGGGGCGCGCCGCCGCAAGGGGTGCCGCCGACACTGGCGCGGGTGCTGTTCACGCTCAAACCGGGCGAGGCGAGCGCGGTGGAGGACACAGACGGGTTCGTGGTCGCGGTGCTCAAGGCGGTACAGCCGGCGGACCAGGCGGCGGACCCGATCGGGTTCGGGCAGATGCGCGAGGCGCTGTCGCGCGGAATGGGTGACGACGCGGAGATCACCTACGCGACCGCGTTGCGCACGCTGGCGCGGCCCAAGATCAATGCGGCCGAGCTGGACCGGATAGCGCAGCAGCCATAGCAGGCCCAGGGCTCTGCGGGAACCAGGCATAAGGCCGCAGACCCCGCGACTTCAGGAAAGTGACGCTGCCTAGGCCGGATGCTAACGCAGACCGGTCCAGGGCGGCTCGCCCTGGCGGGTCGAGGGCAGAGCCCTCGCCTTGCGTGCTTGGGAACCGGAATCATGGATGACTTCGAGACGGCCTATTCGCGCGGACAAGGCACGCTGCTGTGGAGCACAGGAGTGTCGGACCTGCTGACGCCGGTAGCCGCTTTCCTCAAGCTGGCGCACGGACAGGCCAACAGCTTCCTGCTGGAAAGTGTCGAGGGCGGCGCGAGCCGGGGTCGCTACTCGATCATCGGCATGGCGCCCGATCTGGTGTGGCGGTGCCGCGCCGGCGTGGCGGAGGTCAACCGCCATGCGCTGTCGGCGCCGCACGCGTTCGT
>CAXSEF010000026.1:0-30438 GCA_964236535.1 uncultured Acetobacteraceae bacterium
CCAATGGAGCGCCGCCAACATATCCCTTCCTAGCCTCTGCAAATTTCAATGAACATCCGAAACGGCTTCCTGGCTTCCAGTAGTATTACCTACAGGAAGAGCTATTCCACGAGCCAAGCAAATTCGGACACGTGGTCAACAACCAGGATGTAGGCAGATACCGTTTGCCTGCGCTTTGGTAGGCGGGTTCTACTCGTCGCCCTTGGTCATGTCAACGCGGTGACAGCCCTCCTTCATCAACCACTCTCGCGGTGCAGATCACTGGTTTTCCAGGTGTTTCGATGTCTGTCGTCCGTGAGGAGAGGTCCCACCCCCAGCAAACAGTTCGGTCGGAATTCAGCTATGCGTCAAACGCGTATCTAGACGATGAGGGTCCACTCCTTGTCATGGTCCGGAAAGGGAGGCGGCTGTCAGGGTCGGCGAGGCCTGTCACCCGTCCGCGTCTGCACAATGCACGCGCCCGATCGACCGACCGGGCGCGTGCCCAGTGCTATGCAGCGGCGCCCACGATCAGCCCGTCACGATCGGCCGACACCTCCACCGTATCGCCGTCGTGAACCACTCCCTCCAGCAGCCGCCCGGCGAGCGGATTCTGCAGGCTGCGCTGGATCACCCGCTTCAGCGGCCGGGCCCCGTAGACGGGGTCGTAGCCGGCATCGGCCAGCCACTCCATCGCGGGCTCGTCGAGCGCCAGATTGATCTTGCGGTCGGCCAGCAGCGCACGCAGCCGGCCAAGCTGGATGTCGACGATCGAGGCCATGTCCGAACGCGCCAGCCGGCGGAACAGCACGATCTCGTCAAGCCTGTTCAGGAACTCCGGCCGGAAATGCTCGCGTACCACGCGCATGACCTGTGCCTGCACGATCGCTGCCTGTTCCGCGGTCTCGCCGGCCGCCTCGCCCTGGGTGGCGAGCACCTCGCTGCCGAGGTTCGAGGTCAGCACGATGATCGTGTTTCGAAAATCCACCGTTCGCCCCTGCCCGTCGGTCAGCCGCCCATCGTCGAGCACCTGCAGCAGGATGTTGAATACGTCCTCGTGCGCCTTCTCCACCTCGTCGAACAGGATCACCTGGTACGGTCTGCGGCGCACCGCTTCGGTCAGCACGCCGCCCTCGTCGTAGCCCACATAGCCGGGCGGCGCCCCGATCAGCCGCGACACCGAGTGCTTCTCCATGAACTCGCTCATGTCGATGCGGACCATCGCCCGGTCGTCGTCAAACAGGAACTCTGCCAGCGCCTTGGTCAGCTCGGTCTTGCCCACTCCGGTCGGCCCGAGGAACAGGAAGGAACCGATCGGCCGCCCGGGATCCTGCAGACCGGCGCGAGCCCGGCGAACCGCGTTGGCGACATGGCGCAACGCCTCCTCCTGCCCCACCACGCGGCGACGCAGCTCGTCCTCCATGCGCAACAGCTTGGTGCGTTCGCCCTCCAGCATCCGGTCCACCGGCACCCCGGTCCAGCGCGACACCACGCCGGCGATCGCCGCCTCGGTCACTGCCTCGTTGACCAGATGGCCGTCCGCAGGATCCGCCTGCTGCGCGTTGATCTGGCGCTCAAGGTCCGGGATCACGCCGTAGATCAGTTCCGACGCTCGCCCCAGCTCGCCACGCCGCTGCGCAATCTCGATTTCGCTGCGCGCCTGGTCCAGACGCTCCTTGAGCTTCTGCGTCTCGGCCACCCGCTCGGTCTCGGCACGCCAGGCCGCGGTCATCGCCCCGGACCGCTCTTCCAGGTCGGCGATCTCGTGCTCCAGCTTGCCCAGGCGGTCGCGCGACGGACTGTCGTCCTCGCGACGCAGCGCCTCACGCTCGATACGCCGCTGCATCAGTCGGCGGTCCAGCTCGTCCAGCGCCTCGGGCTTGCTGTCGACCTGCATGCGGAGCCGGCTCGCCGCCTCGTCGATCAGATCGATGGCCTTGTCCGGCAGGAAGCGGTCGGTGATGTAGCGGTTGCTCAGCGTGGCCGCGGCGACCAGCGCGTTGTCGGTGATGCGCACGCCGTGGTGCAGTTCGTACTTCTCGCGGATGCCGCGCAGGATGCTGATGGTGTCCTCGACGGTCGGCTCGCCCACGAACACCGGCTGGAAGCGCCGCGCCAGCGCCGCATCCTTCTCGATGTGCTTGCGGTACTCGTCGAGCGTGGTTGCGCCGATGCAGTGCAGCCCACCGCGCGCCAGCTCCGGCTTGAGCAGGTTGGACGCGTCCATCGCGCCGTCCGCCTTGCCGGCGCCGACCAGGGTGTGCATCTCGTCGATGAACAGGATCACCTCGCCCTGCGCGACCTCGATCTCCTTGAGCACCGCCTTCAGCCGCTCCTCGAATTCACCGCGAAACTTGGCGCCGGCGACCAGGGCGCCGAGGTCGAGCGCCATCACCCGCTTGCGTCGCAGCGCCTCCGGCACGTCGCCGTTGACGATGCGCAACGCCAGGCCCTCGACGATCGCCGTCTTGCCCACGCCCGGCTCGCCGATCAGCACCGGGTTGTTCTTGGTCCGCCGCGCCAGCACCTGGATGGCCCGGCGGATTTCCTCGTCGCGGCCGATCACCGGGTCGAGCTTGCCCGCCCGTGCGATCTCGGTGACGTCGCGGGCATACTTCTTCAGCGCGTCGAAGCTCTGCTCGGCGGTCGGGCTGTCGACGGTGCGCCCCTTGCGTATCGCCGCCACCGCTTGCTCGAGCGTCTGCACCGTCAACCCGCCGTCCCGCAAGGCCCGAGCCGCCGGGCTGTCCGACATCGCCAGTGCCACCAGCAGGCGGTCCTGCGCCACGTAGGCATCGCCCGCTTTCCTGGCAGCTTCCTGCGCCGCGTCGAGCAGTCGCACCAGGTCCGGTGTCACCTGCGGCTGCCCGGCCCCCTGCCCGCTCACCTTCGGCATGCGGGCCAGTTCGGCGTCGTTGGCCTGGCGCACCGCGTCCGGGTTGCCGGCCGCTGCTCGGATCAGGCCGGACGCCGCACCCTCCTGGTCGTCCAGCAAGGCCTTGAGCAGGTGCTCCGACGCCAGCCGCTGGTGGAACTCGCGCGTTGCGATGGTCTGCGCAGCCTGCAGGAAACCCTGGCTGCGCTCGGTGAACTTCTGCATGTCCATGGCCATGTCCCTCTGCGTCAGGCGACGGGTCCGCACGCGCCCCTGAAAAGGCGACGCGGCGATTCCTTATCGGTCTGAAGTGGTCAGGACCTGAGGCAGGCTCAAGGCCGGCGAAGCAGGCAAGGCTGAAGCCGCCCGGACCTGCCCAAGAGCGAAGCCCCGTTGAAGACCATGGGCAGTGAACTCGGCATTACGCTGGCAGTGGACTCTCGGTGGTGGGGGCCTCTCGACCAGGGGTGAAGCCTTGCGCCTCCACTCTGGTCAGACGAACGGCGACCACTTCTGCCTGCGCCTTTATGCCAACAGGACTTGAGCTTGATGGGCCAAGCAAGCAAGGCCAGAGGCTCTGCCTCTGGACTCCGCCAAAGGCCAGGCCTTTGGAATCCATTTGACCAGGAAAGAGGTTTTCACGGGCCTCAGGTCTTTGGCGGGTCCGGGCGTGGCGCGCGCGAGGTTCCAATGGCCCGCTTGGGCTATTGGAATGCGGGCGGAGGGAGTGCCCAGCCTTACTTTGCTTGCAGGTCAACGCTCGGAGCCGCTGGTATTACGGTGCCGACTTTTCGCCAACACAACCGCGCGCGACCTTGCGCAGCGTCTGCTGTGGCATTACCGTCCTAGTTCAACATACTGAAAGGAGGTGATCCCGTGTCTCATTGTTTGACGCAAGCGCCGTTCTCGGAAACCTGGGTTGCTGTCGGGATGGAGTGCCAGGCAGCCTAGCTGCCCTTGTTCGACAAACGTCGCTTTCAGACAATGCGGAAGGGCCTGGGGATCGATCTCCGGGCCCTTCTTCTGTCTGCTCCGTCGCGGTGCGTCGGTTTCTACCGCGCCCCTCTGCCAGGTCCTGCCACGATCAAGGGGTGCGCTTCGGCGCGGGCCGTGCCCGCCGGCACGCCTCGGAGCAGTAGCGCACTTCCTCCCAGACCGTCGCCCACTTGCGCCGCCAGGTGAACGGCCGGTCGCAGGTCGCACAGACCCGGGTGGGCAAGTCCGCCTTGCGCCGCATCTTCCCGTTCATGGACCTGTGCCCTTCCGCATCCGCAAGCCTCGACGCTTGCTCCATGTGGGGTGCCGGCGCTGCGGGTCGATGCCGCCCGGACGAGATGAACCCGGCTATACGGCGATGCGTAAAGGGCTCGGCCCGCGCGCGGGCGGTTCAGCAACGGGGTAGGCAATGGCCGAGCGTTATGACGTCATCGTCGTGGGCAGCGGGCCCGGCGGCGGATCACTCGCGCAGCGCGTTGCTGCATCCGGCAAACGAGTCCTGCTTGTCGAGCGCGGCGACTACCTGGTTCGCGCCCGAGCCAACTGGGATTCGAAGACCGTGTTCGTCGATGGCGCCTACCAGGCAGCCGAGACCTGGTACGCGAGCAATGGCGCCAGCTTCCATCCTGGGCTGCACTATTTCGTTGGCGGCAATTCCAAGGTCTACGGCGCGGCGCTGTTCCGTCTGCGCGAGAGCGATTTCGGCGAAATCGTGCATGAGGACGGCATCTCTCCCGCTTGGCCGTTGCCCTACGCCGCGTTCGAGAAGCACTACGCCGAGGCCGAGGCGCTCTACCACGTGCACGGCCAGCGCGGCGAGGACCCCGGCGAGCCCTGGAGCAGCGGACCGTACGCCTACCCACCGGTCAGCCACGAGAAGCGCGTGGCTGACCTCAGCGATGCGCTCCGCGCCGAGGGTCTGCACCCGTTCCACCTGCCGCTCGGCATCAAGCTCGACGAACAGGACGGCAAGGTGCTGCCCACCAGCCCGTGCATCCGGTGCGACGCGTTCGACGGCTTCCCTTGCGCGATCAACGCCAAGGCCGACGCCCAGGTGATCAATGTCGATCCCGCCCGTGCCGCGCACGACAGCTTCACCCTGCTGACCAACGCCTATGTCGAGCGGCTGGAAACCGACGCCGCAGGGCGCAGCGTCACCGCGGTGCACGTCGTCCGCGACGGCGCGCACGAGACCTACTCGGCTGATATCGTGGTGGTCGCATGCGGCGCGTTGTCCTCTGCCCTGCTGCTGCTGCGCTCCGCGAACGACGTCCATCCGAGCGGTCTCGCCAACGGTTCCGACCAGGTCGGGCGCAACTACATGCGGCACAACCAGTCGGTGCTGATGGCGCTGCTCCGCGAGCCGAACCACACCGTGTTCCAGAAGACGTTGGCGGTCGGCGACTTCTACTCGCGCGCCGATGACTGGCCCTACCCGTTGGGCCTGATCCAGATGTGCGCGACCTCGCACGGCGAGCAGATCCGCGGCGAGGCTCTGCCTGCCTGGCTGTCCTGGGCTCCGGAGATGCCGTTCGAAAAGATGGCGCTCTACTCGATGGACTTCTGGCTGTCCGGAGAGGATCTGCCGCTTGCGCAGAACCGCATCCGCTACGGCGAGGACCGCAAGGTCATTCTCGACGTGACCGAAACCAACATGGAGGCGCACCGCCGGCTGAAAGCCAAACTGGAGGGCATGATGAGCGCGATTGGCGCCCACCCCAGGCTGCTGGAGCGCAACCTGTACCTGGGCAAGGATATTCCGATCAGCGGCACCGCGCACCAAGCCGGCACCTGCCGCTTCGGGACCGACCCGGCCACTTCGGTGCTTGATCTCGACTGCAAGGCGCACGAGCTCGACAACCTCTACGTCACCGACGCCAGCTTCTTCCCCTCGATCGGTGCGGTGAACCCGACATTGACCATCATCGCCAATGCGCTCCGGGTCGCGGACCACCTGGTCAAGCGCCTGGCATAGGACGGCTCAAGGCGAGCGGCAAAAGACCGGGCATCGCAAAACCGCAAAGCGGAAATGCGCAAAGCGATGTCCCAGCGTCCTGCGGGCGATCCATCCGTCAGACGCACCGTGGACTGCGCATCATCAGGACAAGCTGCATCGGCCCTGGACCAGCAACGCCGAAAGCCCGGGCGGCCGTATCACCGGCAGCCCGGGCCAAAAGGTTGCGACAGCTTGCCCAACCGGTCTTCCTCAAGACCGGTTGGTATCAGGTTCTGCGGCGTTCAGACAGTCACGGCGGAGGTGGCACCAAGCGGCCTGGCTGTCCCCGCCGTCGCCGTCCCGAGATCACGGTCAACGATACCCGTAAACCCCTTGATGGTGTAGAGGCCGTAGATGACCTTTGATACGAGGTCGATGATCGCGACCAGGGCGACCGACAAGGTCGAACTGAACACGCCGAGCCCATCGGTGCTGAACAGCAGGATGATCGGGTAGATGAACCAGAGCACCGCCAGGATCAGGGCGTTGGTTCGGTAGCAAGCACGCACGTCGTCACGCTCCTTGCTTGCTTCCTGCATCAGCGGGACGAACATCACCCAGTAGACCGCAAGGAAAGCGACACAGGAGACCAGGAACCACGTCCATTTGATCCAGTCCACGACCGAAAGCCCGAAGAACAGGGCGGTCAGGATCATCATCAGATCGGCCAGCAGCAGGCCGGAGATCAGGCCGCCACGGCGAAGCCCGCCATGGGTTGCAGTCAGGGCGAGAGGCAGCAGCAGCAGCGGCGTGGTGAACGACCAGTCGAGGTAGCGAGCGAAATAGAACGTGCGGGTCAGCACGACGTCGGCACCGTGCGCAGGGTCTGCGAGGACGCCGACCGGGAGCGCCATGGCACCCTGTCCTGCCGCCATGGCGAGGTAGGAGCACGCGGCAATGATCGGCACGATGCCGTGGTAGATGGTGTGGGCCTCTTCCGACGCGGTGCGTCGCTTGCCGATCGCCAGGATTGCTGCACCGCCGATCAGCATCGCGATGGTATCGAGCCAGAACCAGAACTGGGAAGTCATGCCGACTCCTAAAATTGACGGGCAGGCACACATCGCACGTTCGGGACGTAAGTTCCTGCTCTGACAGAGTCGTGCGGTGATGCACCGCGGTCGGCGTGCCGCTCCGGCGCCGGTATTCCTGCGGACCGCCGTTGCATGGGCCGTTGCGTGACGAGAATTTCCGCCAGCCGGCCGTGGTTGCCCGAATTCCGGTGCTGCCGAGCGGGCGTGTAGGTTTACGGGGCACCACCGCCCCCCTAGACCAAAGCCATGCCAGCATCACCCTGCGTCGGCTTGTTCGTCACCTGTCTTGTGGACCTGCACCGGCCCAGCGTGGGGTTCGCGGCAATTCGACTGCTGGAGCGTGCGGGCTGCGTCGTCGAGGTGCCGGCGGCCCAGACCTGCTGCGGCCAGCCCGCCTACAACACCGGGGACCGCGCCACCACGCGCGATCTGGCGCGCGGCATCCTCGACGCGTTCGGCGGCTACGACTACGTCGTGGTGCCGTCAGGCTCGTGCGCCGGAATGATCCGCACCCACATGCCTGCGCTGTTTGCCGGCGACCCGGATCTGCGGGCGCGCGCCGACGCGCTGGGTGCCAGGACCTGGGAGCTGGTGTCGTTCCTGGTCGACGTGCTCGGCGTGCGAGACGTGGCCACCCGCTACGACGGCATGGTGACCTACCACGACAGCTGCTCCGGCCTGCGCGAACTGGGCGTGAAGGCGCAGCCCCGACAGCTGCTCTCCGGCGTCGAGGGGCTGCGCTTGGTGGAGATGGCGGATCCCGAGGTCTGCTGCGGGTTTGGGGGCACGTTCTGCGTCAAGTATCCCGACATCTCGATCCGCATGGTGTCCGACAAGGCGGCGGATGTCACGGCAAGCGGCGCGGACACGCTGCTGTCCGGCGACCTCGGCTGCCTGCTGAACATGGCCGGCCGGCTGTCGCGCGAAGGCAGCACGGTCAAAGTGCGTCACGTGGCCGAGGTGCTGGCGGGGGTGGAAGGGCCGGCGATCGGCGAGCGCGCGAGGCGTGACTAGCGCAGAGGAGCCTAAGGTGCTGCCCAGAAGCCGCAGGTGCGCGCTGCCCTGGGCTGGTACCGGAAGTCGCCGTTTCGGGATGCGGACAGGCGGGTGACCCCAGCCCTGCTCTCGCTTCGGCCTAGCGGGTCAGGTAGTCGATCATGGTTATCCCGAACAGGATCGCGAGCCAGAAGAAGCCCAGGATCGAGAACAGCCGCACCAGAGGCGACGCGTGCATCAGCTCCATCGAGAACGCCAGCACGATCATCACCATGATCGCCGCGACGCCGATCTCGGCGTAGCCCGCCCAGGCGAACGGGATGGTGGTCCCAAGCACCAGGTTCACCGCAAGCAGGCAGAGCAGCACGCCGGTGGTGATGACCGGGCCGCGCATGACCTCACGGGTCTTGGGGTCGATCGCGCGCAGCAGTCCGGACGGCGAGCGGGCCATCAGCGGTTCGCCATGTAGAGTGTCGGGAACACGATCAGCCACACCAGGTCGATGAAGTGCCAGTACAGCCCGGTGATCTCGATGCGATTCTGGTGGCGCGCGAGGTAGCTCGGCCGGCTGGTGAGCCAGGCCATGACCCAGACGATGCCGATGCCGATGGTCAGGTGGCCGAAGTGCAGGATCGTCGTCACCCAGTAGAGATTGACGAACAGCTGGGTGGCCGGGTCGTGCGCCAGCTCGTAGGGACGGTCGAGGAAGGGCGTCATGTGCTCGACGTAGTCGTCGTAGTACTCGTAGCTCTTGAGCAGAAGGAACAGCAGCCCGAGCCCCCCGGTGGCGAGCAGGCACTGGGCCGTGGCCCGTGCCCGACCGAGCTTGGACATCTCGATCGCACCCGACATCGCCAGACTGGAGATGATCAGGATCACGGTGTTCACTCCACCGATCCACAGCTTGAGGTGCCGCGCCGCTTCCGCGACCGAGGCCGGGTGCAGCGTGCGCAGCACCAGCGCGGTGACCAGCAGTCCAGAAAACAGCAGCAGTTCGGTAATCAGCCACGACCACATGCCGAGTTCGGCGGCGTGTCGCTGCTGCTCGACGGTGGTGAACTGCTCGTGCATCTCGACGCCGACCGCCGATGCGGGCTCGGGAGCCAGGGCGTCCGCTGTCATCGCATGGCCGTCAGTCACGCTCGAGCACCTTGTTCGGATAGTCGTAGGGCTCGAAATCCACCGTCGGCGGAGTGATGAAGTTGTGCGTGGGCGGTGGCGAGGACGTGGTCCACTCCAGCCCTTTCGCCCCCCAGGGATTGTCCGGGGCCCGCTTGCCGAACCACAGCGACCAGGTGAGGTACACCATCGGGAAGATGTAGCCGACCGCGAGGATGGTCGAGCCCGCGGAACTCATGATGTTGAGCAGCTGGAACTCTGGCGAATACTGGTGGTACCGCCGCGGCATGCCGAGGTAGCCGAGCAGGAATTGCGGGAAGAAGGTCACGTTGAAGCCGATGAACATCAGGAACGCGCCGACCCGCCCCCATGCCTCGGGGTACATCCGCCCGGTGAACTTCGGCCACCAGAAGTGCAGGCCGCCAAGAAACGCCAGCACGGTGCCGCCCACCATAATGTAGTGGAAATGCGCCACCACGAAGTAGGTGTCGTGGATGTGCTCGTCGACGGCGAGGCTTGCGAGGAACAGGCCGGTCAAGCCGCCCACAACGAACAGGCCGATATAGGCCATGGCGTAGATCATCGGCGTGTCGAGGCGCAGGTCGCCTTTGTGAATGGTCGCGGTCCAGTTGTAGACCTTGACCGCGGACGGCACCGCAACGGCGAAGCTGAGCAGGGAGAACACCACCGCCGAGGTCTCGCTTTCGCCGTTGACGAACATGTGGTGGCCCCAGACGAAGAAGGTGATCGAGGCGAGGCCGATCGTCGCGTATGCGATGAAGCGGTAACCGAACAGCTTCTTCTGGGCAAAGGCCGGGATCAGCTCGCTCATCACGCCCATGCCGGGAAGCACCATGATGTAGACGGCCGGGTGGGAGTAGAACCAGAACAGGTGCTCGAACAGCACCGGATCTCCGCCCAGTGCCGGATCGAACACGCCGATGTGGAATGCGCGCTCCATCACCAGCAGGAGGAGGGCGATGGTGATGACCGGCGTCGCCAGCAGGAAAATCAGGCTGGTGGCGTAAATGGTCCACACGAAGATCGGCATGCGGAACCAGGTCATGCCCGGGCAGCGCATGGTGTGGACGGTGACCACGAAGTTCAGCCCGGACAGGATCGAGGAGAAGCCGACCACGATGACGCCGAGCAGCGCGGGAATCACGTAGGTGTTGGAGAAGGTGGTGGAGAACGGGGCGTAGAACGTCCATCCGGTATCGACGCCGCCGATGACCAGGACCACCAGCGTGAACAGCGCGCCGATCATGAACACGTACCAGCTCAGCAGGTTGAGCTTGGGAAAGGCCAGATCCTTGGCGCCGATCATGATCGGAAGCAGGAAGTTGCCGAAGGTGTTGGGGATCGACGGGATCAGGAAGAACCACACCATGATCACCCCGTGCAGGGTGAACATCTTGTTGTAGGTGTCGTTGGTGAAGATCTGGCCGTTCGGCACCACCAGCGCCAACCGCACCGCGCCGGCGGCGATCGCGCCGAGGATGAAGAACGCGGTGATCGAGGCGAGATAGAGCAGGCCGATGCGCTTGTGGTCGACGGTCAGCAGCCACGAGCGGACGGTGTGCTCCTGGTGCAGGTAGTCGCGCGGACGATTCAGCGTCGGCCGCGGCGTGACCCTGTCGCGCAGGGCGAAATCGGACGGGCTCATCGCGTCTGGTCTCCGGTGGCAGTGGCGTCGGCACTCTGGCCGTAGGATTTGACGTAGGCGACGAGCTTGAGGAGGTCCTCCTCGGGAATGACGCCGTTGAAGCTTGGCATCACCTGCTTGAAGCCGGCGATCTTGTTGTGGTCTGGATTGAGTATCTTGTCGCGGATGTAGCTGTCGGTCGCGATGACGGTGCCACCATCCTCCATCGGCACCGGCCGCCCGGCGAGGCCGGCCAGCGAGGGCGCCCGCACCACCGCACCCGCCGCGTGGCACCCCGCACAGCCGTACGACTGGAACAGGTGCCCGCCCGCCGCGACCATCGACTGCGACGAACCGTTGCTCGACAGCCAGCGCTCATAGGCGGCGGGTTCCATCACCGTGAGCAGTCCGTCCATCGCCGAGTGGTCGGTGCCGCAGTATTCCGAGCAGTACAGCCGGTAGGTCCCCGCCCGGTTCGCGTTGAACCAGAGATCGGTGTAGCGGCCCGGCAGCGTCTCCATCTGGATGCGCAGCGCCGGGATGTACAGGCCGTGGATCACGTCCTGGCTGATCATGCGGATCAGCACCGGCTGGTTGATCGGCACGTGCAGGTCGTTGATCTCGGCCTGCCCGCCCGGGTGCTGGAACTTCCACATCCATTGCCGGCCGATCGCCGTGATCTCCATGGCACCTGCCGGCGCGTGCTTGTGGGTGTCGAACAGCCGCGCCGCCCAGACGAAGAAGAACAGCGTGAGCAGGAACGGGATGATCATCCAGCTCAGCTCGATGAGGACCGAGCGTTCGTCGGAGTTGCTGCGATCGACGATGTTGCCGGCGCGGTAGCGCACGGCGAACCAGGTGATTCCCACGAAGATCGGCGCCACCAGCAGGATGGTCAGTGCGGTGAACGCGATGATCAGATGGTCGGTCTCCACCGCGCTCGCCGAGGCGGCGAACGGCCAGAGCGCCAGAGGGTAGTCGCTGGGCTTCATCGGCATGGTCCTGGAGCGCGCCACCGGCAGCGGCGCGTGGGCGGGATGGGCTTCACTGGCCGTCCGGCTTGGCGCCCGACGCGGTGCCCGAGGTGGCGTCGGACGCGGTCGGCTGGCTGGCGCCGCGGCCGGCGGCATGGTCGAACTTCGTCAGCCCGGGCGTGTCGAGCGGGTGGCCGGTGACCAGGGCCATCGCGCGATCGAGCGGGATGTGCGCCTCGGTACGCTGCTCGTTGGCCCAGGAATAGCCGGTGATCCTGCCGATCTCCCGGCCACGCTCGCGGTTCAGGTCACCATAGGCGTCGACCTGCAGATGGGGTCCTGGCGTCTCGATCGGCGCGGTCTGCACCGCGGTCAGCCTGGGCTGGTCCGCGATGTCGTCGGCGCGGAACAGCCGCAGCATCGCGATCATCCCGAACACCGAGGCGAGCGCCACCGCCGCGTAGAGCAGCATCGTCCAGCGGATGTTGCTGGTCTGCACATCCTGGATCTCGTAGCCGGCGACCCGTGATTTCGGACTAGGCGGTTCGGCCGGGCGGCCGCGACCGGTCTCCGCACCGTGCTCGTCATGGTCCCAGTTCTGTGGCGCGCTGTGTCCGGCAGGCTGCTCGGCCGGCCCGTGGCGCTCACGCTTGCCGAGCAGCAACGCGCCGCCAAACAGGGCTGCGCCACCGGCCAGCAGCGTGCCGGTACGGGCAGCGAGGCGGCCGGCACGACCCGGCCTGGGATCGGACGTGGTGCTCATGGCGTGACGATCCGGCTGTGCTGCACGCTGCGCGCGTGAATGAACAACATCGGCGCCAGCACCAGTCCGCCGACACCCAGAAGACTGAGGACATCGGCGAGCGAGAGGGTGAAGCTGCCGCGGAAGGTCGGCGTGATCAGCCACAGGGTCTCCAGCAGGTGCATCACCAGCACCAGTCCGGCCAGGAGGGCCAGCACCCCGGTGCTGCGGGCGAGACGGCGCGAGACCAGGGTCAGCAACGGTACCACGAAAGCCGCCAGGCCGAACCACTCGGCGGCGCGGCCGAGCCCGGCGTCGCGTTGCTGGTACCAGACGATCTCGCGCGGGAGGTTGGCCGACCAGACGATCAGGTACTGGGTGAACTGCAGGAATAGCCACACGCCAAGCAGCCACAGCATCATCGAAGCAGTGCTGTCGGGGAGCCGGGCGCGGCCGATCGCGGCCAGCAGGATCGCCACCGAGAGCGCGATGCCGCATTGCGACGAAATCAGCAGCAACCCGTACGACGAGGAATTCAGCCCCGGCGCGACCGCCATCGCGAGGTCGGTCGCAAGCAGGGTGCCGACCACGAGATGCGCGCCGAACCCGAATACGGCGAGGCCGCGCGGCCGTCCGGGGCGCAGGAACACCAGGGCCAGCGCGCTCCACAGCACCAGCAGCACCACGCTGCGCAGCGCGCGCGCACCGGGCGACAGCCAGGCCCTGGCGAACCCTGTACCCGGACCGGTGCCCAGGCTGTGCCGCACGGCGTCGGGGGTGAACAGCGTCGGCTGGGCCAGCAGCACCGGCACCACCAGCAGCGCCGCCAGGGGCAAGCCCATCAGCAACAGGCGGAGCGACGGGTCGAGCGGGCTTGGCGGCACCACGCCGCGCTGCGCCGGCCACGCGCGTGCCGGGGAGCCGGCGAGGTCCAGACCGATGACCAGCGGCAGGGCGCCGGCCGGCAGCGCCAGCCAGAACAGCCACGCGGCGAGATAGGACGGCATCACCTGCACCCCGCCGGCGGCCGCGAGCAGCCAGGTGCAGGCCAGAGCGAGGACGCCGATGCCGGCGCAAGCCAGGACGGCGCGCGAGGCGGCACCCTGCTGCCGGCCGCCTGCCGCGCTCACTGCGCGCTCCCCGGGCCATCGCCCGAGCGGGGAGCTGTGGCGCCGGGATCGCCCGGCGGCACGCTGCCGGACCGTGTCACCGGCGCCTGCCCTTCGGTGGAGCCGATCGGCACGTCGTCCTGCACGCTGGGCGGTGGCGGGAGTTCGACCGGCGCGTCGGCCAGCCTCGCGCGGTCCGCCTCGCCGAGGTCCGCCACGGCGGTGCCGCGGCTCGCCTGCAGCGCCCGGATATAGCCGGCGATCGCCCAGCGGTCCGCCGGGGGCACGCGGTCGGAATAGCTGTACATCGCGCCGTAGCCGTAGGTGAGGGTGTCGTAGATGCGCTGCGCGCTGATCTGGCGCATCGCGGTGCTGGCGAAGTCCGGCGGACGCGGGAAGCCGCGCTGCACGATCATGCCCTCCCCGTCCCCTGCCCGGCCATGACACGGCGTGCAGAAGATCTCGAAGCGCTCGTGACCGCGCGCGACCAGGGCCGCGGTGATCGTCGCGGGCTGGACCACCGGAGCGTTCGGCTCGTCGCGCGGCAGCGTGCCGGCGACCGGCAGCCGCATGCTCTGTCCGTTCGGGAAGAACCCGCTGCGGTCCCAGTTCTCGAGCTTGCCCTGGCTGTACATGTTCGCGCGCTTGCAGCCTCCCAGCGCCAGCAGTGCGCCGACCGCGAGCACCGCGCAGCGCCCGCGCCCCGCAGCCCGGCGAGCGCTCATCGCGGCACGCGGTGCGTGGCCAGCGGCGGCACCGCAAGCATCGCGAGCCGGCGCTCGGCTTCGCCCGGGTTGAAGTGCCGGTCGGTCGCCTCGACGGTCACGAAATAGCGGTCCTGCGATGCCCGGTCGAAACCCGGGATGTTGAAGGCGGGATGATTCAGCCGCGGCAACCGGTTCAGCAGCAGCATCACCACCACCACCACGCCGGCGGTCGCCACCAGCGCGAACGAGGTGGTCGGCACGACGTAGGAGGGCCAAGAGAAGCGTGGCCGGCCGCCGATGTCGAACACGTAGTCGAATCCGGCGGCGTAGAGGCACATTCCCATCATTGCAAATCCTCCGGCACTCCCCCCGGCCAGTGCCCAGAGCCGCATCGGCGAACCGTGCAGGTCCCCGGTGTTCGGCAGCGGCACAGGCGAGTAGGTCTCGATCCGGCCGTCCGGGAAAGCGTGCAGAACCTCCACCGCCTCCTGCAGCGCGAGGGCATCGGCAAACTCCGCGGCCACCGCCCAGAGCGGCGCCTCCTCCTCTGTCGAGTGGTCCGGACTAGCCATGCCGCCCTGCCGCCATGTCGCGCTGCTCCCTGGGTCGCTGTGACGGCATCCACCCGAACTGGCGGACCTCCAGGATCGACAGCACCGGCAGGTAGCGCAGCGCCAGCAGCAGCAGGACGAGCAGCAGGCCGAGCGAACCCGCGAAGGTCGCGAGGCCCCAGATGTTGATGCTGTAGGCCCAGTCCATCGGCGGTAGGTAGTCGTGCTGCAGCGTCACCACGATGATCATGAAGTGGTCGGCCCACATGCCGATGCAGACCAGCAGCCCGATCACGCCCAGTGCCAGTGGCGAGCGGCGCAGTGCCGGCACCCACAGCGCCTGTGCCGAGACGAGCCCGCCGATGACCAGCGTCCAGAACGCCCACGCATGTGGTCCGCCGATCCGCCGTGCCAGCACCGCGCGATCGTAGCTGTCGCCGCCGAGCAGCGTGGTCATCGCTTCCTGCGCGTTGCAGTAGACGTTGAGCAAGGCCAGACCAAGCAGCAGCAGCCCCAGCACCTCGAGGTGCTGGCGCGTGATCAGCGAATCCAACCCGAATGCCGCGCGGATCGCGGTCAGCACCACGGTGACCGTGGCCACGCCGGACAGCGCCGCCACCGCCAGGAACGAGACCGGCATCAGCGTGTCGTGCCAGCCCGGCTCCGCGGCGCCGGCGAACATCACCGCCGCCCCGGTCTGCAGCGACGCCACCACCAGGATCGCGGCGACCGCCAGGATGCGATACACCTCCGCCCAGCGCCGCCAGTGCAGCCCGGACCCGCGCCAGCCGAGCGAGGCGATGCCGTAGAGCTGGGCCCGCAGCAGCGACGACCGCCACTCAGGCGTCTCCCGCGGCTCCCTGTTGCGGGCGGCGGCGCGATTGCTGATCAGCCGGACACGCTCGGTGGCGCGGTCGCGCATCGTGGCGAGGTCGGGCAGCAGGCCCACGTAGAAGACGCTCAGGCTGATGCCGAGGAAGCTCAGGATGTCGATCGCGTCCCAGAACAGCGGCGAGCGGAACTGCGGCCACAACAGGAAGGTGTTGGGATACGGCAGGTTCCAGTAGAAATACCACGGCCGCCCCAGATGCACGATCGGGTAGGTCCCGGCCGCCGCCGCCGCCAGCACTGCGATGGTATCGCAGGTGCGGCTCAGTACGGACCGCGATGCCGCCCCGGTAAGCAGCAGCACGGCGGAGATCAGCAGTGCACCGCAGGCGATGCCGATCCAGAAATCGTAGCCCACGATGTCGAGCGCCCAGGTGACCGGGATGTTGTTCCCCCACATCCCGACCCCGTACCAGAGCACGAAGCCGAGCGCGATCGTGAGCACGCCGAGCAGCCCCATCGCGGCCGCCATCGCCAGCCACCAGCGCAGCCGCAGCGGATGGTCGAGCGCCATGCCCGCGAGATCCTCGCCTGCCGGGCCGTGCCCGGCATGCGGCAACTCGGGGGCGCGGGGGTCGGTTCCGTGGAAGCGTGGGCCGTCGAGGGTGATGTCGCTCGCCATGTCAGCCTTCCCCCGTGGCCGGGCCGAACTCGGCCAGGTATGTGGTGCGCGGGCGCAGGTTCAGCTCGCCGAGCAGGGCGTAGTTGCGCGGGTCGCTGCGCGCGGCCACCACGTCGGCTGCCTGGTCGCGCAGGTTGCCGAAGTGGATCGCCCGGGTCGGGCAGGCAACCTGGCAGGCGGTCTTGACCGAGCCGTCGACGATCGGCGTGTTGGTGCGGTCCGCGGTGATCCTCGCCTCGGCGATGCGTTCCACGCAGTAGGTGCATTTCTCCATCACCCCGCGCGAGCGGACCGTGACGTCGGGATTGTTGCGCGCCTGCACGCTCAGGGTCTGGGTGCTGGTATAGTCGAGGTAGTTGAAGCGACGCACCTTGTAGGGGCAGTAGCCGGAGCAGGCGCGGGTGCCGACGCAGCGGTTGTAGACCATGAGGTTGAGCCCCTCGTGGTCATGCAGCGTGGCCTCAACCGGGCAGCCGACCTCGCAGGGGGCGTCCTCGCAGTGCATGCAGGGCACCGGCTGGAAGTGGGTGGCGGGCTGGTCGACCGGACCCTCGTAGTAGCGGTCGATGCGCAGCCAGTGCATGTCGCGGCCGAGTGCCACCTGCTCGCGCCCGACGACGGCGATGTTGTTCTCGCTCTGGCAGGCGACGACGCAGGCGTTGCAGCCGATGCAGCTGTCCAGATCGATCACCATCGCCCAGGCACGACGGTTCTCGTCCTTGTCGCCATATACCTGGTCAGGGTAGAGCGACGGCAGGGTCGGCGCTCCCGGCCTGTCGCCGACCGGGGCGCCTCCGACCGGCTGCACGCGCACGAAGTCGTGCCCCTCCATCGAGCCGTGGTCCTGGGTGCTGGCCAGCGCCATGCGGCGACCGAGCTTGCGCAGGGTCACGCCTGCGGTCTGCGTCGGCGAGGCGGAGACGCGCAGCCGGTTGACGTCGAAGCCGAGGCCGGTGGAGAGCAGCTCGGGGGGCACGTGGCCATAGCCCAGGGTCAGCGTCACGCTGTCGTCGGACTGGCCCGGGGTGATCCAGACCGGGCCCTCGACGCTGCGCCCCGCAGCCTCCAGCGAGACTACGTCGCCATTCGCCAGATGCTCGCGCGCGGCGAGTGCGGGGGACACCGCGACGGCATTGTCCCAGACCAGCTTGTTCAGCGGCCGCGGCAGTTCCTGCAGCCAGGCATTGTTCGCGCCCGCCCCGTCCCACACCGCCGGGTCGGGCCGGAACAACGCGGTCAGCAGGCCGCCAGCCGACGCGGACGGACCGGTTGCCAGCGTCGCTGCCGAAACCCGCGGGACCTCGACCTCGGGCTCGACGCTGTCGCGGACGAAGCCGTCGATCAGCGCCTGATGCCAGCGCGCGTCCACCGCCGCGGCGTCGTCCTGGCCGCGCCACACCTCGCGCCAGTGCCGCTCCAGGATGTCGCGGCCGCCGAGCGGCTGCAGGTCGAACAGCAGCGAGAGGATCTCGGGTGTCGAGCGGCCGCCATAAAGCGGCGCCAGCGTCGGCTGGATCAGCCCGACCGTGCCGTCCCAGCTGCGCGCGTCGCCCCAGGCTTCCAGCGGGTGCAGCAGCGGCAGGTGCCAGTCCGACGCGGCCGCGGTCTCGTCGGGGTATGGACCGGCATGGATGCGCAATGGCACCTGGTTCAGCGCGTCGGCGAAGGCGAGGTCGGCCGGCGCGTCATAGACCACGTTGGTGTCGAGCATCAGCAGCGTGTGCACCTGGCCCGAGTGCATCGCCTCGACCAGCGACGCCAGGTCCTCGGCCTGCCCGGCCACCGGCAGGGTGTAGCCGACGCCGTGCCCGATGTTGCCCAGAGCGGCATTGAGCCGGTGCGCGGCCTCCTGCACCGCTGCGGGCTGTGCCGCGCCGGCGACCACGATCGACTGACCGCGCGATCCGGCCAGTGCTGCCGCGGCGCGGGCGCGCCAGGCTGTGGCCGGATCGCCGCCGGGATTGGCGCCCGGGGCTGCGGTATCGCCCGCCGGAGCGCCGCGCCCCACATCATCGAGCAGGCCGGCGGCGAGGGCCGCCAGTGACGCCGGGCCTGCGACGAGGCCGTAGTCCGCCTTGGCCGCGGTCAGGCTCGGCGTGGAGGCGACGGCGTGCAGCGCCAGCAGACTGCCCGATCGCGCTGCCGCCTGCCGGGCCGTGACCCAGTCGCGCGCCATGCCGACCTGCTGCGGGCCAGGATCGAGGAAATCGCCGTCGAGCGAGACCACCACGCGGGTACGGTCGAAATGCGGGCGCGGTTCCAGCACCCGGCCGAACGCGGCGCGCGTGGACTCGGCCACCGCCGCGCGGGAGACCGCATCCTGGCTGTGCCATACCATCTCCGGATAGGCGGTGCGCAGGGCCGCGATCTGCGCGAGCAGCGATGGCGACGTGACCGTGCCGGTGAGCAGGCGCATGCCCTGGCCGCGGTTGGCGCGCAGGACCGCGAACGGCCCGATGGTGGCGGCGCGGAACGCCTGCCATGAGGACGCACGACCCAGATAGCGCACCGCCTGTGAACGGTCGGGGTCATAGAGGCCGAGGACCGACGCTTGCGCGAAGGCATCGGTGCCGCCACGGGTCCAGGGATGGTCGTCGTTGCCGTCGATGCGGATCGGCCGGCCATTGACCGTCGCGACCAGGACCCCGGTGCCGTAGCCGCCGAGCATGGTGGTCGACGCGTACTGCAGCACGCGGCCCGGTTCGACCCGCTCGGGGTTGCGGACGTAGGGGACCTCCTGCTCGCGGCTGTCGTCGCTGCTGTCGTCGCAGCCGGCAAGGCCGGCGAGCGCGAACGAGGCGGCCATCACCTTGAGGAAGCGGCGGCGATCCGGTCCTTCGGCGAGGCGGGCCGCGGCCGGGAACTCGGCCTGCAGGAACTGACGGAATGCGGGTGTGCCGGCAAGCTGGTCGAGGCTCCGCCATGGGTGGCCGCCGCCGGAGCGTGCCGCCAGCCTGGCGAGGTCGCGGACCGCGGGAGGAAGGGCCTGCGAAGATCGAGCGGCAGAGCCGTCCGGGCCGGGGGGAAGCGGGGTGCCGCGTGGGATGCTCATCGGTGGCAGATCGAGCAGTCGGTCAGCACGTTGGCACCCCGGATGTTGTTGTGCGCGACAAGCTCCGCGCCGAGCTTGTCCTGGTCGGCGGCCGGCTGCCACTCCATGTTCCACACCTGTGCCGCAGGCCGTATCCACTTCTCCGGCGCCCGGTGGCAGTTGAGGCAGAAGGCCATCTCGAACGCATGTGCCCGGTAGGTCAGCTGCATCGACGTCACGTTGCCGTGGCAGGACGAGCAACCGAAACCCTTGCTGATGTGGATCGCATGGTTGAAGTAGACGTAGTCCGGCAGTCGATTGACCCGGGTCCAGTGCAGCGGATCGTCGTTGGCGAGACTGTCGCGCACCGGGGCCAACATCTCGGAGTTGGTCCAGATCTGGCTGTGGCAGGTCATGCAGGTCCAGGTGTCAGGCAGCCCGGCGCTTGCGTTCACCTCGACCGACTGATGGCAGTAGCGACAGTCGATCCCAAGCTCGCCGGAGTGGTGCTTGTGGCTGAACGGCACCGGCTGGGCAGGCGCCACGCCCACGGTGCTGCTGTACGACGAGGTCGACAGGCCACCCACCACCAGCAGCGCGAAGAAAGCGCCGCCAAGCGCCACGGCGATCGCGAAGCGATAGATCGCGTCCGCACCGGGAGCAAACAGCTGGCGCATCAGCTCGCCCGCGCCGTGTCGCGCCGTGTCGATGCATCGCTCAGCGCTGGTGTGTCGCGCAGCGAGACATGCGACAGACCAGTCGAATCTCGATACTCGCCTTTGATTTGCAATGACCGCAGCCTGGCGGTAGGCCCTAAATCAAATGCGCTCTCAGGTCTTGCCATGCGTCCTCGCTACAGTGATGCAGCCCGTTCCGTCAATGACCGCAATTTCTCCAGCTGATCACAGCCGCGTTGGAGTATCTTTGCGGACATCGACGGCATCCTTCCGGGAAGTTCGGGCGCCGGCCAACCTTCGCCGGACCCGCCCCGTCGGGCTGCAAGGCACTGCTGAACCGCTTGGCACCAGCGCACATGGCCGCGACCGCACGGGTTGCAATTGCCGCATGTCGTCGGTAGAACGCCGCACCACGGAGTGCGGGCGTAGCTCAGGGGTAGAGCACAACCTTGCCAAGGTTGGGGTCGAGGGTTCGAATCCCTTCGCCCGCTCCAGGTTCTCAAGATGATCAAGTATTTCGCGGGCTCGCCGGGTCGCGTCCTTTGATGGAGCGGGTGCGGTTCCGCTAGATCTGCGGCGGCTTCATCTCCTGAGTGCCGCTCATCTCATCAGACGTCCCCGAACAGCGGAGCTTGTCGCGGAGTGAGAGCTTCGGCTTCGCTGGTCGTTGCGCGCCCTCATGGTCCTGGCCGTCGATCGCGTGTCGAAGTCCACCCGTGGAGAATCCCGCGACGCTGCCGGGAAGATGAACGGAGCCGACTTCCTGGCGTGACATGGCGGGCGGTTTTCCCATGCCGGCCAGCAGCGTTGGACCAAGGGCCGATCGGAGGGCTGCCGTGCCGGATGACCAGACGGACCTGTACGGCCGATTGAGGCAAGGCGCCGGGCTGCTCTGGACGCGCTACGTGGGGCACCCGTTCGTTCGCGGGCTGGCCGACGGCACGCTGCCCCAGGCTGCGTTCCGACGCTATCTGACCCAGGACTACCTGTTCCTGATCCAGTTCGTCCGGGCCACCGCGCTCGCCGGCTACAAGAGTGCTCGGCTCGAGGATCTGCACGCCGCCGCTGCAGGGATGACCGCCCTGCTGGCGGAAATGCAGCTGCACGTAAGCTATTGCGCGGAGTGGGGCCTGGGCGAGCCGGAGATGGCGGCAGAGCCCGAGAGCGTGGAGACGGTCGCATACACCCGCTTCGTCATGGAACGCGGCACCGCAGGCGACCTGCTGGACCTGCAGGTGGCCTTGGCGCCCTGCGTGCTTGGCTATGCGGAAATCGGGGCCGCCCTGCAGCATCATGCGGGCGCCGGTAACCGCTACGGAGCCTGGATCACGTCCTACGCCGGTGCCGACTACCAGCAGAGCGCACGGGATGCACGGGCGACGCTCGGACGGACCGGGGCGCGCTCGGGGGCCTGGGCCCGGCTGGCGGACCTGCAGGCGGCTTTCAACACGGCGGTCCGGCTGGAAACGGCGTTCTGGGAGATGGGCTGGCGTGCAGGTTCGTCGTCCGACGGAACCGGGTGAAGGACGCACGGTCGCACCCCGCCAGACCACGGCATCCCGGTGGATCGCATCCGGGAGCAAGCCTGGCGGGTCCCGGGGCTCTTGCCTTGAACGTTGGCGGTCTGCTGAGCGGCAGCAGGAACGCTTCCTCGACAAGCGCCGGGCCGGACGCCCGTCGCGTTACGCTGCGGTGCCGCTGCGTGCGTACTGATGTCTGATCTGCACCAGTAACCCGCGAGTCTTGTCATGCCCATTCCCCTGCTCGCCCTGGCTCTCGCCGCCTTCGCGATCGGCACGAGCGAGTTCGTCATTGTCGGCCTGCTGCCCGACGTCGCCCGAGACCTGCATGTGACCATCCCGAGCGCCGGTCTGCTGGTCACCGGCTATGCGCTCGGCGTGGTCATCGGCGCGCCCATCCTGGCCATCGCCACCGCGCGCCTGCCACGCAAGGCCGCGCTGCTCGCGCTGATCGGAACCTATGCCGTCGGCAACCTGCTGTGTGCGATCGCACCCGGCTATGGCCTGCTGATGACCGCACGCATGCTGACGGCGGTCTGTCACGGCGCGTTCTTCGGCATCGGGTCCATCGTGGCCGCCGAGCTGGTACCGCCGGCGAAGCGGGGACAGGCGATCGCCATCATGTTCAGCGGCCTGACGTTGGCCAACGTTCTTGGCGTGCCTGCCGGCACCCTGCTCGGTCAGCACGCCGGGTGGCGGGCGGCGTTCTGGTGCGTCGTGGCCATCGCGCTTGCCGCGACAGCCACCATCGCCCGGGCGCTGCCGCGTCTGCCGCGGCCGCTGGCCGTCGGGCTGTTCACGGAATTCCGGGTGCTGCGCAAGCCGCAGGTCATCCTGGCCATGCTGATGAGCGCGCTGCTTTCGGCCAGCCTGTTCAGCGTGTTCACCTACATCGCCCCGATGCTGGAGGGCGTCACCCACATCCCGCCCGCCGCCGTCACCTCGCTGCTGCTGTTGTTCGGGGTGGGCATCACCGCCGGCAACCTGCTCGGCGGCCGGCTGGGCGACTGGCGGCTGATGCCCAGCATCGCCGTCGTGCAGGCCGCGCTGATCGCCGTCCTGGCCGTCTTCGCGCTGACCTTGCCCTGGGCGGTTCCGGCGGCCGCCATCCTGCTGATCTGGGGCGCGCTGACCTTCGCTCTCGTCACCCCGCTGCAGATGCGGGTCATCGACACTGCCCCGGAAGCGCCGAACCTGGTCGCCACCCTGAACCAGGGGGCGTTCAACCTGGGCAATGCCGGCGGCGCCTGGCTGGGGAGCGCCGCACTGGGTGCGGGAGTCGCCTACCACTCCCTGCCGTGGCTCGGAGCCATCCTGAGCGCCGTCGGGCTGACGATCACGACGCTGTCGATGATCCTGGACCGGCGAGCCACCGCGTTGCAGCCGACGGCTCCAGGCTTGTAGGACCGGATGGTCCGGGCCGGCTCCCAGTGGCTGATCATCCACGGCCGTCGTGCCGGGAAGCTTCCGGCCGCCGTGGGCAAGGCGACCGGCGATGGCTTGCAGCAGCCGCACCCTCTCGCATGGTGTCCCGACTGCGACGAACGCTGCGGCGCGTTGGCACCGCCCTCGTTGCTGGCCGACGCCTTGCGCCGCCCGCCGTCCATCGTCGCCCGCCCCGGCGTCGTCAGCAGCATGCGCGGCGATGCCTCCCCGCAGCCCGGGCAGGGCTGCGGGTCCATGAACTCCAGCATCGGCCGCAGGTCGGTGAACGGCCCGCATCGTGCGCAGCCATACTCGATGCCGCGCGGCTTCGACGAGGACCTCGATCAGGCGATGCGCAACGCCGGCCTGGAAGTGCTTCGCCTGCTGAACGAGCATTGCGGGCTGAGCCGCGATGATGCGTATTCGCTGGTGAGCGCCGCCGCGGATTTCGCGGTGACGCAGGTGGTGGACCGGCGGCAGGGCGTGCATGCGCGGATCTGCCGGCTGTGTTCCCACTCGGGTCAAAGCGACGGCGGCGCAAGGTTCTGCAGGACATCGTGCCGCCATTACCCACCGGCGCGAGCAGCCAGGCAAGCAAGGTCTGGACGCAGCCCGTGCAAGGTTCCGGCGGCCCGCTGGAGCCGCTGGTATAAGCCTTTCATATGCGGGTCTGGGGCCTCAGGCCCCAGCGGAGTCCAGAGGCAGCGCCTCTGGCCTTGCCTTCGTCCGGCTGGTACCGAGGTCGGATAACGCGACAGCCACCAGGACGACGCGATGAGCGACGGCGCAGCTCCGGACTACCCGGCGATGATCGAGTTTGCCGAGGCGCTTGCCGATGCGGCGCGGCCGGTGGCGCTGCGGTATTTCCGGACCGCGCTGCGGGTCGAGACCAAGGCCGACGCCTCGCCGGTGACGATCGCGGATCGCGAGATCGAGGCGGCGATGCGCGCGCGGATCGCCGCACGCTTTCCCGGCCACGGCATCTTCGGCGAGGAGCAGGGCCGGTCCGCCAGCGGTGCGCGCCACACCTGGGTCATCGACCCGATCGACGGGACGAAGAGCTTCATCTCCGGCATGCCGACCTTCGGGACGCTGGTCGCGCTGTGCATCGACGAGGTGCCGCAGCTCGGCCTGATCGACATGCCGGTCCTCGGCGAGCGCTGGATCGCGGCGCCGGGCCGGCCCACGCTGCACAACGGCGCGGTGTGCCGTACCCGGGCGTGCGACGCGCTGGGCGATGCGGTCGTGTACGCGACGTCGCCCGACATGTTCTCCGCCGGCGAATGGACGGTGTTCGACGCGCTGAGCCGCCAGGCGTCGCTGCGTCGGTTCGGCGGCGACTGCTACAGCTACGGGCTGCTGGCGTCCGGGCTGATCGACGCGGTCGTCGAGGCCGGGCTGCAGCCGTACGACATCATGGCGGCGGTTCCGGTGATCCAGGGGGCCGGTGGCGTGGTGACGGACTGGGCCGGGCGGGAACTGGATCTTGCGAGCGGCGGGCGGGTGGTCGCCGCGGGGTCCAGGGCGCTGCACGACAGGCTGCTGTCGCTGCTGGCCTCGGCGTAGGCAAGCAAGGCCAGAGGCCTCTGGACTCCGCCAAAGGCCTAGCCTTTGGAATCCATTTGCTTAAGAAAGGGGTTTCCAGAGGCCTCGGGCCTTGGCGGGTCTGGGCGGTGCCCGCGCAAGGTTTCGCTGGCCTGCTCGGGCCGTTGGAATGCGGGGAGAGAAAGAGCCCGGCCTTGGCTGCTGCCCGGATTGACGCGGTTCACTGTGCGAGAGGCGGTCCCTTGACCACCTGGGCGAGGTCGGCGGGCCGGAGCCACATCGCGAAGGCCGCGCGGATCTCGGGTGCGGTGATCTCCAGGTAGCGTCGGGCGGCGACCTGCTCGGTGTCGAGCGGCAGGCCAAGGTCGGCGAGGTGCAGGTAGAGCCCGGCGATCGCGCCGACGCTGGCGCGCTGCATCGGCAGGCGGCGCAGCACCTGAGCCTTGGCCCGCGTCAGCTCGGCTTCGGCGACCGGGGCGGTCTGCATGTCAACGATGTCGCGGACCACCAGCGCCCGCGCGCGGTCGACGTTGTCCGGGTCGGCGCCGAACGAGACCGAGTAGTCCGCGCGGGTGCGGGTCCAGTCCAGCGCGCTGCTCACGGTGTAGACGTATCCGGTCCGCACCCGCAGGTCGCGGTACAGCCGCGAGGAGAAGCCGCTGCCGAGGATGGTGTTGCCCAGCATCAGCGTGTAGCGGTCCGGGCTTGCGACCGGCAGCGCCACGGTCTCGGCAAGCAGCACGCTGTCCTGCAGGCTGCTCGCGTCGGGCACCCGCGCCTGCGAGGCGGCGCTGGGGCCGATGGGCGGCAGGTCGATCGCGGGGGTGGGGCCGGGCGCCGTCCAGCCGCCGAACGTCTCCTGCACCACCCGGCGCGCCTCGGCGACGGTGACGTCGCCGAGCACGACGATGGTGGCAAGGTCCGGGCGGTAGGCGGTGGCGTAGTAGGCGCGCACGTCGGCCGGCGTGAGGGCGGAGACGGTGGCCGGCGTGGTCTCGCGCAGGGTGGGGTCGCCGTCGGGCACCAGCGCGCGGTCGACGGCGCGGTGGAACAGGTAGTCGGGCGAACCCAGCAGGCCGGACAGTCCCTGGGCGAGCTGGTCGCGCACCCGGGCGAAGGTGGCCTCGGGGAAGTCGGGCGAGAGGAAGGCGGGGTGCAGCTCGTTCTCGGCGAGCAGCTGCATGCCGTGCCCGAACTCCGGCGCCAGCACGCGGACCGCGAAGCCGGAGCCGGCCTGCTCGACGGCGGCGATGTCGTCGGCGGCGCGGCGCAACGCCAGCCGGCTGCGGGTCGCGGTGCCGTAGCCGAACAGTTCGCCGGTCAGGTCGGCGACGCCCTCCTGGCCGGCGGGCTCCTCGGTGTCGCTCACCGTGCGCACCCGGCCGTATACCGAGACGGTGTGGCTGACGTGCTCGGGCTGCACGATCAGGCGCAGCCCGTTGGGCAGCACGCTCGCGTCCGGCGCCTCGGGCGTCGCCGGCAGGTGCAGCCCGGCGAGCGCACCGGCCGCCCAGTCGGGCAGCACCACCGGGTGGTCGGGCGGCGCGTTGAAGGTCTCGGCCCCGCCGAAGCCCGAGCCGGTCACCGGCCGGCCCGAGCTGCGCGGCGTGAGGATGGCGGTGACCGTGCCGGCGGGGTCGAGCAGCGTGCGCGCCAGCCGGTTCACGTCGGCGGGGGTGACCGCCGCGTAGGCCTGCGCCAGGTTCTCGGGAGAGGCGGCGCCCTGGAAGGCGAGGGCGCGCGACCAGGTGCCGGCGAGGCCGGCGATGCTGTCGTTCTCGAAGGCGAGCTGCGCCAGCTCCTGCCGCCGCGCCGCCTCCACCAGCTCGGCGGGCACGCCGTCGCGCGCCGCGTCGGCCAGCACGCGCCGCATGTCGGCGAGCAGCGGGCCCGGGTCCGCCCCCTTGGGGAAGGCGCCGACCGCGAGGCCGAAGCCCACGCCGGGCTTCGCCTGGTACTCGAACTGCGCCATCAGGGCGCGGCCCGCCGGCACCAGCCCGTACAGCGCGCCGCGCTGGCTGCCCAGCACGTCGCCCAGGATGTCGGCGGCGGCGAAGTCGTGCGTGGTCAGCCCGGGCATCCGGGTGCCCAGCGCCACCAGCCCGACCGGAAAGTCGGTGGCGAGCGTGAGCGTGCGCGGTTGCACCGGCCCCACGGTGAACGGGGCGTGCTCCGGCACCGGGCGGGCGGGGATGTCGCCGAACGCCGCCTGCGCCTCGGCCAGCGCCGCCGGCGGGTCGACGTCGCCGGCAATGATCAAAATCGCGTTGTTCGGCGCGTACCAGCGCTCGTAGAAGGCGCGCAGCAGGCCGGCGTCGGTCCGGTCGAAGGACGGGCGGGTGCCGAGCGCGTCGTGCGCGTAGGGGGTGCCCTCGAACAGGATCGCCTGCATCTGCGACAGCGCGTCGTAGGTCGGGCTCGACAGGTCGCGCGAGACCTCCTGCTCGATCGCGCCGCGCTCCTGCGTCCAGTCGGCCGGCGTGATGCTGAGGCCGCGCATGCGCAACGCCTCGCTGCGCAGCGCCACGCCCAGGTCGTCGGCGGGCACGGTGTAGGTGTACTGGGTGACGGTCTCGGTGGTGTCGGCGTTGTAGATCCCGCCCAGCAGCGCACCCACCTCGGCGAGCTGGTCGCGGTCGAGCCCGGCGCTGCCGCGGAACATCATGTGCTCCAGCGCGTGCGCGGTGCCGGGAAAGCCCTCCGGGGCGTCGTTCGAGCCGGCCAGGTAGTTCAGCTCGGTCGACACCACCGGGGCCAGGCGGTCCGGCACCACCACGACGCGCAGGCCGTTGGACAGTGTCGCGCGCAGCACGCCGCCGGGGACGCTGCCAGACAGGCCGGCCGGCGCGTCGGCGCGCGCGAGGGTGGGTGCGGCGGCCAGGATTGCCGCCGCCGTGATGCCGATCAGCCTGTGCCGCAACGCCGCCTCCCGCCTGGTCCGTGGCGGTTTAGATGAGGGCGCGGACGGCTGGTGCCAGGAGCGACGGCAAGGCAAGCCGGAGGCGCTGCCTCTGGACTCCGCTCACGGCCGAGCCTTGAGAAGCCATTTTGGAGGATGGGCGGGTTTTCGGCGGGGGGAAGCCTGGCCTGGCCTGGCCTGGCCTGCTCTGCCTTGCCAGGGCTTGGTGAACTCCGCGCGCCCTGGTATGTACATCCTGCCCGTCGTTTGGATAGACCAGTGCACCGCAGAATTCCTGCCGCCCGGCTGCTGACCGCTGCCTCGTTCGTGCTGGTCGCCCTTGCGGTGCAGCGGGCCGGCCGGGCTTCGCCTGCGCGTGGCGCCGCTGCGGCCGGGCCGCGCCGGCGGGTGGTGGTGGTGGGCTGCGGCTTCGGCGGCCTGGAGGCGGCGCAGGAACTGGCGGCCTGTCCGGACGTGGCGCTCACGGTGATCGACCGCGAGGACCACCATCTGTTCCAGCCGCTGCTCTACCAGGTGGCGACTGCGGCGCTCTCGCCCGGCGACATCGTATCACCGATCCACGGCATCCTGCCGGCGGCGGGCGGTACACGGGTGTTGACGGAGACGGTCACCGGCGTGGATACGGCGGCGCGTCTGGTGCAATGCGGCGCGCGCACGGTGCCGTATGACGCGCTGATCCTCGCCACCGGCTCGCGGCCGAGCTATTTCGGCCATGGCGAGTGGGCGAAGGCGGCGCCGGGGCTCAAGACGCTGGCGGACGCGGTCGACCTGCGGCGGCGCATCCTGCTGGCGCTGGAGCAGGGTGCGCGGGAGGCCGACGGGCCGGCGCAGGAGAGGCTGCTGACCTTCGTGCTGATCGGCGGCGGGGCGACCGGGGTCGAGATGGCCGGCTCGATCGCCGGGCTGGTGCGCGACGCGGGGGCGGGGGAGGCCGGAGTCGGCGCGACCGATCCGAGCATTGTGCCCGGCACGCCAGGCGCGCGGGTCGTGCTGATCGAGGCAGGACCGCGGCTGCTCGCGGGGTTCGCGGACGATCTCTCGGACAATGCCCGCGCGGTGCTGACGGCAATGGGGGTCGAGATTCGAACCGGCACCAAGGTCACCGGGATCGCCGACGGGGTGGTGAGCCTGAACGACGCCACGATCGAGGCAGCGACCGTCATCTGGACCGCGGGCAACGAGGCGACGCCGGTGGCGGCGTGGCTGGGGGTGCAGCCGGGGCGTGGCGGGCGGGTGCCGGTCGATGCGACGCTCGCGGTGGCGGGCCACCCGGAGATACGCGTGATCGGCGACGCGGCGCTCGCCACCGACCGGCACGGCCACGCGCTGCCGGAGCTGGCGCCGGTCGCCAAGCAGCAGGGGCACTACGTGGCGCACGCGATCATTCGCGGGCTGCGCGGGGGCGGGCTGCGGGGGCGGCAGTCCCGAGCGTTCGCGTATCGCGACTACGGCATGCTGGCCGCGATCGGTCGCTGGCGCGCGGTGGCGCAGTTCGGCCGCCTCCACCTGACCGGCACGCCTGCCATGCTGAGCTGGGCGCTCGTGCACATCTTCTTCCTGATCGGCTTTCGCAGCCGCTTCGCGGTCAGCGCCCAGTGGATGCTGGCCTACGTCGCGCACCGGGGTCCCGGTCGCTTGATCGCCGACCGCACGACCTCGGAGCGGCACCAGGTCGCCGCGCGACAGGTGGCCGCTCCAATGGCGGCCAGGTAGCGAGGCTGCGCACGATCCGTCCGCCCGCGTATTCGATGTCAGCTCACGAACCCGATGAAGCTTCGCCGACCACGCCGAAAGCGTGGCCGAGAACTCGCTCTGCCAAGTCAGCTGGCGTGTTTCGAGAGCGCCGGAGCGGAGCGGCCTCCTACGGCCGTGAGCACCGGAGCGCAGGGAAAGCGCGTCAGCTGACCGGCAGAGCAGAGCTCCCGGCCACGCTTCAGCCGCCGGTGGCGAAGCCGGGGTAGAGCGTCATGCCTCCGTCGACGAACAGGGTGGTTCCGGTGACGTAGTCCGAGGCGTCCGAGGCCAGCCAGACCGCGGCCTGGGCGATGTCGTCCGGCTCGCCGATGCGCTTGTACGGCACCAGGGTCATCAGGTCGGCGTAGGCCTTTTCGGTGTCCCAGGCCGAGGTGTTGATCGGCGTGCGGATGGCACCGGGGGCGATGGCGTTCACCCGGACGAAGTGCGGCGCGAGCTCCTGGGCGATGCTCTTCATCATCAGCATGATGCCGCCCTTCGATGCGGCGTAGTTGACGTGGCCGGCCCAGGGAATCTGCTGGTGCACCGAGCTCATGCAGATGATCTTGCCGGCGGCCTGCGACACGCGGGCGTCGACGCCGCGGCGGGTGAACTCGCGCGCGGCGGCGCGGCAGCAGAGGAACTGGCCGGTGAGGTTCACCCCGATCACGGTGTTCCACTGGTCCAGGGTCATGTCGCAGAACGGGGAGTCGCGCTGCAGCCCGGCGTTGCTGACCACGATGTGCAGGGTGCCGAAGGCCTTGATCGCGCTGGCGAACATCGCATCGACGTCGGCTTCGCGGCTCACGTCGGCCTGGATGGCGACGGCGCGGCGGCCCATGGCCTCGATCTCGGCGACAACCGCCGCTGCGGTCTCGGGGTGGGTGACGTAGTTCACCACCACATCGGCGCCGGCGCGCGCCAGTCCGAGGGCGACGGCGCGGCCGATCCCGGAGTTGGCGCCGGTGACCAGCGCCGGCTGGCCGGTCAGGACCGGCTGGTAGGGCGCGTTGGGCAATCGTGCGCTGTCCGGGAGCGCCGGGGCCGTGGGCGCCTTCGGGTTGGTGTCCGCCATTCGCTGCCGCTCCGTGGCTGCGGCCGGGACTGGCCGCAGTAGTGGTGCAAACAGCGACAGAGGTGGAATGTTCCATGGCGGGAGCGCAAGGCCAGAGGCTCTGCCCTGTGGGCTGCGCTCAAGGCCGGGCGTTGAGAAATCCTGGGCTTGAGGGAGGGGTTGCCAGAGAGCCGATACCTGAGAAGCGGGATTTTTGGCGGGGCTGGGCGTGGCCGTGCACGATCAGGCAGGCCTGGGCGGCGTCGGGCTGGGGTTGGGGCCGTCGGCTGTCACGCGGG
>CAXSEF010000026.1:30538-37394 GCA_964236535.1 uncultured Acetobacteraceae bacterium
GCGGCCGGACACTTCTGGGGCGAGTGTCCGGTGTTGCGTGACGGGCCGTGTCACGCGCGCCGGACAGTTTTCCCCAACGCGAGAGGGCAGCGGGTTCTTGTTATTTTAAAGTAACGGTTCAGGGGGCCTGCCCTTGTAAGTCAGTGTGGTGCTGGCGATGGCCGTCGTCGGCACCTGCGGCGGTGATCCTGCTCCGCCCTCGGACCTTGTGTCTGTCCCGAAGATCGGGACCGCCGCATCCTCCGCCTCCGGCCGAACGGTATGCAGGGCGCCAGCACCCCTGGAAGGCCTGGTTACAAGGATGGTCTACGCGAGGCGGTTTCAGCGGATAAATCAAGCGAAGAGGCTGACAAGATGGGTATGCCAGGGACCGGCATCAGCAAACGACGCTTCGACGCTGCACTCCCAATTGGAAAACGGACCAGACAAGCGGCCATCGGCCGACGTGCCGCTGCGTCCGTTGCTCAGGCCTGCGCCCTCGATGGCTGGCGTGTGGCAGTCCCCGGCCATGGCAAACCCCTTCCTTGAGCAAATGGATTCCAAAGGCTGGCCTTTGGCGGAGTCCAGAGGCAGAGCCTCCGGCCTTGCTTGCCGGCAAGGCATGCTCGGGCCTGCTGGTACACGAAGCACCGGGTTCGACCGAGCGGGTGCGCTTCCGGGCTTCGGCCATATCCGTGCTACTGCACCATCCATGGAGACCACCCCCCCGACCCCGCTCGCCGTACTCGTCGGCATCCAGACGCCGGACGTCGATGACGTCGCGCACGAAGCCAGCCTCGACGAGCTGGGGCGTCTGGTGAAGACGCTCGGCTACGAGGTGGTGGGCGAGGTGTCGCAGAAGCGCGAGGGCACCGGTGCCGGGTCGCTGCTGGGCAGCGGCAAGCTGGCGGAGCTGGCGGCACTGACCGGCGGCACCGGCGTGGTCGGCTCGATGGCGCCGCCGCCGAAGTCCAAGGCCCGGCAGCGGTTCGAGGGCGCGGCCGGGACTGCCGTGCGGGCCGGGCCCGACCCGGACGAGGCCCGCAAGCCCGAGTTCGTCATCGTCGACCATGAGCTCTCGCCCAGCCAGATCCGCAACCTCGAGCGCGCCACCGGCGCCCAGGTGTTGGACCGCACCGGCGTCATCGTCGAGATCTTTCATCGCCACGCCAACACCCGCGAGGCGAGGCTGCAGGTGGAGATGGCGCGCCTGAAATACGTGGCGCCGCGCATGCGGGAGTCGTCGGCGGGTGGCGGGCGGCAGCAGGGGCCGGGCGCGGGGGAGAGCACCCTCGACCTCGATCGGCGCAAGATCCGCGACCGGCTTGCGGAGCTGAAGGACCAGTTGGACGCGGTGCAGCGCGACAGCGACCAGCGGCGCTCCGCCCGCCGTGACCAGCTTCGGGTGGCGCTGGTCGGCTACACCAACGCGGGCAAGTCGTCCCTGATGCGGGCGCTCACCGGCAGCCAGGTGCTGGTGGAGGACAAGCTGTTCGCCACCCTCGACACCACCGTCCGCACCCTGCAGCCGGAGACCCGGCCTCGCGTGCTCGTGTCCGACACGGTCGGCTTCATCAAGCAGCTGCCGCACGACCTGGTCGCCTCGTTCCGCTCCACGCTGGCGGAGGCCCTGGAGGCCTCGCTGCTGCTGTTCGTGGTCGACGCGTCGGACCCGACCTACGAGGCGCAGCTGGAGGTGAGCCGCAGCGTGCTACGCGAGATCGGGGCGGATGCGGTGCCGTCGCGCCTGGTGCTCAACAAGCTGGACCGGGTGGATGCGGCCGGGCGCGCCGCCCTGGTGGAGAAGCATCCGGACGCGATCCTGCTGTCCGCGCACGCGCCGGAGGATGTGATCGCGCTGCGGGACGGCGTCGTCGCGTTCTTCGAGGCGGCGATGGTCGAGGATGTGCTGGTGATGCCCTATGCGAAACAGGGGCTGATCGGCGAGGTCTACGAGAGCGCGCGGGTGTTGTCCGAGGAGTATGGCGAGACCGGCCGGGTGCTGAAGGTGCGCGGCCTGCCGGGCGCGATCACGCGGCTGCGGCGGAGCCTGGGGGCGCAGTGATGCCAACCGGCCTGAGGGTGACACCGGCCAGGCAGGCAAGGCAGGAGGCTCCGCCTCGGGACACAGCCATTGACCTAGCCTCTGGAATCCTTACGCCCAGGGCATGGGCTTGCAAAAGGCCTCAGGCCTTTGGCGGGTCTGGGCGCAGCCCGCGCAAGGTTCCGACGGCCCTGCTTGGTCCGTTGGAATGCGGGCGGAGGGGCAGCCCGCGCAAGGTTCCGACGGCCCTGCTTGGTCCGTTGGAATGCGGGCGGAGGGGCAGCCCGGCCTTGCCAGCCGGCTAGGGGTGGCCCTTGGTCTCGGCGAGGTAGCTGATGATCGCGTCGACGTCCTCGGGGGCGACCGGCGCCTTGTAGACGTTGACCATCTTGTGGACCTCCGACGACCACTCCGCTCGGGTCAGCGCCGGCTGGTTCAGGACCATGCCCGCGGAGTGGCAGGTGACGCAGTTGTTGTTGATCGCGTCGGCCTTGTCGCCGCCGGGGAAGATGCGGTCGCCGGTCGGCAGCTCCACCTTTTCGGAGTGGAACGTCATCGGCGTGTCGGCGGCGGACGCTGCGAGCACGGGGGCTGCCAGGCTCGGGGCTGCCAGGCTCGGGGCTGCCAGGCTCGGGGCCGCCAGTCCCGCGATCGCCAGGCCCGGGATCGCCAGTCGGGGGATCGCCAGTCGGGGGATCGCCAGTCGGGGGATCGCCAGTCGGGGGATCGCCAGTCGGGGGATCCCCGGTCGTGGGGCCATCCGGCACAGGGCGGCCAGCAGGGTTGCCGCGAGGGTCCTGGTCATCGTGACGCGTTCTCCTCAGGCGGCGGTGACCGGGGTGGCCTCGATGCCGTTCTGCATGAAGCCGTTGGCATTCCAGTTCATCGCCGCGGGCTGCGCGACGCCGGCCGCGTTGGTGCAGCGCACCATCAGGACGTGGCTGCCCTGGGGCAGGGTCAGCGTGGTGTCCCAGCGGCGGAAGCTGTACTTGCCCTCGTCGGTGCCGAGCGTTGTCGGCTGCCAGCTTGTCCCGCCGTCGGTCGAGGTGTCGACGCGCGCGACCCCGGTGTCGCCGCCGAATGCGATGCCGCGCACGGGGGTGGGTGCGCCCGACGCGACGTGCTGGCCGGACGCGAGGCTGGTCACGAAGGAGCGCGGGTTCATCCGGTTGATCGGCACGGTGTTGAAGCCGGTCTCGCCGGGCTTGACGTTGGCGTTCGGGGTGTCGGGGATGCGGTAGGCGGTCTTCATCCAGAACTGGTCGTCGGGGTGGTCGAGCACCTCGATGTCGGTGAGCATCTTGACCCAGTAGGTGGAATACCAGCCGGGCACGATCAGGCGCAGCGGGAAGCCGTTGAGCAGGGGGAGCTGCTCGCCGTTCATCGCGTAGGCGATCATCACCTCGCCGTCGCGGGCGTGGTCGACGTCGAGCGACTTCATGAAGTCGGGCGCGTCGTCGACCACCGGCTGGTCGAGGCCGTTGAAGCGCACCTGCACCGCGCCGGCCTTGACCCCGGCGCGGTCGAGCACGTCGCGCAGGCGCACGCCGGTCCAGCGGGCGTTGCCCATGGCGCCGTTGGCCCACTGGCCGCCGGCGATGCGCGGCTGGAACAGGCCGCGCGAGTTGCCCGAGCACTGGTTCACCGCGGCGAGCTCGACGCGGGGGAGGGCCGCGAGGTCGTCGAGGGAGAGCGACAGGGCCTGGTTGACCTGGCCGTGCACGGCGAGGCGGAAGGCGGCGGCGTCGACCTCCTCGGGGATCACCGCCCAGTGCCAGCGCACGAAGAACCGGTCGTTGGGGGTGAACAGGGCGCTGTCGAACACCTCGAACGGGGTTTCGAGCAGCGCGGGCCGGGTGCGCTGGAGCACCATCGGGCCCTTGCCGGGGAAGGCGGTGGTGAGCGGGCGCTGGTCCGGGCCGCCGGGCAGCGGCAGCTCGACGGTGTCCGCGGCGCGGGCGGAGCCGGACCGCATGACCGCGGCGAGGCCGGCGGCGCCGAGGCCGCCGAGGATCAGGCGCCGGCCGGGCGGGCGTTGCGGGTTCGGCATCGGGGGGTCAGGCGGCACGGCGCGATCGGCGGCGGGTTCGGAACGGGTGCATCATGCAACGATAGCAGGTCGTGCGGCGCGGGTCACGCAGCACGGCGAGGGCTGGTGTCTTGACCTGAGGTCGGGTGGCGCAACCGTCCAAGTATCTGCCGCCCGACGTCGCCGACTCCGGGTTCGGCATGACCATGCGAATGATCGGGACATCGTTGGCGGTGCGGCGGCATGGTGGTGGTTTGCAGGAAGAACCATGGAACCGGAAGCGGGCAGAGCTGACCACGAGCCGCAGAGCCGCTTCGAACGCTTCCGCTACGCTCCTGTGCTCACGGCTGTCGAGGCGGCCCCGCTTCGGTGCCGATAATCGGGGTTGCCGCCCTGAGCTGCGCTGCATCTGCACCGGCCGCGACAGGGGCTGTGACTGCTGCTCTTCATGCGAAGTTGCCTGCGAGCAATCAATGGCTCGAACCGAGATCGCACGGGAAGCCTACGGTCAGTGCTGGGCGGGCCTGGCTTGAGCCTGAAGCGAGCGTTCCGCCAGACTGGAGCGTTTTCGGGATGCACGGGCCCGGGATGGCTGCGGGTCGGATCAGCGTACCGAGGCGTCACGCTCATGGAGTCCGGATACTCCCGGCTGGACCCCTGTAGCCCGGAACGGCCCTAGCCTGCCGTCGCCGGCGTGTCGAACTGCAGGGCGGCGAGCCGGGCGTAGAGGCCGCCCTCGCGGACCAGGGCGTCGTGGGTTCCGGTGGCGACGATGCGGCCGGCGTCGAGCACGACGATGCGGTCGGCGCGGCGCACCGTGGCCAGGCGGTGGGCGATCACCAGGGTGGTGCGCGCGGCGAGGCGGGCGAGCGCCTGCTGCACCGCGGCCTCGCTTTCGGCGTCGAGCGCGCTGGTGGCCTCGTCGAGCAGCAGCACCGGGGCGTCGCGCAGGATGGCGCGGGCGATGGCGAGGCGCTGGCGCTGGCCGCCGGACAGGCGGACGCCCTTCTCGCCGAGGAAGGTGTCGTAGCCGTGCGGCAGGGCGTCGAGGAAGCCGCAGGCGGCAGCGGCGGCGGCGTCGCGCACCTCGGCGTCGGTGGCGTCGGGGCGGCCGACGCGCAGGTTGGTCCAGACGTCGGCGCCGAACACCACCGGGTCCTGCGCCACCAGGCCGAGGCGGGCGCGCACCGCGGACGGATCGGCGTCGCGCAGGTCGATGCCGTCGAGCCGGATGGTGCCGGCGGCGGGGTCGTGGAAGCGCAGCAGCAGCTGGAACAGCGTGGTCTTGCCGGCGCCGGAGGGTCCGACCAGCGCCACCGTCTCGCCGGGCGCCACCGCGAGCGAGATGGCGTGCAGCGCCGGCAGGGTGGGGCGGGCGGGGTAGGTGAAGTCGACCGCCTCGAAGTCGATGCGTCCGCTGGGGCGGCCGGGGGCGGGGACGGGCAAGGCTCGGGGGTGGGCGGGGGCGGCGATGGCGGGGCGGACCGCCAGCAGTTCGGCGATGCGGTCGGCGGCCCCGGCGGCACGCTGCAGCTCGCCCCACAGCTCGCTCAGGCCGGCGCCGGAGGTGGCGACGATGACGGCGTAGAACACGAAGGCGGAGAGCGCGCCGCCGCTCAGCCGGCCGGCGGCGACCTGCCGCCCGCCGATCCACAGCGACAGGGCGATGGCGCCGAAGCCGAGCAGGATGACGGCGCCGATCACCAGGGCGCGCGAACGGATGCGGGCGCGGGCGGCGGCGACCGCGCGTTCGCTGGCCTGGGCGAAGCGGGCGCGCGCCTGCGCCTCGCCGGTGAATGCCTGCACGGTGCGCAGCGCGGAGATCGTCTCCTCGGCGAGGGCGGCGAGGTCGGCCTGGCGTTCCTGCGCCACGCGGGACAGGGCGCGCTCGCGCCGCGAGAACAGCACCAGCGGCACGACGACGAACGGCACCACGGCGAGCACGACGAGCGAGAGGCCGGGGCTGGTGGCGACGAGCATGGCGAAGGCGCCGAGGAGCAGCGTGGCGCTGCGCAGCCACTGGCTGAGCACCGGGCCGGCGAGGGCCTGCAGCACCGCGGTGTCGGCGACCAGGCGGGAGAGCACGTCGCCGGTGCGCGCGGTCTCGAACCAGGCGGGGGAGAGGGTGACGACGTGGTCGAACACGGCGCGGCGCAGGTCGGCGCCGACGCGCTCGCCCAGCCAGGTGACGAGGGCGAAGCGGCAGGCGGTGGCGAGCGCGAGGCCCGCGATGAGCAGGGCGACGGCGGGGGCCGCGGCGTCGAGGCGGGCCGCGCTGCCGCTGGCGCCGCCGTCGATCAGGCGGCGGACGCCCTGGCCGAGGGCGAGCACCAGGCCGGAGGAGGCGAGCAGCGACGCGCAGGCGCCGAGGCCCTGCCAGGCGTAGCGGCGGAGGAAGGGCAGCAGCAGGCGCAGGGCGGGCGGGCCCGGCGGCGGGGGTGGGGGCATGGCGGGATTGTAGCGGCGTGCGGCGGGGGTGTCGCGGGGGAAGGGCGTCGAGGAAAGCAAGGCCGGGCTCTGACTCCCCGCTCGAGGTCGCCGGGCCGTTGCGGGTGTTCGCGTCCGCCAACGACCTGCCGGAACTCAGTTCCGGCCACGGGAAGCGGCGGCATATACTTCGCGCCGGCCCTGTGGAAGGGGCCCGTGATGCCGCGCTTGATGCGGGTCCAGAACCCTTGAGCCGGGCTCGCAAGTCATGGAAGGGGCGGCTTTGGTGGCGGCCAGAGGCGGAGCCTCCGGCCTCGACTTGCTAGAGCTGGCTTTCCGCGAACTCGTAGTTGGCGATCTTGTCCATCCAGTTGGTC
>CAXSEF010000027.1:0-36356 GCA_964236535.1 uncultured Acetobacteraceae bacterium
CGCCTCGCCGAGACCGACGCCTTCTACCACGCCGTGCGCGGCGCCCCCGCCGACCCCCCCTCCCCCGCCGAGCTCGACGCCCGCCTGGTGCAGCGCCAGGCCTTCGCCGGCATGATCTGGTCCCGGCAGTACTACGGCTTCGACGTCCGCCGCTGGCTGGAAGGCGACCCCGCCGGCCCGCCGCCGCCGCCCGAGCGCCGCCAGGGCCGCAACCGCGAGTGGACCCACCTGGTCAACGCCGACATCGTGTCCATGCCCGACAAGTGGGAATACCCCTGGTACGCGTCGTGGGACCTCGCCTTCCACGCCGTGGTGTTCGCCCTGATCGACCCCGACTTCGCCAAGGACCAGATGATCCTGCTGATGCGGGCGCGCTGCATGCACCCCAACGGCCAGCTCCCGGCCTACGAGTGGAGCTTCGGCGACGCCAACCCCCCGGTCGCCGCCTGGGCCGCCTGGCGCGTCTACCTCACCGAGCGCGAGCTGACCGGCACCGGCGACCGCCGCTTCCTCGAGGCCGCGTTCCACAAGCTGTGCCTCAACTTCGGCTGGTGGGTGAACCGCAAGGACGCCCAGGACCGCAACATCTTCCAGGGCGGCTTCCTCGGCCTGGACAACATCGGCATCTTCGACCGCTCGCAGCCGCTGCCCACCGGCGGCAGCATCGACCAGGCCGACGGCACCGCCTGGGTCGCCGCCTACGCCCTGCAGCTCATGCGCATCGCCCTGGAGCTCTCGCTCGAGAACCCGGTCTACGAGCACATGGCGATCAAGTTCTTCCAGCACTTCCTGTTCATCGCCAGCGCGGTCAACGGCGTGGGCGAAGGCGGCGTCGGGCTGTGGGACCCCAGGGACGAGTTCTTCTACGACGTGCTCCGCGTGCCCGGCCGCGTCCCGGTCCCGCTGCGGGTGCGCTCGACCGTGGGCCTGCTGCCGATGCTCGCCGTCCTGGTGCTGGAGCCGGAGCTGATGGCCCGCGTGCCGCACTTCGCCGACCGCGCGCGCTGGTTCGTCGCGCACCGCGCCGACCTCGCCGGCCTGATCTCGCGCTGGGAGGAGCCCGGCCGCGGCGATACCCTGCTGCTCTCGCTGCTGCGCGGCCACCGCACCAAGGCGCTGCTCGCCCGCGCCCTCGACGTGACCGAGTTCCTCTCGCCGCACGGCCTGCGCGCCATCTCGCGCACCCACGCGGCCCACCCCTACGAGTTCCGCCACGACGGCCAGGTGTTCAGCGTCGCCTACCTGCCGGCCGAATCCGACTCGCGGCTGTTCGGCGGCAACAGCAACTGGCGCGGCCCGATCTGGCTGCCCACCAACTACCTGCTGATCGAGTCGCTGCTCGAGTTCCACCGCTACTACGGCAACGACTTCACCGTGCCCTGCCCGACCGGCTCGGCCACCCTGCTCACCCTGCGCGAGGTCGCCGAGGAGCTCGCCGCCCGCCTCACCCGGCTCAGCCTGCTCGATCACGACGGCAAGCGCCCGGTCATGGCGGCCTACCCCGCCCTGCAGGCCGCCGCGGACGGCGCCGAGCTGGTGCTGTTCCACGAGTACTACGACGGCGACACCGGACGCGGCGTCGGCGCCTCGCACCAGACCGGATGGAGCGGCCTGGTGGCGCTGCTGCTGCAGCCGCGCCGCCAGGACCCGGCGGGGGACCTGCCGCAGACCGGCTGACGCGGGCAGGCAAGGCAGGCGAAGCAAGGCAAGGCCAGAGGCTCTGCCTCTGGACTCCGCCAAAGGCTGGGCCTTTGGAATCCCTGTGCTTGGGAAATGGAACCAGAGCGCCCCATGCTTGACGCAGGGCCCCTGCGGGTCCGGGCACCGCCCGGCCTTGCCTGCCACTCTCCGCCTGAAACCAGGCCGCGCAGCGCACCGCCGCACCCCTGATCGCCCGTGCGCATACCCCGGCACCGCACGACACCTAACGTCCCCGTCCGATACCATACGGTTACGTTTCTGCCATCGAATCTCCCCACCAGCCCACCATCTATCGCGCATAAGGGACGTCCCCACGGCCCGGTTTCATGCACAGCGCCGGCCGCCTCAGGCGCCGGTCGGGAGCGAACAATGCTGCACTGGGTGAAGAAGGCGCTGCTGCCGGTCGCCGTCATGGCGCCGCTGCTCGGAGGCTGCGTCTATCCGTACGGCTACGGCTATCCCTACGGCTACGGCTACGGCAGCTATGGCTACGCCGGATACGGCTACGGCGGCTATGGCTATGCGCCGTTCTACGGGGCCGGCTACGGCTACTTCCCCGGCTATGTCGGGCTCGGCTTCGGTGGCTTCGGCGGATTCTACGGCGGCTTCGGCTACGGTGGTTTCGGCTACGGCGGCTTCGGCCGCGGCTACTGGGGCGGCTACCGCGGCGGCTTCGGCTACGGCGGCGGCCGTTACGGTGGCCGCGGCTACGGCGGTGGCGGCTACGGCGGCGGGTTCCACGGTGGCGGCGGGTTCGGCGGCGGCGGCGGGTTCGGCGGCGGCGGCGGACATCGCTGAGCGCCGCAGCACCCGGGGCTGACACCCGCCTGGACCGGCTCCGCCAGGCGTTCGCCAGCCTCCAGGCCGGGCGGTTCGCCGAAGCGCGCGCTGGCCTGGCTGCGCCGGCGCCGCACGACCTCGACGCCACCCTGCTGCTGGGCCTGGCGCTGGGCGGGCTGTGCGGCGAGGCCGCCGCGGCGGCCGTGACTGCAACCGGCCGACCTGCCGGCGCGGACCCGGCCGACCGCCTTGCGGCACACTCCGCCGCCCTTCTCGTGCAGGTCGGCCGCGCCCGCCTCGCCCACGCCCACCCCTGCACCGACCTGCTCGGCCTGCTGCAGGCCGCGCACGCCCAGGACGGCTACGAGCCCGTCCTCCGCGAAGCCCTGCGGCTCGACCCCGGTGACCCGCGCCTGCTGCGCGCCTGGGCGGAACTGCTGCACGACCTCGGCCGCAACGAGGCGGCGCTCGCCGCAGCGACCGCCTGGCTCGCGCTCTGCCCCGGCGGACCACACGCCGTCCCCGCGCTGGCGGCCCCGCCCACGGGCGTCGCGCCGCCTGCGGAAATCGCGCCGCCCTCCCCGGCGTCCCCCCTCGCGGCGCCCACGCCGCCCCGCCAAACCGCACCGCCCGCCGCCGCCCCTGCCCCCGCCCCCGCCCCCGCCGGCGAGCAGAACGCGCGCGCCCTGCTCGCCGCGATCCTGGTCGAGCTGGACCGCGGCGACGAGGCGCTCGCCATCGCCCGCGCGCTGGTGGCGCAGTCGCCCGGCACCGCTAGGCACTGGAGCAATCTCGGCGCCACGCTGCGCCGCCTCGGCCGCACCGCCGAGGCCCGCCCCGCCTTCGCCCGGGCCGTCGCCCTCGCGCCCGCCGAGCCGCAGATCCGGCTCAACCACGCGACGGCCCTGCTGCAGGCCGGCCGGCTCGCCGAGGGCTGGCGCGACTACGAGGCCCGCCTCGCGCTGCCCGGCCACACCCGGCTGCCCGCCGGCCGCCTGCTGCCCGACCTCGCCTCGCTCCACCCGGACGCCCTGCGCGGCCGCACCATCCTCTGCACCCACGAGGAGGGCTTCGGCGACACCCTGCAGTTCGCCCGCTACCTGCCGATGCTCGCCGCCCGCGGCGCCCGCGTGGTGGCGCTGGTGCCGAAGCCCCTGCTGCGCCTGCTGCGCACCCTCTCCGTCCCTGGCCCCGTCCACGCTCCTGGCCCCGCCGCCGACCCCGGGCTCGCCATCGAGGTGGCCGAGCAGAACGCGGCCCCGCCCCCGCCATACGACTGGCACTGCCCGATGCTCAGCCTGCCGCGCGCCTTTCGCACCACGCTCGGCACCATCCCCTGCCCCGGACCCTACCTGCACCCCCCCGCCGCGACCCGCCCCGCCGCGACCCGACCCGCCGCGCCCCGCTCCGCCGCACCAGGATCGAGCCTGCGCATCGGCCTCGCCTGGGCGGGCCAGTCCCGCCCGTGGCAGCCGGGCATCGCCGCCATCGACCGCCGCCGCAGCCTGCCCCTCGCGGCCCTCGCCCCGCTCGCCGCCATCCCCGGTATCGAGCTCGTCGCCCTGCAGAAAGGCCCCGCCGCCGCCGAAGCCCGCACCGCCCCCTTCGCGCTGGAGGACGCCGTCGCCGCCGCCCGCGACTTCGCCGACACCGCAGCCGTCGTGGCCGGGCTCGACGCCGTCGTCTGCGTGGACTCCGCGGTCGCCCACCTGGCCGGAGCGCTGGGCCGCCCGGTGCTGCTGCTCGACCGCTTCGACCCCTGCTGGCGCTGGCTGGACGGCCGCGACGACAGCCCGTGGTACCCGCGGCTGCGCATCCTGCGCCAGGACCGCCCGGGCGAGTGGGCCGCCCCGGTGGCGCGCGCCGCCGCCCTGCTCGCGTCCTGGGACCAGGCAATGCCCGGCTCTGCCTCCGCCCGCACGCCAATGGACCAGGCAAGCCACCGCAACCCTGCGCGAGCGACGCCCGGACCCGCCAAACGGCAATGCCCCCCGGAAGCCGTTTCCCATGAACCACGCTTGACGAGCGTCACGGGTGCTGGCCGCCCATGATCCGGGACCCATTCGTCCATCTTCCGCACCTGCGCGACAGGCTGGTACCGGCCGGGCAATCCCCCATGCGCTTCACCCGCGAGCGACTCGCGACCAGCGACGAGCGCGCGCGCGCCGCGGGCTACCCGGCCGACTGGCGCCGGTCGGACCAGCAGATCGACCGCTCGTGGCGCAGCTTCCTTTCGAGCCGGGCTGAACCGGGCGACCTCTGGGTGTTCGGCTACGGGTCGCTCATGTGGGACCCGGGCTTCCACCATGCGGAAGTCAGGCTGGCCGAGATCGAAGGCTACCAGCGCCGCTTCACCTTCAGGATCGAGGTCGTCACCGGGTCGCCGGAACATCCTGCCCTTGTCCTGTCACTCGAGCGGCAACCGGGTCGCTGCAGCGGCCTGGCGTTCCGCATCGCGGCGGACCTGGTGGAGGCGGAATCGGAAATCCTGTGGCGACGGGAGATGCTCCTGTTCAGCTACTCACCCAGGATGGTACCGGTGGCCACGCCGCAGGGCAGCATGGATGCCCTTGTATTTGCCTCGGACCGGTCGCAGCCGAACTACATGGGCGAACTCCCCCTGAAGGAGACGGCAACAACCATCGCTCGGGGCGTGGGCATCAGGGGCGCCAACCGCACCTATGTCGAGAAACTGGCGCTGGAACTCAAGGAACTCGGCTTGGAAGACCCCTATATCCAGCAGCTCCTGGAGCAGATCAACAGCACCGACACCGACCAGGCATAGCGGAACAGCCTGCTGCAGCCGACGACCGGGAGCCCTCGACGGCTCCGTCCCTGCCGTCCGGCATGGCGGGTTGCCGCACGGCAACCGGGCGACGCGCGAGACAAGGCGTGGGGTTCCGGCAAAAGCCGGCGTGTAGCCTCCGCCCGGGCGCCTGCCGGGATCACAGGATCGCAGCGCCTGCCCGAAGATGCGCACCCAGACCCCCGGCGCGCGTCACAGAACTTCACCCAGGGAAGACGCGCCAGAAAAATGGATTCCAAAGGCGAGGCCTTTGGCGGAGTCCAGAGGCGGAGCCTCTGGCCTTGCTGCCCTGCCGACGCCTCAGCTGGCACCCACCGCCGCGAGCAGCTGCCCCGGCGTGGCCACCACCCCGAAGAACGTCACGCTGGCGCTCCCCAGCGTGATCCGGCTGCCGAACGCGCCGGTCGTCTCGCCCGCCGCCGCCGAGGTTACGCCGGCCGCCGACGTGCCCCCGAACACCACCCGGTCGCCGGGCTTGAAGCCCACGACGCTCAGGCTCGCGCCCGGACCGCCGCCGCCCGCCTGCGTCGCCACGTAATAGGTGTCGGCGCCGCCGCCGCCGAACACCGTGCTCGACCCGGTCGCCAGGTTGAACCGGTCGGCCCCCTGCCCCTCGACGATGGTGCTGCCGCTGCCGATCGTGGCGCCGGCCTGCACGAACACGTCGCTCGACGACCCGCCGCCGAACGCCAGGTCGCCGGTGCCCAGGTCGAATGTCGTGATCCCGCCGCCGCCCACGAGGGTGTCGTTGCCGCCCGCCGAGCCCGCCAGGTCGTCCAGCCCCGACCCGCCATAGAGCAGCGCCGAGTTGCCCGTTCCGCCGGCGAGGGTGGTGTTGCCGCTGCCGGCGACCAGGATGGCGTGCGTGCCGCTGCCGCCCGCCAGCACGTTGGTGCCCTGGCCGCCGAACAGGGTGTCGGCCCCGGCGCTGCCCGCCACCTGGTAGTTGCCGACGCCGGCCACGAAAACCATGTTCCCAGTCCCGGCATACACGCTCGCCGCAGGCCCGGCCGCATAGATGGTATCGCTGCCGCCCCCGGCAGTGACGCTGTCGATCCCGTCGCTGTAGACGGTGTCATTGCCGACCGCGGACAGCGCCAGGACGTTGGTTCCGCCGGTGGTCTGATAGAGGGTGCCTGAGGACCCGGGCACTGTAGTGACGCCGCTCACACCATTTCTCCGCTCGTTGCGCCGCTGACTGGCACATGACCATACGCCCAACCCACCTGCCCAGGCCAGCCACCGCCCCGAGCCGCCGCTGCCATCCTATCCGCCGCTGCCACCCCAACCCCTGGGGCCGCCGTCCCCCCCCCGTCGTGGCGCATCGGTCACGCCAAAGCGGAAAACGCCGGCGGTTTCGTCACGCCGCACCGGACAGTCGCCCCGGAAGTGTCCGGCGGGACCGGACACTTCCGGGCAAAACTGTCCGGTCCCGCCGGACACTTTCACCCCCCGAACCACCCCGGTGTCCGGCCTGGCCGGACACTTTCACCCGCCGCGACGCCCGAATCCGGCCGCGCCGCCCGGTTCGCGCACCCCCGCGACACCCTCCGCGCCACCCGACCGCCCCCGCCCGACGCGAAGCACCCCCTACGCGAACCGCCCGGAGCGCGGGAACCCCGCCGGCGGCGCCTTCCCCGCCTGGCCGCGCTCGCCCAGCCACGCGCGCAGGTCGGTCTCGGTCCGGGTCTTCTCGCCGAGCCGCCAGGTCAGCCCCGCCGCCAGGGCAAAGGCGCGCGCATCGGCCAGCCCGCCATCCTTGTAGCGCTGCAGGGTGACCCCGGCGCCGCGCGCCAGCACCGGCACCTGCTCCAGCGGGAACACCAGCAGCCTGCGGTTCTCGCCGATCACCGCCAGGTGGTCGCCGGCCGCCACGATGCACAGCGTTGCGACCTCCCCCGGCCGCAGGTTGAGCAGCTGCCGCCCGGTGCGCTTCTCCGCCAGCAGGTCGTCCGACCCGGTGCGCAGCCCCCGCCCGGCCGACGAGGCCAGCAGCCACAGCAGGCCCGGCCGCCACACGAACAGGCTGACCAGGCTCGCCTCCGCCGGCAGGTCGACCAGCAGCCGCAGCGCCTGCCCGTCGCCGCGGCCGCGCGGCAGGTCCGCCGCCCGCAGCGTGTGCACCCGCCCGGTGCTGGCGAGCAGGCACAGCCGGTCGGTGGTCTCGCACGGCAGCATCAGGCGCAGGCCGTCGCCCTCCTTGAACTTCTGCCCGGCCGGGTCGACGGCGTGCCCGCGGACCGCGCGCAGCCAGCCCTGCGCGGACAGGATCACCGTGAGCGGCTCGCGCTCCACCGGCACGATATCGCTGATCGCGACCGCCGGCGGCGGCGTGCCGATGGTGGTGCGCCGGTCGCCCAGCGGGCCGGCGGCGAAATCCCTGCGCACCCGCGCGATCTCGGACGCGATGCGCTTCCAGCGCTGCGGCTCGCTCGACAGCAGCCCCTGCAGCGTGCGCAGCTCGCGCTCCAGGGCCTCGTGCTCGCGGCGTATCTCCAGCTCCTCGAGCTTGCGCAGGCTGCGCAGCCGCATGTTGAGGATCGCATCGGCCTGCGGCTCGCCGAGCGCGAAGCGGTCCATCAGCCGCACCCGCGCGTCGTCGTGCTCGCGGATGATGCGGATCACCTCGTCCAGGTTGAGGTAGGCGGCCAGCAGCCCGCCCAGCACCTCCAGCCGCCGCTCGATCGCCGCCTGCCGATGGCGCGCGCGCCGCTGCAGCACCTCGTGGCGGTGGTCGAGCCAGGCGCGCAGCACGTCGCGCAACCCCATCACCCGCGGCGTGCGCGTCGCATCCAGCACGTTCATGTTCAACGGGAACCGCTGCTCGAGCGCGGTGGCGCGGAACAGCGTCTCCATCAGGATCCCGGGCTCGACCCCGCGCGCCTTAGGCTCCAGCACCAGGCGGACCAGCTCGGTGCTCTCGTCGCGGATGTCGCCCAGCAGCGGCAGCTTCCTGGCCTCCATCAGCTCGGCGATCTGCTCGATCAGCCGCGCCTTCTGCACCTGGTAGGGGATCTCGCTGACCACGATCGACCACGCGCCCAGGCGCCCCTGCTCGACCGCCCAGCGCGCCCGGGTGCGAAATCCGCCCCGCCCGGTCTCGTAGGCCAGGCGCCGCGCCTCGGCGTCCTCGATCAGGACGGCGCCGGTCGGGAAATCCGGACCCGGCATGTGCACCAGCAGGTCGGCGGTGCTCGCGTCCGGATGGGCGATCAGATGCAGCGCCGCCGCACAGACCTCGCCCGCATTGTGCGGCGGGATCGAGGTGGCCATGCCGACGGCGATGCCCGCCGCCCCGTTGGCAAGCAGGTTCGGGAACCCCGCCGGCAGGATGACCGGTTCGGTCTCGACCCCGTCGTAGGTCGGGCGGAAATCGACCGCATCCTCGTCGATGCCGTCGAGCAGCAGCGCCGCCACCGCGGTCATCCGCGCCTCGGTGTAGCGCATCGCCGCGGCATTATCGCCGTCGATATTGCCGAAATTGCCCTGCCCCTCGACCAGCGGATAGCGCACCGCGAAGTCCTGGGCGAGACGGACCATTGCCTCGTAGATCGAGCTGTCGCCATGCGGGTGGTATTTGCCCATCACGTCGCCGACCACGCGGGCGCACTTCTTGAACCCCGCCCCGGGGTCGAGCCGCAGCTGCGCCATGCCGTAGATCAGCCGGCGGTGCACCGGCTTCAGCCCGTCGCGCACGTCGGGTAGCGAGCGCGAGGTGATGGTCGACAGCGCGTAGGCGAGATAGCGCTGGCTCAGCGCGTCCGCCAGCGGCGTGTTCTCGATATGTCCGGCGAGGTCGTCCATGCGGGTGTGTGGCCGGGCCGCTCCGGGCCGTCAAGGCCAGGTCTCCCCCGACGAAGCCAGCGGCACACTGCAGCCGCATCGTGCCCCAGGCCAAAAGTGAAGGTTTTCAAAAGCCCTCGCCTTTGGCGGTTCTGGGCGGTGCCCGCGAAAGGTTCCGATGACCCGCCTGGGTCATTGGAATGCGGGCGGAGGGGGTGCCCGGCCTTGCCTGCGCCGGCCGTCCGAACGCGTGCGAGGCGCTGCGGAACGTGCGACGCTCTGCGGCGCAGCGGGAGCGGGTTCGATGGACGCAGAGTGGCACCACCAGGTCCGGGTCTACCTGGACGACCCGACGGCCGAGCTCGCGCGCCACGATGCGGGCGACCCCCGGCTGGCACCGCTGCGCCAGGTGCTGGACCGCCACCGGGCGGCGGCGGTGAGCCAGCTCGACGCGTTCGCGGCCTACGTGGCCGAGGCGGAACGGGCAGGCCCGGACGGCTTCGCGCTGTATCGCTGGACCAGGGCCACGCTGGACGACCCGGCGAAGCGGGCGCAGCACGGCAGGGCGTTCGCGATCCGCATCGACGGGCGCGAGCTCTACGACGCGGACGCCGCCGATGCGCTGGCCGCGGACCTGCAGCCGCTGGTCGGCGGGGGCCTGGTGGTGGCCCTGACGCGCCACGATACCAACCCCGCGAACGCCATGCCGGTGCCGGAGCAGTACCGGGGCTGACATTCCCCCCTGGACCGGAGGCCGGCGCAGGCGCGCGGGCCTGGCGGGTCCCGGACGGTGCGGCGAACCCCTCGCCGGGCCTGCCCGATGGCGCCGGGTGAACTGCACCCCCCCTCGAACGTGAGGGCTGCAGGCAGACAGGGAGGCTTCGATGCGGATCGGGTTTGCAGGCCTGGGACCGATGGGCAGCGCGATGGCGCTGCGCCTGGTGCGGGCGGGCCACGAAATGCGGGTGTGGAACCGCAGCGCCGGCAGGGCCGCCCCGCTGGTCGCCGCGGGCGCGGTGCACGCCGCGTCGCCGGCCGAGGCGGCACGCGGGGCGGAGGTGGTGGTGACCAGCCTCGCCGACGACGCCGCGGTCGAGCATGTCACCCTGGGCGAGCACGGGCTCGCGGCATCGCTGCCGCCCGAGGCGGTGCATGTGTCGACCAGCACGATCTCGATCGCGCTGGCGGAGCGGCTGGGGAAGGCGCATGCGGACCGCGGCCAGGGGTTCGTGGCGGCGCCGGTGCTGGGCCGGCCGCCGGCGGCCGCCGCCGGGCAGCTCTACGTGATGGCGGCTGGCGACCCGGCGCTGGTCGAGCGGGTGCGCCCGGTGCTCGACACGATGGGCCAGCGGGTGTTCGTGGTGGGCGGCAAGCCGCAGCAGGCGGCGCTGGTCAAGCTCGCCTGCAATTTCCTGATATTCACCACGATCGAGCAGCTTTCCGAGGTGTTCGCGCTGGCGGCCAAGGGCGACGTGCCACCCGCCGTGCTGTTCGAGGTGCTGACCGAAAGCTTCTTCGGCGCCCCGGTGCACCGCAACTACGGGCGGATGATCCTGGACGCCGCGTTCGATCCGCCCGGCGGGACGGTGGCGCTGGGCGCGAAGGACACCCGGCTCGCGCTCGCGGCCGGCGAGGCGCTGGGCGTGCCGCTGCCGCTCGCGTCGCTGCTGCGCGACCGGTTCGTCGCGGCCGACGCCCGCGGCGAAGGCGGGCTCGATTTCACCGTGATCTCGCGGCAGGTGATGGAGGCCGCGGGGCTCGGTCGCCAGGCGGACCGCTGATCCAGGATCGCACGCAGGCGACCCGCCAGACTTGACGTGAGGCGACCCGTGACTTATTTTTGCGACATGTCCCAAGGATCCTGCCCGGGTAGACCCCGGGCGTGCAACTGACGGCGAGGGTGCCTGACGTCTAGCCCGGTGCACCGCACCGGGCAGCCCCTCTCGTGCGCACGAAGGACATCATGGCTCCCCCCGGGCGCCTCGCGCCCCTCACCTACCGCCGCCTCGGCCGCGGCGAGCTTGCGGCCATCCATGCCCTGCAGTTCGACACGGAACAGGCCGCCCGCTTCCTCGGCCCGCTGGCCGACATCCTGGACGCGGTGCGGCGCGGCCCGGCACACTCTCTGGTCGGCATCGAATCCGCCGGTGAGCTGGTCGGCTTCTACGTCGTCCACCCCGACGCGCGCGACCGCTCCTGCTGGTGGCTCGGCTGGTTCGCCGTCGACCGGCGCCGGCAGGGCGGCGGTCTCGGCCGCACGGCGATGCAGGCGATCATGGGCCGCCTCGCCCGCACCGACGGCTGCCGCCGCATACGCCTGCTGGTCGCAGCGGAGAACGCGCGGGCGCTGGCGATCTACGCCCAGGCGGGGTTCCGCCGCGCGGGACGGTGGCGCAGCACCGGCGAGCTGATCCTCGAGATCGCGCAGGTGGCGCCGCAGCTCGGCCAGGCGTCCGGCACACGCGCGGCCCCGCCGCTCCCCAAGGGCCGGCCGGTGCAGCGGCGCCGGGCCGGCGCGCGTGGTGCGCGGCTGCGGTCCGCGGTGCGGGTGCATTGCGCGGTCCATGGCCCGCCCGCGGCAAGCGACGCACGTACCCTGGTACCAAACGGCCTTGAGCGTGACCGCCAGGCAAGCAAGGCCAGAGGCTCTGCCTCTGGACTCCGCCAAAGGCTCGCCTTTGGAATCCATTTGCTTAAGAAACGGGGTTCCAGAGGCCTCAGGCCTTTGGCGGGTCTGGGCGGTGCCCGCGCAAGGTTTCGATGGCCCGCTTGGCCGCTGGAATGCGGGGGGAGGGAGAGCCCGGCCTTGCTGCGCTTGCGGGTCACGCCCCAGGGCCGCTGCTGTGAGGCATCGGGGGTCGCCGGCCTGACCGCTCGCGCAGGCTTTCACCCAAGCGAAGCCACGCGGTCGGTCAGTCGCAGCCGGGCCGGCGGCAGCGGCTTGTGGGTGTGGCCGAACGCGTCGCGGGCAAGAAAATGCGCGGTCAGCCGCAGGCCGTCGCGGCAATCCTCCGCGCCGACCTCGGGGCCGACGGACAAGTCGCCGCCGTCGACCGCGGCGAGAAAGGCCGGCAGGCGCAGCAGCCGGTCGCGCCACGGCCCGGCGGCGGCCGCGCTGACCGCGCGGCCGGTGCGCGGCGAGACGTAGGCCAGCGTCGCGGTCGCGCCGGTCACGGCGCAGCAGCCGAGATCGAGGCCGTAGCCGAGATCGGCAAGCAGCGTGGCCTCCCAGCGCACCAGTCCGGGCAGGCTCGCCGCGCCATCCAGCGTGGCGAGCAGCCGCAGCAGGCCCGAGAACACGCGCGGGTGCGGCTCGCGCTCCGGAAGTGCCGCCGCGGCGGTGGCGCAGGCGGAGTCCAGGATCGCCAGCGAGAGCGGGTCGGGCATCGCGCGTGCCGCGGTGGCATGCACCAGCTCGGCGGTGAGGGTGCCGAGCTGGTCCGCGAGGCGGCCAGCCCAGCGCGCCTCGACGAGGTTGCCCTGCTGCCAGGTGCCCGCCCTGCTGCGCGACGCGCCGCCCTTGGCAAGGCCGCGATGGGCGCCGTGCGCCTCGGTCAGCAGCGTGGCGAGCGCGTCGCCCTCGCCATAGGCGCGGGTGCCGAGGATGATCGCCGGCGCCGTCCAGTCCATTCAGCCCACGCGAGGGCGGCACCGGAACACCCCCCCGCGCCCCCGCGCCGAAGCCCCCCCCTCGTGTGCCGGTCCAGGGCGGCTCGCCCTGGTGGGTCCAGGGCAAAGCCCTGGCCTTGCCTGCCTACCCCGGGTCATCCAGCCCGATCGCCCGCAGCCGGGCGCGCTCCTCGTCCCAGCCGGCACGTTCCTTGACGTTGAGGAACAGGTGGACCTTGCGCTCCAGCAGGGAGCCCAGCTGCTCGCGGGCCCGCGCGCCCAGCGTCTTGATGCGCGCTCCCCCTGCGCCGATCAGGATGCCCTTGTGGCTGGCGCGACCGACGTAGATCGTGGCCTCGATGCGCACCGAGCCGTCCGGCTTCTCCTTGAAGCTCTCGGTCTCGACCGTCGCCCCGTAGGGGACCTCCTCGTGGGTCTGCAGGAAGATCTGCTCGCGCACGATCTCGGCCGCGAGAAGCCGGTCGGGCAGGTCGGTGAGGTCGTCCTCCGGATAGAGGAACGGCCCCTCCGGCAACGCCAGCGCCAGGGTGTCCATCAGCCGGTCCAGGCCGTCGCCGGTGTTGGCGCTGACCATGAACACCTCCTCGAATGCGGCCAGCTGCGACAGCGCGTCGATCAGCGGCAGCAGCGCCTGCGGCTCGACCAGGTCGGTCTTGTTCAGCACCAGCCAGGCGCGGCGGCCGGCCTCGCGCAGCCGCCCGGCAATGCCGCGCACCGCCTCGGTGCTGCCGTGCTTGGCGTCGACCAGCATCAGGGTAAGGTCGGCGTCCTCGGCGCCGGTCCAGGCGGCCGCGACCATCGCCCGGTCCAGCTTGCGCTTCGGCTTGAAGATGCCCGGAGTGTCGACCAGCAGAATCTGCGCGCGGCCCACCGGCATGTCGCGCATAACCACGCCAAGAACCCGGAATCGCGTGGTCTGCGCCTTGGGGCTGACGATCGAGAGCTTGGCGCCGATCAGCCGGTTCAGCAGCGTCGACTTCCCCGCGTTGGGCGCGCCGACGATGGCCGCGAAGCCGCAGCGGGTGGTCATGTGCGCAAGGAGGCAAGACCAGGGCTCTGCCCTGGACCGGCCTCTGCAAGGGTCGCGGGCTCCGGCCCTGCGTCGTGCCGCAGCCCATGAATCATGGTCTCCGGAGGGCTCTGCCCTTTGGCGGAGTCCGGAGACAGGGCCTCTGCCCTGGCCTGCTTCGCGGTCATGCCAGCTTCGCAAGAAGATCGAGCGCCGCATCGCGCTCGGCGATACGCTTGCTCCCGGCGGTGCCGGTGCCAACGTGGCCCGCCGCGCCGACGGTGATGACGAACACCGGGTTATGGCTCGGACCCTCGCGGGAGGCGACCTCGTAGCTGGGCAGCGGCCTGCCGCGGGCGAGCAGCCACTCCTGCAGCGCCGTCTTGGGATCCTTCGGCGGCAGGCGCTGCGCGGTCATAGCGTCGGCCCAGCAGGCGCGGACGTAGACACGGGCAGCGTCGAGCCCGGCGTCGAGGAAGATCGCCCCGATGACGGCCTCCAGGGTGTCGGCGAGCACGGTGGCCAGGCGCTTGACGCCGGCGCGCGCCTCGTTGGGCGCGACGGCGAGGACGCCTGCCAGCCCGGCGGTCTCGGCGATGCGGGCGAGGACGGGGCGGCTGACCAGCTGGGCGTGGCGCGGTCCGAGCTGGCCCTCCTGCTCGTCGGGAAAGCGCTCGGCGAGCCACTCGGCGACGAGCAGGCCGAGCACGCGGTCGCCGATGAACTCGAGGCGCTCGTTGGAGCCCTGCCCCTTCTGGCCCGGGCGCATGCGACCGGACGCGGTGCCGTGCGCGGCGGAACGGTGGGTGAGCGCCTCGCGCAGCAGGGCCGGGTTGGCGAAGCGATGCGCCACCTGGGCCTGGCCGTCGAGCGTCGCCGGGCCCGCGCCAGCGCCACCGGACCGAGTGCGGCCAGACGGATCGCCGGCAGATGGGGCACCGAAAGACAGATCGCCATCAGACACGGCAGCGGCAGGAACCGCGGCGCAGTACGCGGCCCCGGGCGCCGCGGTGGGGTCGGCGGTGCGCAGGACGTCGGGGCGAGCCGCCCCGCTCACCGTATGCCCGTGAACAGGCGGCTCCAGCGGACCTCGAGCGGCCATTCCCAGACCTGCCACCACGGGGCGGTGCTGTCGAACGAGAAGAACATGAACTCGGCGCGGCCGACCAGGTTCTCGGTCGGCACGTAGCCGACGCCGCCCTGGATCAGCGGCACGCGGCTGTCGGACGAGTTGTCGCGGTTGTCGCCCATGCAGAACACGTGGTCGGGCGGGACCAGGAAGTCCGGCGTGTTGTCGTACGGCCCGTTCTCGGTCTCCTTGAGGATCGCGTGGCGCACGCCGTTGGGCAGGGTCTCCATGTACTCGTGGCGGATGATCGGGATGCCGCCCTCGTCGGTGGTGTAGTCGCCGGCAGAGGTGCGCGGCACCTGGACGTTGTTGATGAACAGCTGGCCCACGCGCATCTGGATGTGGTCGCCGGGCAGGCCGATGACGCGCTTGATGTAGTCCTCGCTGGTGTCGCCGGGATACTTGAAAACCACGACGTCGCCACGCGCGGGCAGGCTGCCGAAGATGCGGCCGGAGAAGATCGGCGGCGAGAACGGCATCGAGAAATGGCTGTAGCCGTAGGCGAACTTGGAAACGAACAGGTAGTCGCCGATCAGCAGCGTCGGGATCATCGAGCCGCTGGGAATGTTGAACGGCTCGAAGGCGATGGTGCGGATGCCGACGGCGATCAGCACGGCATAGATGATGGTGCGCGCGTTCTCCAGCAGGCCGCCGGTGCGGGTGGGTACCGCCTTCTTGGTCACCGCCATGGGGCGGGCCCGGCGGCGAGGGCGGCGGGGAGGGTCATGCGCGCGAGCCTATCGGTGCGGCCGGCCGAGGGCGGCCGGCGCGGTCGGGCGGATCAAGCCGGGCAGCCTCGAAAGTGTCAAGGAGAGCGGCCGTCGCGGCCGGCTCGCCGTGCCGCTGCCTCATGCCCTCGGCCCCGGGGCATTGACCTGTAGCCGAAGCAAGGCTGGGCTTCGCCCAGACCCACCAAAGGCCTGAGACCTTTGGAAACCCATTCCTTTAAGCATATGGATTCCAAAGGCGAGCCTTTGGCGGAGTCCAGAGGCGGAGCCTCTGGCCTTGCTTGCCTGGCCGCCCATGCTCAAGGCCCGCTGGTATCAATCGATGGCCGGCTGCGCGTCGATGGTGACCTGGGCGAAGGCATAAGGCGGCTCGTCGGTCATCGTGAGCAGCACGCGCGCCACCAGGCCGGGCGGCGTGATGGCGCGCAGCCGGTCGAGCGCGCCGTTGGTCAGCACCATGACCGGCTGGCCGGTGCGCAGGTTCTCGACGCCGAGGTCGGAGTGGAACACGCCGTGGCTGAAGCCGGTGCCGAGCGCCTTGGCGCAGGCCTCCTTGGCGGCGAACCGCTTGGCGAGCGTGGCGGCGTGCAGCGCCGGGGTGCGGCGCAGCGTCCGGGCCCGCTCGGCCGCGGTGAACGAGCGCTCGAGGAAGCGCTCGCCGAACCGGGCGAGCACGCGCTCGACGCGGCGGATGTCGCACAGGTCGGAGCCGATGCCCAGGATCATCGCGGCTCCCCGCCAACGCAGCGCCGGGGGGCGAGGCCGTCCCCCGAAACCGGGCGCACCGCCTTCTGGAAGCCGGTCCGGCGCGGAGCCCTGGCCTTGCTCGCTGCCGTCATGCCTTCGCCCGCTCCACCTGGCTCACCCCGCTCGCCACGCGCAGCCCGGCGATGATGACCGACAGGTGGCGCAGGTCGCGGATCTCGGCGTCGACCAGCACCTCCATGAAGTCCTGCTGCCGGTTGGTGATCTTGAGGTTTGAAACCGTCCCCTCGTGCTTGGACACCGCATTGACCAGGGTGGCGAGCGCGTTGTCGCTGTTGGCGCAGACGACGCTGATGCGGCCGACGAAGGACGGCCCTGCCCGCCGCGACGCGCGGGTGCCGTCGGGCGCCGGGACCGGCGGCGCGGCGCCGAGCGCCTCGAGATCCCACTCGACATCGATGAAGCGTTCCGGCGTGGCGGCGAAGCTCTCCAGGGTCTGGCAGTCGCGACGGTGCAGGGTGACGCCCTTGCCGGTGGCGACGATGCCGACGATGCGGTCCCCCGGCAGCGGGTGGCAGCAGCCGGCATACGCGAGGTTCATGCCGGCGACGAGGCCGGTGACCGGCATCGAGGCGTCGCGCGCGGTGGGGCGGCCGGACCGCGACAGCAGGGCGGGGATGGTGCGCGGCGCACGCGCCGCCTCGCGCAGCTCGGGATAGGCGGCGTGGACCACGTCGCGGGCGCCGAGATTGCCGGTGCCGACCATGACATAGAGGTCGTCGAGCGTCGCGGCCTTGAGCGACTTCGCGACCGGGTCGAGCACCTTCTCCGAGCCGTCGAGGCCGTCCTGGCGGAAGGCGCGGGTCAGCGCCGCGCGACCGGCGTCGAGATGGGTCTGGCGCTGCGCCTGGGCGATATGGCGGCGGATGCGGGCGCGCGCCTTGCCGGTGACGGCGAAGCGCTCCCAGGCCTGCGACGGGGTGCCGCCGCGCGCGGTCATGATCTCGACCTGGTCGCCGTTCTGCAGCTCGTGGCGCAGCGGCAGCAGCCGGCCGTTGACCTTGGCGCCGACGCAGGTGTCGCCGACCTGGCTGTGCACGGCGTAGGCGAAGTCGACGGGGGTCGCGCCGCGCGGCAGCTGGATCAGCTGGCCCTTGGGCGTGAAGCAGAACACCTGGTCCTGGTAGAGCTCGAGCTTGGTGTTCTCCATGAAGTCGCCCGGACCGACCGAGTTCTCCAGGATCTCCAGCAGGTCCTGCACCCAGCGCAGCCGCGGCACCACGCCAGCCTCGTCGCCCTGCTTGTAGACGACATGGGCGGCAACGCCGTTGTCGGCGACGTCGTGCATCTCGCGGGTGCGTATCTGCACCTCGATCTTCTGGTTGCGCGGCTCGCGCAGCGTCACCCCGGTGTGCAGGCTCTGGTAGCCGTTGGATTTCGGGGTGGAGATGTAGTCCTTGAAGCGGCCGGCGATCACCGGATACGCGGCGTGCACCGCACCGAGCGCCGCGTAGCAGTCCTCGCGCGAGGTCACGACCAGGCGGAACGCCATGATGTCGGAAAGCTGCTCGAAGGCCACGTTGCGCCGCTGCATCTTCTCCCAGATCGAGTACGGCGACTTCTCGCGGCCGTTGACCTCGACCACCTCGATGCCCTGCTCGCGGCACACCCGGGTGAGCTCGGAGCGCACCTCTTCGATGACGTCGGCGCCGAGGCCGCGCAGGTAGTTCAGCCGCGCCTGGATCGTGGAGTTGGCCTCCGGCTCCAGCTCCGCAAAGGCGCGCGACTGCAGCTCGGTCTTGACCGCGTCCATGCCGATGCGCTCGGCGAGCGGCGCGTAGATATCCATCGTCTCCCGCGCGATGCGCTGGCGCCGCGCGTCGCTTCCGATCAGGCCGAGGGTGCGCATGTTGTGCAGCCGGTCGGCGAGCTTGACGATCAGCACGCGGATGTCGCGGCTCATCGCCAGCACCAGCTTGCGAAAATTCTCCGCCTGCTTGGTGCGGTCTGACTGCAGCTCCAGCCGTGTCAGCTTGGTAACGCCGTCGACCAGGCCGGCGACCGTGGAGCCGAACCGCCTGGTGAGTTCGGTCAGCTTGACCGGGGTATCCTCGATGGTGTCGTGCAGCAGTGCGGTGACGATGCTCGCCTGGTCGGTGCGGTAGCCGGCGAGAATCTCGGCGACGGCGAGCGGGTGGGTGATGTAGGGGTCGCCGTTATCGCGCTTCTGACTGGCGTGCGCCGCGGCTGCGACGTCGTACGCATCCCGGATCACCGCCGCGTCGGCACGCGGATCGTAGGCCAGCACGCGGCGGGCGAGGACCACACCGGGCGCCGGGTCGGCTGCATCGGCCGAGATCCCTACAGGCGCAGGCGCGCTGACGCCGATGCCGGAACCGGGAGAACCCGCGGGAGGCGGAAGGCCGCCAGCCACGGATCGCTTGAGCGTGTCACGCGGCATGCCGCCCGAACCCTGGTCCGGACATGGGCTGACGCTGGCCGGGTCGTCGAAGACCGCGGTCAATTCACGGCGCCGCGGATCGGCCCCTGCCGGAGCCGGGGCGCGGTGCTAGCGGCGGCCGCGGCCGCCAAGCTCCGCCTCGATGGCCGCCTCCAGATCCTCCGGCGCCAGCTCCTCGACCGGCAGTGTCGCTGCCTCCTCGTCCGCGGCAATGTCCTGCAACCCGAAGATGTTCTGGTCGGTCGGAATGAGGTCGAGCACCTCCTCGTCGGCAGGCTCCGGCTCCGGGGCGCGCGACACCGACTTGACGAGGTCGGCATGCAGCCGGCTCAGCTCGATGGTCTCCCCGGCGATCTCGCGCAGCGCGATGACGGGATTCTTGTCGTCGTTGCGCTCGACCGTAAGCTCCTCGCCGCGGCTGATGTTGCGCGCACGCTGCGCGGCGATCAGCACTAGTTCGAAACGGTTGGGGATCTTCTCGACGCAGTCCTCGACGGTCACACGCGCCATGACGTGGCCCCTTCGCGATAATGGCAGGTTTGACGACGTGATCTAGGGCTGCGGGCAGTATCGCGCAAGGACGCAGGTCGTCCTCGGAGCCCGAATGACCCTTGGCGGCCGCCTGTCCGACTGCAGGGCCGCCTGCCCGACGCCACACCGGGCGAGCGCGCCGCCTGCGGCGCTGTCCGCCTCGCCCGGGCGCCTAGGCCGTATGGGCGTTACCGGCTTCGAACGGCCGCGATTCGCCGGTTTCGGCCAGTCTGTATTCCGGCGGCAGAGCTTCCTCGGCTCCCGGGCGCAACGCCGGCGGGGTGACCGCGGCCGTCTTGCCGATGCGACGCGCCAGCCGCATCGAGGGTCGCTCGACCAGGCGGTAGAAGACATACGCTCCCGCCAGGGTGAGGACGATCGCCAGGAGGAGGAAGCCGGCCGACGACGCCAGGCTGGTCCAGCCCGATCGCTTCTGCACCGCTCCCACCAGCCCGATCACCGGGACATGCAGCAGGTAGAACGAGTAGCTCAGCGAGCCCACGAACAGCAGCGGCGGCCACCCGAGCCAGGTCGCGAGACCGCCCACCCGGGCCGCGAGCAGCAGCGAGGCCGCGGTCACCAGCGTGGCCAGCACCGAGACCGCCTTCGCATTGAGCGCGAAGGGATGGGCCTCGTCGATGATGTCGGCAACCAGGACGAGGGCGAGCAGCCCGAGCGCCGCCGCCACGTGGGCCGCCCGCAACCGCCCCAGCGCCACGTAGGCGACGCTCGCGCCGGCCAGGAACCGGAAGGCGGTGGGCGGGAACCACGCCAGGAACACGCCCGGCGCGAAGTGCTCATTGTCGCCGAACAGCCCGACCGGCCAGGCCATCGACAGCACGAACGCGCACAGGGTGGCCGTCGCCCCGGCGTAGCCCAGGTCCACACGCGCCCGCGCCGGCCACCAGCGCGACAGCATCAGCAGCAGGATGAAGGCCAGATAGAGCTGCACCTCCAGGCAAAGCGTCCAGAACACCACCACGACCTGTCCCTGGCCGAGGATGTTCTGCAGGTAGACGAGGTGGCTCAGCAGCTCCGGTGCCGTCGGCATCGCCTCGGGCCGGTTGCCGAATTTCTGCCGCAGCACGATCCAGAGAATGCCGACCACGATCGCGCACCAGTACGGCGGATCGAGACGCAGGGCGCGCCGGACGGCGAACCGCCCCGCGTAGCCTGGCGTCACGCGATCGTCGCCGATCGAGTACGCGATCACGAAGCCGCTGATGACGAAGAACAGGTCGACGCCAAGATAGCCGTAGCCGCTCGCAGCGGCGAGCGGACCCGCCACGCTGCGCGGGTCGGCATCGATCGTGACGGCAAGGATGCCGACGCCGTGGACAAAGAACACCGACAGCGCGCCGACCGCGCGCAGTGCATCGATGTAGATCAGCCGAGGCCGATTGGTTCGTGCTGTCGCGTCGCCCAAGATGTGCCACCTGCGTGTTCGAGGCGAGCGTGTCATGCGCCGACCAGACAGCAGAGGCGGCGGCGCAGCCCGCAAGGATGCGGCCCGGCGGCCTAGATGCTGGGTGACGGCTGAGCATCCGCTGCTCAACCGCGCCCCCTGCCCGGCGCCGTTCCGGACGCGACCCCGTCGCGTCGCGTAGCTGAATACCGCGCCAGCGCCGCCATGTCGAACCCGGGATCTGCCGGACCGCCGCGGCCGCGCGCCCTGCCCTACCCGGCTGCGTCTTCGGACAGCCGGCGTACGGCCTGCGCCGGCATGCTGTCGAGCAGCTCGCCGACGCTGCGTCCGGACCGGGGGTGGGTCCAGGCGGGTGCGACGTCGCGCAGCGGTTCGAGCACGAACCGGCGCAGGTGGGCGCGCGGGTGCGGGACCACTGGGTCGGGCGCGTCGCGCGTCAGCGATGCGGCACCGGGCAGGCCGGCCGGGTCGTCCATCGCGATGACGTCGAGGTCGAGCGTGCGTGCCGCGTTGCGCTCGCCGCGCATCCGGCCATGCGCGGCCTCGATCCCGTGCAGGGCGGCGAGCAAGCCCGCGGGATCGATCGCACCGGACAGGCAGGCCACGCCGTTGACGTAGGGCGGCTGGCCGGACGGCGGCACCGGCTCGGTCTCGTACCAGGCCGAAACCCGCTCGACCCGCAGGCCGGGGATCGCGGCGAGCGCGCGCACGGCCTCGCGACAGGTCTCGAGCGGCGTGATGCCGCTGCCCGCCGGCAGGTTGGCGCCGATCGCCACGAGGATCATCGGCGGGCGCCCGGCACGGCGGCGCGACACGGCGGCAAGACTTTCTCCCCCGCGCGGCCAGCAGTAGGGTGGTCGCGTCGCGCCGGCCTCGGGCCAGGCCGAGATACCGAGGGGATCACCCGATGGCCTTCCTGCCGCAGGAGCGCACCGTCCTGTTCATCGACGGGGCAAACCTCTACTCGGCCTCGCGCAACCTCGGCTTCGACGTCGATTATCGCAACCTCCTCGAGTACTTCCGCCGGCAGACCACCGTGGTGCGCGCGTACTACTATTCGGCGCTGCTTGACACCGAGGAGTACTCGCCGCTGCGGCCGCTCACCGACTGGCTGGCGTACAACGGCTACAGCCTGGTCACCAAGGCCGCACGCGAGTTCACCGACGCGGCCGGGCGACGCCGGGTAAAGGGCAACATGGACGTCGAGCTGGCGGTGGACATGCTGGAACTGGCGCCGCGCATGGACCATGCGGTGCTGTTCAGCGGCGATTCGGACTTCCGCCGTCTGGTGGAGGCGGTGCAGCGGCAAGGCGTCCGGGTGAGCGTGGTCTCGTCGGTGCGGACCACGCCGCCGATGGCCGCCGACGAGCTGCGCCGGCAGGCCGACGTCTTCCTGGAGCTTGCCGAGATCGCGCCCGAATTCACCCGGCGCCAGGTGGAATCCCGGCCGCGGCCGGTGCCCGCCCGGCCGCCGGCCGAGCCGTTTCCCGCCCGGTCGCTGGCCGAGCCCTTTGTCGATCCCGGCGATGCAGGCTGAGGCAGGGCGGGGCATGGCAAGCACGGCGGATGGCGTGGCCACCGGCGACGAGGACCCCGGGCAACCGGCACCGGACAGATCAGCCGCCGGCGCGAGGTCTGGTTTCGCGGCCGATCCGCCGGGCGACGGGAACGACCCGGCGACGCCGCCGCGCGACTGCCCGCTCTGCCCGCGGCTGGTGGCCTACCGGCAGGCGAACCGCGCGGCGCACCCCGACTGGTTCAACGGCGCGGTACCCGGCTGGGGCGAGCGCTCGACGCCGTTCCTGGTCGTGGGGATGGCGCCGGGGGTCGGCGGCGCCAACCGTACCGGCCGTCCGTTCACCGGGGATCATGCGGGCATCCTGCTCTACCGCACCCTGCTGAGGCACGGGTTCGCGCTCGGCGAGTACGGCGCCGATCCGGCAGACGGAATGCAGCTGCAGGGCTGCCGCATCGTCAACGCGGTGCGCTGCGTGCCGCCGGCCAACCTGCCGCAGCCCGAGGAGGTGCGCACCTGCAACCAGTTCCTCGGCGCGGAGCTGGCCGCGATGCCGGAGCTGCGGGTGGTGCTGGCGCTCGGCGTGCTGGCGCACAACGCGCTGCTGCGGGCGTGCGGGGTGCCGCTGTCGCGCGTGGCATTCCGGCATGCCGAGGTGCACGAGCTGCCGGACGGTTTGCTGCTGGCCGACAGCTACCACGTATCCCGCTACAACACGAACACCGGCCGGCTCACCGAAACGATGTTCGACGATGTGGTGCGCAACGTGGCCGCACTGCTTGCACGTTGAGGGGGCGGGGGGCACCAATCGGCTGCGGAAGATCATGCGCCGTTGCCGTCCCCGCCACAGGGCGGCGAGCACCGGAGACCGGGCCATGAAACTGCTGGCATTCGCCACGCTGGCCATGGCTGCATTGCTCGAAGTCGGCGGAGACGCGCTGATTCGGACAGGCCTGCACGCGCAGCTTCAGGGCAGGCGTCTGGGCCTGATCGCGCTGGGCGGGCTGGTGCTGACCGCCTACGGCCTGTTCGTCAACACACCCGGCTGGAATTTCGGGCGGCTGCTCGGCGTCTATGTCGGCCTGTTCTTCCTGGCCGCGCAGCTGGTCGACCTCGTGGTGTTCCACGTGCGGCCCGGCCCGCCTGTCCTGGCGGGCGGGGCGCTGATCGTCGCGGGCGGGCTCGTCATGACGCTCTGGCGCTAGCGGGTCGCCGCGTCCGCCGGACGTTTCGCAGGGAAGAATAAGGGCGAGGGCTCTGCCCTGGACCGGCTGGGGCTGAGCAATTCGGAGCGGCGCGGCGGCGCTTCGGCGGCAGTGACGCGAAGCGCCGCGCGCCCGAGGCCGAGCACGGCAAGCCCGATCCCTGCACCGAGATAGAGCAGGGCCGCGGTCATCCAGGGGCTGATCGTGCCGAGCAGCAGCCTGGCCAACGGCGTGCTGGCGCCGAACAGCACGGCAGCGAGAGCGGCTTTGCGCGACAGCGCGGCGGGCTCGCCTGGCGTGTTGAAGATGCGCGGAACGTATCACGGATACGAGGCGCGGGCCTCCTATGCGGCAGAAGCGAGGGCTGACGTGGCGGATACACGATGGCTGGAGCAGCGTGGACAATATGCCAGCAGCCCAGGCATCGACCTGTAGGCGCAGCAAGCCTGGGCTCTTCCTCCGCCCGCATTCAACAGCCCAAGCAAAGCCGTCGGAACCTTGCGCGGGCCATGCTCAGACACGCCAAAGACCTGAGATCTCTGGAACCCTTTTGCCTAGTCACAGGGATTCCAAAGGCTCGGCCTTTGGCGGAGATTAGAGGCAGAGCCTCTGGCCTTGCTCGCCTAACCAGCCAGGCTCAAGTCCCGTCGGTATAACAGAGCCAGCAAGGAGCCACATCGCACAAGCAGGCGATTCGCCCAGGACCTTCGTTCCCGGCTGGTCGGAGCCGGTCCCGGCGGCTTGTCGCACCGGGCTGCGGCCGAACGCCTGGGCGTTGCAGCCGCCAGCCCAGACGCTGCATCGCGCTCTGCAGCAAGACCGGCACGGTGCGCGCCAAGTCACACGGCGGCGACGATCGCAGCGACCTTGCGCAGACACCCCAGCGCCTCGCAGCGCACTGCAGTCTCCGCCGTTCCTGCCTCCTCAGAAGTACCGCTCGTACACCTTCATCACGTCGCCCGGCTGCAGGAACGCCCCAGGCAGCACCCGCCCCTCGATCGTCCGCTGCCCGTCCAGCCGGATCACCATCGCGTGGTCCTGCACCGCGCGATAGGTGAATCCCCCTGCTACCGTCGCCGCCGTCAGCATCGTCATCCCCGGCTGGAACGGATACGGACCCGGACGCACCACTTCGCCCAGCACGAAGATCGGCCGATACGCCGTGATCTCCACCGTCACGCTCGCGTCGCGCAGCACCTTGTGCTCGCGCAATGCCGCCGCGATCGACGTCCCGAGTGCCCCTGCGCTCAGCCCCGCCGCCCGCATCGCGCCCAGCAGCGGCACCGCGATCGTCCCGTCGTCGCCCACCCGGTAGTCGTCGCTCAGCTGCTCGTCGCCATACGTCACCACCCGGACCTGGTCGCCGATCCCCAGCAGGTAGCTCGCCGACCGCGCCGAGGCCAGCACCGGCAGGTCTCCGCCCTGCGCGCATCCCGCAAGCCCGGCCGTCAACGCCCCCCCGGCCAGCCGCAGTCCGGCCGCCCGCGGCAGCGCCGCCGTCAGCAGCCCCAGCAGCCGGCGCCGGCGTAGCACGGGAACAGGGTGCGGATGCGTCATCACGATCGTCCTACAGGCCAAAACTGAGCGTAAGCAGCCCGACGTTCTCCGTGAAGCTCAGTTGCGGCCCGGCCTGCCGGTCAACGAACTGGAAGCTGCCGCCCAGCCGCACCACCCGGCTGACCAGCCAGGTCGCCCCTATTCCCGTCGAGTAGATGTTCTGCTGCCCGCCCACGAACGGCACCAGTCCGCCCGACCCGGCGTTGCTGTTGGTCCCCGACTCCGAGCGCTGGAACTCGCCGAACGCCGTGAGCACCACGTTGCGCCGCAGCTCGTGCGCGACGCCCACCCGAACGTCGGTCGCCACGTACGCGGCGAAGGTCAGATACGACGAATCGTCGATCTCGCGCCGGGCCGTCGTCGTCACCGTTGTGGTGCGCCGCGGTGTCCAGGTCACCGACGCCTCCACGATCGGCGACCGGATCGGCGCGAAGGTCGCCGACGCGAAATCGCGCTCCTGATAGCCCCCCAGCACCCGATAGCGGAACAGGCCGGCGCCCGCGTAGTCCAGCCCCAGCAGCACCGCGACGCCCGACGAGTTGCGGTCCGGCAGCCCCCCCGGCAACGTGTGGAAACCCACCTCCGTGCCGCGGACCACCGCGATCACGTTGCGCTGGGGCGACAGTTCGAACCGCGCCGTCAGCGACTCCTGAGCCACCACCCGGTCCTGCCAGCTCTGGTTCAGCCCGGCATCCGCCAAACCGTCCGATCCTGCCCCCAACCCGGTCACGATCGGCCCATCGTCGTAGCGGTACGATGCCACGTCGATGCCCGGCGTCAGGCTGAGCCGCCCCCGCCCCTGCACCGTGTAGCCGAGGGAGAGATCGTCCACCTGGAACGGCACCGGCACCGCCGTCTCGGAGCTGAGGTCGCGCGGCGTCTGCACCGCGTTCAGGTGGGTGTAGCCGCCGGTGATCGTGTCGGGCCCGATGTGGTAGCTACCTCCCACCCCGGCGTTCCAGGAGGTGAAGTCCTGGATCGATCGCTCCGGATAGCGCTGGTCGTCCACCCCGAGCTGCACCGACACCCCGCCGCGCTCCCAGTCTCCCGCGGCGCCCACCGAGGCCTGGGTGCCGACCGCCAGGCTGCCCCGGCCGCCGCGCAGACCGTCGACGTTGCTGTCGTAGCCGATCGATTCGCTCACCTGCGGCCGGATCACGAACGATCCGACCCTCACTCCGCGCGGCGCGTACTCCGGCTGCATCCTGGCCTGCACGTCCTCGGGCGTGCCGGTCAGCCCTGGCGCGTAGTCCGGAATCAACTGCTCGATCAGCTGCGCCCGCGCGGCCTGCGGCGCCATGAGCGCTCCCGCCAGCAGCAGGACGTGCAGCCGCGCCGTCACCACGACTTCCTCCGGCCGGTCCATCCTCCAGCAACCCCATGTAGAATCTCGAAATTGGTAATCTGTTACCACCATATCTAAAAATTCCACCACCCTCATACCAAAAACAGTGTAACTCCTAACCGTTACGTTCCAATATGCCGTAGAGCTACTGTGCTCATGAGTTTCGGTTTTTGGGTTCCTGCGCCAGGCCCAAAGGACTTTCGATGCTCAACACGCCACAGAACGTGACCTTAAATCCGGAGAACTTCCGTCTTCTCCTCGGCACGCTGCACCGTCCCGTCCGAACCTGCACACCCGCTCCCGCCGCCTCTGGCCGGGGCGGTCCAGCACCTGCGGGTACCCAGCCTGGCACCGGCAGCGCTTGCCGCCGGACCGGAGCACGCCAGGCTCCGGTCCGGGTACGATCGCCCACTCGCCGACGCGATCTGCATCGCCGGGCTGTTCGCGGCCGATCTGCTCGCCTTCGCCGTCGCTCAGACCGCTTCCTACTGGCTCGCCGAGCCGATGCGCCTGCTGCTGCACATGCCTCATCAGTACATCGGTGCCTTCACCGAGATCGACCGGGAAGCACCGGCGCTGCTCGCGCTGTTCTGCGCCGCGTCCGCCTACCTCGGGTCGCAGGGCTGCTACCGCGAGAGACTGCCGTTCTGGAGCGAACTTCGCCTCTTCGCCCTGGTCAGCGTTTTTGCCGTGCTTGCCGACAGCTTCGTTGACATTGCCATCAAGGAACGACCCTCGCGGGTGATGCTGGTCACCGGCCTGATGCTGTTCACCCCGTTCGTCGGGCTGATCCGCCCGCTGGCGAAACGGCTGCTCTCCGCCGCCGGACTGTGGCAACTGCCGGTGCTGGTGATCGGCGACCCGGCCGGGGTTGCCGGCACTATCGAGGTTCTCGGCTCCGAGGGCGTGCCGGGCTACAGGGTCGCCGGCTCCTGCGAGCCTTTCGAGGCGATCGCCTTGTCACGCAACGAAGGCTGGGCCTCGCTGCTGCAGCGGAACGGCTGCCGGCGGGTGGCGCTGGCGCTTCGTTTCGGCACCCCGGAGGAGAGCGCCCTGCTGCAGTCGCTCATGCGCGCGGGCGTGTCCTTCGCCGTGCTGCCGCAGTTCGACGTGCTGCCCGTGGTCGGCTGCGAGCGCATCCCGTTCTTCAGCCACGATACGGTGATGCTCTCCTACCGCAACAACCTCTCGCACGGTCCGGCGCGCCTGGCCAAGGCGTGCTTCGACTTGTTGGCGGCGGCGCTGCTGCTGCTGCTGTCCGCGCCGGTGTTCCTGCTGCTGATGCTGCTGGTGCGCAGCGACGGCGGCCCGGCGTTCTTCGTGCACCGCCGCATCGGCGCCCGCGGCCGCCGCTTCGGCTGCCTCAAGTTCCGCACCATGACTCCGAATGCCGAGCAGGTCCTGCAACGTTCGCTTGACGAAGACCCGGCGCTGGCCCTGGAATGGGCCAACACCCGCAAACTGCGCCGCGACCCCAGGGTGACGCGCCTGGGCCACTTCCTGCGCGCCACCAGCCTCGACGAACTACCGCAGCTTATCAACGTGCTGATGCTGCAGATGAGCCTGGTCGGGCCGCGTCCCATCGTCGAGCAGGAAGTGGCCCGCTACGGCGAAGACATCGCGTTCTACTACGGCACCCGTCCGGGCATCACCGGGCTGTGGCAGGTCAGCGGCCGCGCCGACACATCTTACGAGCGTCGCGTCAAACTCGACGCGTGGTACGTCAAGAACTGGACGGTCTGGCACGACGTGGCCATCCTTTCCAAGACGGTGCCGGCGGTGCTGCTGCGACGTGGCGCGCATTGAGCGCGAACGGCCCGGTCCGGGCGCCCGTACCCCCCCTCCCCTTCGCCGCATCCAGACGAGCGCGATGAGCCCATGTCCCTAGCCAACCTGCCGGTCAGAACCGGCCCGGTCGACCTCAGGTTGTCCGCGGAATTCGGCCAAGCCGTCTCGCCGCTTCGCGTGTTCGCGGTGCTCGGGCGCCGCAAGTGGCTGTTCCTTGCAATTGCCATGGCGCTGATGGCCGCGTCGGGAGCCGCGATCTCCGGCTTGCGGCCGTACTTCGACGCCGAGGCGGTGGTGATGGTCGCCACCGGCAAGACCGAGTTCAGCGACCTGCAGGCCAGCGCCAACGGCACCGCCAGCGACTCGCTGCTGCTGCGGACCCAGACCGAGATCATCCGCTCGCCGTCGATGGCCGCACGCGTCGTCTCGCGGCTCGACCTGTTGCACGATCCCGCCTTCCTGCACCAGCTGCATGCACCGCCCTCGCCCCTGGACCGCGCCAGGCAATGGCTCGGGGCGCTGCTCGACGCCGGCCCGGCTTCCGGCGGTGCAGACGCGGTCTCCGCCGACGCCCTGCTGCACCAGCAGGCTGCAGCGCTGCTGGTGCGGATGACCACGATCAGCAACGACGGGCACTCCTACCTCATCGTCATCCGCGCGCGCACCGCGGGTTCCAGGCTCAGCGCCGCGATCGCCGATGCCTACACTCAGGTCTATTTCGCATTCAATCGCGATCTGAAATCCGCGGCGATCGCCCGCGGCAGCGCCCTGCTCGACGCCCAGATTGCTCCGCTCAGGGACAAAGTACAGGCGAGCGAGAACGCCGTGGAGACGTATCGCGACCAGCATAACCTCGTCATGAACCGAACGGGCGCGCAGCCCGGCGCCGGCGCCACCGTCGCCGACCAGCAGCTCAGCCAGGTCAGCAGCGAGCTGATGGTGGCCAGCGCCGCACTGGCGCAGAAGGAGGCCAGCCTGCGGGCGGCGCAGTCGGCGCTGCATGGCAGCGGCGTCGGAGCCGTGCCGGAAGTGGTGGCCTCGCCGCTGGTGCAGCGCCTGCGCGAGCAGGAGACCGAACTGAGCGGGCGCGAGGCCAGCCTCGGCCAGACCGCGCTCGGCAACAACCCGAACCTGCAGTCCGTGGTGGCCGGCCTCGCCGACACGAGGCAGCGCATCGCCGCCGAGACCGCGAAGATCGTCTCCAGCCTGTCCAACGAGGTGGCCGCGACCCGCAGCCGACGCGATTCGCTGCAGCAGAATCTCGCCACGCTGCAGTCCGAGGTGAGCACGCAGGGGCAGGCCAATGTCTCGCTGCGCCAGCTCGAGAGCGAGGCCGACGCGGCGCGCACCGTCTACAAGGACTACCTCGGCCGCTATGAGCAGACCTCCAACCAAGCGGCGCTGCAGGAACCCGAAGCCGACCTGGTCTCCGCAGCGGAAGCGCCTGCGACCCGCTCAGGGCCGCCTCGAGTGGAGTATCTGCTGATCGCGGCGCTGGCATCGATGCTGCTGGCAGCGCTCGCCACTCTGGGAGCCGAGCGGCTGCGCGGCGGACTACGCACCACCGAGGAGCTGGAGGCGCAGACCGGCCTGTTTCCGCTCGGCTTCGTTCCGAGCGCGGACCGTGGCGAGCGGTCCGGCAGAGCCACGCCCGGATCCGCCCACGGCGCCGCGGTCGACCTGGTGCACAGCCTGCTGCACGCATCCTCCAGCAGCGACGCCGGCGTGGTCGCCGTCACGTCCGCCCTGCCGGGCGAAGGCAAGACCGTGTTCGCGATGACCCTTGCTGCCTCCGCTGCCCGGGCCGGCGGCCGCGCGCTGCTGGTGGATTGCAGCACCGACCGCCCCGCCCTCACCCGGGCGCTGGGCCTGACGCCGGGGAACGACGAGAGCGGCGCTTTCGCCTGGTACCGCGACGCCCGACCCGGCCTCGATGTCGCCACCCTGCGTCGCGACCGCGCCGACGGGAGATCCGTCGTCGACACGCTGCGCGAGCTGATCGACGCCTCGCGCTCGCAGTACCGGCTGGTCGTCCTCGACACCCCCCCGGTGCTGGCCAGCGCCGACGCGCTCACCCTGACGGCGCTCGCCGATGGTGGCATCCTGGTGGTGCGGTGGGCCAGCACCCCGATCCGCGCCATCAGCGCAGCCCTGCGCCTGCTCGGCGCCGCCAATGCCCGCGTTCTCGGCGGCGTAATGACCCAGGTCCGGCTCGGCGATCTCGGGGCCGCCGAAAGCCCCTATGCCGGACTTTACAGCAAGCGTTTCGGTGCCTTCCGGTGACCGCCCCGGCGATCTCGGATACGCCCCGCGAGCCAAGCTAGCGACGCATGCCGACGGCATTCGGATTGATTGCCATCCCGCTCTGCGCCCTGTGTACCCTGCAGCCGGAGCGTCTGCTCCAGCTGGCGATCCTCGGCGCCGCGTTCGAGGCGGCAGCGGTGCTAACCTTCGGCACATTCGGGGTGCAGCCGGCGCTGCTGCCGGTGGCGATGTTCGCCGGATACGTGCTGCTGCAGCTCCTTCTTGGTGCCCGTTATCCCGGCACCCGCATCGTGTTGTGGGCAGTGACGCCGTTCATCCTGGTGACCGCCTGGGCCCTGCTCGGCTCGGTGCTGCTGCCCAGGCTGTTCGCCGGCGAGGTCGATGTCTGGCCGCAGAAGCCGACGCCGCCCTTCATGGCAACGCCGCTGCAGGCGGACTTCTCCAACATCAACCAGGATTTCTACGCCTTGGCCGACTGCGTGGCGCTGCTTCTCGCCTCGCTGTTCGCCACTGCCACCCACGTCTCGCCGCGCCGCCTGCTCGGAGCATTCTGGCTGAGTGCCTACCTCGCGATCGCCGTCGCGATATGGCAGTTCCTGGGCCGCATGACCGGACTGCCGTTCCCGACCGAGTTCTTCCTGTCAAATCCCGGATACGCCCAGCTGTCCGATCAGATGCTCGGTGGCCTCTATCGCATCAACGGTTCGTTTACCGAACCGGCCGCGCTCGCCTCGTTCCTGTCCGGCGTAGTCGGAGCCGCAGGGTGGTGCCTGCTGAGCGGGCGCGGCGCGCGCCACCTCAGGATACTCCTGCCGCTTGCTCTCGTCGCGATGATCGTCTCGACGTCCACCACCGGATATGCAGTGCTGGCGCTCATGGTGCTGGCGCTGGTGGCCTATGCTCTGCTCCGCGGGTCTCGTCGCCTGGTGTCCCGGCTTGCCATGGCCGGCATCGTGCTGCTGCCGATTGCCGTGGTCGGTGTCCTCGCCGTCGCGGTGCTGGCACCCACGACGGTCAACACCGCGGCTGCAGTCCTGGATGGCACGCTGAACAAGCAGGAAAGCTCCTCGTACCAGGATCGCACCAGCCTGGACTGGGACAGCGCGGCGCTTGTGCTTCCGACCTGGGGACTGGGCGTAGGATGGGGGAGCAACCGCTCGTCGAGCCTGCTCCCGGGCATGCTGGCTGACCTTGGCATCTACGGGACCTTGGGCCTGGCCTGGTTCGGCCTTCGCGTCGCAAGGCTGGTACGTCAGGCCCGGGTACGTGCAACCGGCGACCTGGCAGAGGTCATCGATGCCACGATCGCCTATGCCATGGCGCTGATCACCGCCGCCCTGCTGTCCGGCCCGGCGATCACGACGGTACAATTCTACATCATGGTGGGAATACTCATTGCCAGCTGCGCGCGGGTGCTGGGTGATGCACCGGATCCCGCGTCAGCCACCGCGACCTAGTCCACTGATCGACACATTGTTGAACCCGATTTTCGTGAACGGCCGCTACACGGTGCAGCCGCAAAGCGGCGTCCAGCGCTTCGCTGGTGAGGTCGTGGCGGCGCTCGCATCGTCCTGGCCGGTCGGACGACCTCCCCCGACACTGCTACTACCTCCAGATGCCCCTGAAAAGGCATACCCGCTTCCAACCATCCGCGTGGGGAGCCGCAACGGTGGCGTGGCCTGGGAGCAGATCGACCTTCCGAGGCAGGCGAGAGCCGGGCTGCTTGTCAATCTCGGCAACACCGGGCCCATTCTCGTGCGAAAGCAGATGGTTGTCATCCACGACGCCGGAGCTTTCGCCAGGCCCGAAGCCTACTCGTGGAAATTCAGGGCCTGGTACCGCCTGCTTCAACCGACCATGGCGCGGCGCGGCGTCAGGGTCGTCACGGTCTCGGAGTTCTCCCGCCGGGAACTGGCCCGCTACCTGCGTCTTGACCCGACAACCATTCCGGTACTGCCCGAGGGCGGAGAGCATATTCTTCGCGAGCCGGCAAACACCCAGGTCCTGGCCGCAAACGCGCTCGTCCCCGGCCGCTTCGTACTGGTGGTGGGCAACCTTGCCGCCCACAAGAACCTCTCGGCCCTGAGCCAGACTGCCCACGCGCTGGCGTCCCGCGGCCTTGATCTGGTGATCACCGGAAGCCTGGATAGAACCGTGTTCGAGGGTACCAGCCGGCTTCCGCAACCTGCGCGATATGTCGGTCGGGTCGATGACGCATCACTTCGAGCCTTGTACGAGACGGCTGCCTGCTTCCTGTTCCCTTCCCTCTACGAAGGATGCGGCCTGCCAGCCCTAGAAGCCATGGCCTGTGGTTGCCCGCTTGTGCTGAGCGACATACCCGCCTTCCGGGAAGTGGCCGGAACCGCCGCGCATTTCTTCGATCCCGCAAGTCCCGATGAAATCGTCCGCCGCGTGTGCGAGGTCGTCGACGACGCTGCACTGGCCGACCGGCTGCGCCGCGAAGGTGCACATCGAGCCGCACAATTCGGCTGGAGCAAGGCCGCAGACAGCCTGCGCGGCATCATTGACACGCTTGCATGCTGGTAGCTTCGTAGGGCGCGGGGAGGAGCGGATTGCGGGCAGATCAGGTTAGTGTCGTCATCATCAATCACAACTATGGCCGCTTCCTGCAACACGCCATCGACAGCGCACGTGGGCAACGCGGAGCCGCGGTCGAGATCGTCGTCGTCGATGACGGCTCAACGGATGAATCCGGTGCGATTCTCGACGACATGGCCAGCGAAATCGTGCAGGTACGCCAATCGAAAGGCGGCCATTGCAGGGCACTCAACGCGGGCTTTGCCGCGAGCAGCGGCGAGCTCGTGATTTTCCTCGATGCCGACGACATGCTCTATGCCGAATGCGTTGGCACGGTGCTCGATGCGTGGCGACCGGGTTGCGTGAAGCTGCAGTATCGCCTCGACACGGTCGATGCCGAAGGCAGGGATCTCGATCTGCCATTCCCCACCTACCCGCGCGACCTGGGTCCTTCGGCCGTGCGCCAGCGGGCCCTGCGCACAGGTTCCTATCCCTGGCCGGTGTCGTCCGGCAACGCCTACGCGCGGTCCTACCTCAATCAGGTGTTGCCGGTCGACGCCGAGACCATCTTCAAGTCTCCGGACGGCTTTCTCAACAAGATGGCGCCGCTGTTCGGTGACGTCGTGACGATCGCCGCGGTGCTCGCCGCATATCGGGTTCATGGGTGCAACGCATGGGCGTATCAGGCCAGTTCAACGAGCCTGCCGAACTATGCGCGTACCGTCCGTTTCGATGCCGTCCTGCACCAGAGTTTCGTCGATCGGGCCGCGGCGCAGGGTAATGAGATCGGGCGCTACGAGGTCATGCCGGTTCCCGCCTGGCTCGAAATGCGTCTGCTCTGCCTGCGTCTCGCGCGTCCGGAACACCCTCTTCCTGGCGACACGATGTCACTGGCCTTGCGCCAGGCGCTGCGCGCCAGCGTGATCGCGCCGGATCTTACGGTTTTCGGTCGCGCACTCTGGTGCGCATGGTTCCTGATCATCTCCATCCTGCCGAAATCAATGCTTACCAGCGTCGTGCGCTCGGGCCGCAGTCAATCCCGACGCAATGTCCTGGCACGCATCGCAGTCTCATGGGCCAAGAGATCATGAACGCGAAGCACGGCGCTTCTGATCGGCGTGCCAGACGTAGGTCAACCAATGTAGGCCGTGGTCGCGGACGCACGCCTGCGCATGGGTCGCTGGCCGGATCGGAACCGGAACGTGGTGCAACAGGCGATCCCGCTCGTCAAGGCAGCAAGCCCTTGCACCAGCGAGCCCAAGGTATTGACCTGTAAGCGCAGCAAGGCCGGGCTCTGCGCAGACCCGCCAAAGGCCTGAGGCCCTTGGAAACCCCTGCCCTGGGCACAGGGGTTCCAGTGGCTAGCCTTTGGGAGTCCAGAGGCGGCGCCTCTGGCCCTGCTTGCTTAACCGGCCATGGTCAAGGCCGTTCGGCATCACACAGCTCCGGCCAGAACGTAGGTGGCCACCGGGCCAGGAAGTCTGCGTTGTCTATGCACCGTCACTCACACCTCGTAGAGCACTCAGAACGGTTTCGACAGAGATCGTGCTCATGCAGTCCGGCGGATCCGTCGGGAACTCGAAGCCGAGATTAAGGTATCCGCCTGCCGGGCCCTCGGGCGTGACCACCATTGCCCGGTCGCTGAGTGGGCCCCACCGCATGGGATTGGTCGGCCCGTGCAACGCAACCAGCTTTGCGCCGACGGCCGCAGCCAGATGCATGATCCCGGTGTTGACAGCGACCACGACGTCGGCGCGGCAAAGCAGCGCTGCAGTCTGTGCGAGCGTGAGGTCACCCGCTGCCTGACAAACCACCGACCGTTGAGCAGCAGCTGCAATCAAGTGGTCGACGTTGATCGCGTCCATTGGACCACCAGTGACGACAATATGGTAGCCCTGCCTGGTCAACGCGGTGGCAAGCAGCACCCAGTGTTCCGTGGGCCACTCCTTCAGCCGGGCGTGCCGACCACCAGCCCAGGGATGAAACACGATCAGCCCCGCCGATCCCGTGGCTGCGCCATCATCCGGAAATAACGCCGCAAGACCTTCATGCACCTCCTCAGCCACTCTGACGACCGGAAGGGCGCGGCCGGTGATCCCGAGAGGGCCCAGAAGCGCCCGGTAGTTCTCCAGCTCATGGCGCGTGGCGAGATGGTCGACGGCGCTGTCATACGCGTAGTGGCGTGATTGCCCCGAGGTGCGGAAGCCGACTGTGTAGCATCCCGAAAGCGCGCAATAGAGGCTGCTGATTCGGAGCCACTGGTTGCAGTCGATGAGGATATCGGGGCAGGCCTCCCGAATACTGCGGACTGCACGATCCGGACGACCGAGCGGCAACACGATCGACAGATCGATCGACTGCAGCAGCGGAAGAACCATACGATTCGAGGAGGACACGAAAATGATGATCCGTACGCCTGGCAATTCGCGCTGTATATCCTGTGCCAAGGCACTCACGATCAAGGCATCGCCGATTGCACCCAGAACAACCAGTCCGATGGTCCGGGTCCGACCTGGCTTGTCTTTCTTCTTTCTGACGGAGCCAATGAGCTGCAGCAGCGCGCTTCCCACATGACGGTCAAGCAGTCGTCCGACGTGTCCGGAGCGGATCGTGCCGGACCGCGCAACGCCTGGGACAATCCTTGTCCGCGAGAGATCAGCAGGCGGTGGACGGACCTCCTGCGTGAGCGACGTCATCAGTGCCCGATTACGTCAGGAACGTGTGACGAACAGGTCAGCACATCAAGCGTGCAAGGCAAAGCAGTCGGACCTGGAGATTGCATCTGGTCTTCGCGACAGTTCACTTGTGGCGCCTTCATACCCGATTGCGAGAGCACCGTTGATGCAGTGCGACAGCCAACACCGACTTTCCTTGCGCCATGGATAGGAACACACGTCGAGACTCCTCATTGGGAGCGGATGGGACTCTGGACATTCTGATGCCAAGGTTCGTTTGACCATCACCCGTGTCGTCCTGCTCGCACTCATGCAGCACCCTGATGCCTGACCGATGCCGACGATGGCACAGGTTCCGGTCAGGAAGCCTTGGTACAGGTGTACGTTCGGAAACACGTCATACGGAACTCCGCTGTAGCAGAAGGCTCCCCACCGTGACGTAGATCGTGCGCTCGGAGACATTGATGCTGCGCTCGTAGTCGCGCACGAGGCAACGCCGGCGGATCATCCACAAGCCCTGCACCTCACTTTGCCTGACAAGGAACCGGCGGATGCAGATCGCGAAGCTGATGCTGCCGCTTACTGCCCCGGTTCTCTGGATTCTGGTCGGGCAAGCCGCACCTGCAATGCCGGCCGCCGCTTCACCATCGGTTAAACACGCCCTGCCATCGTTGCGCTCAACGGTCAGGCTCGGTGGCAGCGCGCATATGGCTACAGCAATCATCCGCGTGTCGGATTTCGTCAACGCCGAGGGCGTGAACACGCATATCCCGTACAC
>CAXSEF010000028.1:0-22009 GCA_964236535.1 uncultured Acetobacteraceae bacterium
CGCTCGAAGGGTAGCGTTTGGGCAAAGGCCCGCCGGCTAGGCTTTCCTCGCAGGGATCGCCGCGGCTTGGTCTGGCCGGGCGATTTCCCACAGTTCGTCGAGCGGCAGGTAGCGCTAGCGGATGAGAGGTCGGAATCGAACGACGCCAACTGCGATCCTCTGCCTCAACGTGTCCCAGGATCGGTAGAAGAGATCTTCCTGAATCGGAAGCGTGGCGGTTCGGAGATCGTATGGGTGACGCCCGGTGAGCCTCACCTTCTGCAGCGCCACGTGAGCATGCGCCGCTTTTCCGGTCAGAGGCCCGGGAAGATCGCAGACGCGCTGGGGGTTTCGTTGCGCGCGGTGACGTCAATGCTGTGGTGGCTTCAAGTACCGAAGCTACCCCGTGAGCTGGATACTGATGCTTACGATCCGGTCGTTGCGCAGAAGAACATCGCCGAGCTGGGCTACCGGGAAGCCAAGTGCGTGTCGAATCCCAACTACATATTCTGGCAACACCGCATGCAGCGCACCCGGAGCCGTCGCGACCAGAAGGCGGGCGTCTACGCCATCGCCTGAGGAATCGAGAAGAAACATCCCATTTGCACCACGTCCCGCCACCATGCAGCGGCGGAGGATCTCGAACTATGCGCAACCAGCACGCTGCCGTTTCTCGCAGGCTTTCCGACCCGGACTTCCAAGGCTCGATCGTGCGAGCCTGCCTCACGTCCGTCGTGGTCCTGGCGGCACTACTGGCGATCTTCGCGACGCATGACGCGTGGGTTTGGACGCATCCGCCGCAGGCAAAGTACTTCGTCATCGACGGCAACAGCACGCCGCGGCTGATCGTCCCGGTCGACAGCCCGATCCTCGATGAAACACAGCTGCTCGAATGGACGGTGCGCTGGGTGCTCGCGCCCTACAACGTCAACTATCACGACTACCCTCAGCAGTTGAATGCCGCCGGTCGGCACTATACCCAGAACGGCTGGAACAGCTTCGCCGGAAGCTACATCTCGAGCGGCAATTTCGAGGAGTTGAAGAAGGGCAGGCTGCTTTGTTTCGCCCAGGCACAGCGAAGCGCCGTGATCCGGAAGACTTCTCTCATCGCCGGTCATCTTGCCTATGAGATCCAGTTCCCGCTCATCCAGACTTGCGAGAACGTCAACCAGCAGGCCACGCAGAACCTGATGATGACGGCGACTGTGTCGCGGGTGAACGACCTGGATCACCCGGACGGGCTGGCGGTCGATCAGCTCATAGCGAAGCCCTACTGAGGAGGTGGCAGGTGACCATTCGTGCAGCAGCCATCGTCTTCCTGCTCCTCGCCGTACCGGGCATCGCGGTCGCGCAGCCTGCAGGCAACCCTCCGGGCTACCCTCCTTCCAAACCGCCCACCGATCCGGCCGCTGATGCCGCCGCGCAGCGCGCGGTGCGGAACGCTATCCCGCTCACGCCTGAGATGATCCAGCAGCTGCAGCAGCGCTATGGCGAGACGCAGCGTGCGCAGGAGCAAGGAACGCAGCAAATCGCCGCCCCGGTTAACCGGGGCGTATCAACCAGCTTCGCACCTGGGCAGGTAACAAACATCATCCAGACCGTGCGCGGGTATCCCACGGCGATCAGCTTCTTCGACGCCACTGGGCAGCCCTGGCCGGTGGGATGGAACACCAACAGCAACGCCGCAAACCTCAACGGCGGCAGCAACTGCAATTCGACACCGCAGCAGGGCGGTGGAGATGGCAGTCCCGCCGTCAATGCGGTCGGATTCTACGTCTGCGTCCCGGTAAAGGGCTCCAACACTATTGAGATCACCCCGATGTCGCTGGTGCCGCGCGGCGGCCTGGTGGTGAACCTTCAGAACGCGCCCAAGCCGCTGTCTTTCCTGCTGATCGCCGGCCAAGGCCGCTATGACGCCGACATGAGCGTCCACGTCGCCGACCGTGGACCGAATGCCAAGGTCCTGGTCGACACCCGCCCGGGCGCTCCGGTGACGGGTGCGCCGTATCTCAATTCCATGCTGGAGGGCATCGCGCCGGCCGACGCGGTGCCGCTCTCCGTCGAGGGAGTGTCACCGGATGAGGTGCGGGCGTGGCGTCTCGGCGGCGAGACGTACATCCGCACCCGCTACACGCTCATGTCGCCGGCCTGGGACGCTTCGGAGAACGGGGAGGGCGGCGTGACGATCTACGCCATCCCGAGCACACCCGTGGTGCTGCTCTCGGCGGACCAGCGCACTGTCTCGGCGCTGCTGAAGGAGGAACGCTGATGTCCGGGTTCGCCAGCAAGCTGCAAATGAGCAGCTTCTTCAACCGATCCGCCTACGCAGGGCCTCGACGGTTCCTTGTCATCGGCGGGATCGGGGCGGTCGTGCTCGGTGCCATCGTCGTCGTGTCGTTCACGGGCACGACCCCTCCGCCGCAGTCGCTGACGGCGCGCATGCCGGGCGTGAACCCGCTCCCTGGCGGCATGAACAGCACACCAAACCAGGACAAGCTTTCGCTGCTGACCAACCAGGAGCAGGCTGATCAGGCCGCCCGTCAGGGCAGGTCCTACTCGCCGCCGATCCCTGCGAGCCACCCGACCAGCCCAGCTACCGTCCCGTCTTGGGCTCCGCCGATCCAACCCGTGTCGGCCCACATGCCCGATCCGAACGCCTCGTTGCGGGTTGTGGATCCGGCGCTGCCGCGCGTGGTCGCGCCAGAGGTCCATTACGCGCCAGACCCGGCGGTCCGGCCTGTGGCGCAGGTGTACCCGCAACAGCAGGTCGATCCGAACGAGCAGAAGCATTACGACGACGCCGTCAATCGGCTCCTACGCGGTTGGAACGGCCAGGTGCCGCGGACCGACGTCGTCCTGCAGCCGAACCAAACAGACAGCGGTGATGCGGCCTCGGCAGGCGGAACGCGTGCCAGTGGCTTCACGTCGGGACGAGACCCGAGCACTGCTGGTGGCGGAAGTAGCCAGGGCAGTCGGGGAAGGCTCATCATGCCGGCCGGCCGCGGCGTGTTCGCCCACACGGTGCTGGCGGTGGACTCAGACGGGGGGGGGCCGATCGTGCTGCAGGCGGACTCAGGTCCGCTCGCCGGCGACCGCATGATCGGCACCTTCGCCAAGGCGGGGGGCAACAACGTGCCGTCCGATCGCCTCGTGGTGCGGGTCAACTCGGTTGAGCATCAGGGACAGTCTATTGCAGTGGACGCCATCGTCACCGCCCCGGACACCATGGAGACTACCGTCGCCAGCAGCGTAGACGAGCACTACCTTTCGCGTTTCGTGCTTCCGGCGGCCGCGGCCTTTGTGCAGGGGCTTGGGACGGCACTCGCGACGACGTCAAACACCGTCGGCGTACTCAGCCCGCTCGGTGGCACGTCCTTCGCCACCCAGCTGAATTTCCCGCAGCAGCTCGGTGTCGGTGCGGGCGTGGCCGCTGGGCAAGTCGCATCGACGCTGCAGCAGCAGGCACCGCGCGGACCGACGATCCATCTCGCTGCCAATGCCAATGTCGGTGTCATGTTTCTTGCCGACATGACATCGACGGGGAACTACTAAAATCCCGAGAGTCGTTCGCGCCGCCATGCGGGATCCTGTGCAGGACCAAAGCATCGCAGGATCGCCATGGATAGCATCATCATCGAGCGGCCCGAGATCACCATCGACGACGAAGGGCCCACGCACAGCGCTCCGGGCCATGTCGGCGACCAGGACGCTCTGGCGCCTCAGAACGAGACACCGCCGCGTCGGGTTGGCAAGAACCGCAGCAAGCTCCTCGTCGGCGCCTCCTTCTCGGTCGTCGCGTTGGCCGGGGTCGGCGTCTTCGTCATCTCCCCCTACAATCTGTTTTCGATGGCCGATGCCGGCCGGGCAGTCTCTCACGCCGGGTACGTCGCGATGCAGGGCGTTCCGGGCCTATCTGCTCCAACGCCGATGGCGCCGATCGCTCGCCTGGCACGCGCACCCGAGCCCAGTCATGCGGCAGCGCTGCAGTCCCACCCGTCGCTGGGTGGGGGCGATGACATGGATCAGTTCCTCAAACTTGGAAACCATGCCCCGGTGGCACAGGAACGCTCGGGTGAAGTGGCAACGGCGGCACCGAGTGCCGCGAAGCCGAACCCGCGCCCGGAAGCGGCTACGCCCCTGAGGCCCTCGGCCACGCCTGTTCCGCAGGAAGTTGGGATGGCCGAACCAGTCCCGACGCCCAGCATTCAGCAGGCGCCTGTGACGCCAGTGGCGTCCGCCGCTGCTCCTCAACCGCCAGCAGCTCAGCTCACCCCCGTGTCGCCCCAGCCCGCCCCGAGTGTTGTGGCTTCTCCGCCTGCTCCTGCAGATGACGCGGCGCAGACCCTGGCGCGGCTCCGCCCGGCGCCCCTTTCCCCTCAGGACCAGGTGGACGTCCTCCAGCTCGTGACGCAGCTGGGATCGCTCGTCCGCGATCAGAGGGTTGAACTCGATGCCTTGCGCAAATCCCAGGCTGGGCTGCAGCAGACCGTCGATTCCAGCATCGGAGACTTCCGCCGTCGGCTGACCTTGGCGGAAGCCCGCGGCTCGATCGCAGCGGCCATGGGCGCGCCGACGCAGGCGGCGGCCACCGATACGGCGCAGGACGGCAGGCCCATTTCGCAACCCACCGCACCGATCGTGCAGGCGACGGCCCGCACGATCGTCAGGACGACGACGGCTGACGACACCGGCCAGCACCGCTACCGCATCCAGGCCGCGTCGCCTGGCCTTGCCATGCTCTCGGAGCTGGACGCAACCGGGACTGGTGAGCGCCAACTGACGATTTCGCCCGGTGACGTGCTGCCGGGCTACGGGCGTGTAGCAAGCGTTTCCCAGCGCGGCACGGCCTGGGTCGTGAAGGCCGAACGCGGCCTGATCCAGTAGGAGCGATGCCATGCAGGGCTTCGTGAACTTCGCGCAGCAGTGCGCGCTCATTCTTGCCGTCCTGTTGCCGACCTTCCTTTATCTCAGCGCGCTCGGGCTATTTCTGTTCGCGGTATGGGGCCTGTGGCAGCAGGCCCAACCGCACAACCCATTCCGCGGCAAGCCTTGGATTCCATGGGTCTCGTTGATCCTGTCCGGTGCCTGCGCCTCGTTCCCTGCCATCCTGACCAAGGTGAACATCAGCGGCGGGTCGGGCGTCACGGTCGGCGTCACTGCCGACCTGACCAGCTACACAGGATCGGGCAGCACAGGAGACATCCTGGGAGCGACCCCGGGCGATACCGTGCTCAACGTAGTGCAGGTGTTCCAGGGCTTTTTCCAGGTGTTCGGAGCCTCCTGCTGTTTCTTCGCCATGATGGCTTGGTGGGCCGTGATGGCAGGACGCAACAACCGGTCTTGGGGCGGTTGTTGCGTGCAGTTCGTGTTCGGTACCCTGTTGATGAACATCTACACCATCTCACAGTGGCTGGTGGGTCTCTTCCAGAGCGGCGCCACGACGGGAACCTGATCGGCTCAATGTCGACGTATCCCTTTCCGCCCATGCACTGAAAATACTTGATCCCGTTCGCACCGACCTCCGTCACCGTTTCGCTCAGAGGGAACGACCCTCGGCAAGGAGAGCGACGTGAACATCAAGCACACCAATTCGATCGTGCCGGCGGCGCTCCAGCGCCGGAGCTTCCAGCTGAACCACCGGGCGTCGCTGACGGCGCTCAAGACCGGCCTGGCCAGCGCCGCCGGCACCGTGCTCATGGCCACCCATGCCATGGCCGAGGCGACCGCCGCCACCAACGGCATCGGTGCGCAGATGCAGAACATGGCGCAGGAAGGCTCCACCACCGGTGGCTTCGTGGCGAGCACCGCGATGTACGTCGGCGCCCTGATCTGCTTCGTGGCCGGAGCGTGGTCGCTCTGGTCCTCGCGCCAGCCGCAGAACCGCGAGGGCGGCCGGGTCAGCATGGGCATTGCCGGTCTGGTGCTCTGCGGCCTGCTGGTCAGCGGCGGCGCCTGGATCAACAAGGCGGCCAACACCGCGTCGGGCGGCAGCGCCACGATCGGCAGCACCTCCGGCGTCGTCACCTTCAGCGGCAACTGAGGCAACTGACACCATGGCCCGCCTTCCGCTGCTGCTGTCCGCCCATTCCTCGGCTTGGTCTGCCGACACCGGGTTGGGCGAGCGGAAGGCGGGCCCTTCTTCCGGCACCTGCCGGTTCTGCGGTCAGGAGACCGCGGAATGGCATGAGGCTTTTCACCTGAACGACAACCACACGGACGACGCCGCGACCAACGTCGTCGTCAGCTGCCCGCTCTGTCACCTCGCCCAGCACCTAGGCAGGCCGGAGATCGAGCACGAAGCTGTGCTGATCTGGCTGCCCGAGATGGCGCAGAGCGCCCTCAACCTCCTGGTCCGCGAGACGCACCTGCGATGCCTCCGAGCCGGCGTCGCGCCGCGTGCCGCCATGGAGCCGACCGCGAGCGCCGGAACGGCGGCCGGCAGGGACGCCCGCGCTGCCCTGGAGGCACTTCGGGATCGCGCTCAGGCGGCCGACACCCGCCTCGGCACGACGTCCCCCCGACAGCTAGGACTTGCCTTGCTGGAGATGTCGCCCGGCGACTACGCCAGGCGTGGGGAGCTGCTCGGTGGCACCCGCCTGCTGCCGCTTGGCCAAGTGTTCCGGGATGGTCGGGACGTCTACCCGGACATGCTCCAGGCCTGGGTCAAGCCCGCCGAGACGAACCGGAGCACCGCATCATGACCGGCATCCTTTCCCGCCTGCTGGCCGGCCTGTCGCTGACGTTGCGGCAGCCGCTCTACTCGTTCTGCGACGTCGAGACCACTCATGGCGACGCCCTGGTGACCAAGCACAGCGACTATGTGTCGGTGGTGCGGGTTGACGGCATGCGGCGGATGTCCACCCGGCAGGACGTCGCCCGGATCGCCACCGCGCAGCGGCTGGAGCTCTCCGGGTCGTTGGAAGGGCGCGGCCACGCCATCGTCGGTTGGTTCGCGTCCGATCCAGAGTTGGCACATGTCGAGATCAACCGCCTGAACATGGACAGCTGCCGCCGGGTCGCGCAGGAGCTCAACCTGGATCTGTCGGACATCCTGGACGAGCGGGCCAAGCTGTGGCCGAAGATCATGCGCTGGGAGGCGGCCTACTACATCCTCTGGACGCGCAAGGCCGTGCTCACCAAGGAAGAGCGCAAGCAGATGAAGGAGGAGCAGGACGGGCTCGCCCGCGAGTTCCCCCGCGTCGGCGACAGCCAGCGCTTCTACCTGCGCTCGGACATCATGGCCGCCCGCCATGGCGCTTTCGTCAACCGCGTGCTCGCCTCCCTGCGCAACCACGACATCGCCGCGGTCGAGCTCGACGCCCACGACGCTCTGAAGCTGTCGCGGGAGGCGCTGTATCGCGAGACGGCCGGTTCCGCGTGGCGGCCGTCTCTGATCGGCGACCGATTGATGCCGCGTCTGCCCGAGGAGGACGAGAAGCCTCACCCGGAGGGGCTCCTCTGGCCGGCGCTCCGCGAGCAGATCTTCCACGCCGATGCCCTGACCAAGGGTGGCCAGCGCGTGCAGATCGGCGACTACGAGTACGCGAACGTGGACATGAACATCGGTCCGGAGGACCCCCGCCCGTTCGTGGAGCTGTCGGCCGCGCTGGGCAAGGATCGTATTCCCTGGCGCGCGGCCGTGGTGGTGGAGGGCGGCGGCAAGGCCGCGATGGCGATGAAGGAGATCGCGGCCGGCTTCCTTTCCATGTTCCCCAACAACACCGATCTGCGCCGCGCCTTCGCGGCCTTGGAGCGGGAGCGGGAGCAGAACAACCACATTTCGGTCAAGTTGCGCGCCAGCTTTGCCACCTGGGCGCCGGTCGAGGAAGGCAAGCGGCTGCGACGCCGCATCTCGACCCTGAGCCAGCGCGTCGAGGGCTGGGGCAACTGCAAGGCCACGTCCGTCAGTGGCGATCCCCTGGAAGGGGTGATGAGCACCGTGCCCGCCCTGAGCCTCGCGTCGACTGGTAACCCGTCGCTGGCGTTGCTGGGTGACGCGCTGGCGATGCTGCCCTGGAACCGCACGGCGAGCCCCTGGGAGCGCGGCTCGGTCCTGTTCCGCCGGCCGGATGGAGCGATCTGGCCCTACGATCCGGCGGGTGGCTCCATGCGCCCCCTGGTGCTTGACATCTTTGTGGCCCCACCCGGCTCGGGGAAGTCGGTGCTGGCCAACACCATCAACCTCGGCCTGTGCCTGAGTACTGCAGTGATGGGGAGCCGGGGGGCCAAGCTGCCGCTGATCGGCAAGGTCGACATCGGCCCGTCCGCCCAGGGCTTCGTGCGCTTGGTGCAGGAAGCGCTGGGACCGGAACGCCGGCACGAGGCGATCTTCGTCACCATGCAGTTCGCGCGTGGCTACGAGGTGAACATCTTCGACACGCAGGTCGGCTGCGAGAGCCCGCTGCCCCTCGAGCGCGCCTTCCTGCAGAACTTCCTCGCCCTCGGCACCCTGCCGCCGGACAAGTCCGAACTGTTTGAGGGCATGCCGCAGCTGATCGGGCTGGTAATCGACGAGGCATACCGGCTCTGCACCGATGTGCCGGGTGGTTCGCCCAAGCCGTACCGCGTGGGCGTCGAGCGCGAGGTGGACGAGGCGCTGCGTCGCAGCCACGTCAAGCTGGAACACGAGGAGCCCTGGTGGCGCGACGTCGTCAACGCGCTAATCGACCTGGGTGACTACCGGCTCGCCGCCGTGGCCCAGCGCCACGCCGTCCCGATCCTTCAGGATCTGATCAACGCGTCCCGGTCCGAGCAGGTCCGGGATATGTTCGAGACCCTGAAGATCGCCTCCACCCAGGAGGAGCTGAGCAAGATCTTCAACCGCTACATCCAGGACCTGATCCGGCGCTTCCCGACGCTGAACAGCCCGACCAAGCTCGACTTTGGGCCGGCGCGCATTATCGTGCTCGACCTGGCGGCCGTGGCGCCAACCGGCTCGGCCGCCGCCAACCGGCAGACCGAGATGATGTACATGCTGGCCCGGCACATCCTGGCCCGAAACTTTTTCCTGCACCCGGATTACGCGCAGTACGTCCCGGAGAAGGTCCGCGAGTACCACCGGCAGCGGTTCCAGGAGGTGGTGGAGAGCGTCAAGCGCTTGGACTACGACGAGTGGCACCGCACCGAGGGAAGCCCGCAGGTCCGCGCCCAGGCCGAGCTCGACGTGCGCGAGGGTCGCAAGCACAACATCCAGCTCGGCTTCTCGTCCCAGCGGCTCAAGGACATGGGCGACGGCATCACGTCCCAGGCGACCGGCCGCTTCATCCTGCGTGCCGGTGACGAGCAGGAAGCCGAGCAGATCATCAACCGGTTCAACTTGACCGAGGCCAGCGCCGGCATCGTCCGCTACGGCCTGAACGGCCCGGGGCCGCAGGGCGCGCCGTTCTTGGCCGTGTTCTCGGCCGACAACGCCAAGTACGAGCAGATGCTGGTCAACAGCCTCGGACCGATTGAGCTATGGGCGCTCAGCACCACCCCGGGCGACACCAGCCTGCGCAACCGGCTCTACGAGAAGGTGGGCTTCAGCGAGGGGCTGCGCCGCCTGGCCAAGGTGTTCCCACGCGGCTCCGCCCTGAAGGAGATCGAACGGCGCAAGGCCGACCGTCTCACGCGGGGCGAGCTCGATACCAAGGCGGAGGCCGGCGTGGTCGACGAACTGGCCAGCGAGATGGTCGACGGGCGCGGCATCGCCATCGCCCTGCGCGGCGTTGAGGACCGCTCCGAACCTCCGATGATGCTGGCCGCCGAATGAGGCGATCCCGTTCGCGCCGATCGCCCCTAGCCTCGGTTCAATCGTCGGAGACCGAGACATGGCACGCACACGGAGCGTAACGCTCGCTGGTCTGATCGGGGTGGCGCTGCTGGCCGGCTGTGCCACTCCGAACGTTCCTACCACGGTGGACACCACCGGCATGCCGAGCGCCGAGCTGGCGCTGCACCGGGCCATCGACCGGGTGAACGGCGACATGGCGCAGATCGGCGCCACGTCGCTCTCGTCATATCCGGTTGCCGAGACGCCGCAATCGGTGCTGCCGGGCGAGCTGGCCAAGCCGGTGCAGTTCGTCTGGGCGGGGCCGCTCGATGCCGGAGTCCGCAAGCTGGCGGACAGCATCGGATACAAGGTCGTCGTCATCGCCCTGCAGAACGCCCAACCGATCCCGGTGTCGGTCAACGTCCAGGGCCAGGTGATCGGCGCCTTCCAGGCACTTGGTAGGCAGGCGGGCACCGCCGCGACGGTCGAGGTCGATCCGCTTCATCAGCAGGTTCAGGTGACCCACCATGTTTAGCCGTAGGGTCCTGCTTGCCGCGACGATGCTGGCTCCGATGCTCTTGGGTGGCGCCCGCGCAGGGCATGCGGAAGGTGGCGTGTATCCGGAGGCGGTGCCGTTGCAGCCGGCACCGGTTAAGGTCGACCAGGCGGCGCAGACCCTGGCGAGCCCCATCAACAAGCCCATCACCGGAGCGCTCGAAGTGCCGGCCGTCGTCGGCGGTGAGGCCCCGCCGTCGCTCGAAGCGCTGCAGGCAACCCGGCCCGGCGATCAGCACGGCGACGGCCTCAAGCCCGGCCGGGCCGACGAGCTGCGACAGGCGGCGATGATCTACGGCGCGCAGGGCGGCTTGGCCGGACGCGCCTTCGCGCTCAACGAGCTGCTCCGCCGCTACGAGGCGACGCTGGACACCACCTTCGACTTCCGCTCGCTGGTGCTGCCGGTCGGCTCCGGCCAGACGCTGATGCGCCCGCCGATCATCACCCAGGCGCAGATGGCCTTCGCGCTGGGAGAGGGTGGCCAAGTCGCCCGCGAGACCTCCTGCATCTACGAGATCACCCGCGAGGCGCAGCTGACGTCGGCGGCCCCGAACTGGCGCACCTACCTCGTCCGCAGCTGGGCCAAGCCGCAGCGTCCTGCCGATGCCGCGCTCCCGCGGACCGATGCCGAAGTCGCCTACTGGAACAAGTGGGTGGCCGAGGGCTGGGCGCAGGGCGAGAAGCAGGCGGTTGAAATCTACCTGTCCGACCTGGACCGCCTGCAGCGCGACATCACCGGCATGGCCCGGTTCCGCGTTCTGCTGCGCTCCGGCCTAGTCGAGGAGCCCCGGGTCGCATTCCAGAACCGGGCGGTGGAGGGCGGTCGCGACAGCCTGCATGTCGGCGACCGCGTCATCCGCATCACCGACCAGCCCGGCCTGCAGCGGCGCCGCAGCGCCGGCTACGGCTGTCAGTGAACGCCGTCTCGCCGATCACGCCGCCGGCGGTCCCAACGGATCGCCCGGACGGGTTCTGGCCCGGCGAGGGAACCGCCTGGATCACCGAGCCGCGCAAATACGCGCCCGGCCTCGATGGATTGCTGGGCTGGGCCTACGACGTCGGGGCTTCTCGCATCGCGTTCACGACCAGCCATCCCGTGTGGCTGCGGGTGCATGGCCGCAACCGGCAGGTGACGGAGCGTGCCCTGGACGAGGGCGAGCTGGCACAGATCGCCAACCACCTCTACGGCGCGGACGGCACCGCGCGGCTGCAGAGCGGCTCGGACTTCGACGTGTCCTACGAGGTGATGCGCAGCCGGACCCAGCGGCTGCGCTACCGCGTCAACGCCACGCCGACCCGCACCAGCCGCCGTGACGGCGCCAACATCGTGCTGCGGCCCATCCCCGACATGCCGCCGAGCCTGGAGGCCCAGCGGGTCGAGGCGGGCATCCTCGACGCCTTCCGGCCGCGCGAGGGCATGGTCATCGTCTCCGGGGCGACCGGCTCGGGAAAGTCCACGCTGATCGCCGGCTTCACCATGGCGAAGCTGCTGGACCCGGACGGTCATTACAACATCGCCGAGGGCGCGGCACCGATTGAGTTCCTCCTGGATCGGGTGCGGAGCCCGTCCTCGACCATCAGTCAGACCGAGATCCCCCGTGACCTGCCGACCTTTGAGGGCTTCATCCGCGGCTGCATGCGCCGCGAGCCCACCGACATCATCGTCGGCGAGTGCCGTGACAGCGTGACCATGACGGCCGCGGTGCAGGCGGCGATCTCCGGCCACGTGCTCACCACGACCGTCCATGCCAACGACGTGTCCCTGACCATGCAGCGCATCGCCAGTCTGTGCCCGCCGGCGGAGCGGGAGAATCTTATCAGCGCGGTGGCGCAGTCCCTGCGTCTGGTCATCAACCAGCGCCTCGCGCTGTCGACGGACGGACGCCGCACCGCCCTGCGCGAGTTCCTGGTGTTCGATGGACCCCTGCGCACGCGCTTCCTGGAGACGCCGGCGGGTGACTGGCCGGCGCTGACCCGGCGCGCGGTGATGGAGCAGGGCCAGTCCTACCAGGTCGCGATCAGCCGAGCCTTGGAAGAGGGGCGCATCTCGGCCGAGGTCGCCGCGCGCGAAATGAGGGAGATCGGCTGATGTGGCGTAACACTGCCCTGCCTGTGAAGGTGGCGATCCTCGACGCACGGGCCTGCATTCCGGTGCTGATCTTCGTGCTGCACTGGAGCCTGCTCGACCTCTACATCGCCGTGTTCGGGGTGGCGTTCTTCGGCGTCATTTCCTGGTTCGGCCTGACGGTGCCGGCCTGCATCCGCCTCTTGCGTCGCATGCTGGTCGGAAGCGTCCGCCCCGCGGTGCCAGCCTGGAAGCGCCGGAGGCTCGCATGAGCGAGGGGTTAGACCTCAAGACCATTAGCGGGACGCTGCGGGTCCTTCTAGAGCGAGGCGGCAAGCCGGTCATCTATCAATGCGCGGTGACGAAGCAGGATTTCCGCTTCGAGCCCGAGGACGCCGTGACCGTGAACGGACTGCTGCCGGCCTTCCTGACGGCTGCGGATGCCGTCTGGCATGAGGCGACCGGGCGCAGGTTCAGCCTCGACGTCGTGACCGACCCAGACGCGATCTTCGGCTACGTCGTCCGCGGTGCCCACAGCGGATCGTTCAGCACTCTCATGCTGAGCCTGATGGAGGTGCTGGCGCAGATCGAGCAATCGGACTGCCTGCTGGTCAATGAGCTGACCACCGTGTGGATCGGCGCGTCCCGCCGGAGCGCCGCGATCGGCGCCTTCGCCGCACCTGCGGCGGTGGCCGCCTGATGCGCCGCCGCCTGCCTTACCTGCTGGTGATCCTTTCGATCGCCGCACACCTCCGGCCGGCAATCGCCGCAGACGCCCAGACGAGTATCGTTGTGCGCTGTATCGAGAGCGCGGCTACCGCCCATCGTCTGCCTGCAGCCGTGATCGTCACGCTGCTGCAGGTGGAAGGCGGCTCGCTCGGTCGGGTGAGCCAGAACACGAACGCGACCGTCGACATCGGCCCCATGCAGGTCAACACGATCTGGGTGCCCATGGTCGCGCGGCACTGGAGCGCCAGCCCGGCCGACACCTACCTCGCGTTGCGGGACAGCTTCTGTGCCAACGTCGAGGCGGGTAGCTGGATACTGCGTCAGGCGATCGACGACGCCCACGGTGACTTCTGGGAAGGCGTCGGCTTCTACCACTCGCATGACCCCGGGTACAAGGCCGACTACCTGCGCAAGGTGCTGCGCCAGGTCCTGCATCTGCAGACACAGGTGAACCGCGACAACGCAAGCGACATGCCGCACGCGGCAGGGAGCTGAGTCATGGCCGTCGGTGGCAATCGGTCCGCGTGGCCTTCCCGGGACGACTTCACCTTCGCGAGCCTCTTGGTGGTTGTGCTGGGCGGCGCCTTCCTCTTTTGGCAAGCGTGGGTCACGTTCCACACCGAGATCTCTGGCTTCGTCGCGTCGCTCGCACACTGGCAGATTGTGCTCATCCAGCACTTCAAACCGATGCTGCATGATGTCGATGGCTTCGTCCTGCATGCCGATCCGCGCAGTGTGACCCTCCCCCAGATCGCAGGCGTCCTCAACGCGACTGGCATCTATCTCCGCCTGCCCGCTGTGGTGCTTATTGGCGTTCTGGCGCTCGCATGCCTCCTGGGTTCGGTTGATAGCCGCTTTACGCGGAACCTCGACCTGGACCGCCTGATCGTCGAGCAGGCCCGCACCTTCCGTGTGGTGGCCGCCTATGCAGTGCGCTTCCTCAAGCTCGAGCCGCTTCTGCCCGGCAAGGTTCGCCCGGCGGACCCGGCGTTGCACACCGGCGAATGGGTGGCTCGCTACGCGCTCGATGAGGACAAGTGTTTCGATGAGGCCCGTGCCCGCCGACGTCTCGTGGCTCAGCTTGGCCCACGGTGGACGGGTCCAGAGGCGGCCGTCGGCCACGTGCGGTTCCTGTTCATCGCCTTCGCGCTGCACCTGCAGCAGGATCGTGAACAGGCGAAGGATCTGCTCGGAGCCTTGTCAGAGGCGATCCCGCCTGGGAACAGGAAGGACGGTGCCGGTCCCGAAGCCGCTTACAAGCTGCCGGCCGGTCTCGTGGCCCAGGCCGATGCGTTGCTTCGGAATAAGGCAGCATTCGATCGGGGCCGGGGGATCGCCTCGGCTCATGCCTTCACGGCATCCGCTCTCATGAGCCTCCTGACCGAGGCGCGGCGCCGGTCCGGCGTGTTGGCACCCGCCCAGTTCGCGTGCCTCAAGCTGGTCGATCGCGACCTCTGGTACGCGCTGCACTCCCTGGGCTTCGAGGGAGACGGGCCCGGTCAAACCAGCCACCCGAACGCTCGCGTGGAGGCCGTGGGAGCACGCGACCATTGGGCCGCCGAGCGCATCGCCAACCGTCCGTTGCCTATCCCCGCGATCGAGCAGGCGCTCAATGCCGTTCGCGCCGGAGCGGTTCAGGCTGCGACGAGCACCTGAACCCGGAGACACCCATGACCCACCCAATGCTTCGCCTGGTCGTCGGAGGCACCGACGAAGCCGATCGGCACATCGAGGTGCCGATGGCCGGCCAGTCGACGCTGCATGTCCATCTCCATCTGGGCGCGGCGCCGGCATCACTCGTTCCGCCGCCGCCCTCGGATGTGGTGGGGAAGAGCGGGCAATCGGAGAAGGGCTGGGGTCGGGTGCCCCTTCTGGCCTGTGCTGCCTGTGTCCTCGCCCTGGTCAGCTACGAGGCGGGCACCCACACCGGCAGCGGGCGTGCGCCCGTCGCGCGACCGCTGCCTGGGTCACCGCAGGCTGCCTTCACCGTACCCAACCCGGCCGAGCTGCCGCCCGCGGTTCGCCAGCAGCTAGCGTCACCGCCGGTGCTCACGCCACCGCAGGGCGCGCAGGCCGCGGCGGGAGCCAGCAATCCCTTCGGCCTGCATCCCTGACCGATAGGTAACGACATGATCCGCCGGGAGATCACCGGACCGCAGGCCAAGTATGAGCGCACCGGCGCGCAGGGTTTCCGGGACGTCCGCCCGACGACGGCGCGTCTGTCCGAAATCCTGCGTGGGTCGGCCTCGGCGTTCGTGCTCACGGGCCTGGGGGGCGCGACCTGGTTCTACCCGGCGCTGCTGAACGTGACGGTTCCGGGCTCGGTGCTCTATGCCACCTGGGTCCTCACGCAGCGGGTCGTCCTGCCCCTGCGCCTGCCGCGCTCTGCGCGCCGCAAGGACTGGGGTAATCCGGACCCGGCGAACCGCAAGCCCAGACAGGCCGCAGGCACGCACTATGTCGGCCGCGACGCGCTCACCGGCCAGGAGCTGTGGCTGACCAACGAGGACGCGCGGCAGCACGCCTCCATTCCCGGCACCACGGGTGCCGGCAAGACCACGGCCATCCTCGGCCAGTTGGCGAACAGTCTGGCCATGGGCAGCGGCTTCGTGCTGGTGGACGGCAAGGCGGACAATAAGCTGTTCGGCGAGGTCATGGCGCTCGCGCGGCGCTTCGGCCGCGAGGACGATGTGCTCGCGCTCAACTTCCTGGTCGCCTCCGGCGTGAAGGAGAGCAACACCTTCAACCCGTTCGCGGCCGGCAACGCCGACGCAATCCGCGAGCTGCTGGTCAGCCAGCTCGGCGAGCAGCAGTCCAGCGACCAGAACGGCGTGTTCCGCGGCCGTGCCGTAGCACTCATCGGCACCATCGCCCCGGTGCTGGCATGGATGCGCGACACCTACGGCATCTCGATTAACATCGAGGCGATCCGCTTCAGCATGGAATTGCGCTGGATCGGCATCCTGGCGGTCCACAAGGTGTTCCTCGTGCGCAACCGGGCGGGTGGCAACCCGGACGAGATCCCCGTCCCGGACATCCCGGACGAGATCCTCTACCCGTTGCAGGCTTATCTTGGGGAGATCCCGGGCTACGACACCTCTGTTGCGTGGAACCAGCAGAAGGACTCCAAGCCATCCGAGCAGCACGGCTTTGCGCTGATGTACTTCACCAACACCTTCACGCAGCTCTCGGTCTCGCTCGGGCACATCTTCAAGGTGCAGGCCGGCGACATCGACATGCGCGACGTCGTGCTCAACCGGCGCATCCTGGTGGTCAACCTGCCGGCGTTGGAGAACAGCGACGACACCCTGGCCGCCCTGGGCAAGATCGTGGTCGCCAGCTTGCGCGGGATGATGGCGCAGATGCTCGGCGCCCGGCTGGAGGGCAAGCCGGATGAGATCTTCTCGCTAAAGCCCGGCACCGGGGACGGACCGTTCTACATCGTCTTCGACGAGCTGGCGTACTACGCCAGCAGCGGCATGGACCGCATGCTCGCGATGGGCCGCGGCCTCAACATGACCTTCTGGCTGGCTTTCCAGGAGGTGTCCGGCATCTGGGCGCGCCTGGGCGAGAAGACGGCGAGCCTACTCGGCAACGCCAACCTGACCCTGGCTATGCGCCAGCAGGATGCCAACCGGACGCGGGAGTGGCTGGAGAAGACGGCGGGTCAGACCTTCGTCACCCAGGCCACCACCTACCAGGGTGGCAGCGTCGGCCAGTACCGCGAGGCGCAGCACGCAGAGGTCAAACAGGTCTCCCGGGTGGACTGGGGCGACCTGCAGCGCCTGATCGAGGGCGAGGCGATCGTGCTGTTTGCCGGCCGGCGGGTCTACGCCAAGCTGTTCCACGCCCAGGTGGACACGAAAGGGCCGGTTCGCCTGAACCGACCTGTCATGCTGGCGTCACCGTCCTCACAGCAGCTGCGAGCCGACCTGGACGGGACGGCGGATCTCGTTCGGACTCTGGTGTCGGGCGAGGCGCGTTTCGGCGTCGAGCCGGAAGGGCCGGTACTCGCCGCCCTGCTTAGTGCCTTCGTCTCGAGCCTCAAGGCTGGGTCGGGTGCTCGGATGGCGGCGCAGGCGGCCTGCGAGGCGGCTGGCCAAGCCTATCGTGAAGGGACCGAAGCCGGCCACATCAAGCGCCCCGGAGGTGCGGGCGCGGAGCCGCCGGTGACCGATCTCCTGCCGATGCTGGAGATTATTGCTGCCAAGGTGGCCGACCAGGACGCTACGGCTGCCGGCCTACCGGCGAACCCTGTGAGCGCGGACCTTATGCGGGCGCTGGTGGCGATCGAGACCGCATCCGGGTGCTCTCCCCAGCTGGCCCGGAGGCGCAGCTTGACCGTGCTGGCTGAGCGGGACAGGGCGCTGCAGGCCAAGCCGGTAGCCAAGCCGCCGCAGGCGCTTGCGCCGGCCGACTTGGCAGACCTCATCAACCGGTTTACCGATCGACTGGCTGCCTAAGGGCAACCTAAAATGAATTATCGCTATCGAGGCCGTCGCACCGGCTCCGGCCTCGCACCTAGCGTTCTCCGATGGCTTTTCTCGACGTCAATAAGGGATCCCAGGGCAGCTCTACCCGGATTGTAACCTTCGCGCCTCCATGGAAGCCCAGGCTCGGATAGCCTGGAAGGTCGTGGAGTGCGCCTGAGTGTTGGGCCCAACTCATGACTATGGAACCGGCGCCCGGGACGAGCCCGATGATGCTGGCCTACGCGGCGGCCCAGGCATTCGTCCCAAGCCATCTCGTGCTCTATCGAGTGGGCGAGTTCTATGAGGTTCTGGGCCGGAGTGCTGCCACCGTGTCCCGGGCGCTGGGTATCCAAATAACCCGGCGGCGACAGAAAGATGCCGACGACGTACCCATGTGCGGCATTCCCGCAGGCACAGCGGAACAGGCCATCACCCGCCTGCTAGCGGCTGGGCACAAGGTCGCCGTCTCTGAGCAGCCCCCAGAGGTCGGAGGCGAGCGTCCGTTGCGTCGCTACACGCCTGCGACTTCGGTGGACGTGGATGTCGTTCCGGCCGGGCAAACCAATAATCTCACCATAGCCTCAGCAAGCGGGCGGACCGTCGCCTTTGCTTGGGCTGACTTGTCCACGGGGGAAGCTGGCACCACCACCGCCTCGCTTGAGGGCTGCGGCCCCGCCCTGGCGCGCATCGCGCCCGCCGAAATCTTGATCGTGCGCTGGCCTGAGGGTTCTGACGCGCTGGCCGTTGCCATACGCAGCTCCGGCGTGCCCTCCTCCAACCTGTCCGATACGGACGGATCGCAGGACGACCCTGATGCTGTGCTGGAGCACGCCTATGGCAAGGGCTGGCGGGACCGGCTGCGCGGCATCTCGCCCGCTGAGCTTACCGTCTTGGCGACCCTGCTCGGCTACCTGCGTGCCAGCGTGGGCAAGCTGCCGGACGGGCTTTCACCCCCGCGACGCGTCCTTATGGGAGACACAATGCAGATCGATGCCCCCACGCTGCGCGGCCTGGAGGTCTTGACCTCCGGCTCCGGGCGGGAGGGCTCCCTGCTTTCCGCCATCGATCGCACCGTTACTCCGGCCGGAGCGCGACTGCTGGCGCGGCAGCTGGCGGCTCCCCTCACCAGCTCCCAGCAAATCGAACGGCGGCTGGCCATGGTGCGCTCGCTGGTGGCCAACCCTCAGGTCAGGGCGGACTGCCGCGAGGACCTGGGTGCGATGCCAGACATTCTGCGCGCCTGCGGCCGCCTGTCGCTCGGCAAGGGCGGACCACGCGACCTGGCGGCCATCCGGGATGGCCTGGAGCGCTCTTCAGCGACGGCGAAGCGGCTTCATGGCGTCGCGAACCTGCCGCTAGGCCTTGCGTCAGTAGCTCGCGACCTTGCGGTGTCCACCGAGGGACCCTGCGCTGGGGTAGCCCGCAGCCTACGCCAGGCAGTCGTCCCGCAGCCGCCCGCGACTACCCAGGAGCCGGGCTACGTCGTCAAGGGCTACTCCGCCAGGCTGGAGGAGGGCCGGGCCGACGCCGCCCGGGCCCAAGACGCCATCGACGAGCTGCAGGCACACTATGCGACTAAGACAGGTGTCAAGGCGCTGCGTATCCGGGTCAACACGCTGGTCGGCTACCACGTCGAGGTGCCCTCGTCACAGGCCAAGGCACTCGGCGACGGCTTCGTCCTGCGCCAGGGGCTGGCGTCGTCCACCCGCTTCAGCACAACCGAGTTGGACAAGCTCGCAGCCCGTCTCGACGACGCCGCCAAGCGTACCGCCAGGGCAGAGCAGGCGGTGTTTACCGACCTCTCAAATGCCTTGATGGGTGTGCGCGAAGCCCTGACTAGGATCGCGCATTCGGCCGCTGCCCTGGACCTGGTGGCTGGCTTGGCTCAGGCGGCGGCAGAAGGGCTGTGGACAGAACCGGAGTTGGCGGAGGCCGGGGTGCTCGACATCAAGGGCGGGCGGCACCCGGTAGCCGAGCGGCTGCTGGAAACCCAAGGGCGCAGCTTCGTAGCCAACGACTGCCAGATGGGGGAGGGAAACCGCCTCTGGTTGCTGACCGGGCCTAACATGGCAGGTAAGTCGACCTTTCTGCGTCAGATCGCCCTCATCGTGCTGATGGCACAGCTGGGCTCCTTCGTCCCGGCGGCAAAGGCTCGGCTCGGAGTAGTTGATAAGTTGTTTAGCCGGATCGGCGCTTCTGACGATTTGGCGTCTGGGCGGTCCACCTTCATGGTCGAGATGCTAGAGACTGCAGCCATCTTAAACCAGGCGACCGAGCACTCCCTGGTGATCCTGGACGAGGTGGGACGAGGCACCTCCACGCACGACGGCCTGGCCATCGCACAGGCTAGCATGGAGCACATGCACGACGTGGTGGGCTGCCGCACCCTGTTCGCGACCCATTACCACGAGCTGGCAGATGCCGTGGATCCGATGGCTCATGCGGTCTGCATGGCGATGGATGCGTCAGCGGGGCAGCATGGGGATGTGTTCAGCTACAGGGTGGCGCCCGGCAGGGCAGGGCAGTCATACGGGCTGAAGGTCGCTGCCCTGGCGGGTCTGCCGGCTTCGGTGCTCGCGCGAGCGGAGGAGCTGTTGTCCGAGTGAAGTCTACATGCCGGGTGAGGGAGACAAGTGGCGTACTGCTTGCTCGATCGCCCGCCGAGCAAGTTCGGCATCGACACGGGTGGTGCGCAGGTGCGCCTCGTGGCTCGTCATCGGTCCGGTCAGACTGGTCTCAGCCGCCTGGATCGCTTGGTCCAGCGAGTTAAGAAGCGCGGGGATGCTGCCGCGCACCGCCTCGGCTTGTGCCCGGAAGCGCATCTCCCGGCCGACGTCGACGCCGGCTGCCTCCATCTGCTCGACCCGGTGTGCCTCCCGCATGAAGGCCCGCACTGCCTCCGCGCGCTCCTCCCGGACCGCCTGCTGCAGGTCCATACCCAATGCTTTGTAGGGCTTGTTCGCCATGTCAGCGGCGACCCGGTCCCACATATCCTCTGCCTTGATCGGGGTCAGGTCGCCCAGCGCCCGGCCACGCTTCAGAGTGTCAAACGTCGCCTCGTCCGAGATCATCGTCCACGTCGTCCCGCGCGCCCGGCTCTCCGCCACGTACGCCTTGAAGCCGGTCATCCCGCTCGTACCCCGGGGCAGTGCGTTGATGTGTTCCTCGGACGTGATGCCCTGGGCCGCGTCCACCGTCATCGCGTGCCCGAAGCCCAGCAGCAGCCGGCCGGTTTTGGCGTCCTCCAGCCGGGTCCAATCCACCCGTCCCACGCGGCCCTCGCGGTCGCGGAGATACAGGCCTCCCGCCCAGCGGCCGGCCACCTCCACGATGTCTCCGTTATTGCCGATTGAGCCTCCCTTGCCGTCGATCTCCGCCCAGGTGCGCCGGAACAGCCGCAGCCGGTCGCCGGTGGCGATCTGCAGGCGGTACTCCTCCCCGCGCTGGTCGATCGCGTCATGGACCGTCTCATCGCTCCCGAGAGCGCCACGCGCCTTGAGGCGCTCCCGGACGGCCCGGCTGATGTCTGCTGCGTCGGCATTGGTCAGCGCCGAGACGGTGATGCCCCGCTTGGAGCCCGCAGCCTCCAGGGCGTCCCGACGCTCCATGTAGAAATCGGCGATCCGGCCGAGCACCTGGTCGTGGTCGCCGCCTACGAACTGCGCCGTGCCGTCGTCGCGCTTCATGCGCAGCGCTTGCTGCACCTCCCGAAGGTGGTGGTTCTGCAGGGCGGCCGCTCGGTCCTCGGCGCCGGCGTCGCCCAGCCGTGGGCCGTCGATTTTCCGGCCGCGTTGGCGTCGGGGCAGGTCAGGCAAGGCGTCCAGGTCTGGCTCTACGCCTCGGAATAGGCTGGCGATGGTGCGGTCGCGCCCGCTGCCCTGGCGCACGGTGCTGAGCAGCTCGACCTGCTCCGTGCGGGGCAGGGCGCGGCGCAGGATCTCGATCGTGTCGCCCGCTTCGACCGCCTGGGCCTGTTCGCGGTCGCCCAGCGCCTTGATGGTCAGCCCGGTGCGGCGCTGCAGGTCCAGCAGCTGCAGCATGGCCCGGGGCGCCACTTGGCTCACCTCGTCGATCACCAGGACTGTGTTGCGGCTGGCCTGGAACTCGCCCTTCTCGAGGGAGCGCAGCAGCGGGTCGATGGCCAGGGTCCGGTGGACGCCGGCGTCCTTCAGGGCGTCGGCCTGCCGCCAGCCCGTAGCTAGGCCGATGACCTCCCGGCCGCCTGGGTTGAAGCGGGTGTCGGCCTTCCAGGCGGCCACCAGGGGCTGCAGCAGGGTGGTCTTGCCCGACCCGGCCACGCCGGTCAGCAGGGTCAGCGCTCCGCCCTGGCCCAAGGCGTGGATGGCCGCGCGCTGGGCTCGGCCGTGCTTCGGCTCGGTGGTGAAGTCCAGACCCGAGGCGGCGATGGCCTGCTGGATGGCGGCGGTTGAGAGGGCGCCGGACCGGTCGGCCGCCGCC
>CAXSEF010000028.1:22109-33844 GCA_964236535.1 uncultured Acetobacteraceae bacterium
ATCTCGCCGTGCTTGCGCAGCCGGGACGCCAAGCCGGCGGTGGCCAGGATCTTGAACTTGCCTTCGGCCGACATGCTCTCCCAGTCCAGCCCCTGCGAGGTGGCATACTCCTTGGCGCTCCGCACCACTTGCTGCCTGCCCTTGGAGAAGGCCACCACCGCCGCCTGCGGCACGGCATCGAGCACCACGGCCTGTTCGTTCTTGTCGTAGCGGACGCTGGCACCCAGCGCCCGCAGCTCGTCCGCCAGCTGGGCCTGGAAGAAGGCGCCGAACTCATGAACCCGGCTGTGAAGCCGTTGGGTGTCGAGCGAGCCGACCCGGCCGTCCTCGGTGACGACCATGTTGAACAGGGCGTTGTGGATGTGGCCGTGCGGGTCGCCCACCGTAGGGCTCTCTGCGAGGTAGGTGGCGCCATCCTTGCCATCCTGCACAGCCAGGGTCGGCCGGGCGGTATGGTGCCGGAAGCTGACCCAGGCCACCCCGCCGGGCTCCGCTCCGTCCTCGCCGCCCTTTCCCTTGCGCGCCCAGCCGATCTCACGGGCGACGTAGCGCATGGTGCGGTCATTGGCCCGGTCAATGGCGTGCCAGATCATGGCGCCCTCGGCCGCGGTCGACGCGAACTCGGCCGCTAGCGTGACTGACTTGTGCGGTGCGAGGGTAAGGTCGTAAGCGCTGACGATCCGCTTGTGCTCCGACCAAGCCGCGCCCGTGTCCGCGCGCTTGGCCTCGAACAGGCGGTCGAGGTCGGCATCCCTGGGCATGGAGTTCGGGTCCACGCCCAACACCGCCGCAGCGGCGGGGGAGAGGTCAGGTCGCCAGGTCGCCCGGCCGTCCCGCCCCGTGTAGTACGAGGTGAGGCGCCCGCCGCTGTCGAGCCGCTGCCCCGGATCGGTACGGAAGTCGTGGTCGGGCTGGGGTGTGTTCTCGGTGAAGTAGGCCCGGATCAGCTTGCCGGCGCTCTCGGCGGCCAGCTTGCGGAACGTCATCATGCTCCGCGGCCGTTCCCGTTCGCGCCATCCGGTCGGTGCTCTCCGGTGCAAATGGGGCTGGAGCTGTGCCCGTTCGCGCCGTTGCCGTTCGCACCGTCAGCCCCCTCCATTGTGCGATCGGCCGTGCTGAGCAGGTGGATCGCCATACTTTCGGTACGCTGGTCGATGCGTCGCAGAAGTGCCGTGTTATCCCCCATCCGCCCCACGAGCTCGGCCAGAAGCTCCTGCAGGCTCGGACCATCGGACTCCTCCGGGTAGAGCTTTTCCAGAACCAGGCCGAGCCGCTCGGCGATCAGGCGAAGGACCTCGCCCTGCTGCTGGACGGCCGCCAGGGTCGCGTCCTGACCTGCCTTGAGTTCGCTTCGGACCTCTCCCAGCGCCTTCAGAACGTCGCCTGTCTTCATCGCCATGCCGCCCTTCCCGATCGGGGAGATCGTCGGGCGGGCCGGTGCGAACGGGAACCGGTCGAATCTGCGATGCGAACCCGCTGCGGGAAAAAGCACGACAGGTGCAATGGTGTATGGAACCCCTTTTTAAGCGTCCGTGAGGCATCCGGCAGCCGTCCGCCACGCGTCTGCGAGGCGTCCGCGAAAAAATCGGTCGGGATCAGAAACCGCGATCCCGTTCGCGCCGAACCACGCCACGCTGCGGCCATGGCCAGAAAACAGACCAGGCTCGCCGCTGCCCTGAAAGGGCAGACCCCACCGAGGACGTCGGACCTCTATGGCTGGTTGCGATCCCGGCATCGCGAGGTGGCAGCGCTCATCAATAGGCGCACGCGGGATTGGACCAAGATCGCGACCGAGGTGGCAGCCGAAGGGGTGGTTGGCGCGAACGGGCAACCAGCATCACCAGACGCTCTGCGGAAGATGTGGTCGCGGGTCGATCGCGACGTGAAGCAGGACGAGGCCGAACGCTCAGCAAAGCGGGTCGCCCGGAAGACTCCCAACCGCTCTCCCCAGCGATCAGCCGGGCGGCACGAGGTAGCCTTGGTGACGCATCGCGTCCCGGCGCCAGTCAGAGCACCAGAGCCGGCGCACCATCCACCGCCTGTCGCGGCCTTGCCGGCTCCCGCAGCACGGGGCGCACCTGTGCCGGCTCGCCCCACTCAGCATGCGACCGAAGAACTCACCCCCGAAGCCAAAGCCCAAATCGACAAGGTCCGGAAGGGACTGACCGATTGGGACCGCAGGCGGCATGGAACCTAAGAGGAACAGACAATGGGCAAGATCGACACCAACCTTTCCAAGCCGGCGGCCAGTGATGTCTCCACCGAAACTGACACGCCCAGAATGATCGTAGCCGTCGGGCGGCAGCGTGTCGGAAAGACGACGCTTCTGAATGCGATCACCGAGATTTATCGAGGGCTCGGAGCGGACCTCGATGTGTGGAATGCGGACCTGCATAATCGGTCGCATACCCTCTCCCTGTTCCACCCCGACGCACTCGAGCCCAAGTCGGGCGTGGGGCTGCAGGACCAGCGGAAGTGGATCGAGGATCGTGTGCGCGATCAGGTCCAGAACCGCAGGGATGCTGTGCTCGATGTTGGCGGCGGACTCACGGCGCTCAATGCGCTGATCGAGGAGGTGAAGCTCGTCAGGTCGCTGGAGCGCAGGGGCGTGAGACCGGTTCTCCTCTATGTGCTCGGCAGCGACCGTGCGGACCTCGATTACCTGGAACGCTTCACTGAGGACCAGACGTTCCTACCAGCGGCGACCGTCATCGTCCTCAACAACGGATTGGTGACAAATGGGCGTTCGGCGAACTTGGCGTTCGAGCCGCTACTCGATCACCCGGTGGTGGTGAAGGCTCTCAATCGGGGAGCCAAGATGATCCAGATGCCGGCGCTCGGCTGCCTTCCGGAAGTGATAGACCGTGGCCTCAGCTTCCACGACTTTGCTGAAGGCAAACAGAGGGAAGGGCACCCAGAGTCTTCCTTCTTCGATCAGGAGCGGGTGTGGCTCTGGTTGAACGAGGCCATGCCGAAGTTCCTCCTCGATATCCCATCGGAGTGGATGCCGCGCACCAAGCAGCCGCTTGCCGTGACAGCCTAGCCATGCCTGACGGAATGGGGCCGACGGCTAGTCATGCCACCGAGATGGCAGTTCAGCTTCGCGCTGGCTTCGAGGAGCGCCTGCGGGCGCTCCGAGAGGCTGCGAAGACTTGGGGAGTGAGATCGCACAGCCCCGAAGGGGCTTTCATCTCGACCATGGTGGGGACACAGGAGGGCTTCGTCGAGGTCGCCCTCGGGCTGGCAAGTGGCCTGGAGGCCGTCATCGCTGACGCCCGTTCCATGGCGATCGAGAGCGCCGAGCAGCAGCGAAAGGCGACAGCCGCCACCCAGGATGCACTCGGTTTGGCACGGCAGGCCGCCCATGTCTTGGAGGCCGAGAAGGTGCGGGTGACAAGCGAGATGGTGGCCAAGGTCGCCCCGCAGCTGGTGGAGGGGGTGCGACACGCGCTCGTCATCAAGGAGCAGCGCTTCAACCGGAATATGGAGTGGACGCGAGCCGCGCTGATCGGGGCCGCTATCTTCGCCCTGGTGATCGGTGGCTACACCTGGCGCACGGTTCAGGACTGGTCCCTTCTCGCGCGGGTGTCGTACGAGAACACAGCGTTGCAGCGATGTCTCGATACCTCGACGGCCAGGACCGCTGAAGGTCACCGGCTTTGCGACATGGAGGACTTTCTGCCGAGGTGAGACTGGCCGTTCGCACCGCCCCTTCGCAGCGTGAGCCCTTTCCACCAAGGAGGGGGCATTGAACCTGAAATCCAGCCGACCGAGGAGCCGGCATCCGTATCTCGCGCCGTTTGGGCGCGTGTCGGTCCGGGGGGTTATTCTCTGCGGAGCATGGGTGCTTCCGTTAGGACAGTCCGCTCAGGCGGATCCCCAGCCAGTGACGATACAGGGCGTTCCGCAGCAGGTGATCCCACAGGCGGCCGAGATAGGGTTGGGAGACTTCACCCTCTCGACCGGAACAACCTCCATTCTCGGTGGGTCCGGCAGCGCGTCGGGTGGCGGAGGTGGCGGCGGAAGTTCCACCAGCAGCGATGCGCTCGACACGATGATGGCTGCGTCGTGGGGGAGCGCGGCGGCGCAGAACGCACAAGCTCTCGGCGTCAATTCCACCGCTCTGGCCGCAACTTGTGTGATCGAGAGTGGGTGTCAGAACCTCAACACGGCAACAGCTACCAGCAGCGTCACCGGGGCGTTCCAGATGACGAACGCAACCTACAATGCCATGTTGAACTCAGCCCTGTCTCAAGACCCGAATCTTGCTTCGAACATCGTTCAAGGAACAGCCGGTCAAAACGATCCTGCCACTCAAGCGATAGCGGCGGCTGAGTACCTCCGGCAAGGAGCGCAAGCCTTACAGAACGCGGGCGTCGCCAATCCGACCGTTCTTGATGTTAGAGGTTATTACAACTTCGGCCCATCGGGCGCGGCGCTTGCGACGGCCGATCCGAACGCGACCATGGCCTCCGTACTGTCGAACACATCTGCGACCGTGCTAAAAAACAATGGCATCACGACAGGCGAAACGGTTGCTCAATGGCAGGCTTCTGTTTCCGCAAAGATTGGGAACGCGGCTACAGCCCCAGTACTGAAATAAGGAATCGAGCTATGAGACTGAGCCTTTCCCTAAACGTCGTTATAGCCCTAGGCCTGAGCCCCGCGGTATCTTTCGCACAAGCATTCCATGCTACGGGCCCTGCCGCGGGATGGACTTGCATGAGCCTCAATTTGACCGAGCAACAAGCACTCGACCCGGCCGTTCATGTCCTGGTGAGACAGCAACCGTCGGAAAGCGCACCAGTAGCCGGTTGGGCGCCGATCACCGTCGCAATCCGTGACCCTAACCGCCCGACTAACGGTTTCGCGGAAATACTCAGGCCCAACGGGCAGCATGTCTGGATCCCGGAAGCTAGCCTTCGGGCATGGTCGAGCAAGGCAGATCCGACCGCAAAATGCGTTCCGTCGATCATGTCGAACGGAACTTATGGGTTTGCCTATCCGCACTAAATTGTCCGGCGATGTCGGCGGCGGCTCAGCTGGCCGCCGCCTCATAGTGCGACGTGATCCGTTTCCGCTAGCCGTTAGGTTGTATCGGAGCCTGTTGCCCTCTCTGGGACGTGGAAACCTGACGTCCGGAGATGCTGAGCAGCGTGAAGTATGCGGTCGGCGGAGCGCCCAGTAAGCCGCTGGAGCTGCCCCAGGCTCTGCGCCTCGGACGCGTACCGCCGAACCAAATCCTTCGTGGAGTTCGCGCGGGTGATGGTGGTCGGGTCGGGCGGCGCCTCACACCGATCGGTCCTGATGTACTGCCCCCAGCCGACACGAACCACGAGGCCCCGCACCCGCATGGCGCGGAGATGGCCCGTGGCAACCGAAACCTTGCGTTCGATGTGCTCTGCGATCTGCTTCGCGGACCGTGCCTCCGTCAGGTAGGCCATGATCGCGTCGCGGATTGGCTGCTTCCGGGTCGTCCCCCTTGCAGCCGAGCGGGACGCCGCTCGGCTGGATCCAACGGGCGGAAGATCGAAGAGCATCGGGCTGCCATCCATGTGGCGATACCTCCATTCGGCTGACCACCGGGGCGGACTGCGCCGGTGGTGCAGAGCGTAGGAGGGGCTGGCGCGAACGAGCCGAGGGTCCAGCATGGAATCTTCATCGGATGCAGCTAAGGTACCGAACGGGCGTTGCTTACCCATCCACGAGGGAGACGGTCATGAAAGCGTTGCGCAGCTTACCGCCCGGCTTGTTGTGGATGGTGGCAGCCGCCGCCCTTTTCCTCCTGGGCGCCGCGAACGCCGGTTGGCACGGTCTGCACCAGATGACGCAGCTCGGCGTCGGCGGCGCGATCGTTGCCCTGGTCGTGGTGGCGGTGTTCTGCGATTGGCAGCGACCTCGCCTGCCCGGCCGCAGCTGAGACGCAGGCCAGGCCGAGCCAGCCAGGAGGCCGGACCCTTGCGGGCCCGGCTGCTTCCTCAGTAGGGCAGTTCGTCCTCGTCGATCTCGTCGAACTGCAAATAGCCCGTCACGGGCTCCATCCACATCTTCTCGATCGCCTGTTCCCGAGCGGCGATCCACGCGTCGTCGTTCAACTGGTCCATCGTCCTGCTCCACTCTCTATGCAGCCCGATCGCTGCTGAGCGGCGGCAATGCCGGGGGTCGGACCGGGTCAACGGCGCGCCCCTTGGCGCGGGACCGAAGCCGCGCGGAGCCACGCGCGGGCGCTCTCCGCGCCGAGAATGGCGAGCACGGCGAGGACCCACCCGTTGACGCGGGCCGAGCCTCCCCCGGCATTACGATAGAAGAGCAGCGGAGGCTTACCCTTCCCCGCGGAGACTCCCTCAGCCACCAGCGCCGGTGGTCGTGCGCCGGGGGACGAGAACGACCGAACATCGCCGTTCGCACCGGAGGCCGACAGGCTCGCGTCGGGAGTTTCGACGCATGACGGACGACATCTGGCGAGCGAGGGCGGAGGCTCAGCGGCACCAGCCGCGGCGGACGACGCACGCGAACGAGCGCGACTGGGAGGCCTTCGGTGAGCTGAAGGCCGGCATCATCGGGCGCAAGGGCGAACGGCGGGCCGCGGCCGCCATCGCGAAGTGCGATCTGCCTGCGCTTCACGACGTGATCCTGCCGATCGAGGACGGCCTGACGCAGATCGACCACATCGTCCGAGGATCGGACCGGGTGCTGGTGATCGAAACCAAGACCTACCGTGGACACATCACCGGCCACCCCGCCGGTGATGAGTGGGTGCAGCATCTCGCGGATGGCACGACGTCGCACCCGTTGCGCAATCCCGTCTGGCAGAACCGCCGTCACTGTCGTGCGGTCGAGGGTGTCCTCGCCGGCCTTGGCGTTCCCGTATCGGGCCACGTCGTCTCCGCGGGCTTGGCCACCTTCGCGGATAACCTGGTGGGCTTGGTGGTTCCGTTGGCGCAGGTCGGGTGCCTGTTCCTCGGCGATACCCATCGCCGCACCCCGGCCGAGCTGCTCAACGTGGCATGGGAGCGGTTGGTCCGGGCTGCGGCGCTGCACGACGGACGCCGCGACGAGCATCGTGCCTCGGTGGAAGCCGCCCGTTCGGCCCCGACCGCATGATGACGTTCGCACCACTGCAAAGGAGAAAGGGAGCGGACGCACGGGGAGGATCAGGTGATGGCGCGGCTGGACAGCTCGGCGGTTGTGTCGATGTGCTGGGACCACGGGGGGTCGAACCTCATCGGGCTGGTGGTCGTGCGCCGCCCGGATGCCCGATGCTTCTTTGTGGACCTTCCGGCCGACCTTGCGGTGCGTCTGGCGGTGTTGGACCGGCAGTATGTGGCTGCGAATGCCGCCCGCCTCCTGGCCGTGGCCCGGGCTGGACTCTCCCGATGCTCGTTCGTGGAGGACGAGGTGATCTCGCCGGAGTTCCTGCAGACGGGCGCGCAACCGGCCCATCCCGGCAGCATGCGCCACATCCCGGCGGAGACGGTGGCGCGGGCGGCCGGTGGGCATGATGGTTGGCGGATGGCCGGCTTCATCGTGGACGTGGGCGAGATTCCGCTCGACCCGGAGCGTGTAGGCGCGAGGCTGCACTAGCTGCGGAGAAGGCATGCGCCGTGGCGGGGCCGGGTTGCGGCAGGGGCGGGCCGCTTGGGGCCTGCGCATGACGCGGCCCGGCCCCGCCTGACGGGGCGTGCCCGGCTGCGGTGACGCCCTGGGGGCGGTGTGGTCTAGCGGCCACTCGGTGGCGGGAGGCGGGACCGGAAGACCGGCCCCGCCCGGTGTCTGCTTACTCCCGGTCGAAGGCGGCGAGCTGGGCGGCGGCGGCGCGGCCGTCAACGGTCTGGCCGCCCTGCTGCTGGCCCACGTAGGGCTTCCAGTCTTCGCCCACGATCTCGGCGTAAGCGTCCTTTGCACCCTCGGCGGCGGCGAGCACGGCATAAGCCTGCACGGCAGCGGTGGCGGCGAAGTCGCGGGCACGGGCTGCACGATTGGCGCCCCCGTCCACGCCCATGCGGTCCTCGTCGCGGTCCTCATTAGTCACGGCCGAGGTCAGGTTGCGGGCCTGCTCCGCCTTGGTGTCGTAGAACTGGCCAGCCCCAAACGCGGAACCAATGTGCGCGCCGACGATGCGCTGCAGGTGCATCCGCATGGCGGTCTCGTTCATGTAGGAGGTCATTGCGCTGGCCACGGTGCCGATCGCCGCCTCGGATGCCTCGCGGATCGCGTGATAGTTCACCTCGTCGAGGCCATAGACCTGCACGATGCGGCCGATCTGCCCTGCGGTCGGGCAAAGGCGCTGGGCGGTCTCGAAGGTGATGACCTGGCGGGGTGCCTGGGCGGTCTGGGGGGAGCGGCGGGCGCCGGGGAGGTTCTTGCCGGCCTGCGGCTTGCTGGTGCGGGTGGCCTTGCTGGCTTGCGCGGAGGTCAGGGCGGCGGCAACGTTGGTGTCAGCGTTGGACATGAGTTCATTCCTCTGTTCTGCGTCAGCCCCGTTCCGGTGCTCGTAACACTGGGGCGGGGCGCCTCGCGGTCGTCATTGACCGCAACTAGATACTAGCAGAAACGGCGCGCTACTCAACAGAAAAAACAGCAAATTCACATGTATTATTTGCATGTAGGCCGCATTTACTGCTTGCAGCACAGTCCTTAATCAGCGTTTTTCTTGTTCGTCCTGCGGGGTCGAGGGGCCGGCGAGGCCCCCGGTTGCTGATGAGATTGGAGGAAGACTGGCGTTTTTCTCGTCCCGTCCTGCCAATGGCTCCGAGGTGTGGCGGCGGTTCGGGTCAAAAGCGGCGTCTTCGCCGGGACCGGAGCCACGCGCAGGCCGCCGCTTGGCGGGCGAGCATGGCGAGGACCCACCTTTTGAGCCGGACCGTTGCCGCGCCTCAGACTGGTCGCATGACGGCGAGGCCAGGCTTCCGGAACGTGCCCACCCCCTGGCGCCTGCTTAGGCGTCAGGGGGTGGGTCGAGGAGGCAACACGCGAAGCTGGGGGAGCAGAAGGACGCGGCCCGGTGCGATCGGACGATCGTCCAGGCCGCGTCTGGGATCGTTACCCGAAGGGCCGAGACGCGCCTTCGCGGCTCGGGGAGCGAAACGAGTAGAGCCCGGCCCCGCTCTGCGGGGAGACGCGCTTTCGATGTTTCTGCCTAGAGCTTACTACTCCGGCTGCAGGGGAACGATGTTCTGTCCGCTGCCGAAGCTGATGCTATCGAAGATGTCGGACACCGGGATTTCGATGCCGATTTCGGGCATCGCCAGTATGTCGTCGATCGACAGCGGTGTCGCCGCCCAGGGCTCATTGCTCTCACGGGTGTAGGAGACCGCGACTGGACTCGTTTGCTCGACCAGCACGTAGCGCTTGATCGAGGGCACCTCGTGATACTCGCGCATCTTCGTGAAGCGGTCGGTGCCGGCGTTGGTCTCGCTGACGACCTCGAACACCACGACCGGGTTTGGGATCAACCGGTCCTGCCCTTGGACGGGACTGCAGGTGACGGTGGCATCCGGGTAGCGGGTGTTCTCACCGACCGTCGCGACGCCTCCACTCTCGGCCGGCAGCACCCGGCAAGCCCTGTCCTTGAGCCTTCCTCTCAGCTCAAAGACAATGTTGGCGACGATCAGGCCGTGGTTGTTGGTTCCGCCGGTCATGGCGACGGGTTGGAAGCCATCGAACTCGTAACGTCCCTCCTGGGCCTCGGCCCACTGGAAGAACTCCTCGCGGCTCATGGGCTTGCGGAGGGCGACGTTCATGTCAGTGAGGCTAGCACCAGACGATATGGATTTCCTTCTTTTCTATCCTGGATGCGAGAGGCCGCTGCGGGTGCCGTATCCGGATTGATCACGCTAAGCTGAGCCGTCGAGCGGGATCGGGTACATCAGGCACCGGATCGGTGGGAGCGCGAAGGTGCTGGTCGATCTCCAGCCGTTGGCCCGGCTTGAAGCGGACGATCGGGATGCCGGCGACGCGAAGTGCGGCGTCGACCAGGACGTCGCGAGCGCATCGGTCGGAGCGGTCGTGCGACCGATCGTCGAGCTCGACGACGAGGAGAGGGTTGCCGGAGGCGACGTCGACGACAACGAAATCGACCGACTTGGAGGCGATCCGGTTCAGGGCGACCGTTCGCGCGCGCGGATCGCGAGCGGTGACGGCGAGCAGGTCGGCGAGGCGGACCTGGGGGCACAGATGGCAGCCTGGTGGCAGCTGGCGGAGCAGCGTCGGGAGCGCCGTGTGCTCCACGGGCTGAGGACGGGCTTCTTGCGGCAGGGCAGAGGAGGCCTTGATGGGCCGGCAAGGCGGACAACAGCCACCAGGGCGATTACAAGGACCAGGACGAGAGCGAGGGCGGCAGGATCGATTGAGTTGATCGGCATGACGAGCTGACGCCTCTGCGGGTGATCTACGATCGACGCATCGCGCTGTGCGAACGGGAACACCAAGCTCGCGGGAGCGAGCCCGGCTCCCGAGCCGTCAGGCGAGGCGGCGCCGGCGGTGAGCCGGCTTGGCCTTCTAGGTCTCGGCCTTGATCTCGAGCTTGATGAAGGACGGCAGGCTGAGGGTGAGGGTCGCGCTGGCGCCCTTGAAGGCGAGGCGACGGAGGGTGCGGGTGACGGTACGGCGGAAGCGGGTGAGGGCGGTGCGGAGGGTCTTGGAAGCGGTCATGTGAGTGTCTCCTGAACGGGGTGCGCGAAGATCGCGCGGGCGTTCAGCGGCACCGCGGCGGGGCCTGCACCTGGAAGGCCGCAACGGAGTGAAGGACCCAGCGCAGCCGGGTTGCGGGCGCTGCCGCGGTGTCGCAGCCCTCGCACAACGATCTTCGTGCATCCCGTTCAGGAGACGGCTGGCCGACCGCGATCCCGGCGCATTGGCCTCACCCCTGTCGGACCCTCGCGCCCTCGGGCGCGTCCATGTGTGGCGCGCGTCAGCGTGCCGCCCGCGTCATGGGATCGTCACCGAAGGCCGAGACCCGCAGAGGCTTGGGGAGCGCAGCGAGTAGAGCCCGGCCCGCGCGCAGCGGGGGGAGACGCCCCGGGGCGGTTTCCGTTCGCGCTGTTGCACGCCAGAGTGTGCCGACCCTGCTGGAGGAAGCCCATGAGCTATCGCCTGACGGCCTCGATCGGGACGATCCTGCTGCTGTCGGCCTGTGCGGTTCCGACCATGGGCGGGCAACAGGCAGCAGGAACGGGCACGCCGGGCCTTGGGCCGCAGGACGCCTACTCGCAACAAGCATTCAGATCGGACATGGCGACAGCCGGTGTAGACCTTGGTTCGGCAGAATCCTTCAACGAACCCAACCGCGTCACCTCGGTGGTCAAGCATTGCTATGATGGCGCCCAGTTTCCGCAGTTCTCCACGTATCAGAGCACGCTGCGCCGCTGCCTGGTCATGGACTACGTGGCGTATCGGGATGATCTCGATGCGACGCATCATGGCCAGCTTCCTGGCAATCCCTTCTTTGAGGGCGATGTCGTGTTGCGTCGCTGGGCGGCGGATGCACCCAAGGCCGGCTTCTCGTCACCGGACGAGATGTTCCAGTTCATGCGGGCGGGTTACGGCTATGCGAAGCCAAACGAGCTGGCTGCGCTGAGGACCCACAACCAGCAGATTTTCGTGCACCCACAGCCCGGACGGGGTCCGTCGATCCTGTCCGGCGCGCAGTAAGAAGTGCCACGTCGGGTCGAGACCTGAGACGCGGCAGGCTTGCTCGACCGGCTACCGGCCCGACACCGCAGGCCCTCGGCTCA
>CAXSEF010000029.1:0-30982 GCA_964236535.1 uncultured Acetobacteraceae bacterium
TCTTCCAGGAACCGGCCCAGGGCGGTCCAGCGGCCGAGCGCATAGCGGATCGCCTCGGCCAGTCGGGGCTCCGGCGATACAGCGGCAGGTGGCCTCAGTAGCGGTTGACCCGCACGTGAGCGATCAGCCCGGCGTGGCCGAGCCGCCCGCCAGCACCCGCTGCGGTGCGGATGCCGAAGCGCGGCTCGAAGTCGCTGCGCAACTCAGCCTGCCCGGCGTTGCGCAGCGCGACCGTCCGCCGTTGCGCCTCGTACTCGTCCAGCAGCTCGACGGGCGCGTCGCCATGCAGCACCTGCGCGAGCTTGCAGGCGAGGCTGTGCGCGTCGGCGATGCCGGTGATCGCCCGAGGTCTTGCAAGCAGACGGCGCTGAGGATTGTCGAGGCGGCGTAGGCAGCGGCGGCAGGGAGGACGGCCAGGACGGTCCTTGGGTGGCGGGCGGCGAACCCGCCGGGGCTTGTGCCGCGGCCCTGCGGCCACGGAGGCGGGCGAGCGTCGTCGTTGCCGCAGGACGCCGTGCGCTGCGGCCAAGAACTCCGGGATCGGGTCCGGATCGGCCGGGTCATTGCCTGGCCGGCGGCTTCGCCATGTCCGTTGCCCTCGGCATGTCCATGTCGTGGCCCGGTCCGCCGGACTGCATCTGCCCGGCAGCGCCCGCGCTCTCGACGATGACGGACGCCTGCACCGGGCCGGCGTGCTCGAAACTGAGCGTCAGGGGAAAGCTTCGGCCTTGCTGCAGGGGCTGTCTCAGGCCGGTCAGCATCAGGTGGTAGCCGCCCGGCGCCAAGGTGACGGGCTCGCGCGACGAGAGCGCCAGGCCGTCGACCGGACGCATCCGCATGACGTCGTCCTGCATGGTCGTCTGATGCAGCTGCGCCTTGCCGGCGACCGGGGTGGTCGCGCCGGTGAGCCGATCGGGATCGCCGTGATCGACGATGGTCAGATAGACGACGCCGCTCGTCGCCGAAGCGGTCGTCGCGCGGGCCCAGGCATGCTCGACGGAGATCGCGGGCGGCGGGGTCTGTGCGAGACCCCGCGCGGCGAGGGCGGTGAGCACGCCGGCGGCGAGGAGTGCCTTGCGCATGAGGTCGCCTTTCCGGTCAGGAGAGATTCTTCTGGATGGCAGCCGCCAGTGCGTCGGCTGGCTGGTCGGCCCGGATGACCGCGACGAAGCGGCCATCCGGCGCCATGAGGTAGATGACGGAGCTGTGGTCCATCGTGTAGTCGCCTGGACCCGGGCCGGTCCGGTGCTCGGCGTAGTAGACCCGGTACTGCCTGGCCACGTTCGCGATCTGCTCGGGGGTTCCGGTCAGGCCGACCAGGCGCGGTGTGAAGGCCGCGGTGTACTGCGCGATCACTTTGGGGGTGTCCCGGCGTGGATCGACGGTGATGAACAGCGGCTGGACCCGGTCCGCCGCGGCGCCGAGACGCTGCAGCGCGCCGGCGAGATCGCTCAGCGTGGTCGGGCAGACGTCGGGGCAGAAGGTGTAGCCGAAATACACGACGAGGTACTTGCCAGGCCAGCTCCTGTCGGTGACCTCGCGCCCCGCACCGTCGGTGAGCCTGAACGGGCCACCGATCGTGGGCGGTGCATCGGGTGCAGGGTCGCGGCTGTAGATCACGCCTCCGGTGACGATCGCCAGGGCGGACAGGGCGGCCATGGCGACGATCAGCGCACGCCTGGGGCCCCTGCGTGTTCCCGATGGGTCGGGCTGCTCGACGGCAGTCATGCTGGCCTCCTGTGCTTGGGAGCGGAATCGGGTGTGTCACGACACATGGCGGGTCCGGATGCGGGGAGGACGGCCTGGGCGGCCAGCGCGGTGGAAAGCGGACCAGCGGGCAGTGGGGGTCGTGACGGTGCGGCGATGGTGCGCGACCCGGCGCCGTGGTGGAGCCGCACAGGATGCCCGGTGCCGCCGCGGGCCGCTCCCGCGCCGGGGCCGCGTCCGGAAGAACGACGGCGCCCGGCGCCAGGCTGGCCGATCGGCGCCAGGACGGCCAGCGTCGGGCCGGGGCAACGGCCCGGTCGCACAGGCCAGGTGTTCCGTCCGCGCGACATGGGATGCTCGTAGCACGCCCGGCCGGACGGCGACATGAATCCTGACGCCCTGGTGCGTACTCGCGCGCGGTCAGGAACCCGGCAGGCCGACTGGTGCCGGCCTGATCGGGAAGGGTTTCCAAAGGCCTCGGGCCTTCGGCGGGTCTGGGCGGAGCCCGGCCTTGCTCGCTTCTCGGGGCATGGCGGTGCGGGTGGTGCGTGCTATACCCCGGCGCGGCTGCCTCCCCGTGGTGTGGCCCACGGGCCGGCTGTCCGGTCGGGGGAGCCGAGCAAGGGGATTGCCGATGGCCCGCCGCCGACAGCTGTACGAGGGTAAGGCCAAGATCCTGTTCGAGGGCCCGGAGCCCGGCACGCTGGTGCAGTACTTCAAGGACGACGCGACGGCGGGCAACGGCGCCAAGAAGGGCGTGATCACCGGCAAGGGCGTGCTGAACAACCGGATCAGCGAGTACTTGATGATGCGGCTGTCGGACATCGGGGTGCCGACGCATTTCGTGCGGCGGCTGAACATGCGCGAGCAGCTGATCCGCGAGGTGGAGATCATCCCGCTCGAGGTGGTGGTGCGCAACGTGGCGGCGGGCAGCCTGGCGACGCGGCTGGGCATTCCGGAGGGGACGCGGCTGCCGCGCTCGATCATCGAGTACTACTACAAGAACGACGCGCTCAACGACCCGATGGTGGCGGAGGAGCACATCACGGCGTTCGGCTGGGCGAGCACGGCGGACATGGACGACATGGTCGCGCTGACGCTGCGCATCAACGACTTCCTGTCGGGGCTGTTCCTCGGCGTGGGGATCACGCTGGTGGACTTCAAGCTGGAGTTCGGCCGGCTGTACGAGAACGACGACATGCGGGTGGTGCTGGCCGACGAGATCAGCCCGGACAACTGCCGGCTGTGGGACAGCAAGACCAACGAGAAGATGGACAAGGACCGCTTCCGCCGCGACCTGGGCCGGGTCGAGGAGGCGTACCAGGAGGTGGCGCGGCGGCTGGGCATCCTGCCCGAGGCGGGGGTGCGCGACCTCAAGGGGCCGGAGCTGATGCAGTGAGCGCCGGGTGGCGGCGCGCGGGGTCGGTGCCCGGCGGGGCGTGTCGCGGGAGAGTGCGCCGCGGGTGGGGCCGGGCGGGCCTGGCGGCGGGGGTGCGGGCGTGGTGACGCGGGCGGTGGTGACGATCATGCTGAAGGACGGCGTGCTCGATCCGCAGGGACGGGCGATCGGGCAGGCGCTGGGGCAGCTGGGGTTTGCCGGGGTGGGCGAGATCCGCGCGGGCAAGGTGATCGAGCTGGAGCTGGCGGAGGCCGATCCGGGGCTGGCGCGGGCGCAGGCCGAGGAGATGGCGCGGCGGCTGCTGGCGAACACGGTGATCGAGAGCTACCGGGTGGAGCTCGGGTGATGCGGGGGGCGTCGATGCGGCAGGGGGTGGCGATGGTGCGGGCGGTGGTCGGGGCGGCGCGGCTGGCGCGGGCGGGTCGGGCGGGTCGGGCCCCTGCCCTGCTGCCGGTGGCGTGCGCGGCGGTGGTGCTGGCGGGCGTGGCGGCGGGGCCGGCGTGGGGGCAGCGGCTGAGCAAGATCGACGGCGACGGTCTGGTGAAGCAGTGCACCGGGCGGGCGCCGGAAGGCTGCGACGCGTACGTGAGCGGGGTGGCGGACGCGGGCGAGCTGCTCGGGCGGTCGAACCCGGCGCCGACCGGGCCCGACGCGCTGCGGTTCTGCATTCCGGCGGAGGTGACGGGGACGGCGTTGCGGGCGACGGTGACGGCGTGGGCGCAGGGGCACGCGGAGGACCGCAGGCTGCCGGCGGCGATGCTGGTGGTGCATGCGTTCCGGGCGAGCTACGCGTGCAAAAGCGGGGCGCCGGCGGGGGTTGGGCACTGACTGCGTTCGTGGGTTGGCGAGGAAGGCCAGAGGCGCTGCCTCTGGACTCCGCTCAAGGCCGAGCCTTGGGAATCCTTGCGATCAGGGGAAGGGGTTCCGACGGGCTCCGGCCTTTGGCGGGCCTGGACGGAGCCCGGCCTTGCCTGCTGGGGATCGGGCGATGAGGGCGGGGATCGTGCTGTTTCCGGGGACGAACCGGGAGCGCGACATGGCGATCGCGCTGCGGCAGGTCTGCGGGCGGGAGCCGGTGCTGGTCTGGCACAAGGAGAGCGTGCTGCCGGCGCTCGACCTGGTGGTGCTGCCGGGGGGGTTCAGCCACGGCGACTACCTGCGCTGCGGGGCGATGGCGGCGCGCTCGCCGGTGATGGCGGCGGTGCGGGCGTTCGCGGCGGGCGGCGGCTACGTGCTCGGCGTGTGCAACGGGTTCCAGGTGCTGACCGAGGCGGGGATGCTGCCGGGGGCGCTGCTGCGCAACGCCGGAATGCGGTTCATCTCGCGCGACTGCTTCCTGCGGGTGGAGCGGGGCGGCGGCGCGTTCACCCGGGGGTGGGCGACGGGCGACGTGTTCCGGGCGCCGATGGCGCACGGGGACGGCAACTACTTCGCGGACGGGGAGACGCTGGACCGGCTGGAGGGCGAGGGGCGGGTGGCGTTCCGCTATGCCTCGGCGGGGGGCGCGGTGCTGGCGGTGGCGCCGAACGGCAGCGCGCGGTCGATCGCGGGGATCGCGGATGCGGGCGGGCGGGTGCTGGGGCTGATGCCGCACGCGGAGGACCTGGTGGACCCGCTGATGGGGGGCGTGGACGGGCGGCCGCTGTTCGCGGGGCTGGCGGAGGTGGTGGCGGGGTGAAGAAGGCTGGGGGGCGAGGCCGCCCCCCAGACCCCGGCGCTTCCTAGGGAAGCCAGTCCAGGGCGGCTCGCCCTGGCGGGTCGAGGGCAGAGCCGTCGCCTGGCTGCTGGCTTCGAGCGACAGGCGGGTATGACGGCTGCGTCGGAGCGACAGGGTGGTGGCGCGGTGTCACCGACGAGTTGTCACAGGGTCGCTTCGACGAGGTAGCACGCGACCCCATCGCGGGCGGCGTCCATCATTGGCGGTACAGGCCGTCCCAGACGGTGGGCCCAGTCTGCAATCGTCGTGGCGTCTACCGTCCAGCCAAGATGCGAGAGCCAGGCCTCTGGTTCTGCAGACGGACCACCTCGGGCGAGATTCAGCAGGGCGTTCATGCTCTGATCCTTGTCTTCGCGAGCGTTTCGAGCTGATCTCGCCTCATCACCGAAGGTGTATACGGCGACAAGGCGGCTGCCCGGTGCCGAAGCGGAACTCAGGCGCGCCACCAGGCGATCCGCCTCATCCGAGGTCAGGTATCTCAGCAATCCTTCGAGGAGCCACAGCGTCGGCTGCCCGACTGCGAAACCCGTCTGCTGCAGCAGCGTCAGCCAGTCGTCGTTCAGGTCTCCCGCGACCTGAACGAGATCGACGGTCGGCTGAAGGGTTCCCCGACTGACGACCTTATGCTTGAACGCCTGCAGTTCCGGCCTGTCGAGCTCGTAGAGCCTGGTTGCAGGCGGCCAATCCAGCCGATAGCCGCGGCCGTCCACTCCCGCCGCGAGGATGACGACCTGTCGCAGGCCGGCCTTGGTGGCCGAGAGCATCCTCTCGTCGATGAAGTTGGTGCGGATCGCGACATAATCGCCCAGCTGCCGTCGTGTGACGTCGCTCAAACCCGAAGCCGACCACTCCTTGCCGTTCTCATCCTCGACATGGGTGATCATCTCCTTGGCGAGAGGGTCCACGAACAAGGCATCCGGCCGGTTCGACTCTCTTGCCCGCTCGGCCGCCACGTGGAGCGCGGTGAGCCCGACGCCCGCCGGCAATCTGATCGTTTCCATTTCCAGAGCCTCCTTCGTCAACAATGCTCACGCACCTGGGCTCGGGCTTGTCAGCGCCTGATCCAGTCGCGTATGGCGGTGAAGTAGAGCACGCCCATGAAGGGGCGCACGGTTTCCATGCCGTGTGGCGATCGGACAGTCAGTCTGCCTCGCAACCGGACCTGTCAGCGTGGTTCGCAGCCGCTCGACACGACTGCGACTTGCATAGATCGAGGGCTGCTACGATAGCATTCCTCTTTTCGACGCGTCGGGACTGGCGGGCGGGCGCACGGTTTCCAGATGTGCCGGTAGAAGGGGGGCCTCCTGTGGCCCCGGCTGGCGGCTGCCTGGCCACTCGTCTGCAGACCACAGGCAAGCTTCCGGGCACGGCAGAACGCGGACGCCGTCGCATGGATTACGGGCCGATCGGCCTGCGGGCATGGACGCAGAACGACGGCATGAACATCAACTGGCTGTTCCGCGTCACCGCTTCATCCCTCAGGCGCCTCTCCAACGTGGGGATATCCCATTCCGCCGCCGTGGCGATGCCGTGCTTTTCCAGGTATGGCAGCACACTGGCCAACGTCAACGCGCCCCATTTGTAGAACGGGGAGTCCGGGCCGCTGCCCATCGCCACGTCGCAAAACAGGGACGGCCGCTCCAGGCCTGCCTCGTTGAACGTCTCGACCAGCCGGAGCGCGACGTCATGGTTAGGCATGGCGGCCTTCACGGTCTTGTTGCCCTCCTCCCACACCCGGTTCCACAACGGGGAGGAACTGAGATGCTGCAAGCAGGGGTCAGGGAGCGCCTCGTGGAATGCCACCGTTCCCCCTGGCCGGACATGGAAGGCGACATCGCGGACGAAGGCGACCGGATCAGCCGAATGGAACAGCACCAGGCGGCCGACCGCCAGGTCGAACTGGCCCAGATCCGGCCGATCTTCCACCCGCGCCGCATGGAACTGGATGTCCAGCCCGGCGCGCGCGGCGCGATCGGCTGCCCCGGCCACGGATTTCGCGTCCTGGTCCACGCCCACCACCGCCCCGGTCGGTCCAACGATCCGGGACGCGATCATGGCGACATCGCCCGCGCCGCAGCCGACATCGAGAACCCGCATCCCTGGCGCCAGGCCTGCCTCGCGCAACAGCCGCTCGGTCGCGGGCCGGAGGATTTCGCCTTGCAGGATGAGGCGCCGCGTCTCCGCTTCCGAGTAGCCCAGGAAGCAGTCGGTTTCGGCCATGCTGCACCTTGCATCTGACGGGGTCGCTAGGCCCGCCCCGCCAGCCTTGTCAACATGGCGCTGGCCGCCGGGCGAAGGCCGTTTGACCCTCGATCGAGTCGCATGCAGCGGCAAGAAGGCCTGCGTGATGGCGGGCTCGGCAAAAACCCGTAGAAGAGGCCGGTCCAGGGCGGCTCGCCCTGGCGGGTCGAGGGCAGCGCCCTCGCCTTACTTCCTGGAGGCGCGGATGACCCGGACCGTTGACGTGGCGCTGGCGCAGGAATTCGGCCTCAGCGTCGAGGAGTATGGCCGGGTCGAGCGGATCATGGGGCGGGTGCCGAGCCTGGTGGAGCTGGGCATCTTCTCGGTGATGTGGTCGGAGCACTGTTCGTACAAGAGCTCGCGGGCGTGGCTGCGCGAGCTGCCGACGGTGGCGCCGTGGGTGATCCATGGGCCGGGGGAGAATGCGGGGGTGGTGGACATCGGCGGCGGGCTGGCCGCGGTGTTCAAGATGGAGAGCCACAACCACCCGAGCTTCATCGAGCCGTACCAGGGGGCGGCGACGGGGGTGGGCGGCATCCTGCGCGACGTGTTCACGATGGGGGCGCGGCCGGTGGCGAACCTCAACGCGCTGCGCTTCGGCTCGCCGGGGGCGGCGGGGACGCGTCGGGTGGTGGACGGGGTGGTGCGCGGCATCGGCGGCTACGGCAACTGCGTGGGGGTGCCGACGGTGGGGGGCGAGGTCGACTTCCACCCGGCGTATGACGGCAACCCGCTGGTGAACGCGATGACGGTGGGGATCGCGGCCTCGGGGCGCATCTTCCTGTCGGCGGCGGCGGGGGTGGGCAACCCGGTGGTGTACGTGGGCAGCCGGACCGGGCGGGACGGCATCCACGGGGCGACGATGGCGTCGGCGGAGTTCGGCGCGGACACCGAGGCGAAGCGGCCGACGGTGCAGGTCGGCGACCCGTACGTGGAGAAGCTGCTGATCGAGGCGTGCCTGGAGCTGATGGCGACCGACGCGATCGTGGCGATCCAGGACATGGGGGCGGCGGGGCTGACCTCGAGCGCGGTGGAGATGGCGGGCAAGGGGGGCGTGGGGATCGCGCTCGACCTCGACGCGGTGCCGCAGCGCGAGGCGGGGATGTCGGCCTACGAGATGATGCTGTCGGAGAGCCAGGAGCGCATGCTGATGGTGCTGCGGCCGGACCGCGAGGCGCTGGCGCGGGCGATCTTCGAGAAGTGGGAGCTGGAGTTCGCGGTGATCGGGCGGATCACCGACAGCGGGCGGATCGTGCTGCGCCACCGCGGCGTGGTGGAGGCCGACATCGCGCTGGGGCCGCTGGCGGAGCAGGCGCCGCTGTACCGGCGGCCGGTGCGGGAGACGGTGCTGCGGGCGCCGCTCGGCGAGGTGGGCGATCCGGTGGGGGTGGCGGCGGGGCTGCTGGCGCTGGTGGGGTGCGCGGACCTGTGCTCGCGGGCGTGGGTGTGGGACCAGTACGACAGCACGGTGGGCGGGCAGACGGTGCGGCGGCCCGGGGCGGCGGACGCGGCGGTGGTGCGGGTGGACGCCGATGCGGCGGGCCGGCGGGCGCTGGCGCTGACGGTGGACTGCACGCCGCGGTACTGCTTCGCCGATCCGGAGGCGGGTGGGGCGCAGGCGGTGGCGGAGGCGTGGCGCAACCTGTGCGCGGTGGGGGCGCGGCCGCTCGCGGTGACGGACAACATGAACTTCGGCAACCCGGAGAAGCCGGAGATCATGGGGCAGTTCGCGGGGTGCATCCGGGGGATGGCGGCGGCGTGCCGGGCGCTCGACTTCCCGGTCGTGAGCGGCAACGTGAGCTTGTACAACGAGACGCGCGGGGTGGGCATCCTGCCGACGCCGGCGATCGGCGGCTTGGGCGTCCTGGAGGACGCGGCGGCGTCGGTGGGGCTGGCGCTGGCGGCGGGGCTGGAGCTGGTGCTGGTGGGGGTGTGCGGGGGCCATCTGGGGCAGTCGCTGTGGCTGCGCGAGGTGTGCGGGCGCGAGGACGGGCCGCCGCCGCCGGTGGACCTGGCGGCGGAGCGTGCGGCAGGGGAGTTCGTGCGCGCGTGCATCGGGCGCGGCGAGGTGGCGGCCTGCCACGACGCGAGCGGCGGCGGGCTGCTGGTGGCGGTGGCGGAGATGGCGCTGGCGGGCGGGGTGGGGGTGGCGCTGCAGCGGCCGGCGGGGTGCGCGGGGGTGGCGGAGCACGCGATGTGGTTCGGCGAGGACCAGGGGCGCTACGTGCTGGGCTGCGCGGACGCTGGCGCGGTGCTGGGGCGGGCGGCGGCGGCGGCGGTGCCGGCGTGCCGGCTGGGGCGGGCGGAGGGGGGTGGTTTGACACTGCCGGGTGGGGTGCTCATATCGATGGACGAGCTGCGGGCGGCGCACGAGCGGTTCTTCCCGGAGTGGATGGGGGACTGATGGCGACGGGGCTGGGTGTGGGCGGGTCGGCAGGCAAGTCCAGAGGCTCTGCCTCCGGACTCCGCCAAAGGCCTCGCCTCTGGAATCCGTTTGCTTGAGGACGGGGTTTCCGAAGGCTTTTGGCGGGTCTGGGCGCAGGGGTGGCCCGGCGGCTGGTATAAGGGCTGGGTTGGCGGCCATGGGCCGCGGGACGGCGACGGAGAGCGCGCATGGCGATGGCGATCGGCGAGATCGAGGCGATGATCCGGGCGGCGTTGCCGGACGCGGTGGTGACGGTGGAGGACCTGGCCGGCGACGGCGACCACTATGCGGCGACGGTGGTGAGCGAGAGCTTCCGCGGCCAGTCGCGGGTGAAGCAGCACCAGGTCGTCTATGCGGCGCTGCAGGGGCGGATGGGCGGCGAGCTGCACGCGCTGGCGTTGCAGACGTCGGTGCCCGGCGATCCCGCCACCCGCTAGCTGGTGGGGGGAATTCTACTCTGCCGGTCATCTGACGCGGCTTCGCTGTGCTCCGGTGCTCACGGCCCGGATGGCCGCTCCGCTCCGGTGCTCGCGAAGCCACGCCACATGACGCGGCAGAGCGAAGTCCCGGGCCGGGGGTGGGGTCCCTGCCCTTCGGGTTCCGGGGGGCTTGGCGGGTCTGCCGGGCCTTGGGTGTGCTAGGTTTGGCGCCTTGGGGCGTCGTGCTTCAGAACGAGGAGAGATGGAATGGCGACTGTCGCGGAACGCATCCAGGGCGAGATCACCGGGAACCCGGTCATGCTCTACATGAAGGGGACGCCGATGTTCCCGCAGTGCGGGTTCTCCGCGCGGGTGATCCAGATCCTCAGCCACATGAACGTCGCGTTCAAGACCGCGAACGTGCTGGAGGACCCGGAGCTGCGCGAGGGGATCAAGCAGTTCTCCAGCTGGCCGACGGTGCCGCAGCTCTATGTCGGCGGCGAGTTCGTCGGCGGGTGCGACATCATCACCGAGATGTACCAGTCGGGCGAACTGGAGACGCTGGTCAAGGAGAAGGGTCTGGCCAAGGTCGGCTAGCGCCGGGCCGGCTGTGGGAAGTCGGCCACTTTGCGGCCGGTTCCTTGCACGTGGTGCTTGCCGATGCCGGCGGGATGAACTAGGCCTGCGATCGACGCCATACGGGAGCACTTGCATGCGTGGACTGATTCGGACCGCCGCCACGGCGGGCCTTGCCCTTGGACTGATGGGCGGGGCGGCCATCGTGAGCAGCGCGTCCGCGCAGCATGTGGTCACCGAGAGCGAGGCCGGGAAGCTGAGCTTCGACGCGCTCACCGCGGAGCCGGCGGGCAGCTACGTGCACGAGGTGCAGTACTATCGGCACCGCTACTATCACCGGCGGTTCCACCGTTACCATCGCTACTACCGGTAGGCGAGGCCAGGGCTCTGCCCTGGACCGGCGCATGGAAGGCCCACGCGGGTTGCCGCGTGGGCCTTTTTCTTGGGTGGCCTGGCTGGAGGGGGAATACTCCACTGCTAGGACGCTCCGGGGTCCCCAGGTGATGGTTCCGAAGCGGTCGGCCCTTTGGCGGGTCTGGGATGGCCCGCGCAAGGTTCCGCTGGCCCGCCTGGGGCAGTGGACTGCGGGCGGAGGGGTCGCCCGGCCCGTTCATGCCAGCGGCCCTGGCATTGACCGGCAGGCGCAGCAAGGCCGGGCTCCGCCCAGACCCGCCAGAGGCTGAGGCCTTTGGAGACCCTTTGCTTGAGCATAGGGCTTGCAGAGGCTCGGCCTTGCTTGCGTGGTCGGCCACCCTCGAGGCCGGTTGGCGTCAGGCGGCGTCGGGGCGGATGTCCTTGATGTCGCGGAAGCCGAGGCCGGGGTTCAGGTCGATGGTGCGTTTCATCACGAAGGCGGAGCTGGCGAGGAACACCGGGTCGCCGTCGACGTCGTCGGCCATCGCGGAGCGGTTCTCGGCCTCGAAGCGTTCGATGGCGAGGCGCTCGCCGCTGACCCAGCGGGCGAGGCTGTAGGGGACGGGCTCGAAGCCGATGCCGACGCCGTACTCCGCGGCGAGGCGGGCGAGCAGGACGTCGAGCTGCAGGGTGCCGACGACGCCGACGATGGGCTGGCTGCCGTCCTGCGGGCGGAACAGCTGGACGACGCCTTCCTCGGCGAGCTCCTGCAGCGCCTGGCGCAGCTTCTTGGCCTTCATGGCGTCGTCGAGGCGGACGCGGCGCAGGATCTCCGGGGCGAAGTACGGGACGCCGGTGAACTGCAGGTCCTCGGATTCGGTCAGCGTGTCGCCGATGCGCAGGGTGCCGTGGTTGGGGATGCCGACGACGTCGCCGGCGTAGGCCTCCTCGGCGATCTGGCGGTCGCGGGCGAAGAAGAACTGCGGGGCGTGCAGCGGGATGATCTTGCCGGTGCGGACCTGGCGCAGGCGCATGCCCCGCGTGAGGCGGCCGGAGCAGACGCGGGCGAAGGCGATGCGGTCGCGGTGGTTGGGGTCCATGTTGGCCTGGATCTTGAACACCAGGGCGGTGAGCGCGGCCTCGTCGGCCTGGACGGTGCGGGTGTCGGCGGGCTGCGCGCGCGGGGTGGGGCCGAACGCCACCAGGGCGTCGAGCAGGTCGGAGACGCCGATCTCGCGGATCGCGCTGCCGAAGAACACCGGGGTGAGGTGGCCGGCGTCGAAGCTCGGGCGGTCGAACTCGGGCAGCGCCGAGCGCACCAGGTCGATCTCCTCGGCCATCGCGATCATGCGCGGGTCGGACTGCTCCACCGGCGTGGTGGTGCGGATGTCGCGGGTGCGCAGGTCGTAGGTGCCGATGAACTGCGCGGCGCGGCCGATCGGCCAGGTGGCGGGCGCGGTGTCGAGCGCCAGGGTGGAGGCGACCTCGTCGAGCAGCTCGATCGGGTCGCGCGCCTCGCGGTCCATCTTGTTGATGAAGGTCAGGATCGGGATGTCGCGCAGGCGGCAGATCTCGAACAGCTTGCGGGTGCGCGCCTCGATGCCCTTGGCCGCGTCGATCACCATCACCGCGGAGTCGACCGCGGTCAGCGTGCGGTAGGTGTCCTCGGAGAAGTCCTCGTGGCCGGGGGTGTCGAGCAGGTTGAACACGCAGCCGCCGTACTCGAACGTCATCACCGAGGTGACGACCGAGATGCCGCGGTCGCGCTCGATGCCCATCCAGTCGGAGCGGGTGCGGCGGCGCTCGCCCTTGGCGCGCACGTTGCCGGCGAGCTGGATCGCGCCGCCGGCGCGCAGCAGGCGCTCGGTCAGCGTGGTCTTGCCGGCGTCGGGGTGGGAGATGATCGCGAAGGTGCGGCGGCGGGCGATCTCGGCGGCCAGGCCCGCGGGGGGGTGGCTCATGGTGGGGCTCCGGGGTGGGCCTTTCGGGGTGGGCGGGCGGCAGGAAGGCAAGGCTGGGGGGCGAGGCCGCCCCCCAGACCCCGGCGCCTGTCGGGGTTCACTTGGGCGGCGGCGGGGCTGGCGGACGGCATCGGACCGCCCGTGTGCGGGAGGGCCTCGAGGGGTTCCCAGGGGTTGCCCTGAGCGGAGTCCAGGGGCCCGCTGCTTGAAGGAGCGGCCTGTGGGCCTGCCTGCCTCAGGCGGAAACGGAAAACGCCGGGGCGATCGCTCGCGCCCGGCGTCGGTGGTCCGGCGGGGCTGCTAGCGGGAGTAGAACTCGACGACCAGGCTGGGCTCCATGGTGACCGGGTAGGGCACGTCGGAGAGCTTGGGCGCGCGGGTCATGCGGCCCTTCATGACGCGGTGGTCGACCTCGTAGTATTCCGGGACGTCGCGCTCGCCGCTCTGGGTGGCGTCGAGGACCATGGCGAGCTGCTTGGACTTCTCGCGGACCTCGATCAGGTCGCCGTCCTTGACCAGGAAGCTCGGGATGTTGACGCGGCGGCCGTTGACGGTGACGTGGCCGTGGTTGACGAACTGGCGGGCCGCGAAGGGGGTGATGGCGAACTTGAGGCGGTAGACGACGGCGTCGAGGCGGCGCTCGAGGATCTCGATCAGGTTCTCCGAGGTGTCGCCCTTGCGGCGGACCGCCTCGTCGTAGTACTTGCGGAACTGCTTCTCGCCGATGTTGCCGTAGTAGAACTTGAGCTTCTGCTTGGCCATCAGCTGTACCGAGTAGTCGCTGGGCTTCTGCTTGCGGCGCTGGCCGTGCTGGCCGGGGCCGTAGTCGCGCTTGGTGATCGGCGACTTGGCGCGGCCCCACAGGTTGACGCCGAGGCGGCGGTTCACCTTGTACTTGCTTTCGAGGCGCTTGGTCATGCGCGCACCTTATGTTCTGTGCCGTCCGCTTCGCGGTCTGGCTTGTTGCACCGGTAGGCCGCCTTCGGCGCCGCCCGGGGGCGGGACGGCCGAAGGGGCGGGCGCGGGCCACGAAGGCCCGTCCACGTTCCCGGCAGTGGCGGGGGTTTGGCAGGCGGGTGGCGGGGAGTCAAACCGCGAGGCGCAGGATGCCCGCCAAAGCCCTGAGACCGTTGAGAACCCCTGCTTAAACACAGGGATTCCAAAGGCTAGCCTTTGGCGGAGTCCAGAGGCAGAGCCTCTGGCCTTGCCTGCCCGGCCACCCTGAATGCCGTTCGTTACGAGGCCCGCGAGCGGCGGATCGCGGGCTGCGGCGGCGGGCGGCTTGCCAAAGAGTGGGGGTCGACCCTACTCCCGGGGCATGGTGACGCGCGGCGAAGTGGTGTGGCTCGGGGTGTCGTCTGGGGTGGTGGGGGCGCTGCTGGGCGGGCTGCTGCTCGGGGTAGGCATGGACCTGATGGTGAACGGGCAGCCGCTCGGGCTGCTGATGGTGGTGCCGGCGGCGCCGCTGGCGGCACTGCCGGGATGGCTGATGGGGCGGGCGCTGGCGAGGCAGCTCGGGTAGGGCGCTCTGCCGGGCGGGCCCGGGCGCCTTCGGCGCGCATGACGGGAGCTGCCGCTGGGTGGCTTCGGCTGCGGGCGAAGCAAGGCCGGGGTTTCCCTGCACTCGGACCCGCCAAAGGGCTGAGCCGTCTGGAAGCGATCTGCTTGGCGCAGCGGCTCTCGACGGCAGCCCCGGGCGGGGTCCGGAAATGGAGCCTCTGGCCTTGCCTGCTTCGGCCTGGCGCCAGGTCCGCGCTAGTTCGGCGGGTATGCCTGGGCGTAGGGCGGGCTCCAGCCGTAGGGCGCGCGGGCGGGGCCGCCGTACGGCCAGCCGGGGGGTGGACGCGGGTACCACTCCGCCGGGCGGTCGTCGTAGGGCACCTCGCCGGAGGAGACTGCGATCACAGCCGGGGGCCGCGGGGAAGGAGCGGCCGCCGGGCGGGTCTCGGCCCATGGCCTGACAGTCCTGGAGGCGACGGCACTCAGGGTGACGGTCCTGGGCGTCGATGGCGGGGCCGGGTCGCGCGGCGGCTCGGACAGGGCGAGCACCGTGGGGGGTGGCGAGCGCCCCTGGGTCAGCCAGTGCGGCATCTCGAAGCGGTTGGGCGGCATTTCGAAGCGGTTGGGCGGCGGTTCGAGGCGGGTGGCACGCAGGGTCGTCGCACGGGCGAGGCGCAGGACGGGCTCGGGCGGCGGGGCGGGGAGAGCGGCCTGCGGTGCGGGCCGGGGCGGGGACGTGCGTGCGAGGGCGAAGGTGGGGAGCAGGGGCGGCAGCGGCAGCGGCGAAAGGTCGGCGACGAGCCTGGACCGCGGGGCGAGCCTCTCGGGCGCGGGGTGTTCGGGGACCGGGTGTTCGGCGGCTTGGCGTTCGGGGGTTGGCGGTTCGGGGGTGGAGCGGTCCACGGACGCGGTCTCGGGGGTGTCCTCGGCGGTGGTCGGGGGGTCCGGGTCGGCGGAGGCGGGCGGGGCGGACACCGGGTTCTGCAGCCACGCGTGCAGCTGCGAGGGCTCGATGAACTGCGCGGGGGCGATGGGGCGCAGGGCGAGGGTGCGGTCGGCGAGATCCTGCAGGCGGTCCGGCTCGTTCAGCGACGCCCATTCGGTCTGCAGCATCGCGATGCGGGCGTGCGCCTGCTGCGTGGCCTGCACGGCGCGGGTGATCGCGCGGTCCTGGGCGGTGCCGCCGGATTTCTGCCAGTAGAGCAGGGTGGCGGCGGAGGCGGCGGCGGCGCAGAGCGCGGCGACCTGGCAGACCCTGACGAGGGCGGCGCGCTCGGCGGGGGTGCGGGGGAAGACGTGGGCCGTGGGCGGGAGGAGGGCCTGGTCGCGGTCCGGCTGCATCGGAAGCGGGGCGTCCGGGCGGCTTGCGGCGCCCGGGCTTGCGGCGGCCGGGGGGCTTGCGGCGGCCGGGGGGCTTGCAGCGGCCGGGCGGGGGCGGAGCGCCACGGTGGCCATGCGGCGGCCCATGCCGGGGAGGAACGCCGGGCGGGGCGGCGGGACGGTCGCGCTGCCGGGCGTGGTGGACTGCCGCATCGCTGGACTTCCCTCGGAGCTGCCGCCGGCTTGCGCGAAAGGCCAGGACCGCCGGAGACGCTGGCGGACTTGTGACCGGGATTAGAGGGGACGCCGGGGGCCGCGGCAAGCCCGGGTTGCCGGCCCGGGTGCCATCGCGTCCAAGCTTGCGACCAGGCCGCCTGGTTTCAGCTGCACGGCTTCCATGGCCGCAAGTAAGCGTCCGGCGCCGACAGGCTGGTGCACCGTGAGCGGGCGATACCCGCATGTAGACCGGCGACGATCGACTCGTGTCAGGAGGTCCTCTGTCTTCGCCCGCTGACTTGCCGTTGATCGAGAGGCCGGGCTAGGCAGGAGACCCCCACCAGCGGACGCGTACCCGATGCATATCCACAACGTTCTTGCCTTGGTCGGTTGTTTGATCGCGATCCAGGCAACGTCCGTATCCGAGGCTCAGCCCGTCGACGGCGAACCGACGACCGCACTTGTGATCCCGACGATTGATCTGCCAGGCGATCAGACTGGATTACGTGCCGAGATCGCCGGCCATTCCGGCCTTTACTTGTTTGACAGCGGGGGTGGCGTCACTACCATGACCCCGCAGAGCGCAACCATCCTGGGATGCCGGTCCTGGGGGCAGGTCACGGGGTTTCGGGCGACAGGCGAGCGCATGGATACACCGCGGTGCGACGACGTGCGGCTCACGATCGGCGGCCGGAAATTCCTGGTGCCCACTGCTTCCGTGCTTGATCTAAAGCGGCTGGTGGCTCCGCAGATGCCGTCCTTGGCTGGCTTGCTGGCGCTCGATGTTTTCGCGGGGCAGGTCATCACGATCAGACCTGTGGCGCACGAGGTGGTCGTGGAAACTTCGTCCAGCCTGCAGCAGCGGATCGCTGGTGCGACCCAAGTGCCGGCGCGCCTGGTGCGGGATGCCGAAGGACTGGCATTGACCGTCGATGGCGCAGTTCAGACATCGGCGGGACGTGCGTGGATGGAGCTCGATACGGGAAACGGCGGTCCGATCATGGTGGACGAGCATGTCGCTGGGCTGATCGGGCTTACGGCCGGAAACCGAAACATCCAACAAGCGGCGTTCGATCTGGTTGACGGCATTCCTGTTCAAGGAGCCGCACGCGTCAGCAGCCTCATCATGGATGGCGACATCGGTGAAGCAGTTCTGGGCAAGTGGGATCTGACGTTCGACCTGAAGAACGGTCGAGCATGGCTTCGCCCAGCAACCAGTCGTCCCACTCCGCCGCGTTGATGTATGAAGAACTAGACAGTAATTGCATGCTGTCGCTGATTCAGGATTGCCTCGTCTGAGAATCATCAGAGACGATAATGATGTAAGCAAATGGGATCAGCGCTTTGACGTGCAATCGCTGGATCCGGTTCGAAGCGCACGTGCCATTGGTGTTCTTGACAATGCAGTATCCGAAGTTGTCGTCCAGGCCCGGTTCCTGATCCTGTGATCCCTCACCAGAGGACCGATCAGGAATGGACGCGGATGTCAGCGTGCCGTCACCGGACCCATACGCCGCATACGCTTCCTGCCGTTTGCGGACAGGACCGGACAGGATCGCGTTGCCGAGGTCCGTGCCGTGGTACCAACCGGCCTTGAGCATGACCGCTTAGGCAGGCAAGGCCAGAGGCTCTGCCTCTGGACTCCGCCAAAGGCTCGCCTTTGGAATCCCCGTGCCTAGGGAAAGGGTTTCCTCAGGCCTTTGGCGGGGCTGGGCGGTGCCCGCGCAAGGTTCCGACGGCCCCGCTCGGGCCGCTGGAACGCGGGCGGAGGGAGAGCCCGGCCTTGCTTTCTGCAGGTCAATGCCGGGGCCGCTGTTACAAGGCCAGGCAAGCGGGCAGCAGGATCGATGTTCACGTGGTGACGGGTGCGACCTGGTACCGATGACGCGCCGCCTCGCGTTCATCGGGCTGCGCGGTTCGCGGACGTCACTTCAGCGGGTCGTGGCCCCAGTTCATCAGCGACTGCCGCCAACGCGTATCGGTCACGTCGCCCGCGGGCCGCTGCGCCACGTGGCGGTGCACGTAGCCGACGACCTTGCGCATCATGTCGTAGTCGGCGTCGCCGTACTGGTCCTGGTGCATGTCGTGGAGAGCCAGGATCTTGCGCCCCATCCCGTGCCCCACGGACTCCTTGTCCGCCGGGGCCGTCACCCGCTCGCCCTCTCCGGTCATGCCCACCGAGCGGCTGTCCTCGCTGTCGAGCCAGTGCCGCAGCGCCGCCGGCGTCATGTTCACCGCCTCGTGGTAGGCGGCACGCACCTGCTTCCTGTCGTCGTCCGACATGGCCTGCTCCCCTGCTGTCGGCCCAGCAACGCGGCGACAGGGCAATGGCTGCACGAAGCGCGCCCGGAGGCCGAGCCGCCTGAATCCCGTTGCCTGAGGAAAAGGTCTGCAAGGGGTTCCGCCCTTTGGCGGGTCCGGGCGCAGGCCGCGCAAGGTTCGGACGGCCCCGCCTGGGTCCGCCGGAAGGCGGGCGGAGGGAGAGCCCGGTCTTGCCTTGCTGCAGCGGTCACGGGCCGCGGCGGCATCGCGCAGCGGCGGCGGGCGCCGATCAGACCGGGCGGCCGCGGATCCGGGTGCGCAGGCGTTCCATGGGGGCCTCGACGAGGCGGTGCATCAGCCAGGCGAGGGCGAGCGAGGCGGCGACGGCGGTGGCGTAGAGCGCGGCGGAGCGGCCTGGGACGAGGTCGTAGAGCGCGATGCCGATGGCGTAGTGGTTGAGGTAGAGCGGGTAGGAGAGCGCGCCGAGCCGCTTGTCGAGGGTGCGCCAGGCGGGGGCGACGCGCGGCCAGGCGGCGAGCGCCGCGGTGCCGGCGAGCAGGGCCGCGAGCAGGGGGCGCTGGGCGGCGAGCGACGGCAGGCCGCGCTGGTCCCAGTAGCCGAACGCGGCGAGGCTGCAGGCGGCGGCGGCGATGGTCGCGGCCCAGCGCAGGCGGTTCCGGCCGGGCTGCAGCGCGGCGTACAGGCACACGCCGAGCAGGAAGAACGGCACGTCGGTGAGGATGCCCCACTGCTGCGGGTGGGCGAGATGCGCCGGGAGGGCGGCGGGGTCGAGCCGGCCGGCGGTGAGCGCGCCGGGCTGGGGGGTGGCGGCGGGGCCTGGGGGCGTGGGGGGGAGCGCGGCGAGGGCGAGCGTGCTGGGAGGGAGCGTGCTGGGGGCGGGCGTGCTGGGGGTGGCGTGCCAGGCAAAGGCGGCGAAGGCGGCGAAGCCGAGGGCGACCGCGGCGTGGGGCAGCCAGGCCGGCTTGCGCCCGGCGTATCGGGTGGCGAGGGCCACGGCGAAGGCTGCGAGGTAGAACGCCATCTCGACGCGCAGGGTCCAGACGAAGGGGATGAACTCAAAGTCCTGGGCGATGTAGCGGGTGTGGAAGCCGGGGATCAGGGAGAGCACGCCGGCGGCGAGCAGGGCGGGGTCGAGCGGGTCGGTGTGCAGGGCGTAGTCCCACAGCGCGAGGTGGCCGGCGCGCCAGAGCAGCGTCTGGATGGCGGCGGAGACGGCGAGGGCGGCGAGGTAGGGCGGCACGACGCGCAGCAGGCGGTTGGCGAGGAAGGCGCCGGGGCGGGCGGCGTAGACGCTGTCGGTGGCCTCGGCGACGATGAAGCCGGAGAGGGCGAAGAACACGCCGACGGCGATGGCGCCGAAGCCCATGGTGTGGAAGGGCGCGCGGTCGGCGTCGGGCAGGAGGTATTGCAGGTGCTGGAGGGCGACCATCAGGGCGAGCGCCAGGCGGAAGGCGCCGAACGGGCGGTAGGCGCCGCGGGCGGCGAGGCGGGAGAGGCCGGGGTGGGGGTGGCGGTTGGGGAAGCTGCCGTCCATGGATCGCGTGTAGCATGGGTGCGGGTGCAACCGCAGCGGGAATCTTGGGGGGGTGTGCGGGCTGGGAGGATGGGCGTGGTTCGGCGGGCGAGCTTGAACGGGGTGCGGCTGGCCGGGGCGGGTCCCCTGCCCTGCCCCGGTGATGCGTGGCAGGTGAGGCTTTGACGGGTGGGAACGTGGTTGGGAGGTCGGGGGTGGACGAGGTGGCGGTGGAGGGGTCGGTGGGAGACGGGACGGTGGGAGACGCGGTGGTGGGAGACGCGGTGGTGGGAGACGCGGTGGTGGGAGACGGGGCCGTAGCAGATGGAACAGTGGGAGACGGGGCGGCGGCCGAGGAGGCGGAGCGGCACCGGGCGAAGATGGTGCGGCGCAAGGCGGTGCAGGACGCCGAGGTGGCGGGCAAGGCGGTGGCGGCGAAGGGGCTGCTGATGGTCCATACCGGGCCGGGCAAGGGCAAGACCACGGCGGCGCTGGGGCTGGTGCTGCGCATGGCGGGGCGCGGGCGGCGCTGCGCGGTGGTGCAGTTCATCAAGGGGGCGTGGGACACCGGGGAGCGGCGGCTGCTGGAGCGCACCGAGCTGGTGGCGTGGCACTCGATGGGCGAGGGCTTCACCTGGGAGACGCAGGACCGGGCGCGCGACGTCGCGGCGTGCCGGGCGGCGTGGGCGCGGGCGGTGGCGCTGATGGGCGAGCCGGGGCTGGCGCTGCTGGTGCTCGACGAGCTGAACATCGCGCTGCGCTACGGCTACCTGGAGGTCGGCGAGGTGCTGGGCGCGCTGGCGGGGCGGCCGGGGTTGCTGCACGTCGTGGTGACGGGGCGCAACGCCAGGCCGGAGCTGGTGGCGGCGGCGGACCTGGTGACCGAGTTCGCGGCGGTGAAGCACCACTTCGCGGCGGGGGTGCGGGCGCAGGAGGGGATCGAGTTCTGAGGCGGGGCAGGCAAGGCTGGGCTCTGCCCATGGCTTGGCAGCGGGGACCCGCCAGGGGCGCGCCGCCCCTGGACCGGCGGATGTTTCTTAACATCGGGATTCCAAAGGCCTGCCTTTGGCGGAGTCCAGAGGCAGAGCCTCTGGCCTTGCCTTGACGCGGGCGCTGATGCTGCAGGGGACGGGCTCCAGCGTGGGCAAGTCGCTGCTGGTCGCGGGGCTGTGCCGGGCGTTCGTGCGGCGCGGGCTGCGGGTGCGGCCGTTCAAGCCGCAGAACATGTCGAACAACGCGGCGGTGGTGGACGGCGGCGAGATCGGGCGGGCGCAGGCGCTGCAGGCGCTGGCGTGCGGGGTCGCGGCGTCGGTGCACATGAACCCGGTGCTGCTCAAGCCGCAGGGCGGCGACGGGGCGCAGGTGGTGGTGCAGGGGCGCGTGGTGGGCGTGGCGCGGGCGCGGGCTTACCAGGCGATGAAGCGGGGGCTGATGCCCGCGGTGCTGGAGAGCTTCGCGCGGGTGGGCGAGGGCGCGGACCTGGTGCTGGTGGAGGGGGCGGGGAGTGCCTCGGAGGTCAACCTGCGGGCGGACGACATCGCCAACATGGGGTTCGCGCGGGCGACGCGGACGCCGGTGGTGGTGGTGGGCGACATCGACCGCGGCGGGGTGATCGCGAGCCTGGTGGGGACGCACGCGGTGCTGGAGGAGGCGGACCGGGCGCTGGTGCGGGGGTTCATCGTGAACCGGATGCGCGGCGACCTGTCGCTGTTCGCGGACGGGATGGCGCTGGTCGCGGCGCGGACCGGGTGGGCGGGGCTGGGGCTGGTGCCGCACTTCGAGGGGGCGCGGCTGCTGCCGGCGGAGGATGCGGCGGAGCTGGCCGAGCGCGGCGCCCGGGGCGGCTGGGGCGTGGGCGCGGCGGGTGTCGCGGCGGGCGGGGCTGGGGGGCGGGTGCGGGTGGCGGTGCTGGTGCTGCCGTGGATCGCGAACTTCGACGACCTCGATCCGCTGGCGGCGGAGCCGGGGGTGGAGCTGGTGGTGCTGCGCGCGGGGGACGTGCTGCCGGCGGGGTGCAACCTGGTGGTGCTGCCGGGGTCGAAGGCGACGCTTGCGGACCTGGCGGCGCTGCGGGCGTGCGGGTGGGACGTGGATGTCGCGGCGCATCGGCGGCGGGGCGGGCGGGTGCTGGGGTTGTGCGGGGGGTATCAGATGCTGGGGCGGGTGGTGGCCGATCCGGACGGGGTGGAGGGGCCGCCGGGGGTGGCGGCGGGGCTCGGGCTGCTGGACGTGGAGACGGTGCTGGGGGGGGAGAAGCGGCTCGCGGCGGTGCGCGGGGTGAGCGTGGCGGACGGGGTGGCGTGCGGGGGGTACGAGATGCACGTGGGGCGGACCTGGGGGGCGGATGCGGCGGCGCGGCCGCTGCTGCGGCTGGGCGGCCTTGGCGAGGACGGGGCGGGGCGGGCGGAGGGGGCGTGTTCGGCGGACGGGCTGGTGGGGGGGACGTACCTGCACGGGCTGTTCGCGGGGGATGCGCAGCGCGGGGCCTGGCTGCGGCGGCTCGGGGGTGCGGGGGCGGCGGTGGGGTATGCGGCGGGGGTGGAGGGGGCGCTGGACGGGCTGGCCGCGCACCTGGAGCGGCATGTGAATCTGGCGGCGGTGCTGGGGATGGCGGGCGGCGGGGGATAGCGGAGCCGGGGGGTCGGTTCGGAACAGTGTGCGGGGAACGATCGACCGCGTTGCAAAGGCCGGCCGGAGCCGACGGCGGGAACAGGGTCAGGTTCGCCGCAGAACGAAGTCCCGATCCTGCCAGCGGCCCACGGGAAAGTCGTATTCGCCCACCTTCCGGAAGCCATAGGCAGCGTAGAAGCGTTGTGCTCGCAAGTTGCCGGACCATACGCCGACCCATTGCGGGCCGGGCGAGCGCGACCTCATCCACTCGAGCGCTGCGGTCATGAGCAGTCCGCCGCAGCCTCGGCCCTGCCTGGATCGCAGGACATAGAGGCGGTTGAGCTCCAGGTGGGACGCGTCCACCTCAGGGTGGGGCAGGTCGCACGGGCCGGCGTCGGCAAAGCCGATCAGCTCGCCGGCATCCTCGACAACCCAGGTCGCCTGCCGCGGATCGGCGAGCCTCGCTTTCACGACCGATGGCGCGCTCTTCATCGCCTCGAACGCTGCCACATCCTCCGGGGGATAGGGGATGGCGAAGTCCTCCAGGGACATCTCCCGCCAGGTGCGGCGTGCCAGAGCCGCCAGGGCCTCCGCTTCGCACAGCTCCGCGCGGCGCAAGTTCAGCAAGACTGTGTCTCCTGCCTGGAATCACGTGACTGTATTGAGCACCGGGCCCCGGACCGACGGGGCCTGAGCCCGGCACGGAAAGAAAACTGATACGTCTGGGAAACGGACAAGCTGGTCGAGTGGGAAGTCGGACGGGGCCTTCCGGCCCCGACCGATCCTCAAGGGTCAGCCGTTGGACTTTGCGGGATGCGCGGCATCCGTCTTCTGGGGCTTCTCGACGAGGACCTCGTTGTCGAAGCGCATCCCGTCCTCGATGGACTTCAGGGACTGGTTGGCCTCGTAGTACTTGCCCGCGTTGAGTTCGTCGCTCGCCTGTCTGACGCCGGTCATCGTGGGCTTGAGCGGCGCAACCTCGACGAGAAAATCGACGTCGACATTGGCCAGCTTCAACTCGTCCATCGCGCCCTTCTGGTCGCCCTTGGTCAGCTTCTCGTTGGCTCTTTTCACGCCCGCAGCCTTTTCCGGCGTGGCCGTGTAGTCCTCGCCGATCGTCATCGCTCCATCGACCGGCAGCCACTCGACCGGCGTCCTGCCGGCCGTCGCGCTGCTGGTGCTGGCCGTTGCCTGCGCCTTGGCCTGCATCGCGGCCGGCGGCTTCAGATCGGCTTCGGCCCTGGTGAACACCGTCTCGTCGGACTGGGCCTTGTCGAGCGACGAGATTGCCTTCGCGATACTGGTTTTGGCGTGGTCGATCTGGCCATCAAAGATGTCCAGCCTTACCCTGTGGATGTCGCGCAACGCACTCTGACCGTCCGCGGAGACCTTGCCGAAGTCCTGGTCGGCGGTCTTCTGTGCGGCGCTTTGCGCTGCGGGCGTCGTTGCGGCCAGGGCGGGGACTGCGCCCGACATGACCAACGCAGCAGCGAGAGCATAGCCCATCGACTTGGACACAACACGATCCCTTCTGGCTGGTTTCAGCCGCGCTGGAATGCCGCGGCCAATACCTGAAAAGACGGCCGGCGCGGTCATCGGTTTCATGTAGAATAGTGCATGCCTGGGACAGGCCGCCGGCTTCGATACTGCTGGAGGGGTCCTCAAGGACCGGCCTTGAGCGGAGGCCGGAGGCCGGGCCTCCGGCCTTGTCTTGCCACGTGCCGGCCTGAAACTGCGGGCAGACGCCCGGCGTGCCAGCGCCGACAAGTGGTTCCCAAAGGGCTCGCCCTTTGGCGGAGTCCAGAGGCGGAGCCTCCGGCCTTGCCTGCTTCACGCGATGGCAAGTGCGGCGAGCACGGCGGCCTGCAGCACGCAGGCGGTGCGGTAGAGCGAGAGGGCGCGGCGCAGGTCGGCCTGGGTGGCGTGGGCGCGGCCGTCGCCCATCCAGGCGTCGTCGACGCAGGTGCCGTGGTAGCTGCGCGGGCCGGCGAGGCGCAGGCCGAGGGCGCCGGCCATGGCGGCTTCGGGCCAGCCGGCGTTGGGCGAGCGGTGGCGGGGGGCGTCGCGCCAGGCGGCGCGGGCGGCGGCGGTCGGGGAGCAGGGCTGGCCGCAGGCCTGGTGGAGTGCTGCGGCGGCGATGATCCACAGTGCTGCGAGGCGGGCGGCGGGGAGGTTGACGACGTCGTCGAGGCGGGCGGCGGCCCAGCCGTAGGCTTCGTGGCGGGGGGTGCGGTGGCCGATCATGCTGTCGGCGGTGTTGGCGGCCTTGTAGAGGGCGAGGCCGGGGAGGCCGGCGGCGAGGCCGCAGAGGGCGGGGGCGACGACGGCGTCGGAGAAGTTCTCGGCGAGGCTCTCGATGGCGGCGCGGGCGATGGCGGTCTCGTCGAGGTGGGCCACGTCGCGGCCGACGATGCGGGCGGCGGCGAGGCGGGCGGCGGCGAGGCGGGCGGCGGCAAGGCGGGCGGCGGCAAGGCGGGCGTTGGGGCCGGCGGCGTTGGGGGGGTGGCTTGCCGGGGGGGTTCCGGAGGCAGGGTCGAGGGCGGTGGCGACGGCGCGGACGTGGGTCCACAGGCTGCGCTGGGCGAGCAGGGTGCTGGCGGCGGTGCAGAGCAGGGCGAGGGCGGCCCAGCGCGGCAGGGTGGCGAGGGCGGCGTGCTGGGCGAGCCAGGCGGGGCTGGCCGCGGCGGCGAGGGTGACGGCGAGGGCGGCCACGCCGTTGGCGCGGCGGCGGGCGGGGGATAGGCTCGGGCGGTTGAGCGCGCGCTCCAGCCGGGAGATGCAGGCGCCGATCCAGCTCACGGGGTGGCCGACCGCTTGGAACACGCCGTCCGGATAGCCGAGCGCGGGCTCGATGCAGAGCGCGCCCAGCACGATGTCGAGCCCGGTGGGCAGCTGGCCCCTCCCCTGCGCCGTGGCGGCGCTGCGGCGGGTGGTAGCACGGGCGCGGGCGGGGTGCAGGGGGGCGGGGCGGAGTGGGCGTGGCTGCGGCCGCGGCTCCGGCGAGTGGCGTGGGGGTGAGCGGGGTGGTTGGGGTGGATGAAGGGGGGGTGACGGGGGATGGCGGGGGGCCGGTGTTCGACGCGCGGTTCCGGGCCGAGCTGCTGGCGCTGTTCGGGTGGCGGCGCGACGTGCGGCGGTTCCGGGCGCAGGCGTTGCCGGAGGGGGCGCTGGAGCGGCTGATCGAGGTGGCGTGCCTCGCGCCGTCGGTGGGGTTGTGCCAGCCGTGGCGGTTCGTGGTGGTGGAGGATGCCGGGCGGCGTGCGGGCGTGCGGGCGTTGTTCCGGGAGAGCAACGCGCGGGCGCTGGACGGGTATGGGGGAGAGCGCGCGCGGCGCTATGCGCAGCTCAGGCTGAGCGGGCTGGAGGAGGCGCCGGCGCAGTTCGCGGTGTTCGCCGAGCGCGGCACCGCGCTGGGGCACGGGCTGGGGCGCGCGACGATGCCGGAGATGGTGGAGTATTCCGTGGTGACGGCGGTGCACACGCTGTGGCTGGCGGCGCGGGCGGAGGGGCTGGGGCTGGGCTGGGTGTCGATCCTCGATCCGGCGGCGGTGGCGGACGCGCTTGCGGTGCCGCGGGAGTGGCGGCTGATCGGGTATTTCTGCCTGGGGTTTCCGGCGGCGGAGCGTGCGGTGCCGGAGCTGGAGCGGCTGGGCTGGGAGCGGCGGCGGCCGTGGTCGGAGTTCGTGGTGCGGCGCTAGGCGCGTGCGGGGCTCGGGCGCGCGGCGGTCGGGGGTTGCAGGGGCTGCGCGCGCGGCGGGCGCAGGAGGTGGAGGTGGCGGGGTGGGTTCAGACTTCGGCCGGCGGGTCCGTTCACTCAAGTCCATGTGATCGGGCGGGGCGGCGTTTGCGGGGCCGGGGCGGAGGCGGGGTGGTAGAGACCCCGGGTGTGATCGGTGGGTTCGCGGCGCGGGAACGCGGTTTGATCCATGGCGCCCCAGGGCGTGAGAAAGACCGGGCGGTCTTCTTGTTTTGTTAGCATGAGTGACGCAGACTGCGGGGCATGTCGCAAGTCCAGGCCGAATCGGAGAGCGTCGGGACGCGCATTCGGCTGTTGCGCCGGGAGCGCGGGATGACGCAGGACGATCTGGCGGTGGCGACCGGGGTGTCGCGCAGCGCGGTGGCGCAGTGGGAGACCGACCGGGCCGGGCAGGTGCGCGGCAACCTGAGCCGGATTGCCGACGTTCTGAACATCAGCGTCGAGGTGCTGCTGCACGGCGGGGCGTCGCGGGCGCCGGCGCTGGCTGCGAGCGGCGACGAGCTGGCGCTGCTGCGGCTGTACCGGGAGTGCGAGCCGGACGACCAGGCGTTCCTGCTGCGCACGGCGCGCAAGCTGGCGATGTCGGCCCGGGCCTGACGGTGGCAGGCTGCGGCGAGTGGTGCCGGGTCGGCTGACGCGGCGTTGCGGTCCGGGACGGATGGCGTGGCCGGTCGCGTCGCTTCGGGTCCGTGGCCGCACGCCGGCTGATCCGGCGCGGCGGTTGTCGAACCGCTCGCGGGGTGCGACGACTCGGCCTGGACATGGTGGACGGCCGCGTCGGTGGCGGCGGGTTCGGGCGGTGACGGAGGCGGCGATGGGCGGCGTGACGGTTGCGGGTGGCACGGCGGGGCTTGACGAGGCGGCGCGCGAGGAGCTGCGCCGGGCGCTCGACCGGCTGGAGGCGGGGCGCGGGGTGATCGTGCGGGTCGCCGACCTGATGGGCAGCGCGGTGGGCGGGTTGACCCGGCTCGGCGCGCGCGGGCTGCCGGGGTGGATCGCCGGGCTGCGGAGCGCGGCGGGCGGGACCGGCGGCGGGGCGGACTCCGTCGCCGCGGCGTCCGGCTGGCGTGGGCGGCGGGCCGGGGTGGCGCGGCTTGCCGGGCCGAGGGCGGCAGGGTTCGGGCGGTCGCAGAACGAGGCGCCTCGGGGCCTGGCGTTGGAAGTTGCGGCGCCGACGGTCGGGGCACCGGCAGATCGGGCCGCGAGCGGAGCTGCGGCTTTGGGGGCGCTGGCTTCGTCGCTGCAGGTGCGGGCGCGGGGAGTGGCGGAAGCGGCGCTGGGGCGGGCCTACGACGTGGCGGTGCTCGGGCTGGCGGACGGCGAGGCCGAGCCGCGGCGGTCCGGGCGGCGGCGTCGCGCGGCGGTGATCGCCTCCGGGGCGGTCGGCGGCTTCGTGGGGATGACCGGGTTCGTGCCGGACGCGATGGTGACCACGCTGGCGATCATGCGCGAGATCGCGGCGATCGCGGGCGAGGAGGGCGAGGACCTGGCCGACGAGGCGGCGCGGCGCGCGTGCCTCGAGGTGTTCGCGCTGCGCGGGGTGTCGGCGCTGCGCGGCGGGCCCGGGCCGGGTGGCGGATCGGGGCTGGGCGGCTCCGCGGCGGCGGGCGGCGAGTCGGAGCTGGGGTATTTCTCGGCGCGGCTGCTGCTGCAGGGGCGGCCGGTGATGATGCTCGCGCGCGAGGTGGCGGCGCGCTACGGGGTGACGCTGTCGCGCAAGTTCGCGCTGCAGGCGGTGCCGGTGGCGGGCGCGCTGACCGGGGCTGCGCTGAATGCCGCGTTCCTCGCGCACTACCGCGACCTGGCGCGGGCGCACTTCGTGATCCGGCGGCTGGAGCGGCGCTTCGGGATGGCGGCGGTGCGGGAGGCGGCCGCGAGGTAGGAAGGCCAGAGGCGCTGCCTCTGGACTCCGCCGGGGCCTGAGGCCCCAGACCCGCACATGTTCGGGGGCAACCCCGGACACCGGCTGCTTGCTGGGCGGGCGGAGCCGGTCCGAGACCTCGCTCTGCCGAGTCGGCTGGCGTGTTTTCGCGAGCACCGGAGCGGAGCGGCCTTCTGTGGCCATAAGCACCGGAGCACAGCGAAAGCGCGTCAGATGGCCGGCAGAGGTGAGTTGCCAGACCGGCGGATCAGGTGAAGCTGGCGGCGGTCAGGTTGGTGACGCCCTGGAAGGTGATGTGGGTGCCGTCGGCCAGGGTGACCGTGGTGTTGCCGCCGACGACGTTGCGCGAGGCGAAGGCGGCGGCGTCGGCGGTGGCGCCGTAGTAGTCGAGCGAGACCGAGTCCTGGCCGACCTTGAAGTCGTTGATGACGTTGGCGTTGCCCGAGTCGTTGTTGACGAAGATGTAGGTGTCGGTGCCGGAGCCGCCGGTCATGGTGGCTGAGCCGAGGCCCGCGAAGACGACGTCGGTGCCGGAGCCGGCGGTGATCTGGCTGGAGCCGAAGCCGGAGAAGAAGGTGTCGTTCGCGGTCGAGGCGGCGCCGCCGAGGGTGACGTTGCCGGCGCCGCCGACGGCGAGGACCGCGGCCGATCCGGTGAGGGTGACGACGTTGCCGTCGGCGGCGGTGACGGTGCTGGCGCCGTTGCCGACGGTGATCGCGGTTCCGGCGGGGGCGCCGTAGAACTCGCCGCCGCCGCTGCCGTCGGTCATGGTGCCGCCGCCGGCGCCGCCGTAGACCAGGGCCGCGCCGGTGCCGCCGGCGAAGCTGCTGCGGCCGCCGCCGCCCACGTATTCGATGGCGCCGGCGCCGCCGCTGACCTGGCCGCCGTCGCCGTTGCTGCCGAACACGGTCTCGGAGCCGGCGGCGCCGACGACGGTGCTGGCGTAGGGGCCGCTGATGAAATAGCTGTGGCCGGCGGCGCTGCCGTAGTCGACGACCGCACTTGCCGCGAAGATGGTGTCGCTGCCGGCGCCCTGCTGGATGGTGTCGTTGCCGCGGGCGGTGATCAGGGTGTTGCCGCTGCCGAGGAAGATGGCGTCCGCGGCGTGGGCCTGGGTGGTGACGGTGGCCAGGCCGGTGCCGGTGGTGATGGTGCCGCTGCCGGTGCCGCCGAGCACGCTGCCGCCGATCGAGAGGCTGCTGACGTTCTGGCCGGCGCCGGAGCCGCCGAGGATGGTGTCGTTGGCGCCCATGCCGAGCAGGACGTCGGTGCCGCTGTTGCCGACGAGCAGGACGTTGCCGGCGCCGCCGTCGCTCAGGGTGAGGCTCATGCTGCCGCCGAGTATCTCGGCCTGGTAGCCCGCGGGCAGGCTGAGGGTGCTGCTGTCGGCGGCGGCGCTCACCTCGAGGACGTTGACGTCGCCGGCGACGGCCGGGCCGCTGCTGATGCCGTTGCTCGAGGTGATGACGCTGAGCGTGCCGCCCATGGTGGCGAGGATCTGGGCGGCCAGGCTCGAGTAGAGCGGGCTGACGAACTCGAAGGCCTGGCCGGTGCTGGTGTCGGCGGTGTTGAGCGTGGTCGAGGTGCTGTAGCCGGCCGCTCCGGTGCTGCCGGTGATCGGGCCGCTGCCGGGGTAGGCGCTGACCGGGGAGCCGGCGTAGCCGCCGGTGCCGCCGCTGTCGGAGACGCCGACCGAGACCTGGGTGCCGCCGGAGCTGGTGCCGCCGCCCGAGCTGGTGGTGGAGCCGACGACGCCGGAGGTGCCGACCGAGACCGGGGTGCCGCCGGCGCTGGAGCCGCCGGTCGAGGTGGTGGTGGGGGGGGCGGTGGGAGTGACGACGCCGCTGCCGCCGGTGGGTGTGGCGCCGCCGCCGCTCACGGAGCCGGAGCCGGTGCCGGTGGTGGTGCCGACGGTCGAGCCGGGGTTGGTCGAGGTGCCGCCGGTGCTGGTGCCGCCGGTGCTGGTTCCGGTGGTGCTGGTGCCGGTGGTGCTGGTGCCGGTGGTGCTGGTGCCGCCGGTGGAGGTGCTGGTGCCGGTGGTGCTGGTTGCGGCGACGACGCCGATGGTGGTGCCGGAGCCGGTGGCGCTCAGGGTGAAGGTGTCGTTGGCGTAGTTGCCGGAGAGGCGGACGCTGCCGATCGCCGACGCGCCGTAGTACAGGGTGAGGATGTCGGTGCTGGTGGAAAACGCGGTCGAGCTGACCGCGGCCTGGCCTACGAACAGGGTGTTGCCCGGCTGCAGGCCGGCGAGGGTGCCGCCGGGCAGGTAGGAGACGCTGCCGACGTAGAGCAAAGCACCGGTGCCCTGCAGGATGATGGACTCGGTGGGGGTGACGGCGCCGGCGAGATGGAGCGTGCTGCCGGACTGGGCGAGCAGGGTTCCGGAGCCGCTGACGGCGCCGAGATAGAGGGTTCCGCCCTGGGCGGAGATGGTGCCGTTGTTGAGGATGTTGCCGTAGAGGTCGACCTGGCCGGCGCCCTGCAGGGTGACGCCGCTGTCGACGGTGAGGCCGCCGACGGGGGCGGCGCCGGCGCGGCCGATCTCGATCGAGGCGTTGCCTGCGACGGTGAGCGCGTCGGCGGTGTTGCCGAGCACGAGGCTGTCGAGGCGGATGGTGGCGTTGCCGCTGGCGGCCAGGGTGGCGCCGCTGGAATTGCCGAGGGTGGTGGTGCCGCCGATCGAGACCTGGGCGGCGCCCTGGGCCGCGAGCGTGCCGTTGCCGATCGAGGCGGTGGCGGTGCTGAGGCTGCCGGCGGTGACGGTGAGCGCGCCGGTGACCTGCAGCGAGGCGGTGGAGAAGGCGCCGGCGAGGCTGGTGGTGCCGGGGGCGATCAGGGTGGCGGCGCTGCCGGTGCCGGTGACGACGGTGGCGGACGCGGTGGAGCCGGAGAGCAGGACGGTGCCGGCGCCGGCGGGGGCCACGGTGGCGGTGGTGCCGGTGGTGCTGTCGGTCCAGTTCGAGGCGGTGCCCCAGTCGGTGCCGGCGTTGGCCCAGACGTAGACGTCGGTGGCGGCGCTTGGGGTGGGGGCGGCGGGGGGCGTCGTGGTGCTGGTGCCGCCCGTGCTGGTGCCGCCCGTGCTGGTGCCGCCGGTGCTGGTGC
>CAXSEF010000029.1:31082-32311 GCA_964236535.1 uncultured Acetobacteraceae bacterium
GTGCTGGTGCCGCCCGTGCTGGTGCCGCCCGTGCTGGTGCCGCCGGTGCTGGTGCCGCCGGTGCTGGTGCCGCCCGTGCTGGTGCCGCCGGTGCTGGTGCTGGTGCCGGTTCCGGACATCGTTGTGGTTCCGTTGCTGGAGGCGGGCAGCGTGATGAGCGATCCGCCGCGACCGTCTGGGGCGCACAGGAAGGCGTTGCTGGCGTAGCTGCCGGCGAGCACCAGGCTCCCGACGGTCTGGCCGCCGGAGAGCAGGCTGAGCGTGCCGTGGGCGGCGTCGGTCTGGGTCCAGTCGGCGGACGCGGCGACGCCCTGGCTGACGGCGATGGTGTCGCCGGTGGAGAAGCCCGCGATGCTGGCCGGGGCGTCGGACCAGGCGGCGAGGGTGAGCTGGCCGGTGGCGGCGGCGAAGCTGGCGGTGGCAGAGCCGGCGGTGGTGCCGGCGAGGTCGAGTGTGGCGCCCTGCGCGATGTCGAGCACGCCGGCGCCGACGATGCTGCCGGCGGTGAGCGTGCCGCCGCTCGCGGTCAGGGTGCCGGCGAGGACGATGGGGCCGGCGCTGTTGGCGCTGCCGTAGCCCGCAAGGGTGGCGCCGGCGTCGATGGTGAGCGCGCCGGCGGCGGCACCGCCGGCGTGGCCGGCCTCGATGACGCCGAACGGGCCGGTGGAGAGGCTGCCGCCGGCGAGGGTGAGCGTCGCCGCCTGGATGGTGCCGCCGGAGGAGGCGGTGATGCTGCCGGCGGCGGACAGCGCGGTGAGCAGGGCGACGCCGCCTTCGGAGAAGCCGGCCTGCGCGGCCACCGTCATGGCGGCGGCCTGGATGGTGCCGGTGGCGCTGAGCGTGCCGGCGCTGCCGAGGCTGCCGGCGCTGCTGACGGTGAGAGTGCCGGTGGTGATGCTGCCGGCGAGGGCCACGTCGCCGGTGACGAGCAGGCTGGCGGACGCACCGGGGCCGGTGACGGTGAGCGAGCCGGTGGACGGGCCGGCGATCCGCACCCCGTTTGCGGCACCCGGGGTGCTGCCGGCGGCTGCGGCGGTGCTGAGGTCCTGCCAGCCGGAGGGGCCGGCCCAGGTGCCGCTGCCGCCGGCCCAGGCGTAGGAGTCGGTGGGACCGTCGGGGGCCGGGACGGGGGGGGCCGGGGCGGGGGGGGCCGGGGCGGGGGGGGTGGTGGTGGACGTGCCGCCGGTGCTGGTTCCGGTGCCGCCGGTCGAGGTCCCGCCCGCGCTGGG
>CAXSEF010000030.1:0-32285 GCA_964236535.1 uncultured Acetobacteraceae bacterium
CGCTACGCCACCCCGAGCGCGCGGATCAGCGCCAGGCTGATCCCCCCCAGCACCACCAGCGACAGCGTCACCGCCCCGGTCACCCGCAGTCCCGCCCGCGCCACCACCCGCACGTCCACCCCGAGCCCGAGCGCCGCCATCGACACCGTGGTCAGCAGGTTCGCGACCGTCGTGACCGGACGCAGCATCGCCACCGGGATCAGCCCCGCCGAGCGCAGCGCCAGCACCGCCAGGAACCCCACGATGAACCACGGCACCAGCTCGTGCAGCGCCGGCCGGCCGCGTGCCGGACGATCCCCCGCGCTCACGCCCGGGCTCGCCGCGTCCGGCGCGTCGCGCAGCCGCCGCGTCAGCAGCGACAGCGCCAGCACCACCGGCCCGAGCATCAGCACCCGCACCAGCTTGACCACGGTGCCCACCTGGTTGCTCAGCGCCCCGATCGGCAGCGTCGCCGCCAGCACCTGCGGCACCGCATACACCGTGAGCCCGGCCAGCACCCCGTACTGCGTGAGCGACAACGCCAGCACCGGCACCAGCAGCGGCAGCAGCAGCACCACGATCACCCCCAGCACCGCGGTGAACGCGATCGACGCGGCGATGTCGTCCCCGTCGGCGCCGATCACCGGCGCCACCGCCGCGATCGCCGAGTTGCCGCAGATCGAGTTGCCGCAGGCCACCAGGATCGCCATGCGCGGCGGCAGCCCGAACGCCCGGCTGATCGCGTAGCTGCTGGCGATCGCCAGCGCCACCACCAGCACGATGCCCCCGAGCAGCGCCGGGCCCAGCGCCAGCACGGTGCGTGCGCTCACCGAGGCGCCGAGCAGCACCACCGCGACCTCGAGCAGCGTCCTGGCGCTGAACGCGATGCCATGATGCCAGCGCGCCCCCGGCGTCCACGCGGTGCGGATCGCCACCCCGAGCAGGATCGCCAGCACCAGCGCCTCCAGATACGGCTCCCCGGCAAGGCCCACCTCGATGCGCTGCAGCGCGCCGGCCACGATCGTCACCCCCACGCAAAGCAGCAGGCCGGGCAGCAGGCGGGGCAGCAAGGCAAGGCGTGACATCGGCGTTGTCCTGTCTGCGGGCCCGCACCGTAGCGTGGCTGCGGCCATCAGGCCCGGCACGTCCGGGGCGCCCTGCGCCCTGCGTCCTGCGCCCTGCGCCGCAGCACTACTCCCCCACGAACTCCTCCACCGCCGCGCCAACCCCCGCCGGGTCGTCCACGTGCAGCCAGTGCCCCGCCCGCTCCAGCACCACGAACCGCACATCCGCGAACCAGCGCCCGAACGCCGCCCGCCCGGCCGCGCCCACGTAGTCCGACCGGCCGCCCTCCATCACCAGCACCGGCCCGGCGTAGCGCGCCCCGGGCGGCGGGTCCCAGCCCTCGATCGCCGGCAGCCCCGCGACGATCGCATCCAGCCCGATCCGCCAGCCGCCGTCGCGCCAGTTCTGCAGCAGGAAACGCCGCACCCCGGGGTCCGGCACCGCCGCCGCCAGCGCCCGCTCGGCCTCGGCCCGCGACGCCCCGGCCGGCACCGCCGCCATCGCCGCCGCATGGCCGCGGAACCGCGGCGCATACGCCAGCGGCGCGATGTCGGCCACCACCAGGCGCGACACCAGCCCCGGCTGCGCCAGGGCCAGCGCCATCGCGACCTTGCCCCCCATCGAATGCCCGAGCACCACGGCCGCACCCACGCCCAGCACCCCCAGCGTCTGCGCCACATCCCCCGCGAGTGCTGCATAGTCCATGCCGCCCTGCGGGCTGGCGCCGTGGCTGCGCAGGTCGAGCGCCAGGACGCGGCGGTGCGGCTGCAGCCGGCGCTGCAGGACGCCAAGGTTGCGGGCCATGCCGAACAGTCCGTGCAGCAGCACGACCGGCGGCCCGGCGCCCGACTCCTGGGCGTGCAGGATCACCGCAGGCGGGCAGGCCCGGAGGCTCTGTCCCCGCACGCCGCCGCGGCCATACGGCCCCCGACCCCTCGGGAAAGCCCGGTCCCTGGAAAAAGCCCGGTCCCTGGAAAAAGCCCGGCCCCTGGAAAAAACCGGACCCCTGAGGACAGCCGCCCCCCTGCGGAAAGCAGCACCGGCGCCGAACCGGTCACGCCCGGAGTACCGCCGCGCTCCGCCCCCCGGTCGCCTTTCGCCCGGGCGCCGCCGTGCAAACCCCACGCCACCCCCGGCCTCATCCCTCCGCCACCCGAAGCACGATCTTGCCGACATGCGCGCTGCTCTCCATCAGCCGGTGCGCGTCGGCCACCTCGGCCAGCGGGAACACCCGGTCGATCACCGGCGCGCAGCGCCCCGCCGACAGCGCCGGCCAGATGCGGCGGCGCAGGCTGTCGGCGATCGCGGCCTTCTGTGCCGCGCTGCGCGGCCGCATCGCCGACCCGGTGATCGTCAGCCGCTGGGTCAGCACCCGGCTGAGATCCAGGCGATCGACCACCGCGCCGTGCAGGAACCCGATCAGCACCAGCCGCCCGTCCGGCGCCAGGCTCGCCACGTTGCGCGCCGTGTAGTCGCCGGCGACCATGTCCAGAACGACGTCCACCCCCCGGCCGCCGCTCCACCCCCGCACCGCCTCGGCAAAATCCCGCTCGCGGTAGTTGATCGCCACCGCCGCGCCCGCCGCCTCGCACGCCGCGCACTTGGCCGCCGAGCCCGCGGTGACCAGCACCCGCGCGCCCATCTCCACCCCGAGCTTGATCGCGGTCAGGCCGATGCCGCTGCTGCCGCCATGCACCAGGACCGACTCCCCCGCGCGCAGCCCGGCAATGTCGAACAGGTTGGCCCACACGGTGAAACAGGTCTCCGGCAGGGCCGCCGCGCGGACGGCGTCATAGCCGTCGGGCCAGGGCAGGCACTGGCCGGCCGGCGCCACGCAGAACCCCGCATACCCCCCGCCATTGACCAGCGCGCAGACCCGGTCGCCCTCGGCCCACCCGACCACCCCGGCACCGACACCCGCGACCTCCCCCGCCACCTCCAGACCAAGCACCGGGCTGGCGTCGGGCGGCGGCGGATAGGCCCCCTTGCGCTGCTGCACGTCGGGCCGGTTCACCCCGGCGGCCAGAACCCGCACCAGCACCTCGCCCGCCCCGGGCACCGGCACCGGCGCGTCAACCAGCCGCATCGCCTCCGGCCCGCCGGGCGAGTCGAGCCCGACCTGCCGCATCGGTCCGCCCACCGCCCGCGTACTCACCCGAGCTGCAGCGGCGGCGGCGCCGGGTCACCCGGCACCGGCAGCCCGCCCGGCGGCTCCTCGACCGGAACCGGCAGATCGGGATCCGGCGGCACCGGCACCGGGCCGCCCGGCGGCAGCGGCTCCGGCATCTGGGCCCGCGAAACTGTCACGCCGGACCGGACACCGACCCCGGAACTGTCCGGCCAGACCGGACAGATTCGCCCGAAAGTGTCCGGCCACACCGGACACTTTTGTCTCACGAACCGCACACTGTCCGGTCTGGCCGGACACTTTTCCACCCGCAATGCCGCTCCAGCCGCACCGCCCCGGCCACCAGCCGCCCGGCAACCCCTCCGCAGCGCCCCCGAACCGGCCGGCCAGGAACGATCGCGCACGCGCGCCCGACCACGCCGAACAACCGGTTCACCTGAAGCCGCACGGCGCCCTGGCGCCCCTGGTCGCACGTCGCGGTCCCGGTCGAGTCGCTGGCTGCGCATCCTGCCCCCCTGTGCCTGACATCGCTCACAACACCGCGCGGCCCCCCGCGTTGCGCCAGCGCGCCAGCCGCAGGCCATCGCGGCGCGGCCGGCAAGCGAAGCAAGGCTGGGCTCTCCCTCCGCCCGCATTCCAATGGCCCGAGCGGGGCCATCGGAACCTTGCGCGGGCTACGCCCAGACCCGCCAAAGGCCTGAGGCCTTTGGAAACCCGTTCCTCAAGGCAGGATCACTTCATACACAAGGCATGTTCTTCCCTAACTGTTTGTATTAAAACGAGTACCTATTGTCCGGCTGGCAACCAGCCCAGGCGATCACGCTCCAGACAAATGGATTCCAAAGGCTAGGCCTTTGGCGGAGTCCAGAGGCAGAGCCTCTGGCCTTGCCTGCCTGCCTGCCTGCGCACCCCCAACGGCCACGCGCTCAACCCGGACCAACGAGCCGCTCGGTCGCCGCCCACACCCTGGCCCGCAGCGCGCGGTCCAGTGCCAGCGGGTTCGCGGCCGACAGGCGGCAGCGTCGCAGGTAGCGGCCGCTCACCCCGGCCAGCTCCGTCGACAGTGCGGCGTGCAGCGGCCCGGCCGCCCCCTGCTCCGGACTGAGCAGGAACGGCTGCAGCGCCATCCATCCGAGCTGCACCAGGCCGCCGGCGCGCACGATCCCGGTGCGCACGCCGCCCGGGTGGACCACCAGCGAGGCGACGCGCGGCTCGCGTTCCGCCCAGTCCAGCCCCGCCATCAGCAGCGCCAGCTTGGAGCGCCCGTACGCCCGCACCAGGCCCCAGCGTCGCGTCATCTCCAGGTCGTCCGGGTCGATGCGGGCGCGCTCGCCGGCCGACGAGCCGACCTGGACCACGCGCGCGTCGCCGGCCGCCACCAGCGCCGGCAGCAGCGCCCGCGTCAGCACGAACGGTGCCAGGTGGTTGACCGCCAGCACCAGCTCGTGGCCCTCCGCGGTCAGCTCGCGCCGGTGGCGGAACACTCCGGCATTGTTGACCAGCAGGGCGAGCGGACCGCGATCCGCCACCCGGACGGCGAGGGCCCGCGTCTCGGCCAGGCTCGACAGGTCGGCGATCTCGGCCTCGGGCCGCGCGCCGGACGCCTCGGCCACCCGGTCGCACGCGGCGGCGACCCGACCGGCGTCGCGCCCGGCCAGCACGACGTGCAGCCCGGCTTGCGCCAGCCCGATGGCGATCGGCACCCCGATGCCGCCGCTGGCGCCGGTCACCAGGGCGAGGCGACGGCTCATCCTGTGCTCCGCCGGCAGACGCGCCGCCCGGCTGGCGCGGCGGATCGCGGCGGGCGGCGCCCGCATATGCGCACCGGCATACCGCCGGACGGGGCAAAGTTGTGCCATGGCGCCGAATGCACGCGCAATCTTGCACCGGCGGGCCTAGAAGCCACCCCGGCGCCGCATTCGCATGTGACGCTGCCTGCCCTCCTGCAGCGGCCGATTCCGATGTCCTTCCTGTCCGCCATCCGCCGCGCCTCGCCGCTGGTCACGAGGCCCGGGCGCGCGCGCGAGCGGGACGTGCGGCCCGGCCGCCCCGGCAATGGCCTGGCGCTGCGCCACTGGGTGCTGCACGCGCCGCAGAACCTGCGCGCGCTGGTGCGCGCCGACGAGCTCGGGCTGGTGGTGCTGGCCGCGGCGATCGGCATCGCCGCCGGCCTTCTGGTCGCCGCCATGAACGCCTCCACCCAGCTTGCCCACACCATCCTGTTCGCCACCAACGGCGAGCGCCTGTCCGGCCAGGTCAGCGTCGACCGGCTGCGCTGCCTGCTGGTGCCCAGCCTCGGCGGGCTGCTGCTCGGCGTGGCGGGCCTCGGCATCTCGCGCTGGTGGCCGCGCCGCCCGGTCGACCCGATCGAGGCCAACGCGCTGTTCGGCGGTGCGATGTCGCTGACCGACAGCCTGGTCGTCGTGGTCCAGACCCTGCTGTCGAACAGCGTCGGCGCCTCGGTCGGTCTCGAGGCCGGCTTCACCCAGATCGGCGCCGCGGCCGCCTCCAAGCTCGGCCGCTCGTTCCGCGTCCGCCGCAGCGACCTGCGGCTGCTGGTCGGCTGCGGCGCGGCCGGAGCGATCGCCGCCGCATTCAACGCCCCGCTCACCGGCGCGTTCTACGGCTTCGAACTGGTGATCGGCACCTACTCGCTGGCGTCGCTGGCCCCGGTCGTGGTGTCGGCCATCGCGGCGGTGTTCGTCCAGCACGTGCTCACGCCCACCGACCAGGCCTGGGCGCTGCGCCTGCCGACCACGATCGAGACCGTGGACTACCTGCCGATCCTGGCACTCGGCGTGATCAGCGCGCTGATGGGCATCGCCATCATGCGCACCGTGACCATGACCGAGGCGGCATTCCGCCGCTCCGGCGTGCCGGTCTGGCTGCGGCCGGCGATCGGCGGGCTGGTGGTCGGGCTGCTGGCGCTGGTCTCGCCGGCGGTGCTCTCCTCCGGCCACGCGGCGCTGCGGGTCGGCATCGACGCGCCCTATGCCCTGTCGCACGTGGCGCTGCTGCTGCTGCTCAAGGCGCTGGCGTCGGCGGTCTCGATCGGCTCGGGGTTCCGCGGCGGGCTGTTCTACGCCTCGCTGTTCCTGGGTGCGCTGCTCGGCAAGGCGTTCGCCGGGGTGATCGCCCTGACCACCGCGACGCAGGCCATGCCCGAGGTGGTCTACGCCGTCGTCGGCATGAGCGCGCTCGCGGTGGCCGTGGTCGGCGGTCCCCTGACCATGGCCTTCCTCGCGCTCGAGAGCACCGGCAGCCTGCCGGTCACGATCGCCGTGCTGGCCGCCTCGGTGGTCTCGGCGATCACCGTGCGCCGCACCTTCGGCTACTCCTTCGCCACCTGGCGGTTCCACCTGCGCGGCGAGGCGATCCGCTCGGCCGTCGATGTCGGCTGGGTGCGCAACCTCTCGGTCGGCCGGATGATGCGGCGCGAGCTGCGCCGGGTGCGCGCCGACACCACCCTCGCGAGCTTCCGTCGCGACTTCCCCCTGGGCAGCAGCGCCACGATCATCGCCATCGACGAGCGCGACCGCTACGCCGGGATGCTGACCATCTCCGACGCCCACGCGGCGGCAGAGACCGCGAGCCGGGTCGCGGAAATCCTGCACCAGACCGAAACCGTGCTGATGCCGGCGATGTCGGTCAAGGAGGCGATCGCCATGTTCGAGACCGCCGAGGCCGACGCGCTGGCCGTGGTCGAGTCGCGGGACACCATGCGGGTGATCGGCGTGCTCACCGAGCAGCATGCGCTGCGCCGCTACAGCGAGGAGCTCGACCGGCGGCGGCGGGAACTGAGCGGGGAGTAGGGCGAGGACGCCGGCAATGCGCCGTCCCTGCCCCTGATCGAGGGCGGGCGGCAGGCGCCGGGTCCTGGGGTCCATACCTCCTTGATCTTACGATTGATCATCAACGGCTCGGCCCTTGATGGGGTCCGGGGCTACGGCCTCCTGCCTTGCCTGCTTCGCCTGCCGTCCCCAGCCTGCCGAGTTCGGAGAGTCGTCCTGAGAGGCACCGCCACCAGCATGGGTAACGGATCGACGCTGCGGTGTGGGGTGACGCGCGCAGGCGACGTCGCGGCCCAGGGGTGAGCCCGGTGCCCGGCGAGGCGAAGCGCGGCACCTCCGGCCCGGCGCCCGCCGGCGACGGCGCGGGATCGCGGCCGCCGGCCGCAGGCGCGCGGCCACCCTTGCCGGCGCGTGGCACCGGGGACGTGGTGCACCCGGACGGCCTGCCGACGCCGCAGCGCTACTGGGCCATGCTGGCCATCGCGACGGGCGTCACCATCGCCGTGCTCGATTCCGCGGTTGCCAACATCGCGCTGCCGACCATCGCCCGCGAGCTGCACGCGACCCCCGCCGAGGCGGTCTGGGTCATCAACGCCTACCAGCTCGCGGTCGTGGTCGCACTGCTGCCGCTGGCCTCGCTGGGCGAGCGGATCGGCTACCACCGCGTCTACCTCGCCGGGCTCGCGGTGTTCACGGCGGGCTCGCTGGGCTGTGCCGCATCGCACAGCATGACGGCCCTGGTGGTTGCACGCGCGTTGCAGGGCCTGGGCGGTGCCGGGATCATGAGCGTGAACGGGGCGCTGGTGCGCTTCACCTACCCGCAGGCCTCGCTGGGCCGCGGCGTCGGACTGAACGCGCTCGTGGTGTCGATCGCGGGCGCAGTCGGGCCGAGTGTCGCCTCGGCGATCCTGGCGGTCGGCTCCTGGGAGTGGCTGTTCGCGGTCAACGTGCCGATCGGGCTGGTCAACATCGCGCTCGCGGCGCGCGCGCTGCCGCGTTCCGAACGCTCCGGGCGGCGGTTCGACTGGCGCAGCGCCGCGCTCAACGCGCTGATGTTCGGGCTGTTCTTCATCGGCGCGGACGGCTTCACGCACGGCCAGGGCCATGGCCTGGTCGCCGGCTGCGAGATCGCCGGCGCGGGCGCTGCGGCCATCGCGCTCTACCGGCGCGAGGCCCGGGCAGCCTTGCCGCTGATCCCGCTCGACCTGCTGCGCATCCCGGTGTTCGCGCTGTCGGTCGCCGCGTCGGTCGGCGCGTTCACGGCGTACATGATCGCCTTTTTGGCAATGCCGTTCCATTTCGAATCCGCTTTGCACCGCGACCAGGTGCAAACCGGCCTGCTGATGACGCCGTGGCCGGTGGCGCTGGGCCTGGTGGCTCCCTGGGCCGGGCGGCTGTCCGACCGCATTCCCGCGGCCGTGCTGGGCGGCGTGGGACTAGGCGTGCTGGCGGCCGGCCTGCTCGCCCTCGCCTTCCTGCCGCCACAGGCGTCCAACCTCGACGTCGTCTGGAGGATGGCGATGTGCGGCGCGGGCTTCGGCCTGTTCCAGGCGCCGAACAACCGCACGATGCTGGCGTCGGCACCGCGACCACGCGCGGGCGCGGCAGGCGGAATGCTCGCGACCGCGCGGCTGACCGGGATGACGCTGGGCGCGACGCTGGCCGCCCTGGTGTTCCGCATGGCGAGCGTGGGGGCGGAACGGACAGAGTTGCTGACGGCGGTCGGCTTCGCGGTTGCCGCAGGCGTGGCGAGTGTGCTGCGAACCTCGCGGTGACGGCAGGCGAGCAAGGCCGGGCTCCCCTCCGCCCAGACCCGCCAAATCCCGAGGCCTCTGGAAACCCCTTCCCCTGGACAAATGGATTCCAAAGGCGAGCCTCTGGCGGAGTCCAGAGGCAGAGCCTCTGGCCTTACTCGCCTGGCCGGTTATCCGTCACAGACCCGCCGCCAGCACCGCCACGGCCATCGCCGGCGCGCAGGCGTCGAGCGCCTCGCCGCAATCCCCCGCCGCCACGCCAAGCAGCCCCGACAGCGTGGCGCATTCCCAGCCCAGTCGCCCCGCCAGCCGCCCCACCAGCGCCCGGCCGATCCCGGTGGCCACGACCTGCCGCGGACCCGGTGCCGCCCGCGCCGAGTCCACCAGCCGCACCGCATCCTCCAGCCGACGCAGCTGCCGCTCGGCGAACCAGCCGGCCAGTGCCCGCCAGGCCGTCTCTCCCGCCTCGTCGGCATCGCGGCCGATCATCCGCGCGAGCCGCCCCCGCGACGCTGCCTCGGTCTGTGCCCGCCCATCCGCCGCCGGCAGCAGGTCCGCTCCCTCCGGCAGCGTCCCCAGCAGCCGGTGCACGTCGGCCGCGGTCGCGAAATGCTCGCAGGCCAGCGTGGTCCACGCGCCGGCGAACGGCGCCCGCTCCGCCAGCGACATCACCGGGCTGCGCACCAGCCCGGTATAGACCAGTTCGCCGCACGACAGCCGCGCCGCATCGCTCGCCCCACGCGCCGCCACCCTGCCACCCGCCAGCGGCACGATGTCAGTGGTGGTCGAACCCAGGTCCACCAGCAGCCCGTCCGGGGCCAGCCGCGCCGCCAGCGACGCTGTGGCGTGCCAGTTTGCCGACGCCACCGCCTCCGCCCGCCCGCCCGCCTCGCCCGCCGCCACGAACCCCGCCGCGCCGGCATACACCCCGACGCGTGGCCCCAGCGCATCCGCCAGCATCGCCGCGATCGCCGCCACCCCCTCGGCACGCGAGGCGAACACGTCGGCAAGTTCTCCCGTCATGGTCGCCGCATGCAGCGCCGCCGGCCCGAGCCGCTCCCCCGCCTCGACCAGCGACGCCGCCAGCCGATCGGTGCCCTGCCACAGCGGACAGGCGAGCTGCAGCGCCCGCCGCGCCACGCCGTCCTCCCACAGCACCGCCTTGAGGTGGGCACCGCCCACGTCCCAGCCGATCACCCGCATCTGCACATCCACCAGACAAGGCCGGGCGCGGCCCGGAGCCGCAAAGAGCCCCCACTTGCAAGCATCGAGCGCCCTTGACCGCGTTCCATCACGGCATGACCGCCTCGGTCGGCTTCGACTGACGCTGATGATGCTTGCCGAAGCAAGGACCTGGAGCATGGTCGCTTCATCTACCCGAAGCAGTCATGCCCGAAGGGCGCAAGATCCGCAGCCGCGGGCTTTGCCGTGGGCCGGAGGCGGAGCATCTGGCGTCGCCGTCCTGACCTGCTAGACAGCCCGGCAACGGCATCCGCCAGCAGGGGACGGGCATGGACATCGTCCCGGTGGTGGACCTCAGGGGCGGCCAGGTGGTCCACGCCCGCATGGGCCGGCGCCACGACTACCGCCCGATCGCCACTCCGCTCAGCCGCACCAGCCGGCCGGAAGACGTGGTCGCCGGCCTGCTCGGCGTGGGCGCGTTCCGCCGGCTCTACGTCGCCGACCTCGACGCGATCGAGAGCCGCGGCACCGTCGACCCGATCCACCAGGACGGCCACCTCGTCCCGAAGGCGAGGCACCACGACGATGCCCTGCGCCGCATCGCCGCAGCATACCCGGCCCTGGAGATCTGGGTCGATCGCGGCACGTCCACGCTGCCCGAGGCCACCGCCTGGCTCCACGCCAATCCCGCCACCCTGGTGCTTGGCAGCGAGTCGCTTGCGGACACCCGGCCCGTGCACGCCTTGCGCGGGCACCCTCGCGTCGTACTCTCGCTGGATTTCCGCGCCGACCGCTTTACCGGCCCACCGGAGCTGCTTCAGGACGCCGGCTGCTGGCCGGACCGGGTCATCGCCATGACGCTCGCGCGCGTCGGTGCAGCGTCCGGTCCCGACATCGATTGCGTGGCCTCGCTCGCTGCCCGTGCCGGCACGCGCCGGATCTACGCGGCGGGCGGCGTGCGTCATGACGCCGACCTCCTGGCGCTCCAGCGGGCCGGGGCGCATGGCGCGCTCGCGGCCACCGCCCTGCACACCGGCGCCTTGCACGGCCCCGCGCCCGACGGCGCGCCGCCTGACGGAACCTTGCACGCCGGTCCCGCCGTCATCGAACACTAGGTCCGGGCGGCCGGGTAAATCCGCCGCCCGCCTCGTCCCGCCGGAGCCCGCTTTGGCGGAGCGTGCCCCGGCGTTCTCGGTCGCCGGGATCAGGCGGCGGCGAACGGGTGCTTCATGGTCTTCGCCCTCTCGGCGACCTGCGAGGCCTTCGGCTCGCCGGCGATGGCGCGCTGGATGGATTCCTTTACCGCCGTGTAGTTGTAGTCCTGGATCTTCTTGTCGTCGGACGCGTCCCAGTGGATGAACACGCCCACGCAGATGAACAGGTCGTCGGCCTCGTCAGCCGGGATGATGCCCTCGGAGACGCTGTCCGCCACGGCCTGCGCCACGGCGTGCTGGGCCGGCCCGAACATCTGCACGGCCTGCTTGGCGCCCTTGATGGTGACCTTGTTGAACAGGATGGTGTTCGGCTTGCACAGCAGGTTCGGCGCCACGACCGCGAGCAGCGTGGTGAAGCCGTCCTTGTTGTTGCACAGCGCGTTGCAGAACGCGGTCTCGGCGGCACTGCCGCGCGGCCCGATCAGCAGGTCGACGTGAGCCACCTCGTTGCCCTCGCCAACCAGCGATTCGCCAACCATGACCTGAGTAATCTTCGCCATCGGCGTTCTCCCTTTTTGTCACACCAGGTTTTGCGGCCCTGGCATGGCGCGGAGAGAACCATCATCGCCTGCCTGCCGCAACCCATCCTCGACTCGGCAGGCGAACAATGTGGCGACCGTCAAATCCGCGCTCGTTCCCGGGTTGACGCCCCGCTGCTTGAGCGCCGCGTCCCAGCGCAGCAGCGCCGCGCGGGTACCCGCCGGCCCGTCCGCCTCGTAGCGCGCCAGCATCGTCGCCGCCTCGTCCTGCAGCGCCGCGGCGGCCGCCGCACCGTGGCGGCGGAGCACATGGCTGTCCTCGCCGCCCGCGAGGAAGTGCAGGAACACCCGCTCGGCCGCCGCCTCGCCTTCGCCCCAGCGCGCCAGCCCGGCCCGCAGCACCGCGAGCCCCTCGCCCAGGATACCTGCGAACCGCCCGATCCACTCGGCGGCGATGCGGTCGCGCCCCGCCGCCGCCGCCATCGCCGCGTCCAGCCCCGCCCGAGGCGGCTCGCGCACGTCGTGCTCCGCCGCACGCCCCAGCCCGCCCGGCGCCGCCAGCACGATCGCGCGAAACACCGCCGCCGCATCCGCGTCGCCCGCCTCGTCCAGCACCGCGCGCAGCGTTTCGCCCAGGCCGCCGCCCGCCCGTTCCGCCGCCATCGCCAGCGGCCCGCACAGGAGAACGATCCCCAGATTGGTGTTCTGCCCCACCGCCGCCCGCGTCGCCTCGACCGCGCCGAGCACCCGCGCGCCCAGCCCGGCCCCCACGCGGCACAGCGGCCACGACGCGACCTGCGCGCTCAAGCGAAAATCGCCTACGGTCATCCCGTGCCCGGCCGCATGCACGCCCACGTTGCCCGGCTTGAGCGCCGACAGCTCGGCCTCGCACGCCGCCACGAAGGCGAGCCGCACCGCCTCCGGGTTCATGCCAGCGACCCAGGCGTCGACCTGAAAGCAAGGCAAGGCCGGGCTCCCCCTTCGCCCGCATGCCGACGGCCCAAGCGGGTCGTCGGACCCTTGCGCGGGCCAATGGCTGCGTCCAGGGGCATAGCCGCTGGCCCTGCCTGCTGGCCGGGCTGCTCGACGACCGTTGCTGTCACGCCGCCTCGCGCAGCAGCCCCGCCGCCACCCGACCCGCCACGGAATGCGCCACCACGCCCTGCAGCCCCCGCCACCCCGGCATCGAGTTGACCTCCAGCACCCATAGTCGCCCCGCCGCATCGCGCATCAGGTCCACGCCCGCGCAGCGCGCCCCAACCGCCGCCGCCGCCGCCACCGCCAGCCCCGCCATCTCGCCGTCGGGCACCAGCGGCTCCGCCCGCGCACCGCGCCGCATGTTGGTCACCCAGTCCCCGGAACGCCGCGTCATCGCCCCCGCCAGCTCGCCCGCCACCACCAGCACCCGGTGATCGAAATATTCCGCCGCCGCAGCCCCGCCCACATGGCGCTGCAGGTAGTGCACGCCGCCCACCTCGGCGTCCGCCGGCAGGTCCGCTTCCCGCTCGACCCGCAACAGGCCCCGGCCCTGCGCCCCGAACAGCGGCTTGGACACCAGCACGCCCCCCTGCGCCCGCACCACCGCCGCCGCCGCAACATGCCCCTCCACCACCCAGGCATCCGGCGTCGGCACCCCGGCGCGCGCCAGCAGGAACCCGGTCGCCGCCTTGTCGACGCAGCGTTCCACCGCCCGCGCCGGGTTCCACACCACCACACCCATGTGCTCCAGCGCGTGCAGCACCCCGAGCCGGCGCGTCACCTCCTCGAACCCGCCCGGAGCGATCGCGCGCGTGTACACCGCACCTGGCAGCGCCTCGCCGAACCCCGGCACCCGCACGCCGCCCGGCACGAACGCGCAATCCGACAGCCGGAACGGCACCGCCTCGGCGCCCAGTTCCGCGAACGCCTCGCCAAGCCGGGCGAAATGCCAGTCGACGTCGTCCAGCGCGATGCCGACACGAATCACGGCAGGCAAGGCCGGGTTCTGCCCGGACCCGCCAGAGGCCGCGGGCCGTTGCAAACCATCCGCTGAAGCCACCGGCACCACCCGCTGCGATGTGCCTGCGGATCTTTCATGCAGCGGTCCGGGAGCTCATCTGCCGGAGAGCTCCGGCTTCCAGGACATGCGGCAACCTTGGCCGTGCCGTCCCCCGCCTGCCCCGCTCACCCCCCGAACGAGGCTGCCAACATCCGGAGGTCGATGCTCCCCGCGCGGAAGCTCTCGCCGGTGTCTACCGCGGTGACGATCGCCTCCGCCGGGCTGAACAGCATCGAGTCGATCTTGTAGAAATCGCCCTTCACGCCGCGGAATACCTCGGCAAACGGCTTGCCGTAGTCGTGCGACACCCGCGCCGGCAGCTTCTCCGCCAGGGCTCGCGCATCGTCCGCCGGCCCGGTCACGAACAGCTGCACCCGGCCGCCGAAGATGATCGCATCGTTGGTGCGCCCCATTGCGGTGACGAAGTCGGGGTGCGGCGGTGGCAGTGGCGCCGAAGCCAGCCCGTCGACGATCCGCTCCAGCGGGAAATGCACGGCATGCGCCTTGTGCATCGCGACCTCGAGCACCCGGCTGACCACCTGCACCCCCCCGGCCAGGCTCTGCGTCGGCGCAAACACCACCACCAGCGACTCCGGTGCCACCTTGCAGGCCTCGGCGACCGTTGCCAGCACCGAGCCCGGCGGCGCCTTGCCGCTCTCCAGCACCAGCACCGCCTGCCCCGACTCGTCGGTATACGTCAGCTCGCTGAACAGCTCCTCCTTGCGCGCCAAGGCCCGCGCCGGACCCGAACCCAGGGCAAAGAACTTGTCGGGTGCCTCGGCCGACAGGCTCCACCCCGCATACTGGCTGGCCAGGCACGCCGTCACCGGCTGCGATGAACTGACCACCACGCTCCACGGCCAGTCCGGCGTCGTCTGGTCGCTTGCCAGCCTGATCTCGCCCAGTCCCCCCATGCAGATACGCGCGACCGCTAGCCCGGCCGCGATCCCCCCCTGCGACTTCGCCCCTGCGTCGATCAGCGTCTCGCCCGCCGGCCCGCGCGACACCCCGATGCGCAGCGTGTCCGCATCGGCAATCATCGCCTGCGCGATCGCCCACGCGCGAGCGTTGATCCCCGCGCTCATGACGCATACCCTGTCGGGCCCGCCTCTGGCCGCGGCGCGCCCGCCCTTGCCTTGCCCCGCCGCGGCTCCCCGGAACCCGGTGCGCCCAGTCCCGCGGCCGCCAGCACCGTGGCCGCGCGTGCCCGGGCCAGTCGCGCCACCGCGGACCGCGACCCGCCTTGCGCATGCACGGTGCACAACGGCGCACCCTCGCGCACCGGTCCTGGACGCTGGCGGTCCGCAGCCCAGCCCGGCCAGGCGACGTCCGATCGCACCCGGCCGTCACGCGCCGCATAGGCGAGGCACGCCGCCTCCGCCCCGGCAAGCACCGGGAGCGCGCCGGGCAGCGCGCCACGGCAAGCGTCGATGTGCAGCCGCATCGGCAGCGCCGGCGCGAATACGTCCAGGGTGGCGCCCGGCCGCGGGTTGATCTCGATCAAGTTGCAGTCCCTCCCTACGAGGAAATCGGCGCTGTTCAGCCCGAGCAGGCCCAGCGCTCGTGTAAGCCGAACGACGACCTCGGTCATCTCGGTCTCGAAACCCGGCCGTGCGGGCCGCACCGCGCCCCCGTAGCGGAACGCGGCAGCAGGCCCCGGGTCCGCCCACTGCTCGGTGAAGCCGATCACGACCGCGTCGGTGCCGTCTGCCGCGAACAGCGCCGAGACCGGCCGCCCCGCCACCCGGCGCTGCAGGTAGTCCCGTCGGGGGTCCGGCGCGGCGCCCGGCAACGCCCGCACATGCAAGCCGCCGGACCCGCCGCGCCGCTTGACCAGCCACCCCGCCGCCTCTCCCGCCCCGAACCCCGCCGCGGCAGCCACCCGCGCCACTTCCGGATGCGCCGCGCCGCACCCCGCGCACAGCGCCGCGAACCCGAACGGGTCCTTCGCCCGCCGTGTCACCGCGGCCCCGTTGCCCAGCAGCGCGAACCGCGCCGCAAGCGTCGCGATCACCCCGGGCCGGTCCTCGAAGCCGCTGCCCAGCACCAGCCCGATCGGCGCCGGCCGCCCCGCCAGCATCGCCTCGAACGCCGCCCCGACCGCCCGCGCGCCCAGCCCGGCGACCCGCCGGCTGTCCGCGCAAAGCTCCACGCTATCCTCGTCGCCGAACAGGTCGACGCCGAGCGGCACGACCCCGGAGTCCCGGCACGCCGCCGCCAGCGCCCGCACCGAACGTCCGGCCAGCAGCAGCAGCGGTCCACCATTGTCAGGCAGGCAAGGCGGGCCGCCATCAAGACCGGCCAGGGACCGGAGGCCCCTCGATCCCGCATGCCTAGACATGAGGATTCTCAAGGCTCAGCCTTGAGCGGAGTGCAGAGGCAGAGCCTCTGGCCTTGCTCGTTTCGCATCCGCCCCACGTCTCCCGCCCGGGGTCGGCATCCGGAGAACAGCGCGTCAGGCAGCAACGAAGTCGCGCGCGAGCTTGAACGCGTCGCGAAAGTCGAACGCCACGGCCTTGTCGGTCTCGATCATCCGCCGGAACAGCCCGAACTCGGTGCGGTACTTGGTGTGCCCGATCGCCAACGCGCCGATCCCGACCGCATGCCCGCCGATCGACACCCCGTCCGCCTGCACGTCGAGCCCCTCGATCCCCATCGGCGGCACCGCGTTCACGTCGGCCGCCACCAGCAGGTCCGGCGAGTCCAGGATCTGCTGGCGCGACAGCACCTGCACCCCCGCCCGCGCACAGCAGAACGCCACGTCCGCCTCGCGCAGCAGCGCCGCCTTGGCGTCCTCGCTGCTGCCGTCGCCCGGCTGCAGGCTCACCCCGAAGCGCGTCTGGATCTCCTCGCACGCCACACCCACCCGCAGGGTGCCATCGTGGCCGGCGAGCACCACCTTCGCTCCCTCCAGCGCCGCGATCACCCCCGACGCGAACCCCACCACGCCGGTCGCGCCATAGACCACCACCCGCTGGCCTTCGAGCCCGCGGCCCATCTTCTTCAGCTGACGCTCCACGTGCGCCACCAGCGCCGCGGCGGTGGTGAACGAGCCGGCCGGGTCGGCGAACACCGAGACGATGAACGGCGGCACCATCGCCTGCTTCGCCGCCTCCAGCATGTCAAGCGAGGCGATGGCGTCGCGCCCGCCGATGAAGATGCCGGTGCGCACCGCAAGCCTGGGCGGGCGCGAGAAGATCGCGTCCTGCACCAGGCCGAGCACGTCGTCGGCCGTGATGTTCGCATACGGCACGACCGCGTCGTAGCCGGCATCGACCGCCATGTTCACGTCGAACGGGCTGACCTGCTTGAGCGGGCTCAGCATGTGCAGGATGTGCTTGTCCGCCATTTGGCGTTTTCTCTCCCTGTGTGCTCGGCCGGCATTCCTGGTGCGGTCAGGCGGAAGCCGGTTCCCGAACCGAAGCGCCGTGATTGAGCCCGCGGCAGATCAGCAAGTCCACCCCCTGCGGCAGGTCGAGCCCGGCCAGCCGCTCCGCCTCCGCCGCATTGCCTGCGAAGGCGAACCCGGTCGGTCCCCACGAGCTCTGGCCGATCCCCACCGCTCCCGCATCCGCCAGCACCGCCAGTGCCGCGGCAACGCGCGCGCTCGTGAAACGCCCGCCCTGGACCGGTGCGAAGTACTCGCCCAGCAGCGCCTGGATGCGGCTCAGCCCCGCGCCGAAGGCGGACAGGTCGCCCTCGGCCACGGCCGGCAGCACCTGCATCAGCACGTGCCGGCAGATCTCGCCGCTGTCCGCCGCCGTCATCGGCCCCAGTCGGGCGAACGCCGCCCGCTCCCCCGCGCCGGAAAGCCCCGCCGCCGCCCGGTCCAGCACCAGCAGCACCCGCCATGCCGGCGGCAGCTCCAGCCGGCACAGCAGCGGCGCTGGCTGCGGCACCGCGTCACCCGGCCGCTCTGCCTGGCCCACCGCCCCCGGCCCGCCATCGACTACCACACCGCCGTCGCGGAACAGCCCGATCCCCACACCGGAGCGGTGCCCCCGCCCGAGCAGCGCCGCGTCGCCGCGCAGGTCGCAGCCCAGCCCGTGCAGCCGCCGAACCGCGCCCGCCACGAGCAGCGCCAGTTGCGTCCCCGACCCCAGCCCGGAATGCGCCGGGATCGCCTCCTCGATCAGCAGCGAATGGCCGCCGGAGAGCCCCAGATGGCGCCGCATTGCCGCGAGATGCCCCTCCGCGCGCTCCGCCTCCGGCCCCCGCACGCTGTCCGTCACCGCCCGCGAAAGCACCAGGGAGGTGCGTGGCCGATCGAGCGACAGCCCGATGCTGCCGAACCGCCGCCCCAGCCCGCCATTGAGGTCGAGGAACCCCAGATGCAGCCGCGCGGTGCAGCAGAGCGCCACCGACGCGGCACCCCAGCCATCGCCGCCCCACCCGGCGCTCCCGGACCCGTTGTCCTCCGCCCGGCCGTCAACCGGCCGGGCAACCGCAAGCCCGGGATCCCCTGGCCGTGGCCTCCCCAGCCGCGGCATCCCCAGCCCTGGAGCCTGATGTGAGGCACGTCCGCACGCCGCGCTCATCGGCAGGGTCGTCCTTGCGCCGCAGACAGGTGACGGGTTGCCGAGGCCATGGCGAATGCTGCACCATGCTGCGGCCGTGGTGCAACCAGAGGCAGCACCACCCGCACAGCTGGGCGGCACGCCGAGCGCGGCATCGATGTTGCCGTCCAGGCCACGACGGCGGAAGCGGCGCAGACCGCGGCTCCTGGGGGAACATGGCCGACAAGACGTACACCGAGGCCGAGATCGCCGCTCGCCTGGCCCGCGACCTGCCGCACTGGACGCTCGACGGCCGCTGGATCAAACGCACCTACCGCACCTCGGGCTGGAAGGGCACGTTGATGGTCGTCAACACCATCGGCCACCTTGCCGAGGCCGCCTGGCACCACCCCGACATGACGATGTCCTACGCCTGGGTCGAGGTCCGCCTCGCCACCCACTCGGCCAAGGGCATCACCGACAAGGACTTCGCCCTCGCCGCCAAAATCGAGAGCGTCATCCAGTGGCAGCCTGGCGCCGAAGCCGGCGGCCTGGAAGGCACCCCAGTAGGCGACCAGCGCTTTGCCTACATCCGCTACGACAACCCCGAACACGACGCGCCCAAGCCCGCCGCGCCGGATGCCTGACGCCGCCCGCATTCGCGGCCGGCCCGCTCGCCTCGACGAGGCCGTTGCCACGGCCGCCGCCCTGCTCGACCGCAGCCGCCGCACCGCCATCGCCGGGCTCGACGCCGACATCGCCGCGATCGAGGCCGCACTCCGCCTCGCCCGCCGCATCGACGCCACGGTCGACCACCGCGCCGCGCGCGCCACCCTGCGCGACCTCGACGTGATGCGCACCGTCGGCTGGATCACCACGACACCGTTGCAGGCCCGCGCCCGCGCCGACCTCGTGGCCCTGGTCGGCGACGGGCTCGACGAGGACTGGCCCGGCCTGCACGCCCGCCTGCTGCTCGACCACGCGCCACCGCTGTTTCCCGACCGCCCGCGCCGCGTGCTCCACCTTTGCCCGGCCACGGCTGCCCCGGGCGTCCAGTCGTTCGGCGCCGGCGCCGACCCCGCGGCCTTCCTTGGCCAGGTCCGCGCCGCGCTCGGCGGCCGCGCGCTTCCCTCCGGGGCCGACGACGCGCGCGGCTGCGCCCAGCTCCTCGCCTCGGCGTCATACGGCGTGCTGGTGTGGTCCGCGAGCCGCATCGACGGCCTGGCCATCGAGACCGCCTGCGGCCTGATCGACGAGCTGAACGCCACCATCCGGTTCGCGGGCCTGCCCATCCCAGGCTCCGGCAACGCCGCCGGCGCCGCCCAGGCCTGCGCCTGGCTGACCGGCTACCCGCTGCCGGTGGGCTTCGCGGGCGGCGCCGCGGAGCACGACCCCTGGCGCTTCGACGCCGAGCGCATGGCGGCATCCGGCGAGGCCGACGCCGTGCTGTGGCTGTGCACCGGGTCCTTCGCCGCCCCGCACTGGGCGGCCGGCCTGCCGCTCGTCGCCCTGGTCGCCCCGGATGCCCGATTCGACGTCGAGCCCGAGGTCGCGATCACCGTCGGCCGCGCCGGCGTCGAGCACGCCGGCGTGCTGTTCGACCCCGACCTCGGTGCCCTGGCCTACAATCCCGCGACCTTGCCCACCGGTGGCCCCGACGCGCCACCGGCCGCCGCCGACGTGCTGGCCAGCATCGCGAGCCTGGTGGGGGACCGCTCATGCTGACGTGCCTGCGCGGCGGCCGGGTCGTCGATCCCACCCGCACGCTCGACGCCACCGGCGACGTCTGGTTCGAGGATGGCCGCGTCGTCGACGCCGACCCGGCGCGTGCGGCCGGCGAGACCTACGATGCCTCCGGCTGCGTCGTCATGGCCGGCGGCCTGGACATGCACAGCCACATCGCCGGCGCCAACGTGAACACGTCGCGCCTGCTGCTGCCTGAGCTGCGCCCCGAGATCGCCGACTCGATCCCCGTGTCCGAGGCGATCGGCCGGAAATACACCGCCATGGGCTACACCCTGGTGGTCGAGCCCGCCGTCTCCCCCCACTCCGCGCTGCAGGCCCAGCTCGAGCTTGCGCAGATCCCCGTCATCGACCGCGCCATCCTCACCGTGCTCGGCAACGAGGACTTCCTGCTCCGCCTGCTGCCGGAGGGCGATGCCTGCGTCGCCGACTACGTGGCCCGCACCCTGTCCGCCACCCGTGCCCTCGGCATCAAGGTCATCAACCCGGGTGCCGCCGCCGCCTTCAAGGACAACGTCCGCGTCTTCGGCATCGACGACGCGGTGCCCGGCACGGACGTCACGTCGCGCCGCATCATCCAGGCGATGCAGCGCGCGCAGTCCTCGCTCGGCGTGCCGCACCCCGTCCACCTGCACTGCTCGAACCTCGGCATGCCCGGCGCGGTCGGTACCGTCGTCGCGACCATCGAGGCCGGCGGCGACCTGCCGCTCCACCTCGCCCACGTGCAGTTCTATTCCTACGGCACCGACGGCAAGAACGGCTTCTCCTCCGCCGCCCCCCGCCTCGCCGAGGCGCTGAACGCGGCGCCCGCCCACATCACCGCCGACGTCGGCCAGGTGATGTTCGGCCAGACCGTCACCGTCTCGTCCGACGTGCTGCGCCAGTTCGGCGCCCGCGGCCAGGCGTCCCCGGCCAAGTCGGTCATCATCGACGGCGACGGCAACGGCGGCGGCATCGTCCCCTACCGCTTCCGCCGCACCAGCTTCGCCAACACCATACAGTGGGCCGCCGGCCTGGAGCTGTTCCTGCTCACCGCAGACCCGGCGCGGCTGATCTTCACCACCGACCACCCGAACGGCGCCCCGTTCACCGCCTACCCGGACCTCATCGCCCTGCTGATGTCGCGTGACCTCCGCGACGAGTGGATGCAGACCGTCTCCCAGGAGGCGCTGGAGCTGACCACCCTGCGCTCGATCACCCGCGAGTACTCTCTGTCCGACATCGCGGCCTGCACGCGCTCCGGCCCCGCCCGCCTGCTCGGCACCCGCGACCGCGGCCATCTCGCCCCGGGCGCCCGCGCCGACATCGCCGCCTACCGCAACGGCTCGAATCGCGCCGCGATGTTCCGCGACGCCGCCCTGGTGTTCAAGGACGGCCACCTGGTCTGCCGCGACGGCGTCGTGCGCGGCGGCACCAGCGGCGCGCTCGCGGTCCGCCCCGGCTACGACGCCGCCATCGAGCGCCGCCTTGCCCGCTTCTACGACGATATCTACGGCGTGCGGCATACCGCGTTCGACGTGCCGGAGGGCATCATGCCGTTCGAGACCGTGGCGTGCTCGGCGTGAGCGCGGTACCCAGGTCAGCAAGGCTGGGCTCTGCCCAGACCCGCCAAGGGCCGGCGGCCCTTGGATCCCTTTCCCTAAGCAAGTGGATTCCAAAGGCTCGCCTTTGGCGGAGTCCAGAAGCAGAGCCTCTGGCCTTCCTTGCTTTCCCGGCTCCCGCCCGATGACCGAGGTCCAGGTCGACGACACCTTCGCCGAGGCCTTCGACATGCGCGCGACCGCGCTGGTCATCACCGCCGACACCGAGCGCTGGGCCCGCCAGGCCGCGACCAGCGCCACCGGCTTCGCGACCTCGATCATCGCCTGCGGGGTCGAGGCCGGCATCGACCGCATGCTGGCGCCGGACGAGACCCCGGACGGCCGCCCCGGCGCGCGGGTGCTGATGTTCGCCGGCTCATCGAGCGAGCTGCAGAAGCAGCTCATCAACCGCGTCGGCCAGTGCGTGCTGACCTGCGCGGGTGCCGCGTGCTACGCCGGGCTCGACGGTGAGCCGCTCAAGCTCGGCGACACCCTGCGCTATTTCGGCGACGGCTGGCAGATCAGCAAGCGGCTTGGCGGCCGGCGCTACTGGCGCATCCCGGTGATGGACGGCGAGTTCGTCTGCGAGGGCACTACCGGCCTCACCAAGGGGGCGGTCGGCGGCGGCAACCTGATCCTGATGGGACGCGACTCCGAACACACCCTGCGCGCCGCCGAGGCCGCCGCCGAGGCCGTTGCCGCCATGCCGGACGTCATCGCGCCGTTCCCTGGCGGCATAGTCCGTTCCGGCTCCAAGGTCGGCTCGAAGTACAAGACCATGATGGCGTCAACCAATCACCACTACTGCCCGACGCTGCGCGGCAGCGTCGACTCCGAGCTCGACCCCGACACCGGCTCGGTGCTGGAGATCGTCATCGACGGCCTCACCCCGATCTCGGTCGCCGATGCGATGCGCGCCGGGCTGCGTGCCGCGATCGCTCTCGGCCCGGAGCAGGGGTGCACCCGGATCGGGGCCGGCAACTACGGCGGCAAGCTCGGCCGCCACCATTTCCGCCTCCGCGAGCTGCTGTCGTGAGCACCACGCGGTTCCGCCTGCGCGAAGCGCCGACCCGCCGCCTCGACCTGAGGGCCCTCACCCCGACCCGCCTGGCCGGCCTGGACGAGGCCGCCATCGGCCGGCTCCCGCTCGCCGGCGGCCGGGACGCGCCCAGCATCGGCGACATCTTCGTGCTCGCCCAGGGTGAACCCGACTGCGTGGTGATCGAGGGCGGCTCGTTCCTGCTCGACCATGTGGGCTCCGGCCTCGACTCCGGTTCGTTGCTGCTCGAAGGCGACGCCGGCGACCACGCGGGCCGGCTCATGACCGGCGGGCGGCTGGTGCTGCGCGGCTCGACCGGGCGGCTCGCCGCGTCCGGGCTGCGCGGCGGCAGCGTCGAGATCACGGGCGACGCCGGCGACCAGCTCTGCGGCGCCGCGCCCGGCGAGCGCAACGGCATGGATGGCGGCACCGTGGTCGTACGCGGCAGCGCGGGCGCAGAGGCCGCAGGGCGCCTGCGCCGCGGCACCGTGGTCATCGAGGGCGGCGTCGGCCCCGATGCCGCCAGCAGGATGATTGCCGGCACCCTCGTCGTGTGCGGCATCGGCGGTCCGGGCCTCGGCACCCTGCTGCGCCGCGGCAGCGTCGTGCTCGGCCATGCGGCTGCGGCACCCGCCGGCTTCATGCCCACCGGCCGCACCCCGGGCGTGTTCGCGGCCTTGCTCGGCGCCGCCCTGCTCCCGCTCAGCGAGTCCGCCGCCGCCGTCGCCTCGCGCGCCGTCAGTCGCTGGCTCGGCGACCAGGCGAGCCTCGGCCTTGGCGAGCTGCTGATGCCCGACACCTGAGCCTCTCCGGCACCGCGTCCGCTTGGCCTCCCCGCAACCACCGCCATACCTGAACAGGGGGAACACAGATGGACATGGTCGACCTGATCGTCGTCGTGTGCTCGCTCACGGCCGGCAATGCCTGTCAGGAGCAGCACATGTTCTTCGAGTCGCACGGCTCGCTCGCGCAGTGCATGGTCGAGGCGCAACCCTACCTCGCGCGCTGGATTGGCGACCACCCGGACGTCTCGATCAAGAACTGGCGCTGCGCCTGGCCGGACAGCGAGCCCCGGACCGGCGACAAAAAGAGCTGAGTGCGCCGCCACCACCCCGGACCGGTTGCGTTGACAAGGCGGATCGGGCCGGAAACAGTCGCGACCTGCATCGACGATGCATGGATGACCAAGAAACGTGGGCCGCAAGGCCAAGGGAGGTTCTGTTGAGACGTTCAGCAACGATCGGGGCGGCGCTGGCCGTGACCCTGTGCTTCGCGACCACCCCCGCCTTCACCTCCGCCCATGCCGATGAGCAGAGCGCCGCCGCGACGCCTGATGCGACATCCCCGACCGCTGGCGCTGAGGCCACGCCTGCTGCGGCCGTCGGAGCCTCGGTCGGCGACGCGGCCGCCGGCGAGAAGACCTTCGCGGTCTGCAAGGCCTGTCACCAGATCGGGCCGAACGCGCACAACGCCGTCGGCCCGGTACTCAGCGGCGTCGTCGGCCGCAAGGCAGGCACCTACCCGGGATACAGCTACTCCGAGGCCAACAAGAATTCCGGCCTGACCTGGGATGTGGCCACTCTGCAGAAGTATCTTGCCGGTCCGCAGAAGCTCGTCCCCGGCACCAAGATGATCTACCCCGGCTTTCCCAACAATCCGGAGAAGTCGAACAACGTGATTGCTTACCTCGCCCAGTTCAACGCGGACGGCTCCAAGAAGTAGCCAGGTCTTTGTACCGCCCGCCCTCGTCGGCGACACGGGTGGCAGGTCGGACCCGGCTCGGCCCGCACCTGCCAGTGGCGGGGCACCTTCAGAGCCCACTCCTCGGGGGCACGCTCGCAACACCGAGCCCTCGAGTATGAGCCGAGGGACGGCGCCGTCAGCGGGGCCGGACCACGGGAAGGCCCGGCCTTTCTCCTAGCGCGACACCAGGTCCATGCCCCCAAGATAGGGCCGCAGACGTTCGGGTACCCCGATCGACCCGTCCACCCGCTGGTGTGTCTCCATGACCGCGATCAGCGCCCGCCCGACCGCCACCCCCGACCCGTTCAACGTGTGCACGAAGCCCAGCTTGCCGTCCGCCGCCCGGAACCGCGCTCCCATTCGTCGCGCCTGGAACGCCCGCGTGTTCGAGCACGAGCTGATCTCTCGCCATGCCGCCTGCCCGGGCAGCCACACCTCGAGATCGTGCGTCCGCGCCGCCCCGAACCCGGTATCGCCCGAGCACAGCAGCACCCGCCGCCAGGTCAGCCCGAGTGCCTCGAGAACCGCCTCGGCACACGCGGTCATCCGCTCGTGCTCGGCATCGCTCTGCCCCGGGTGGGCGATGGTGACCAGTTCGCACTTGCGGAACTGGTGCTGGCGCAGCATGCCGCGGGTATCGCGCCCCGCCGAGCCCGCCTCGGAACGGAAGCACTCCGACAGCGCAACCAGCCGCTGCGGCAGCTGCGGCTCCGCGATCACCTCGCCCGCCGAGAGGTTGGTGAGCGATACCTCCGCAGTCGGGATCAGCCAGCGGTCGTCGGTGGTGCGGAACGCCTCCTCGGCGAACTTGGGCAGCTGGTTGGTGCCGAACATCGCCGCACTGTTGACCAGCAACGGCACCGAAACCTCCTCGTGCCCGTGCACCTGGGTGTGCAGGTCGAGCATGAACTGGCCGAGCGCCCGTTCCAGCCGCGCAAGAGCGCCGCGCAGCACCACGAAACGCGCACCGGCGATCTTCGCCGCCCGCTCGAAATCCATCATCCCGAGCGCCTCGCCCAACTCGAAATGCTGCCGCGCCGGGAAGCCGAGCGGCACGGGTTCACCGGACTGGCACAGCACGACGTTCGCGGATTCGTCCGCCCCGTCCGGCACCGCGTCGTCGAGCACGTTGGGCAGCCCCGACAGCAGAGCCGCAAGCTCCGCGTCCTGCTGTGCCGCTTCCTCGGCCGGCTCGTCGCGCAGCCCGACCGCCTCCGCCTCCAGCGCTGCGCTATCGAGCCCGCGCGCCCGCGCCGCGCCGATCTCGCGCGACAGCGCCTTGCGCCGCGCCTGACGCGCTTCCGCCGAGGCGATTGACGCGCGCCGTCCGGCGTCGAGCCGCAGGAGCGCCTCGCTCTGCGGCGGCAGACCTCGGCGGGCCATCGCTGCGTCGAACCCGTCCGGATCGGCACGGATCGCCCGTATGTCGTGCATCAGCTGGCCACCACCGGTTTCTTCTCCACCAGCCGCGCCGTAAAGATCGACACCTCGTAGAGCAGGATCAGCGGCACCGCGAGCCCGGTCTGGGTGATGATGTCGGGTGGCGTCAGGATCGCCGCCGCCACGAAGCAGCCGACATAGGCGTAGCGGCGATACTTCTTCAGTCCCGCCGAGCTGACGATGCCCACCTTGGCGCACAGCGTCAGCGCCACCGGAAGCTGGAAGGCCACACCGAACGCGAAGATCAGCTTCATCACCAGCGACAGGTACTCGCTGACTTTCGCCTGCAGCTGGATCTGCAGGCCGTCCGCGCCGCCCGTGGTCTCGAACGACAGGAAGAACCTCCACGCGACCGGGAACACGAAATAATACGCAAGCGACGCTCCGAGCACGAACAGCACGGGCGTGGCCACCAGGAACGGTGCGAACGCCCGCTTCTCGCTGCGATACAGACCCGGCGCGATGAACATCCAGAGCTGCGCCGCGATCACGGGGAAGGACAGGAACGCGGCAGCGAAGAACCCCACCGTGATGTAGGTGAAGAACGCCTCGTACAGCGCCGTGTAGATGAGGTGCGGCTGCTCGTTCTTCTGCCGCATGATCTCGGCCAGCGGCTGGGCCAGGAACAGGTAGATCTGCCCGGAGAAGTGGTAGCAGACCGCGAAGCACAGCAGGAAGGCGACCATCGACCACAGCAGCCGCTTGCGCAGCTCCACCAGATGCTCCAGCAGCGGCATCGGCCGGTCGTTGATGGTGTCGGTCTGGGCGGGGTCGGCCAAGATGCGTCCTGCGCTGCGAAGGGGAGGGCGCGCCAGGCTGCATGCCCTGGCGCCGGAGCAGGCCGCCCGGAGTCTTACGCCCGGGCCGCGCTCGCACTAGACAATCCGCGAGCGGAACCGCCTCATGCCGCGGGCGCGTCCAGATCCGCACCTGCCTTGTCCACCGGCAGCGGGAGATACGAGACGCCCGGCGGCATCACCGCCCCCGGCGGGATGAAGCTGGGCGCCGCTGCCGCGATGGGAACAGGCTTCGGCGGCACGGTCGCGGGCGGCAGGAACGACGGCGGCGGCACCGCCTGCAGCGACGCCGGAACAGGCCGTGGCGTGCCGATGCTGTTCTCCCCCACCCCGTCCTGCGTCGCCCCGACCTCCCCCGTGGCCCCGACCTCCGCCACCACCACCAGCGCCGCCGCGACGGGTGCCGCACCCGGCTTCAGCGGGTCTTCGGTCAGCGCCCGGCGCAGGCTTCCGTCGCGGTCGACGCTGCGGGTGATCTTGTCGCGCAGGTTCATCCCGCGCAGGTCGTTGAACTGGTCACGCACCTCGTGAAGGTTGGCCTCGCGGACCATCTCGTCGACATGGGTCTGGAATTCGCCCGCCATGCGCCGGCCCTTCTTCACCAGATCTGCCATGGTCTTGATCGCGACCGGCATGTCCTTGGGCCCGATCGCGACCAGGGCGACAATGCCGATCAGCGCGATCTCGGACCAGGCGAAGTCGAACATGGCGGCGTGGTCTCTCCCGGCGCGCCCGAGCCCGGCGCAGCCCGGCACAGATGGGGTCGCGGACAAGGTGTGGTCAAGGCTGCGCAGCGCAGAGGGAAGACCAGAAGCTTCGCCTCCGGACCCCGCTCAAGGCAGACCTCGAAAATCCGCGTGTTCAGTAGATGGTTCCCAAGGCCCCGGTCTTTGGTGGACGTCTGGGCATACCCCAGCCTTGCCTGCCGTCTTCCGCGTCCGCCTACTCCTGCCCTGGGTAGCCTGCCAGCCGCATCACCAGCGAGAACGCCGGCTCCAGCACCACGCCCAGCAGCCCGCGGACCGGGTCGAACGCGATTCCCGACTGCCGCAGCACGGCGGGCAGCAGGAACATCACGATGAGCACCACGACGATCCCTGCCCGCTCCAGCCGCGCCCACACCCGCGCCCCTGCCTCCGGCAGCAGCCCCACCACGATCCGCCCGCCGTCGAGCGGCGGCACCGGCAGCAGGTTGAACAGCCCGAGTACCAGGTTGTACAGGATGAAGTTGCGTGCCAGCGTACCCACCAGGTCAGCCGCCCAGGGCGCCATGTCGGGCACCACGTGAAACGATACCGCCGTCAGCCAGGCGAGGCCGAAGTTCATTGCCGGCCCCGCCGCCGCCACCAGCATCATCAGCCGTCGCGCGTCGGCATATCGCCCGAGCCGCAGTCGCCACGCCGCTACCGGCACCGGTCGCGCCCAGCCGAACATGAACTCGACCCGGCCGATCGTCGCCAGCTGGCCCGCCAGCAGCATCCCTGGCAGCAGCAGCGTGCCCACGCGGTCGACGTGCCGCCAGGGCTTGAGCGACAGGCGCCCCGCCACCCGTGCCGTGTCATCCCCAAGCGCCAGCGCCGCCCAGCCATGCGCCAGCTCGTGCAGCACGATCGCCACCACCGCCGGCACCGCCGCCAGCAGAAGCTGCACCACGAACCCGCTCATCCCAGCAGCGCCTCCCGTTCGCCGGCCAGCGCCATCACGTCGAGCGGCCGCCGCGCCGCCGCCGCCATCGCCCGCGCCGCGTGCATCCGCCCCCGCGCCGCCTCGCCCAGCACCGGGCACGCCCGCAGCACCGACGCCGTGTCGCCCAGTACCCCGCTGCAGTGCAGCGCCACGTCGCACCCCGCCGCCAGCGCTGCCGCCGCCAGCTCGCCCGGCCCGCCGAACCCCGCCACCGCCCCCATCGCGAGGTCGTCCGACACCAGCACGCCCCGCAACCCAAGCCGACCGCGCAGCACGCCTCCCACGATCTCCGCCGACAGCGTCGCGGGCAACCCGCCGCCATAACGCACATGCGCCGTCATCATCCAAGGCAGCCCCGCATTGCGCGCGAACGGGACCAGGTCGTCCTCGTCCACGGCTGCCAGATCCGGCAGCGCCAGATGGCTGTCCGCCCGCGCCCGCCCATGCCCCGGCGCATGCTTGCCAACCGGCTGCACGCCGGCCGCCAGCAGCCCGTCCGCCATCGCCATCCCCAGCACCGCCACCCGCTCCGGTTCGGCCGAGAACGCCCGGTCGCCGATCACCGCGTTCGCCCCCGCCACAAGCAGGTCCAGCACCGGCGCGCACACCACGTCGAAACCCGCGTCGGCGCACTCCGCGCCGATCAGCGCCCCGGTGAGCCACGCCGCCCGCTCCGCAACACCCGGCGGGAGCGCACCCACCAGCCCAGCCGCCGGCTGCGCCCGCCAGTGTGGCGGCCGCAGCCGCGCGACCCGCCCGCCCTCCTGATCCACCGCCAGCACTGCGGCCGCCGGCAGCACTTCCCGCAGCGCGGCCACGAGCGCATGCAGCTGCGCCGGCCCCGCCACGTTGCGCCCGAACAGCATCACCCCGGACGGGGGGTGGGTGCGCAGCAGCGCCGCCTCTGCCCCTGCCAGTTCCTGGCCAGCGATGCCGACGATCGCGCCGATCACGCCAGCGGCTCGGCTGTCAGAAAGCGAGGCTGGGCTCTGCCCGGACCCGCCAGAGGCAGGAGGCCTTTGCGGATCTTTCTCCTAAGCACGGGGATTCTCGTGGCTTGGCCTCGAGCGGCGTCCAGAGGAAGAACCTCTGGCCCTCCGTCGCCCAGCCGCCACCCGCATCAGAACGCCGCGATCGAGCATCCCGCACCTTTGGCCCGGACGCGCACGCAAAACTCCGCCGCTTGCGCCATGTCGGCGAACCCGCCGGTGCGAACCCGCCACACCGCCCGGCCGTCGACGTCGGCACGGCGCACCTCTGCGCTCCGACCCCCCAGCAGATCAGGCATCGCGCGCTGCAGCCGCTGCCACTCCACCCGGGCCGCCTGCTCTGACTCCATCGCCGCCAGCTGCACCGCAGCACCGCCCGCCCGCGCCGCCGCACTCGCTGCGGCTCCGACGCCTTCCGGGCGCACAGCAACCCGCGGCGTCCTCCCGGCCCCAGCTTCAGCCCGTGCTGCCGGCGCCGGCTCCTGCCCTGCCTCACCCGTTCCCGGCCCATCCGTCAGCGGCATCGCACCGCCGGACACGTCCTGATCCTGCCCGTGCGCTCCGTCGGCCGCAGCACCCGCCGGCACGCCACCCGGTCCCGCACCGGGCGCGGCCCCGACCGCCGGGCCACCCGCGCCCCCCGCTGCCTCGATCTGCGCTCGCAGAGCTTGCGGCTGCGGCACCTCGGGTGGCGGCGCCAGCTGCTCCGCTCCTTCCGCAGCTGTCTCCACGCCGTTCGCCAGCTGCATGCCGCCCGGGTTGTCTGGCCTGACCCGCAGCGGCCCCGCCGGCGCCTCGATCAGCGGCACGTCCTGGTGCCGCCGCCCCAGCATCGACCAGCCACCTACCAGCACCACGCCCAACAAAGCGATTGCCCCCGCCCCCTTGAGCATCCGCACCAGCGCCGGGTCCACCCCGCCCGGCCGCGTCCGCCACCCGGCCGGCTCCCGCCCGGGCACCCCCCACTGCGTCCCAGGCAGCTCGTCCCCACGCAACTCCTGCGCGGCCTGCTCCCCAGGCAGCTCCCCGCCGATTTCGCGAGAGTCCCGGCCCGGATCGTGATCTTCCAACTCAGCGCATCTCCTCGGCCGGCGTCACACCCAACACCTTGAGCCCGGAGCACAGCACCACCGCGGTCGCGGACACCAGCGCCAGACGCGCCAGCGTCTCCTCCGGCCGCCCCTCCTGCAGGAAGCGCAGCGTCGCGTCGTCCCGTCCACGGTTCCACAGCATGTGGAAATCTCCCGCCAGCTCGTAGAGATAGAACGCCACGCGGTGCGGCTCGCGCGCCAACGCCGCCCCCTCCACCAGGCGCGTCCACCCGGCCAGCCGCCGCAGCAGCCCCAGCTCCGCCTCCGCCTCCAGCGACCCAAGCTCCGCCCTCGCCAGAGCCTCCGCCAGCAGCGCCGCCTCCCCCAGCTGCGCCGTCGCCGCGCGCAGCACCGATCGGCACCGCGCGTGCGCATACTGCACGTAGAACACCGGGTTCTCCCGCGTCTGCGCCACCGCGAGATCGAGGTCGAACTCCATCTGCGCATCCGGCTTGCGGCCCAGCATCGTGAACCGCACCGCATCCCGCCCCACCTCGTCAAGCAGGTCGCGTACCGTCTCGAACGTGCCCGCGCGCTTGCTCATCCGCACCGCCTCGCCGCCGCGGATGATCCGCACGATCTGGCACAGCACCACCTCGAACATTACGTCCGGATCGAGCGCCCGCACCGCCGCCCGCATCCGCGACACGTACCCGCCGTGGTCCGCGCCCAGCACGTCGATCACCACCGCCGCGCCGCGCCGCAGCTTGTCCGCGTGATACCCGACGTCGTTGGCGAAGTAGGTGTTGCTGCCGTCCGACTTGCGCAGCGGCCGGTCCACGTCGTCGCCGTATGTGGTCGAGCGGAACAGCGTCTGCTCCCGCGCCTCCCAGTCCTCCGGCAGCTTGCCTTTCGGCGCCGCCAGCACACCCCGGTAGATCAGCCCCCGCGCCTCGAGCACGTCCAGCGCCCGCTCCGCCGCCCCCGCTTCCACCAGCGCGCGCTCCGAGGTGAACACCTCCTGCCGCACGCCCAACGCCGCCAGGTCCGCGCGGATCGTCTCCATCATCGCGCCCACCGCGAAATCGCGCACCACCTCGAGCCACACCGCCGGGGCCGCCATCCCCAGCCCAGGCCCGGCCAACCCGTCTCCATACCGCGCCGCCAACGCCTTGCCCACCGGCACCAGGTAGTCGCCACCATACTGCAGCCCAGCCGGGCTCGCCGCCGCGAAAGCCTCCCGCCCCATCGTGCTGCCCAGCGCCTCCAGGTACCGCCAGTACGCCGCCCATGCGAGCGCCACCACCTGCGCGCCCGCATCGTTCACGTAGAACTCGCGCGTGACGTCATACCCCGCCTTCTCCAGCAACGCCGCCAGCGCGTCGCCGATCACCGCTCCCCGGCAATGCCCCACATGCATCGGCCCCGTCGGGTTGGTCGAAACATATTCGACGTTGACCTGCATCTTGCGCCCCATCTCGGACGACCCCGCCGCCTCCCCCGCCAGCAGGATCGCCGGGACCTGCGCCCGCAGCGCCTCCGGCCGCAGCCGCAGGTTCACGAATCCCGGCCCCGCCACCGCCGCCGCCGCGATCTCCGCACCCCCCGCGAGCAGCCCCGCCAACACTCCCGCCAGCTCCGCCGGCCTCCGCCCCGCAGCCTTGCCCGCCACCATCGCCGCGTTGGTCGCGACATCGCCATGCGCCGCCTCGCGCGTCGGGGTCACCTCCACCCGCGCCGCCAACGCCGCGTCCAGCCCCGGCACCGCCTCGCGCAACGCATCCACGACCCGCGCACGCAGCGTGGCAAACAGGTCCTGGCTCATCGCGACACCCCCGGCTCGACAGACCCCACCCTAGCCCGAACCGACCTGCCACCAAACCAGCCCTGGCAAGCAAGCAAGGCCAGGGGCTCTGCCTCTGGACTCCGCTCAAGGCCAGGTCTTGAGAATCCTGTTCAAAGGATGCAAGCACCCAGGTCCGAATAATGCGTCTACGCACACAGCAAGTTGATAGAGCCGCCCGTAACAAAATCGGAGTACGTTGTTTTCGTATACTACCGTCGAGTCTCGGCGTTGACTCGGACGTGATTAGCTGCGGCTCGCGCGGGAG
>CAXSEF010000031.1:0-32099 GCA_964236535.1 uncultured Acetobacteraceae bacterium
ACCCACGTCACGCCACAGAAAACACGAATGAGACAGCAACTCCGCTCAGCGGTATGACGCCAAAGTGCCTCCGCTCACTGTGCACCTACCCCTACATTCAACAGGGCAACTGCTGAGCTCAGGGGTATCAGTCAATGAAGCCAAGCGTATAATTTGTAATTCACCCTGCATTCCTTGATGAATTGAACCAGCAGTTTGTCATATCTATCGACGCATCGATACCTGGGCGATCACCGCGCGCAGGCGTGCGAGGCATGCGTCACGTCCGGCTACGCAACCGCTGTCGCGCCACCACGTCCGGACCTCGTGCAGCCGCAGGCCGACCTCCGGTCCTGGCGTCATCCCGCAGGCGAGCGCGTCGCGCCCTTCGAGCGGGAACGCCGGGCGCGGCGTTGCGGCCAGGCGCACCCGCAGATCGGGCCAGCCCGGCGCGTCGCCGCCGGCGAGCCAGGCCCGCCCGTCCAGCGCCTCGACCGGTACCATGTCCAGCCAGCGGCGCAGTTCGTCCGCGTCGGCGCCCGGTGCCGGGCCGCCCGGGGTCAGCAGCAGGGCCAGGCGGTCCCGCTCGGCGGTGGAGAGCCGCAGCCGTGCGCCGACCGCCGCAGCGTTCCAGTGGACGCCGAGCAAGGCGGCGAGGCGCAGCAGCGGGTCGGCCGGGCCGCCGGCGCGCACCAGCCGGGCGAGCGCCTCGGCACAGGCCCCGGGAAGTGCGGCGTCGAGCACGCCGAGGCGCTGCATCAGCGTCGTCGCGTCGATGGGGTCGGCGAGCGTGAGGATGCGCTGAAGCTCGCTCCATATCCGTTCGCCGGAGAGACGCGAGATCCGGTCGGCGGCGGAGGCGATCGCGGCGGCGGCCTCGGGGTCCGGCTCGCCCCGGCCGTAGCGCGCCTGGAAGCGGAAGAAGCGCAGGATGCGCAGGGCGTCCTCGGCGATGCGGACCTGGGCGTCGCCCACGAAGCGTACCCGACCGGCGGCGAGGTCGGTCCGGCCGCCGAACGGGTCGAACACGCGGCCCTCGCGGCTGAGCGACATGGCGTTGACGGTGAAGTCGCGCCGCGCCGCATCCTCGCGCCAGTCGTCGGTCCAGGCGACGGTGGCATGGCGGCCGTCGGTCGCCACGTCGCGGCGCAGTGTGGTGACCTCGAACCGGCCGGGCCCGCTCAGCACCGTCAGCGTGCCGTGCGCGATCCCGGTGGGGATTACCCTCAGTCCGGCGCGCCGCAGCGCCACGGCGGCGTGCTCCGGCGGGTCGGGGGTGGCGAGGTCGATGTCGGCGACGGGCCGCCCGGCGATGGCGTCGCGCACGCAGCCGCCGACCAGCCGCGCCTCGGGCAGCGCGTCGAGCACACGGCCCAGGCCCGGGGTCGCGAACAGGCCGGCGAAGTTCCGCGCCGGCGTGGCGGCGGCCAGGGTCACGGCGGGTGCAGCCGGCGGGCGAGCTGGACCAAGATCGCGGCGGTGACGCCCATCACGTCGTGTTCCGGGTGCGGCCAGACCCAGACCTCGCGCATCCGGCCGGCCAGCTCCTGGCGGCGGCGGCGCGGGGCGGCGGGGTCGAGCAGCACCAAAAGCGGGAGCTGGAAGATTGCGTCCGCCTCGTCGGGCGAGGAAATCAGCGTCGGCAGGGCGTGGACCAGACCCAGCACCGGGGTGATCAGGAAGCCGGTCCCGGTGGGCTGGTCGTCGAGGCGCCCGACCAGCTCGACCGAGTGCGGCGGCAGGCCGATCTCCTCCCAGGATTTACGCAGGGCGGCGGCCTCGGCGTCGCGGTCGCAGGGGTTGTTGCGGCCCCCGGGGAAGCTCACCTGCCCGGCGTGGCGCCGCAGCTGGGCATGGCGCCGGGTCAGCAGGATCCCGGGCTCCGGCGCAAGCACAATCGCGACGAGGACGGAGGCAGGGACCAGGGCCTGAGGGAGTTCGGGGGCGGGCCCCGGCGCGAGGAGGTTGCCGGTGGGGAGGTCACCGGCGGCGGCGGGCGTGGCCAGGGATGTCGCGGCCAAGCGGCGCCTGATTTCGGCGTCGTCGAGGCTCATCGGCAGATGCACCAGGACGGGTGTCGGGTGAGGCGTGGGCGCATGCGGATCGGGCGGGAGCTCCCGCCGCGGCAGGGCGGCCCACGGCTCAGCTGCGGCGGTCCGTCGCAGGCACGGGCTAGTCCTCGTCCGAGGGCACGTCGCCAAGCGGGAAGAACTGCTGGCAGCTCCACACACCGAGCTGGCGTTTGCCGCCCACCACCTCCGGCACCGAGAGGGCAACCAGTTCGTAGTAGGTGGCACGGTTAATGCGGGCCTCGATCGGCGCCGCACCCTGGCCAGGACGCACCAGCAGATAGGGGGTCGGCTCTTCGGTGCGCGGGTCCTGGTGCACGCGTAGCGCGTGGCGTGGCCCGGCGGTGACACACTGGTCGACGTTGGTGCGGAATGAGAGAACCTGGGCGCCCCCCATGCCGCGCCAGTCGAGTTCAACGGCAACGAACGGCGCGTCCTCCACGATGATTCGACCGCGCTCCACCGGGGTCTGCAGCCAGTAGGTGCCCTCGGAGTCGCGGGTGAGCACGCTCGCGAACAGGCAGACCAATTCCTTCCGCTGTACGACGCTGCCGCGGTAGAGCCAAGTGCCGTCCCTGCGGATTAGGAAGGGCAGGTCGCGACACTCCGACCCGGTGTGTGGACCGGGTTTGGCGAGGCGAGACAGCAGGTTCGCGGCGGGCACCAGCGGACGCGGGCCGGCCGGCAGGCGATTTGCCGCGGCCGGTTCGGCGACGCCGGTTCGCCACGTTGGCATGGCATCGATCAAAGCGGCGTCTCCCTGCAGAGACCAGGGTTCGTCTCTCTCCGCGATATAGGGAGCCTACCCGGGGCGTTGAAAGGCCTGGGCCCCGTGCCGGGCGGTGACACGCGGGAGGCGGCTACTGGACGAGGACCGGTAGTGCGGGCTACTCGGCGAGGGTGAGCACCGACAGCGCCGGCGCGGGCGGCGGCGCGTCGAGCATGCTGCGCCAGAACGCAGGCGAGGCGAACTCCGGCGCTGCCTTGCGCCAGCGCGTCGCCACCTCCGGCCCCCGGCGGTGCAGGGCCCAGAGCAGGCGCGCGGCGCGCGGCGCCAGCCGGCGGAACTGCGCGCGCGAGCGGCGCAGCTCCGGCAGTTCGGTGTCCCACCAGGTCTCGAGCGCTACGCGGTCGGTGCCGGCGAGCGTGACCCAGGCGAAGTCGTGCACGCCCAGGATGTGGGCGGGACCGTCGCGTTCCGGGACCAGCGCGTTGCGCAGCAGGGCGCACGCCAGCGCCCAGGCGTAGCCCGGGCGGCCGCGCGGCAGGTGCTGCACCCTGAGCGCGGGCAGCACGGTGGAGCGGGGCACGCCGCCGGTAGGGTGCGCCAGCCGCAGCCGAGCGAGGCTGGCGTGTCGTTCCGCCGGGTTGTCGCGGAACACGTCTGGACCTTCGAGGAAGTCCTCGATGCCGCGCAGTACCAGCGCGGTGCTGTAGTAGCGGTAGGTCATCAGGTGAATGAGCACTTGGCGCGCCATGCGCCGGCTGGCGTGGCGGTCGTGCGGGCGGTGCAGCGCCATGGCCACCAGCATGTTGCGCGTCTCGTAGTAGAGCTGCCAGCTGCCGAGCTTGAGGTAGAACGGCTCATGCCAGACCGCGATGCCGGGCATCGGCACGGTGCGGATGCCGGCCTCGTATAGCCGCAGGCCGAACTCGGTGTCGTCGCCGCGGATGAAGCACGGCAGCGGCATGCCAAGCTGCTCCACTAGGCGCAGCGGAAAGCCGAAGCACCACCAGCCATTGTAGTGCACGGGGCGCGGGTCGCTAAGCCGCTCCAGGTTAGGGGGCCAGGCGATGTCGAGGTCGCTGTGCTCGGGGTGGAAGCTCCAGTGCTGTTCGCCGATGGTCGCACCAGCCTCGTAGAGCCGGGTCGGCTGCGCGGCGTCGAGCATGTGGCCGCCCACTGCCACGTCGCCGCGCGCCAGGGTGAGGAAAGAGGACATGCGCAGCAGGCTGTCGGGCTCGAGCCGAATGTCATCGTCGAGGAAGGCCACGTGGTCCACGCCGATGTCGTCCATTGCGGCGAGCAGGCCGCGGCCGAAGCCGCCGGCGCCGCCGAAGTTGTCCTGCTCGATCACCTGGAGGCGGCTGCCGAGCCGGGCCGCATGGGGTGCGACCTGCGGATTATCGGCAAATCCCGGCCGGCCTTGGCTGACCACGATGACGCGGGCAAGCCGTTCCAGCACGGCCGGGTCGTCGGCGAGTGCGGCCAGCACCCGGGCGAGGTCGGGCTCGCGGTTGAAGGTGCAGAACACCAAGGCCAGGCGCACCGGCCGGGGGTCCGGCGCCCCAGGTACCTTAAGCGCCACCCAGGCGGCGTCGTGGAACACCGCGGGCCCGCCGGCCACGAGCTCGAAGCTCAGCCGGCCGTGCTGGCGGAAGCTCAGGGTTTCGGTGGGCAGAGCGACCAGCGTGTCCGGGCCGTCCAGGACTGCCTCATGCAGCAGGGTGGTGCGTCCGTGCGCCGTGCGCTGCACGCGCAGGGTGACGCCGCCGGTCGCACGCAGGCGCAGGCCGAGGGCGTCGAGCGTGGTGTGCAGGCGCCACTGGGTTTCGAAGAAGCTACCGAAATAGGTGTCGAAGCTAAGGGTCGCGCCGGCGCCGAGCACGATCCGTCCGTCGGGGTGGGCGACGCCGGCCGGGGGGCAAAAGGCCGCATCGGGTCTGCGCTCGACACGCCAGTAGAGGTCGCGCACCGGGGCGGGGCACGCGGTGCGGATGCGCTGCAGCACCAGCGACTCGTCTTGCGGCCCCGTTCCGGCCGTTCCTGCCCCCGTCATGCACGCTCCTTCTTGTCGCCGCTGTGGCTTGCCTGGCGGCGATCCCGGTCGGAGGGCCGGCGGCCTGGCCGGGATAGGCCGCCGGCAGATGGCAACCCGGGATTGACGCTCCGGGCAGTCTACGCCGGGCGACGCTTGACGAAATTGTTCTTAGAATGTAACGCTGGGTATGCGAATACACGCAAGGTTCTCAATCGTCAACCAGCAGGAACGCGGGCGTTCCTGACGGGAAAACCTTCGCTGGAACGTAGTCTGTCGGAAGTTGTCTGATCCCGCAGGCATCTGATTATTGAGTTTACTGTGCAGCAGAGATTTGATTCTGTATCTCTTACAGAAGACCACGTTGAAAGTCGTGCCACTCACGCCATCTTAACGGGGTACAGGCGCTGGTTGGCGCGTTTGCTGCTTCTGCCGCACGATATGGCGGTCTTCGCCCTGGGAGTTCGATGCCCACGTTCCAAGCCGCCGGCGGGTCCGGCCCTGATGCCGGTCTGCCACTCCTGCTTTGCCTGTCTCACCTGCGTTGGGATTTCGTGTTCCAGCGTCCCCACCATGTGCTGAGCCGCGCCGTCCGGCAGTATCGCGTGTTTTTCCTCGAGGAGCCCGTGTTCGCAGGCGTCAGGGATGCCGCCCGTCTGCAGGTGCGGATCAGCCCGGAGGGGGTGATGGTGGCCACACCGTCGTTGCCGGCCGGGCTCGACGACGCGCAGATGGAGGCCGCGCAATCCGCACTCATCGATGGGCTGCTCATTGAACTCGGGCAGCAACCCGCTGTGCTGTGGTACTACACGCCGATGGCGCTCACGGTGGCAGGGCACCTCGCGGCGGCGGTCACGGTCTATGACTGCATGGACGAGCTGTCGCTGTTTCGCGGCGCGTCGTTGCGGCTGCACGCCCTGGAGCGGCAGTTGCTGAGCCGGGCCGACCTGGTATTCTGTGGGGGGCGCAGCCTCTACGAGGCCAAGCGGCTCCTGCATCCGAGCGTCCACCTGTTCCCAAGCAGCGTCGACGTAGCGCATTTCAGCCCGGCGCGCGGCGGCGGCCTTGCCAATCCTGCAGACCAGGCGGGGCTCGGGCGGCCGCGCATCGGCTATTTCGGGGTGATCGACGAACGCATCGACCTGGGGCTGCTTGCCACGGTTTGCGCAATGCGGCCGGACTGGCAGGTGGTGATGCTCGGGCCGCTGGCGAAGCTCGATGCGGCCGCGTTGCCGGTCGGTACCAACCTGCATTGGCTGGGGGCCAAGCGCTATTCCGAGCTGCCGGCCTATCTCGCGCATTGGGATGCGGGGTTCATGCCGTTCGCGCTGAATGAGGCGACCCGGTTCATCAGCCCGACCAAGACGCCGGAATTTTTGGCGGCAGGTCTGCCGGTGGTCTCAACGCCGGTCGCCGACGTGGTGCGCGACTGGGGCGGGCTGGTGCGGGTCGGCGAGGGCCCGGCGGCGGTCGTGGCAGCGCTGGACGCCGCGCTGTCGCAGTCGCGCGGCACATGGCTCGCCGGCGTAGATCGACGGCTTGCGCGGAGTTCGTGGGACGCGACCTGGGCGGGGATGACGGCGGCGGTCGGGGCGTGCCTGGCGCCGCGGCGGCGGGCCGTGGCACGGGCGGCAAACAGCAAGGGTGCGGCACATGTATGACTGGCTCGTTGTGGGTGCGGGGTTCGCGGGCGCCGTGCTGGCCGAGCGGCTGGCGGCAGAGCGGGGAGAGCGGGTGCTGGTCATCGACCGGCGCCCGCATGTCGGCGGCAACGCCTACGACCACCTCGACGAGGCCGGCGTGCTGGTGCACCGCTACGGACCGCACATCTTCCACACCAACTCGGCCGCGGTGTTCGCCCACCTGTCGCGTTTCACCGCGTGGCGGCCATACGAGCATCGCGTGCTGGGCCAAGTGGACGGCCGACTAGTGCCGATCCCGATCAATCTCGACACCATCAACACGCTGTACGGGCTGCAGCTCGGCGAGGACGAGCTGGAAGCCTGGTTCGCGGCGCGTGCCGAGCCGGTGGGTGAAATTCGCACCAGCGAGGACGTCGTGGTCAGCCGGGTTGGTCGCGAGCTGTACGAGAAGTTCTTCCAGGGCTACACCCGCAAGCAGTGGGGCCTCGACGCGAGCCAGCTTGACCGTTCAGTGACGGCGCGGGTTCCGGTGCGCAGCAACCGCGACGGCCGCTATTTCACCGACACCCACCAGGCGATGCCGGCCGAGGGCTACACGCGGATGTTCGAGCGCATGCTCGACCATCCAAATATAGAGGTCCGCACCGACACCGATTATGAGACGGTGCGCAAGGTGGCGTTCCGCCGCATGGTGTGGACCGGGCCGGTTGACGAGTTCTTCGGCCACCGCTACGGACATCTGCCGTATCGCAGCCTACGTTTCCACCACGAGACCCGGGCGCAGGAGTGGGTGCTGCCGGTCGGCACCGTCAACTACCCGCAGAGCGAGGACTACACCCGGGTCACCGAATACAAGCATCTCACAGGGCAGGCGCATCCGCGGACCAGCCTGACCTACGAGTACCCAACCGCCGAGGGCGATCCGTACTACCCGATCCCGCGCTCGGAGAACCAGGCGTTGTACAAGCGCTACGAGGCGCTCGCTGACGCGAGCGCCGACGTCTGGTTCGTGGGCCGGCTCGCGACATACCGCTACCTCAACATGGACCAGGTGGTGGGCCAGGCACTGGCGGCGTTCACCCGCATCGACGCCACGCTGCCGCGTGACCGCCAGGGCGGTTTTGCCAGCCAGGCGGCGGACTAGCGCGGTGTCCGCGATCCCGGTGCCGAGGATCGCGCCTGCGGTGTCGGCGATGGCGCACCAGGGCTCAGGTCGCGCGCCGCTCGCGGTGTGGGGCGGCGTGGAGTGCAGCGTGGTGCGACTGCGCGACGCTTGGCGCGACCAGATCCGCGAGACCGGACATCATGCGCGAGACGGCGACCTCGCGCTTATCGCCGGCCTCGGCATCGGCACACTGCGCGCCCCGGTACTTTGGGAGCGTTGCTCGCCGGGTCCGGCCTGGTGTGGCTGGGAGTGGCACGACGCCCGGCTTGCCGAGATGCGCCGGCTGGGTCTGGCGCCGATCATCGGCCTCCTGCACCACGGCTCCGGGCCGCCGGACACCGGGCTGCTCGACGCCGCACTTCCGGAGGGCCTGGCGGCGCACGCGACGCGGGTTGCGGCGCGCTATCCCTGGGCACTGGACTGGACGCCGGTGAACGAGCCGCTGACGACAGCACGGTTCAGCGGCTTGTACCGCCAGTGGTATCCGCACGACGACGATATCGGGCGGTTCCTGGTCATGGTCGCGATCCAGTGCCGTGCGGTGCTGCTGTCCATGCGTGCGATCCGGGCCCGCATTCCTGCGGCGCGGCTGGTGCAGACGGAGGATCTCGGCCGGGTTTTCTCCACCGCGCCGCTGGCGGCGCAGGCGGCGCACGAGAACGAGCGGCGCTGGCTCAGCCTCGACCTGCTGTGCGGCCGGGTGGATTTCGGCCATCCGTGGCGCCGGCGTTTCGAGCAGGCCGGGGTGGCGCGCGGCTGGCTCGACGAGCTGCAGACCGGCGAGGCGGCGCCCGACGTGATCGGCATCAATTACTACGTGACCAGCGACCGCTTCCTCGACCATCGCAGCAGCCGCTATCCGGCGCGGGTGCGCACCGGGGCGGCGGATGCGCGCTATGCCGATACCGAGGCGGTGCGGGCGGGCGTGGCGCCAGACCGGCTCGGCTGGGCCGAGCGGCTGCGCGAGGCGTGGGCGCGCTACGGCCGACCGCTGGCGGCGACCGAGGTGCATCTGGGATGTGCAGAGGAGATCGAGCAGGTGCGTTGGCTGATGCAGGCCTGGGAGGCGGCGGCCGAGGTCAGGGCGGAGGGGGTGGACATGCGCGCGGTCACGCCCTGGGCGCTGTTCGGCGGCGTGGACTGGGACAGCCTGCTGCGCCGTCGACAGGGGCACTACGAGGCCGGAGCCTGGGACGTGCGCGGCGATCCACCGCGGCCGACACTGCTGGCGCGCGCGGTGGCCGGTCTGGCGCGCGAGGGTGGGTTCGCGCATCCCGGGCTGGAGGCGCCGGGCTGGTGGCAACGGCTCGACCGGCTGCATCCCGGCTGCGCCCCTGCCGCCGCGGCCTGACGGCGCGTCGTGGCGCGAGAGCGGGCGTTCGGCAGCTTCGTGCTCGCGGGCTTCGAGTGTTCCTCGCACCGCCGTGCCGGTGGGCAGCGGCTCGACCTGCTGGCGGCCACAGGCCACGACCGACATGCGGCGGCCGACTATGCGCGGCTGCGCCGGCACGGGATTAGGGCGGCGCGCGACGGGGTGCGCTGGCACCTGATCGAAGCGGTACCCGGTGAATACGACTGGTCGAGCGTGCTGCCGATGCTGCGCGCGGCGATTGCCTGCGAGGTGCAGGTGGTCTGGGACCTGTGCCACTACGGGACGCCGGACTGGCTCGACGTGTGGGCGCCGCAGTTCGCCGAGCGGCTGGCGGGCTTTGCCGCGGCCTTCGCCGGGCTGGTGCGCGAGCAGAGCGACGCGGTGCCGTTCTACTGCCCGGTGAACGAGATCTCGTACTGGTCGTGGGCCGGGGCCGAGGTCGGGCGGTTCAATCCGTTCGCGCAGGGCCGCGGCGGCGCGTTCAAGCGGCAGCTGGTGCGCGGCGCGATCGAGGCCACGGCAGCGATCCGCGGCGTCGACCCGCGTGCGCGGCTGATCACCGCCGAGCCGCTCATCAACATCATCGCGGGTGCCGACCCGACGCAGGCGGCCGAGGCGGAGCGCTACCGCCTGGTGCAGTTCGAGACGGCTGACATGCTGAGCGGCCGCGCGGCGCCCGAGCTGGGCGGGTCTGCGGGTCTGCTCGACGTCGTCGGGCTGAACTTCTACCCGGACAACCAGTGGTTCATGGGCAACTACACCATTCCGCTCGGCCACCACGCGCACCGGCCGCTGTCGGACATGCTGGCAGAGGTGGCCGGGCGCTACGGCCGGCCGCTGCTGCTCGCCGAGACCGGGGCGGAAGGGGCGGGGCGGGCGGCTTGGCTGCACTATGTCGGCGCGGAGCTGCGTATCGCAGCGGCACGGGGCGTGCCGCTGGAAGGGCTGTGCTTGTACCCGATTCTGGACTATCCGGGCTGGGAGGACGACCGGCCGTGCCGGGTCGGGCTGTGGTCGGAGGCGGACGCGGCGGGGGATCGCGGCGTGGAGGCGGCCCTGGCGGACGAGCTGGCACGACAGCAAAGGCTGTTCCGGGCGGCTGGGCTGGGTTGAAGGCGAGGCCGGGGCGCTGCTCCATCTAGCGTACGAAAAATCCGCTGGGGGCTGAGCTCCCCAGTCCGCATATGAAAGGCGGCCGGGCATATTGAAGGGCATTGTGCCGCCGGGTTTGGGAAGGGTTGTTTCCAAGCGGCACACGCTTGGGAAGAGCGGCCTTTGGCGGGCTGGACGATGCCCGCGCAAGGTTCCGACGGCTCGCCTTGGCGGTTGGAATGCGGGCGGAGGGGGGGCAGCCCTGCCTGCTTGTCCGCCAGGGGCTCGACGGTTCGCCCGGCGCACCCCACAGTCCTTGCTGCGGCGCTTCAGCCGTGTCCCCGCCTCGCTGCGGCGGCGAACAGGGTGGAGCGGCCGTGGCATCAGCGTCGGTATCATCAGCGGCCCCGGACTCGCCACAGCTGCTCGACGCGATCGACGCGCTGTGCGGGCGCATCGTCGCCGCACGGGCTTCGATCGGCCGGGTGGTATTCGGGCAGGCCGAGGTGGTGGAGCAGGTGCTGGTGAGCATCCTGTCAGGCGGCCACGTGCTGCTGGTGGGCGCGCCCGGGCTGGGCAAGACGCTGCTCGTCGAGACGCTGGGGACGGTGCTGGGGCTGCAGCCGCGCCGGGTGCAGTTCACGCCGGACCTGATGCCCGCCGACATCACCGGCTCGGAGGTGCTGGACGAGGACACCACCAGCGGCGGCGTGCGTCGCTCGTTCCGGTTCGTGCACGGGCCGGTGTTCTGCCAGCTGCTGATGGCGGACGAGATCAACCGCGCGAGTCCACGCACCCAGTCGGCACTGCTGCAGGCGATGCAGGAGGGCAAGGTGGCGGTGGGCGGCGTCGAGTATCGGCTGCCGCGGCCGTTCCACGTGCTGGCGACGCAGAACCCGATCGAGCAGGAGGGCACCTACCCGCTGCCGGAGGCACAGCTCGACCGGTTCCTGCTGCAGGTCGACGTGCCGTATCCCGAGCGCGACGACGAGCGGACGATGCTGCTGGCCACCACCGGGGCGCGGGCTGAGGTCGCTGAACCGGTGCTGTCGGGCGAGGCGCTGCTGTCGGCGCAGGCGCTAATCCGGCGCATTCCGGTGGGTGAGAGCGTGGTCGAGGCGATCCTGACGCTGGTGCGCGGGGCACGGCCGGAAACCGCGGCGGACGAGCGCGTGGCGCGGCAGGTGGCGTGGGGGCCGGGGCCGAGGGCGGCGCAGGCACTGATGCTGGCGAGCAGGGCGCGGGCGCTGCTGGACGGTCGTCTGTCGCCGAGCCTTGATGACGTGGCGGCGCTCGCGCACCCGGTGCTGCGCCACCGCATGGCACTGACCTTTGCGGCGCGGGCCGAGGGGGTGAGCCTGGGCGAGCTGATCACCCACCTGGTGGGGCGGCTGGGATGAAGCCGGTGGCCGTCGAGACTGCTGCGAGCGGCTCGCGCGCGGCGCTGCCCGGGCGCTCCTGAGGCATGGCCGACGCCCGGCGTGCCGAAGCCATCGGCTCACGCCTGCCGCCGCTGCTGGTCGCGGCCGAGCGGGTGGCGAACACGGTGGCGCAGGGGGTGCACGGGCGCCGCCGGGTCGGCCAGGGCGACAGCTTCTGGCAGTACCGGCCGTTCACTCCCGGCGACTCCGCGACCCGCATCGACTGGCGGCAGTCGGCGAAGGCGAGCCGGTCCTACATCCGCGAGACCGAGTGGGAGGCGGCGCAGACCGTGTGCCTGTGGCGTGACGCCGGGCCGGGCATGCGCTGGCGCTCCGGGCACGGGCTGGAGGACAAGGCGGAGCGGGCCGGGCTGCTGTTGCTGGCGCTGGCGTCGCTGCTGCTGCGTGGCGGCGAGCGCATCCGGCTGATCGACCACGACACGGCGACATCGCGCAGCACGGTATCGGGCCGCGCGGCACTGGACGGGCTGGCGCAGGCGCTGGCGCCGCCAGAGCCGGGGAGCGCGCGTGCCGGTCGGGAGGCACCTGACACCGGGCTGCCGCCGGCCGCGGAGCTGCCGCGACATTCGCGCGTGGTGCTGATCGGCGACTTCCTCGGCCCGCTGGAGCAGGTTCGCGCAAGCGTGGAGCGGCTTGCCGCCATCCCGGTCACCGGCCACTTGCTGCAGGTGCTCGACCCGGCCGAGGTGTCGCTGCCCTACGCGGGCCGGGTGCGGTTCCAAGACGTGGACGGCCGGGCCGGTGCCGCGGCCGCAGGCCGGGGTGCCGACATGCTGGTGCCACGGGTCGAGGGGCTGCGCGGCGCCTATGCCGGGGCGCTGGCGTCGCAGCGCGACGGACTGGCCGCGATCTGCCGCACCGCAGGCTTCGGCTTTTCCACCCACCGCACCGACCAGCCGCCGGAGACGGCGCTGCTCGGGCTGTACGTCGCCTTGTCGGCGCCGGCCTCGGCGGGCAGACCTAGCAGACCGGACGGCGCGACCGGGCCGACTGGTCCGGCGGCGGTGCGGACTTGATCCTTACCGCACCGCTCCTGCTGCTGGCGCTGGCCGGGCTGCCGCTGCTGTGGTGGCTGTTGCGGGCAACACCGCCGGCGCCGCGGGTGCAGAGCTTCCCGGCGCTGCGCCTGCTGTCCGGGCTGCCACGCACCGAGGAGACGCCGGCGCGCACGCCGCCCTGGCTTCTGCTGCTGCGCATGGCGGCGGCGGCATTGCTGATCGTGGGGCTGGCCGGGCCGGTGCTGAACGCGGACCGCGGCGTGCTGCCGGGCGCCGGGCCGGTGCTGCTCGCGATCGATGATGGCTGGGCATCGGCGGGGGACTGGCCGGCGCGGCTCGTGGCCGCGCAGTCAGTGCTCGACCGGGCGGAGCGTGCCGGGCGAGTGGTGTCGCTGCTGGCGACCGCACCCGACGAGACCGACGCCGGGCCACGCGTAACGGTGGCGACGCCGGCGGCCGAACTGCGCCCACGCCTCGCGGCCCTGCGCCCCAAGCCCTGGCCGGTGGACCACGTCGCCGCGGCCGCCAGCCTGGCCGCGCTGCACGGCCGGCTTCCCGGCGCCGGGAAGCCGGGCGGCAGCGGCCCGGCCGGGACTGCTTTGGGAGCGGTCGTCTATGTGGCCGACGGGCTGGCGGGGCCGGGTGCTGCGGCCTTTGCGCAGGCCCTGCTGGATGCGGGGCCGGTCGCCACCTTGTCGCGGCCAAGCCCGTCGCTGGGGCTGATGCTGCCGCCGCGGGGCGAGGCCGACCGGCTGGTGGCGCGGGTGGCCCTGCTGCCGCGGCCGAACGAGACGCGGCTCGCGGTACTGGCCGAGGCGGGGGACGGGCGCGCTCTCGCCCGCGCCGAGGTCGTGGTGCCGGCGCAGGCGCGGATGGCCGAGCTGCCGATCGTGCTGCCCGTCGAGCTGCGCAACCAGCTCACCCGGCTGGTGCTGGAGGGTCCACCCTCGGCTGGCGGAGTGATGCTGCTCGACGAGCGCACCCGGCGCCGGCCGGTGGGGCTGATTGCCACCGACGCCGGGGCCGAGACGCCGCTGACTGGGCCGTCGTTCTTCCTCGACCGCGCCCTCGCCCCGGTGTCGGAGCTGCGCCACGGCGACCTCGGCACGCTGCTGTCGCGCCAGATCTCGGTCCTGGTGCTGACCGACGGTCCGGTCAGCGCAGCCGACGCCCGGCTGCTGCGCCCCTGGATTGAGAAGGGTGGTCTGCTCCTCCGCTTTGCCGGTCCCCGCCTGGCCGGTGCCGGGGCGGGGCCGGCCGGCGCGGTCGCCGATCCCGCGCCCGAGGGCGAGGCGGTGGACACCGCGGCGCAGGCTGATGCTGATCGCGACCCGGACGGGGACGGGGGCGCGAATGGCGGCGCCGGCGAGGACGCGGCGGGGCCGGGGCTTGGGCGTGGCGAGCGGCTACTGCCGGTGCCTCTGCTGGCTGGCGACCGGCAGCTCGGCGGCGCGATGTCGTGGAGCCAGCCGGCGGGGCTGGCGCCGTTCCCGGCGGCAAGCCCATTCATCGGGCTGCCGGTGCCGGCCGAGGTCACGGTGACCCGCCAGGTGCTGGCCGAGCCCACCGCCGATCTGGCAGAGCACAGCTGGGCGCGGCTCGCGGACGGCACGCCGCTGGTCACCGAGCGTGCACTCGGGCGGGGCCGCATCGTGCTGTTCCATGTGACTGCCAACGCCGACTGGTCGAACCTGCCGCTATCCGGGCTGTTCGTGGGCATGCTCGACCGTCTGGTGCAGCTTGCGGCCGGGATCGCCCCTGCGGATGACACGACGGTGCTGGCGCCGGTCGAGACGCTCGACGGCAGCGGCGTGCTGGGGGTGCCGCCGGTGGCCGCAAGCGGGCTTGCCGCGCAGGCATTTGCCTCGACCGTGGTCTCGCCGCGCCATCCACCTGGGCTATATGGGCCGGAGAACAACCGGCGGGCGCTCAACCTTGCGAGCGTGGCGGGCGGGGGCGTTGCGGGCGGGAACGTTGCGGGCGGGTCTGGCGCGGCCGGGGATGTCGCACGGCCGGTGCTGCGCGAGGCGGCTGGCGGACCGGGCGTGGTCCGGTCGCTGGGCGAGGTCGACCACGAGACGCCGCTCGGGCCCTGGCTGGTGGCGCTGGCGGTGGCGCTGCTGGCGGCGGACCTGATACTCGGGCTGTGGCTGCGCGGGCTGCTCGGCCGGCCCGGGCTGGTGGCGGCGCTGGCGGCGGCCTTCGGGGTGGCGACGCTGGGGGTGGGGACTGCGCCTGTTCGCGCCGAGACGGTGCAGGCAAGCGCGAGCCAGGCACTCGTGGCTCGGAGCGGCAGGGCCGACCGGGTTACGGTTCTGGTTCCCCCGGCGGCGGCAGGGCAGGCGGCAGGTCCGGCCGAGGCTCCGGGACCGCGGGCGCCGCTGCGGGTGGCTGCTGCCGGGGCGCCGGCGGGGCAGCTATTCCCCGGGCAGACTCCGATCGGGGAGGCGCCGACCCAGAGCCCGGCGCTGGCGACCCACCTCGCCTACGTGGTCACCAACGATGCCGATGTCGACGAGACCTCGCTGCAGGGCCTGTCCGGGCTGTCAGCCTACGTCAACAGTCGCACCGCCGCGATGCTGGCCGACCCGCTGCCGGTCCGGCTCGGCGAGGACGACCTTAGCTACTACCCGTTGCTGTACTGGCCGGTGACCGCGGAGGCGGCCCTGTCGGCAGCGGCGGCGCGCGACCTGAACGCCTATCTGGCGCATGGCGGGATCGTGGTCATGGACACCCGCGGCGGCGACAGCGGCGACGGCACGGGCAGCGGCGCGGGGTTCGCTCCCGGCGCGGACGCGGCGCTGCGCCGGTTGTCGGCGGGGCTGCAGATCCCGCCGCTGGCGCCGCTCGGCACCGGGCACGTGCTGTCGCGCTCGTTCTACCTGCTGTCCGACTATCCGGGCCGCTTCGACGGCGCCCCGGTCTGGGTCAGCCGCGACGCCAGCCTGGACAATGACGGGGTGAGTCCGGTGATCATCGGGTCGAACGACTGGGCCGCTGCCTGGGCCGTCGACGCAGCCGGCCGGAACCCGTACGCCACCATCCCGGGCGGCAACCGGCAGCGCACCATGGCCTACCGGTTCGGGGTGAACCTCGTGATCTACGCGCTGACCGGGAACTACAAGGCGGACCAGGTCCACGTGCCGGCGTTGCTGCAGCGGCTGGGCCAGTGAGGGCCGGGGCGGCATCGGCCGACGCGGCATGCCGCGCAGCGACCCAAGGTGGGGCAGCCCGGGGTAGGGCAGCATGATCTCGGTGCATCTCTCGCCGGTGATCCCGGTGTGGCTTCTGGGCCTGCTGGGCATGCTGTGCCTGGCCGTGGTAGTGCTGGCGGCGCTGCGTCTGGCGCGCGGCGTGGTACTGCGCGCGGTCGCGTTCGCGGTTCTTCTGGCCTGGCTGGCCGGGCCGCGCCTGGTACAGGAGACGCGCGACACCCTGCCGGACATTGGCCTGCTGGTAGTCGACCACAGCGCCTCGATGGGCATCGACGGCCGGCTCGCCACGGTGGACGGCGCAGCGCGCGCCCTGCAGGCTGCGGGCGCCAGGCTGCCTGGGCTCGAGCTGCGCACCGTCACCGTGCCCGAGGGCGGGCGCGACGGTACCCGGCTGTTCGCAGCGATCGACCGGGCGCTCGCCGACATCCCGCGCAACCGGCTGGCCGGTGTGGTGGCGCTCAGCGACGGGCAGGTGCACGACGTGCCGGCCAGTGCCGCCGGCTTCGCGCCTGCGCCGCTGCATCTGCTGCTGCCGGCTGCCGGGCCGCAGACCGACCGTCGGCTGCGCGTCGTCGAGGCGCCGAGCTTCGGCGTGGTCGGCCGCGACGTGTCGCTGCGCGTGGTGGTCGAGGACCTGGGCGCGCCGGATCGCGGCACCCCGGCGGTGCTGACGATGCGCCGCGACGGCGAGCCGCCCACCACCCGTACGGTCCAGGTCGGCAGCGAGCAGGTGCTCACCCTGCCGGTCACCCAGCCCGGGCCGAGCGTGGTCGAGCTCTCGGTGGCGCAGCGGCCGGGCGAGATCTCCGGGCTGAACAACCATGCCGTGGTGTCGATTAACGGGGTGCGCGACCGGCTGCGGGTGCTGCTGGTATCGGGCGAGCCGAACCAGGGCGAGCGGGTGTGGCGCCGGCTGCTCAAGGCCGATCCCTCCGTTGACTTGGTGCACTTCACCATCCTGCGGCCGCCGGAGAAAGACGACATGACGCCTCTCAACGAGCTGGCGCTGATCGCCTTCCCAACCCGCGAGCTGTTCGTGCAGAAGATCGCCCAGTTCGACCTGATCATCCTCGACCGTTTCCAGAACCGCGGCATCCTGCCGCTGCCCTACCTGCGCAATATCGCCGACTACGTGCGCGCGGGCGGCGCGCTGCTGCTCTCCGTGGGTCCCGAGTTCGCCGGACCGGACAGCCTGTCCGACACGCCGCTCGGCGCGATCCTGCCGGCGCGGGCGCCGGACAGCGGCGCCGACGGGGTGCTGGAAGGCGAGTTCCGGCCGCAGGTCACCGCACTCGGCCAGCGCCACCCGGTCACCGAGGGCTTGCCGGGTGCGAACCCTGCGCCGGTAGGACCTGGGGCGGCAGGGCTTGGCGCGGCGGGAACTGGTGTGGCGGGTAGTGCGGCCCAGGGCGCCGGCAAGGTGGCTGACGCTGCGGAGCCGGTCTGGGGGCCGTGGTATCGCGCCGTCACACCGCAGGACCCGCACGGCCAGGTGCTGATGAGCGGCCTGGACGGGCTGCCGCTGCTACTGCTTGACCGGGTGGAGCAGGGACGCGCGGCGATGCTGATGTCGGACCAGATCTGGCTTTGGGCGCGCGATCACGACGGTGGCGGCCCGCAGGCCGAGCTGCTGCGCCGCCTCGCGCACTGGCTGATGAAGGAGCCGGGGCTGGAGGAGGAGGCGCTAGGGGCGCGGATCGACAACGGCCGGCTAAACGTGGAGCGCCGCTCGCTGGCAGAGGCGCCGTCGGGCCGGGTGAGCGTCACCGCGCCGGACGGCAGCACCCGGCAACTGGTGCTGGCCGCACGGCAGCCCGGGCGGGCGGCGGCCAGCGTGGAGGCGCCGATGCCCGGGGTGTGGGAGGCCTCGGATGGCGACCACCACGCCTACGCCGCCGCGGAGGCCACGAACCCGCAGGAGCAGGCCGACCTGCGCGCCAGCCCGGACCGCCTGGCGCCGCTGCTGCGCGAGTCCGGCGGCTCGGTGCACCTGCTGCGACCGGGCGGCGCGCCGGAGCTGCGGATGGTGTCGATGGACGGGGCCGCCGCGGGCACCGGCTGGATCGGCCTTCGCCGGCGCGACGCGCACCTGGTGACCGGCGTCAGCTCGGTACCGCTACTGCCGGCCTGGGTGGGACTGCTGCTGCTGCTTGGGTTCGTGTTGCTGGCTTGGCGGCGCGAGGGAAGCTGACTCGTGCCGGAGGCCCCAGGCATCGAGCTGGAAGCGAAGCAAGGCCGGGCTCTGCCCGGACCCGCCAAAGGCCTGAGGCCTTTGGGAACCCATTCCTTAAGCATAGAGGTTCCAAGGGCTTGCCCTTGGCGGAGTCCAGAGGCAGAGCCTCTGGCCTTGCTGGCCTGACTAGGCACGCTCAAAGCCCGTTGGTATCAGATGGCCGTTGCGGCAGCGTTGCGACACCGACTCTGAGAGTGTTGGTGTTACCAGCAGACCTGGACGCGCGGACCTGGCACGACGCGGCGAACGCCCCATCTGCTCCGCGTCTGCTGAAGCTTCGGAGTGCGGTGCCTTCCAGAACGTCGAACTCCCGCCCCGCCGCGTCTCGCCGGGCTCCGCTCTCGCCCTGGCCGGGTTCCTCGGGCTGTGCCTGCTGGTCGGGCTGTCCGACAGCGCCATTACGCAGACCAGCGTGCACGGCTGGTACCTCACCCTTCGGCACCCGGCCGGGACGCCGCCGAATTGGGCGTTTCCCGTCGTCTGGACGCTGTCCTACGCGCTGATGGCGGTGGCGGCCTGGCTGGTCTGGCGCCACGCCGGGATCGCGCAGCGCCGGCACTACCGCGCGTTGCGGCTCTGGGGATGGCAGCTGCTCGCCAACGCGATGTGGACGCCGGCGTTCTTCGGGCTGCACAGCCCTGGCCTGGCACTCGGCATGATCGTCGTCATGGATGCGCTGCTGATCGCGACGGTGATGGCGTTCCGCCGGGTCGAGCGGCTCGCGTCGTTGCTGATGGCGCCCTATTTGGCGTGGGGCGTCTACGCCGCCTGGCTCAATCTCGGGGTCTGGTGGCTCAACCACGGCTGATCCGCTGGGACGTAGTGCCATCTACAGCAGGCGTGGACGCGGGCCAGCCAAGGCGCTATGCCGCGCGCGGCGCGTCGGGCGCCGTGGAGAGAGCCTTGACCCAGACCGCCCGCCTGTTCGTGATTCTGCTTGTACTGGCGCCGGTGTCGGTGTTCGCGCAGTCGCCGGGACTGGGCGGCCACGGCGGCCCGCCGGCGGGCGGCGCCGGGGTCAAGGAGGATGTGGTCGCCAAGCCCGTGCCCCCGCCCGCGCTCCCGGGTGCCGAGCCGGCGACGGAGGGCGTCATCCCGAGCGACAAGTCGGCTGCCGACATGCCGCCGACCGAGGCGCTGTTCGATTCTATCCACCGCGGTGACGTGGTCAGTGCCCGCGACGCCCTGAACCGTGGCGCCGACCTTGACGGGCACAACGTGCTGGGGCAGTCGCCGCTCGATCTGGCGATCGACTTGAACCGCAACGACATCACCTTCCTGCTGCTGTCGATGGGTGGCGGTAGCGCCAGCGGGCGGGAGCAGCGCATCGCGTCGGCCCCGCCGCCGGAGGACCGCACGCCGCGCGGCCGTCACGCGCATCAAGCGGCAGTGCGCGCTGTGCGGATCGTGGCGGCCGAGTCTGGGCCGCTGCGGCCGCAACTGTTCGCGAGTGACGGCGGGGAGCCGAAGCCGGCAATCGGGTTTCTGGGGTTTGGCTCGCGCTGATCGGCGCCACGTGAAGCAGGCAAGGCCAGAGACTTTGCCTCTGGGCTCCGCCAAAGGCTGAGCCTTTGGAATTCCTATGCTTAAGGAAAGGATTTCCAAAGGGCCCATACTTGGAGAAGGGCCTTTGGTAAGTCTGAGCGAACCAGTTTTGCTTGCTAATCAGGCGTCGCGCAGCCGCTGCACAATCTCTCCGGCAATCTCCTCGACGCTGCCGTGCACCTGCACCGTCAGCGGGTTCTCGTCCGGCTGCGGCTCCTCCAGCGTGGCGAGCTGGCTCTCCAGCAGGTCGGCCGGCATGTAGTGGTGCATGCGGGTGCTGAGGCGCTCGGCGATCACCACGCGGTCAGCCCGCAGATAGACGATGCGCACGTCTTCGTGGCCGTTCTTGATGGTGTCGCGGTAGCTGCGGCGCAGCGCGGAGCAGGTGATCACGCCCGGCTCGCCCGCTTGCCGGCGCGCCTCGATCCAGGCCGCGACGGCGTGCAGCCACGGGGCGCGATCCTCGTCGGTGAGCGAGCGACCGGACGCCATTTTGTCGATGTTGCCGGGAGGATGCAGGTCGTCGCCCTCCTGGAACGGCCATTCCAGGGCATCGTCCAGCGCTCGGGCGATTGTGGTCTTGCCGACGCCGGACACGCCCATCACCACCAGGACCTGTCGCCTGATGCCGTGGCCGGCATCCTGCGGGATGAGAGTTGCGGCGGACGCACCGGCCGCAGCCTCGGGTGCCGACTCGGCAGGCCCTGCTGTGCTCATCGTGCCTCCAGGTGCCGCACGCCGTCCGGGTGGGCCACGAAGGCCTCGGTAACGAGGCCGATGAACAGCCCGGTCTCGATCACCCCGACGACCTGGTGCAGCGCCAAATCGAGCGCGGGCGCGTCCTCGACCTGGCCGAAGCGGCAATCCAGGATCAGGTTGCCGCCGTCGCTGACGAAGGCCCCGCCGTCCCGCTCGCGCCGCTGCACTGTGGCGCCGAGACGCTCGATGTGGCCCCTGGTAGCCTGCCAGCCCCAGGGCGTGACCTCGACCGGAACCGGGGCACGGGTGCCGAGCCGGGCCACGAGCTTGCTGGCGTCGGCGACGATGATCGCGCGCGCGCTGGCGCTGGCGACGATCTTCTCGCGCAGCAAGGCGCCGCCAAGCCCCTTGATCAGGTCGAGCGCGGGGCCGGCGATCTCGTCGGCGCCGTCGATCGTCAGGTCCAGTCGGGTGTGGGCGGAGAAGTCGGCCAGCGTGATGCCGCCCTCCTGCGCCTGGGCGGCGCTGCGCTCGCTGGTCGGGATGGCGGTGATGCGCAGGCCCTCGTCACGCACCCGGCGGATCAGGGCGGCGATGGCATGGTAGGCGGTCGATCCGGTGCCGAGGCCGACCACCATGCCATTCTGCACCAGCGCCGCCGCGGCCTCGGCGGCGGCGCGTTTCTGGTCGGTGCCTGCGTCGCTCATTTCGCCCTCCCGCAAGATGCAGGCCCGCGTCGACGGACGCAACGCCCAGACCCGGCCACTGTCGGAACGTCCGTTGCGGACGATCCGGCAGCGCCGGCGATGCTCCAGCACCTGATCGTATCCGACGGATCGGCACCGACGACAAGGCACCACACCGTGGCCAGGATCCTGGCCGCAGCGACGAGCCGGGCCGGTGATGTCTGGGTTGTTGCATCGGGCGGGCGGTTCGCCGTGCTCCGCGACGCGCTGCCAGGCGGGGCATGCCGGCCTAGGCCGCGGCGGCCTGGTCGATGAACCAGAGGGTGCGGCCGACCGCACGCACCCGCGCCGCCGGTAGGGCATGGTCGCCGCCCCAGACCCGGCGCAGCATCGCGGTCTTTCCTGCGCCGGCCGCGAGGAATACGATGGTGCCGGAACTGGCCAGCGCTGGGTAGGTGAGCGAGAGACGCGGCTGGGCGACGTGGTCGCTGCGCACGGCGGTGACCCAGGCCAGGGTCTCGTCCAGCGCGGCGGTACCGGGGAACAGCGACGCGGTATGCCCGTCCTCGCCCAGGCCCAGCAGCGTGACGTCGAACAGCGGCCGGGCGGGGTCGAGGCTCTCGCGGCCATAGTAGGTCCGCAGCAGGCCGTCGTAGCGCATTGCCGCGTCCTCCGGCGTGGCGTCGGTCGGCATTGGATAAACGTTTGCGGCCGGGATCGGCACGTGGTCGAGCAGCGCCTCGCGGGTCATGCGGTAGTTGCTGGCGGGGTCGTCGTACGGCACAAAGCGCTCGTCGCCCCAGAACAGGTGGGTGCGCGACCACGGCAACCGGTCGCAGAACTCCGGCCCGGCGAGCAGCTCGAACAGCGCCTTGGGCGTGGAGCCGCCGGACAGCGACAGGGTGAAGCGACCCTCGGTGCGTCCGGCCTCGGCGATCAGGAACTCGGCGGCGTGGCGGGCCAGCGCCGGCGCATCCGGCAGCACCACCCGGTTGGCGAGCGGCGTGCCGTCATAGGTCTGCGTCATCTCGCGGTCCTCCAGTCGTCGGCCAGGATAAAGCGCTCGATCGCGCGGGCGAAGCCTTCGTCGTCGTACGAGGTGGTGACCCGGTCGGCCTCCTCCTGCACCTCGGCCGAGGCGTTGCCCATCGCGATCGCCAGCCCGCTAGGCCGGAACATCAGCACGTCGTTCGGCTGGTCGCCCAGGGTGGCGATCTCGCCCGCCGGGATGTCGAGGTGGCGAGACAGCCAGGCGATCGCGCCGCCCTTGTTGGCATCCGGGTGGGTCACGTCGAGGTAGTACGGCTGCGAGCGCGCGGCCGAGGCGGTCGTGCCCAGCGTCCGCTGCGCCTCCGCCTCCGCGCGTTTCATGAGGTCCGAGTCGTCGCCAATGCCCACGACCTTGACCATGTGGTCAAGCATGTCGCCCTCGAAGGCCGGCACCACCCTGGCGTCGAACTTGACCGTGCCGGCCTCGCGTTCGACGTGCGGCGCAGCCTTGTCGCGGATCAGCCAGTCCTCGCCGCTGTAGACCCAGGCGTCGAGACCGAGCTGCTCCAGCAGCGCCAGCGTAGCTTCGGCGACCTTGCGCGGCAGGGTTCGGCTCTCGAGCACCGTCGTGAGGTCAGGCTCGACCACCAGCCCGCCATTGAAGCCGGAGATCGGCGTGGTCAGCGACAGTGGCTCGACCAGCATGGCCATTCCCTTGGGCGGGCGGCCGCTGGTGACGGCGAAGGCGATGCCGCGCTCGTGCAGGGCGTGCACCGCCGCGATGGCGCGCGGGGTGAGCACCTTGTCCTTGGTCACCAGCGTGCCGTCCACATCGGCGAGCACGAGGCGGATCCGTTGCGGGGCCGGATGATTGCGGGTCATGGCGGGGTTCCTGGACCTGGAGCATCAGCGGCTCTGATATTCATCCTGCAGGCGAAGCAAAGCCGGGCTCTCCTTCTGCCCGCATTCCAATGACCCAAGCGGGTCATCGGAACCTTGCGCGGGCTACGCCCGGCCCCGTCAAAGGCCTGAGGCCTTCGGAAACCCCATCCTTGAGCACAAGAACTCCAAAGGCTAGCCAATGGCTGCGTCCAGAGGCAGAGCCTCTGGCCTTGCTTGCCTTGCCTTTCAACGACTATCGGCCCGTGGGCGCGGACCGCGCGGCAGCACGAGGTGGTCGATCGCCCATGCCCAGCCGTCCTCCTGGTTGGAGCGGCTCACGTCCTGCGCCTTCGCCTTCACCTCCGGCGTCGCGTTGCCCATGGCGATGGCATAGCCCGCGACCCTGAACATCGCGAGATCGTTCGCCTGGTCGCCGATCACCGCGACGTCGCGCAGTTCGGTGCCGAGCAGGCTGGCGATGCGGGTCGCGGCGAAGCCCTTGTTAGCGTCGGGGTGGGTGACGTCGAGGTAGTAGGTCTGCGAGCGGTGCACGTTGGTGACGCTGCCGATCCTGTCGTGCAGTTCTGCCTCGCACCGCGCCAGCAGCGAGTGGTTCTGCGTGGTGCCGGTGATCTTGCCGCAGCGCCCGTACAGCCCGTCGAAGCTGTCGAGCACGACCGGCGGCTGCTGCAGCGTGCGGGTCTCGAGAGGAATGTAGTGGGCGGCGGGGTTCTTCACCTGCCACTCGATGCCCACGAACAGCCAGACGTCGACACCGTGGTGCTCCAGGAACGCCACAGCCTCGCGCGCCGCCGGCTCGGGCACCAGGTGCGCCTTCAGCACGCGGCCATCGGGCCCGGTGATGGTGCCGCCGTTGAACGCGCCGCGCGGGGTGTCGAGCCCGAGCGGGGCGGCGAACAGCTCCAGTCCCTGCGGCGGCCTGGCGCTGGTTAGCGCCAATTTAATGCCGGCATTGTGCAGGCGGCCGGCGGCGTCGATCGTGGCCTGGGTCAGCCGCTTGTCATCGGTGACCAGGGTGCCGTCCACGTCGGAGATCAGCAGGGTGATGGTCATCGGACCGCGGCCGAGCGGCGCCGGGGCAGTGGGGCCGCGGCGATCACGTCAGCTTCTGCCATTGCCGACGGTCGCGCTGCATCATGGTGTCGGCCTCGGCGGGTCCGTTGCTTCCGGCGTTGTAGGGATGGACGTGGATGTGCCCGGCTTCCCAGGAGTCCAGCACCGGCTGTACCACCTCCCAGCCGGCCTCGACGTTGTCGGCGCGCTGGAACAGCGTGGCGTCGCCGATCAGCACATCGTACAGCAGGGTCTCATATCCGGTCGAGGGGCCCTCCTCGAACCAGTCGGCATAGTTGAAGTGCATCTTCACCCCGCCGAGGCGCACCGTGGGTCCGGGCACCTTGGCACTGAACTGCAGCGTCGCGCCCTCGCTCGGCTGGATCTGCAACGTCATGATGTTAGGCGTGAGCTTCTCGACCGGCGTGTCGCGGAACAGCGCGTACGGCGCCTGTTTGAAGTGGATCGCAATCTCGGTACGCCGCGTCGCCAGTCGCTTGCCGGTCCGGATGTAGAACGGCACGCCCGCCCAGCGCCAGTTGTCAATTGCGAGCTTCAGCGCGACGTAGGTCTCGGTCGAGGAGCGCGCGTCGACATCCGGCTCGTCCTGGTAGGCCGGCATCGTGGCGCCGCCTGCCGCGGTTCCGGCGCGGTACTGCCCGCGCACCACCCGGGTCAGCGCGCCTTCGCTGCGCAGCGGGCGGATCGACTGGATCGCCTTGGCCTTTTCGGTGCGCACCGCGTCGGCGTCGAACGAGGTCGGTGCCTCCATCGCGACCATCGCCAGCAGCTGGAACATGTGGTTCGGCACCATGTCGCGCAGCGCGCCGGTGCTCTCGTAGAACCCGCCGCGCCGCTCCACCCCCACCGTCTCCGCGGCGGTGATCTGCACGTGATCGATGTGGTCGCGCCTCCATAGCGGCTCGAACATGCCGTTGGAGAAGCGCAGCGCCATAATGTTCTGCACCGTCTCCTTGCCGAGATAGTGGTCGATGCGGAACACCTGCGTCTCCTCGACCGCGCGCAGCAACCGGGCGTTCAGCGCCCTGGCGCTGCCGAGGTCGTGGCCGAACGGTTTTTCCACCACCACGCGGCGGAACCGCATCTGCTCTTCCGCCATCAGCGAACCCTGAGCAAGGTGGTCGACGATCAGGCCGAAGAAGCGATCCGCGACCGCAAGGTAGAACACGCAGTTGCCGCTCGCGACCACCTCGGCGAGGCGGGCATAGAGTGCGAGGTTGTCGAAGTCGCCCTGCACGTAGGTGACGCGCGCGCGCAGCCAGTCCCACGCCACGTGGTCCAGCACATCGCCCCCCCCATCGCCGCGGCGATGGGCGACGAAATCCTGCATCGCCTCATTCAGCCGTGCGCGGAACGCCTCGTCGTCCATGTCCACCCGGTCGACGCCGACCACACGGAACTCCTCGTGCAGTAGGCCCGCCGCGCGCAGGTTGTAGATCGCTGGCATCAGCAGCCGCCGGGTCAGGTCCCCACCGGCGCCGAAGATCACCAGGGTGCACGGTGGTGCCACCATCGGGGCGCCGCGCGCCAGCGTCTCCGGGTCGTCAGCAAGGCGGGTGTCGGCGACATCCATGGCGTTCAGCTGCCCTTCTTGACCGCGTCCTCGTGCTTGACCTCGGCCGGTTTGGTCTCGCCCGGGTTCTGCTCGACGTGGCCGCCGAACTGGAAGCGCATCGCCGAGAGCAGCTTCTCGCCGAACGTGTTGCCGCTGCGCGAGCGGAAGCGGGCGTACAGCGCGGTGGACAGCACCGGCACCGGCACCGCCTCCTCGATCGCCGCCTCGACGGTCCAGCGGCCCTCGCCGGAATCGGCCACCTCGCCGCTGAAGTTCGACAAAGTTTCGTTCTGCGCCAGCGCTGATGCGGTGAGGTCGAGCAGCCAGGACGACACCACGCTGCCGCGCCGCCAAACCTCTGCCACGTCGGCGGTATCGATGCTGAAGCGCTCGGCTTCCGGCAGGTGAGTCGAGGATTTTCCAGCCAGCACGTCGAAGCCTTCGGCGTAGGCCTGCATCATCCCGTACTCGATGCCGTTGTGCACCATCTTGACGAAATGCCCTGAGCCGGCGGGGCCGCAGAACATGTAGCCCTTCTCCGGCCGCAGGTCGCGGCCCTCGCGCCCCTCGGTCTTGTCGATCTCGCCGGCACCGGGCGCCAGCGCCTCGAAGATCGGGTCGAGGCGGCTCACCTCCTTGTCCGGGCCGCCGATCATCATGCAGTAGCCGCGCGACAGGCCGAACACGCCGCCGGAGGTACCGACGTCGATGTAGTTGATGCCCTTCTCGCGCAGCTCGCGGGCACGGCGGATGTCGTCCTTGTAGTAGCTGTTGCCGCCGTCGATGACCGTGTCGCCGGGCGACAGCAGGCTGGCGAGCTGAGTGACGGTCGCCTCGGTAATCGGGCCGCTCGGCAGCATGACCCAGACCGCGCGCGGTGTCTTGAGCTGGCGCACCATGTCCTCGATCCCGTCCGCACCCTGGCCGCCGCTGCCGGTCACCGTGCGGACCGCGTCGGCACTGTGGTCGAACGCCACGATGCTGTGCTTAGCGCGCAACAGGCGGCGGCAGATGTTGCCGCCCATCCGGCCCAGTCCGATGACGCCGAGTTCCATGATCCGCTTGTCCTTCGTCAGGAAGAAAGCAAGGCCGGGCGCTGCCCGGACCAGCAAAGGGCCGGCGGCCCTTTGATCCCGTCTCTCAAAAACGTCCTGAACCCAAGTACTGGTTTCTAAAGGTATTGGCCCTTTAGCGGGTCCAGGGCAGACCCCTGGCCTGCTTACTTGACTGCGGCCGTGATCGCCTGCTGCAGCCTTGCAAGGCCTGCGGCCACGTCGCTGCCGAGGTGCACCCGCAGCGCCCGCCGGCCGCGCTCGGCAAGCACGTCGAAGTCGCCGCGTGCCTGCGCCGCCTTCACCGTGCCGAAGCTGTAGCGCTCGCCGGGAACGTCGAGGTCGGCACGGTCGTCCGCGGTGACCTGCAAGAATACGCCGCTGTTCGGCCCGCCCTTGTAGGCCTGCCCCGTCGAGTGTAGGAACCGCGGCCCGAACTCGGCCACCGTGGCGACGTGCCTGCCGTCGCGGATCGCGAGCCGCATCGACTGCAGCGCTGTGCGGTTCGCCTCGTCGCGCTCGACGTAGGCCAGGACCGCCGCATAGTCGCCGTCGCCCACCCTGGACAGGTGCTTCGCGATCACCGCATCGAGGCTGTCGGCATGCAGTTCAGCCGCGTTGCGGTCGTCGGCGAACAGCTTGATGCCCTCAAAGGTTGCGAATGGCGTCTCGGCGGGCAGGCTGCCGCTCTGGGCGTAGGTGTCGGTCAGCTTGCGGGTCGCGATCTTGCTGGCCTCGACGTCGGGCTGATTGAAGGCGTTGATGCCGATCACCGTCCCGGCCACCGCCGTCGCGAACTCCCAGAGGAAGAACTGCTGGGCGATCTCGGCGTGGCCGGCGAGGCTGACGCGGACCACCGGCTGCCCGGCCTTCTGCAGCGCTTCAATCGCGCGGTCCTGGGCAGGGTCCGGCGCGTCGGTCAGGCGGATATAGGCGAACAGCCGGTCGTGCCCGTACTGTTCGGGCGCGCCGAGCGTCTCGCCGTCGATCGGGACGATGCCGTGGCCCTGCTTGCCGGTGGACTCCGCAAGCAGCTGCTCCAGCCAGGCGCCCATGTCGGCGATCCCGGGCGACGCAACGATGGTCACCTTGTCGCGGCCCATCGTGGCGGCGGTGCCGAGCAGCGCGCCGAGCTGCACCCCGGGGTTGAAGGCGGGCGGGGTTCCGGCGGCGCAGGCCTGCACCATCAGGTTGGCCGAGGCAAGGAACTGCTTGATGTCGATGCCCATTACCGCCGCCGGCACCAAGCCGAAGTTCGACAGCACCGAGTAGCGGCCGCCGATCTGCTTGTTGCCGTAGAAGATCCTGCGGAAGCCGTCACGCTTGGCGACCTCCTCCATGTGCGACCCAAGGTCGGTAATCGCGACGAAGTGCCGGCCGGCCTGCTCCGCGCCAACCGCCTTCTGCATGGCGTCGTAGAAGTAGGCCTTGAGGATGTTGGGCTCCAGCGTGCCGCCGGACTTCGATGACACGATCACCAGGGTCTTCGCGAGGTCCAGCTTGGCCGCGAAAGCCGCGACCTGCTGCGGGTCGGTGCTATCGAGGACGAGCAGCTCGGGGAAGCCGCCGCGGCGGCCGAAGGTCTCGGCCAGGACTTCAGGGCCGAGGCTGGAGCCGCCCATGCCGAGCAGCAGCGCATGGGTGAACCTGTCCGCCACGATCTCCTGCTGGAACGCGGTCATCTCCTCCGCGTGCTCCATCCCGATCTGTACTGCGTCGAGCCAAGCCAGCCGGTCGGCCTCGTCATCGCCGGTCCACAGCGTGGCGTCATGTGCCCACAGCCGTCGCACCCTGCCCTCGGCGCGCCAGGACTCGATTTGCTTGCCCACCGCATTCGATAGCTCGTCCGGCAGTTGCGCTTCCAGGCCGGACACCGTGCTGCCCAGCAGCTTGGTGCGTTTCTCCGCCACCGCGCCGAGCAGGTTGTCGAACGCGTCGGCGAAGAGCTTGACCCCGTCGTCGACCAGCAGCGAGGTGACGTTGGCAAGGTCGAGGCCAAGGCGCTTGGCCTCGTCGATAACGTGGCGGGCGCCGTCGACGTCCTCCTCCAGCGAGTCGCGCGGGGTGCCGTGGTCGCGGAACGCGTCCATCGTCGCCGGAGGGATGGTGTTCACCGTCTCGGCGCCGATCAGTTCCTCGACATACAGGACGTCGCTGTACGCCTTGTCCTTGGTGCCGGTGCTGGCCCAGAGCAGGCGCTGCGGGTTGGCGCCTGCTGCGGCCAGCGTCTTCCACCGGTCGCTCGCGACCATGTCCTTGTAATACAGGTAGGCGAGCTTGGCGTTGGCGATCGCCACCTTGCCGCGGATCAGCTTCAGCGCCGGCGTCTCCGGATCATTTGCCTTCAGCCGCTCGTCGATCTTCTTGTCGATCTGGGCGTCGATGCGGCTGACGAAGAACGAGGCGACGCTGGCGATGCGGCTGATGTCCTCGCCCTTCGCATGCCGCGCTTCCAGACCGACCATGTAGGCCTCGGCGACCGCCTTGTAGGCGTCGATCGAGAACAGCAGTGTGACGTTGATGTTGATGCCTTCGGAGATCAGCGTCCGGATCGCCGGGACGCCCGCCTCGGTGCCCGGCACTTTCACCATCAGGTTCGGGCGGTCGACCATGGCGTGCAGGCGGCGGGCCTCGGCGATGGTCTCGTCGGTGCGCAGGGCGAGGTACGGCGAGACCTCCAGGCTGACGTAGCCGTCCAGGCCCTCGGTGCGCTCGAACACCGGCAGCAGGATCTTGGCGGTAGCCCGGATGTCGTCGACCGCCATCGCCTCGTAGAGCGCCGAAGCGTCGTGGTCGCCCTTCGCCGCGAGCTGCTTGAACTGGGCATCGTAGTCGTCCCCGCCGCCCATCGCCTTCTCGAAGATCGACGGGTTGGAGGTGACGCCGCCCAGCCCATCCTCCTCGACCAGCTTGATGAGGCTGCCGTCCGCCAGGAACGAGCGCCGGATGAAGTCCAGCCACACCGACTGGCCGTGCTGGCCGAGCTGGCGGAGCGGGCTGTCATGCCCAGTGCCGGTTTCCGGCTTGTCGCCCTGGGTGGCGGGGCCGCTGGCGGTGGGATTCGATTCGGGAGCAGACTGCATCGTTGGCGTCTCCAAAGAGGAAGGCCAGGGCGCTGCCCCCGGTCTCGTGGCGGGAGCCCACTGGAGGCAACCGCCCCCGGACCCGCGCTTGGCAGCCTTCCCGCGAAGGCCGGGGCGCTACGCGGGGGTCTTTGCCTTTTCGCGGCTGGCGTTGGCCTGGGCGCGTGCCGCCTCGGCAACTTTCTCCGGGGTGAACCCGAACTTGGTCAGCAGCGACGACAACGGGGCCGACGCGCCGTAGGTGTGCATGCCGATAATCTTGCCCGAGGCACCGGCGTAGCGGTCCCAGCCCATCGTCGCGGCCTGCTCAATCGTCACCCGCCCGGTGACTGCGGGGGGCAGCACCTCGTCGCGGTATTCCTGCTCCTGCTGCTCGAACAGCTCCCAGGACGGCATCGAGACCACGCGCGACTTGATCCCTTCGCCGATCAGCGTCTCATGCGCGCCGACCGCAAGTGCCACCTCGCTGCCAGTGGCCATCAGGATCACCTCCGGAGTACCCTCGCAGTCAGCCAGGATGTAGGCACCCTTGGCGACGCCCTTGGCCGAGGCGTACTTGCTGCGGTCGAAGGTCGGCAGCGCTTGGCGGCTGAGCGCCAGGCATACCGGCTGCTCCTTAAGCGGCAGGATGGTGCGCCAAGCCTCGGCCACCTCGTTGGCATCGCCCGGGCGGATGGTGATCATGCCGGGAGTGGCGCGGAGCTGGGCGAGCTGCTCGATCGGCTGGTGGGTTGGTCCGTCCTCGCCGACGCCGATGCTGTCATGGGTGAAGATGTAGACGACCGGTAGCTCCATGATCGCCGACAGGCGAATCGGTGGCTTCATGTAATCGCTGAAGATCAGGAAGCCCGAGGCGTAGGGGCGCAGCGCGTTCAGCGCCAGGCCGTTGGTGATCGACCCCATGGCGTGCTCGCGGATGCCGAAGTGCAGGTTGCGGCCGCCGTAGTTGTCCGCCTCGAAGCTGCCGGCCCCCTGGAAGGTCAGGTTGGACTTGGTGGACGGCGCAAGGTCGGCAGCGCCCCCGATCAGCCACGGCACGTGCGGCGCGATGGCGTTGAGCACCTTCTGCGACGAGTCCCGGCTGGCGACGCCCTTCGCGCTCGCCTCGAACTCGGGAATGTCGGCGTCCCAGCCTTTGGGCAGGGTATGCTGGTTCATCATGTCCAGCTCGGCCGCCAGCTCCGGATACTGTTCGCGGTAGGTCGCGAACGTCGCGTCCCATTGCATGCGCAGGGCGCGGCCACGCTGGCCCATCACGGCGTCGAAGTGCTCGCGCACACCGTCGGGGACGAAGAAGCTCTGGTCGGCGGGCCAGCCGTACGAGGTCTTGGCGCCCTTGATCTCGTCGTCGCCGAGCGCCTCGCCGTGCGCCGCCGCGGTGCCAGCTTTCTTTGGCGCGCCGAAGCCGATGACGGAATGCACCCGGATGAAGCTCGGGCGATCGGTCACGGCATGCGCCGCATCGATCGCCCTGGCCACCGCGTCGGTATCATTGGCGTCGGCGACGTCGTCGGTGTGCCAGCCGTAGCCCTTAAAGCGGGTCACCACGTCCTCGCTGAAGGCGAGATCGGTGCTGCCCTCGATGGTGATGTGGTTGCTGTCGTAGATCCACAGCAGGTTGGACAGCTTGAGGTGGCCGGCGACCGACGCGGCCTCCTGGCTGACGCCCTCCATCATATCGCCGTCGCCGCACAGCACGTAGATGCGGTGGTCGAACAGGACGAACCCCGGCTTGTTGTAGCGGGCCGCGAGCCAACGCTCGGCCATCGCCATGCCGACGGAGTTGCCGCAGCCCTGGCCGAGCGGGCCGGTGGTGGTTTCGACACCCGACGTCATGCGGTACTCGGGATGCCCGGGGGTCTTGCTATCGGCTTGGCGGAACTTCTTCAGGTCGTCGATGGTCAGCGCGGGGGCATCGCGGTCTTCGTCCTCGTTGGTGGCACGGATACCGGCGAGGTGGATCAGCGAGTAGAGCAGCATTGAGGCGTGGCCGACCGAGAGCACAAAGCGGTCGCGGTTCGGCCAGCGCGGCTCATTGGGGTCGGTGCGCAGGAAGCGCTGCCAGACGGTGTAGGCGACCGGGGCGAGCGCCATCGGCGTGCCAGGATGGCCGGAGTTCGCCTTCTGCACCGCGTCCATCGACAGAGTGCGAATGGTGTCGATGCAGGTCTTGTCAATGTCGTGGCCGGGCGCGAGATCGGCAGGCACGCCGCCTGCGCCGTCGGGAGAGCTCACCCGGGTCCGATCCGTGGCAATCATGTGTCATCTCCTCCGACCGGCGGTGCAGCGACCATGCACCCGGCCGGCCGCGACATCTGTGACGCATCGTGGCGGACCCGGGTTCCCGCGGCAAGGTTATGCTGCGGCGCCATGGCCGGGGGTGGGGTCCGGCAGGCAAGGCTGGGCTCTGCCCAGACCCGCCAGGGGCGAGCCGCCCCTGGACCGGCTTCCGACAGGTTCACCAGTGTGGTGGGCGATCTCAGGCCCTTGGCGGATCCAGAGGGCCAGGCCTGCGGCCTTGGCTGTTTCAAGGCGGAGTTCACGC
>CAXSEF010000032.1:0-5620 GCA_964236535.1 uncultured Acetobacteraceae bacterium
TGGTGCTGGGGGGGATCAGCCTGGCGCTGATCCGCGCGCTCGGGGTGGCGTAGCGGTGCGTCGGGCTGGATGCTGCGGCGTGCAGGAACCGGATCGGACCTGAGACCGGCGGGCCCAGGTGCTGGGCTGGAAGCAAGGCTGGGCTCTGCCCAGACCCGCCAAAGGCCTGAGGCCTTTGGAAAGGCAATGTAGTAGTTGCCAAACCCACCCACCAGAGGTAGGCAGGGAAAATGTTTTCAGACCTCCATAGTCGCATCAAGCTAAAGAAGCTCAAGCGGTCCCAGGCACTTCTCGTAAAATCTCAAGATGAAGCCATGCGGACATTCAGGGCTATAGCGCCCTCGCAAGCGCGGGTTGACAGCAAGAACAGCAATCACTTCCATGATGAGAACGAAAATACAGATGAGATCGCGAGAATAGAGACCGAACTACTAATAAAAAAGGCAGTCATCCGCAATGTAATCATCCCACCCCGACAAGAGGGCAGTTTATGGCAACGGTCTATTTTCGATAATAGCTGGCACCTAACCTACGAAGGCAAGATTGATATTCTCACAAAGCTGCGTATAGAGGCGAAGGACAGGACGGAACTACTCCGTCTGTGGCTTCCCTCCATCATTGCAGCTATCGGCGCCATTGGCGCTTGGATTGCTGCTCTTAAAAGGTGAGGGCTTCACCACTGCCTTCAGTTTCTCGCCAAACGCCGCCTCGTCCTCATCACAGCCAAGAGCGCGGGCGGTTTCGAGGAAGCGGGCGTGTTGCGCCTCGTCTACCTAGGGTGCTATCGCTAATCTGCGCTTGGCCCCTACCGAGGCTTTCGTCGATAACGATCCCGAATATCGCCCGACGTCAGACCTGGTAGGCTAGCCGTTTGCCAACGATGCCTCGCAGGGCACTATCGGTCCGCGCCGTGTCGTCCACACCAAGCTTCACACGATTGCTGTAGCAGAAGTCGAACTCTGCCACGTAGCGGTGCAGGTACTTCTCGCTGCAATGCTGGTAGACCCTTCATGCCGCGCTTGAACACGCTGTAGAAGCTTTCAACCGTGTTCGTGTGAACCGCGCCGCGCACATACTCGCCCGCACCGTGCTGCGTGAAGTCGTGGCCGGCGAAGTGCTTGCCGAGGCTGCCATACTAGCAAGCCTCATCGGTCATCACCTAAGAAGCGGGGTGCACGTTCGCCTTGATGATCGGCAGGATGTCGGCCGTCTTAGTGCTGTCTACATGGAAGGACCGGGCGGAGCCGCCGCGCTCAACCAGCGTAAGGACCGCGTGCTTGTGCGCATAGCCGCGCTGCTTCGGCATATCCTTCTTCTGGCCGATGTAGGTTTCGTCAATCTCCACCACCGCGCCCTCGCCACCCATAGGCGGCAGGGTGCCGGTCGCCATCGCCTCGCGCAGGCGGTGGGACATGAACCAGCCCGTCTTGACCGTCACGCCGAGCGTGCGGGCGAGCTGGTTGCTGCTGATGCCCTTCTCGCTGCTGCACATCAGGTAGGCCGCCTGGAGCCACTGGTGCAGCTTGACGTGGCTGGACTCAAACACCGTGCCGACCGTCACGCGGCTCTGCTTGCGGCAGGCGTAGCACTTGTAGAGGCCCGGCCTGGTCGCGGTGCCGCCCATGCGCTTCATTCGGTCCGTGCAGCCGCAGTGCGGGCAGACGGCGCTGTTCGGCCACACGATGCTCTCAAGCTTCGCGTAGGCGGCGATCTCGTCGTGGAAGAAGGCTTGGCTGAGGACGCTGGCCATGGGATCGCTCCGTCTATGAAGCGATCCTAACCTATGGTGCGTGGGTTTGGCAACTACCATATCACCTTTGAAAACCCATCCCTAGGCAAATGGATTCCAAAGGCGAGGCCTTTGGCGGAGTCCAGAGGCGGAGCCTTTGGCCTTGCTGGCTTGCCTGGCCGGTCACGCTCAAGGCCGATTGGCATAAAGGATCGCGTTGCCGGTTCCGGGCGTCGGCGGTCAGGCCGGGTCATCCTTTGGCGGTCTGACGTGGTAGACGACCAGCGGCTCCAGATTGTCGTCGGGGCGGGCGAGGAGTTCCTCCGTGATGGACGGTTCCTGGCTTTCCTTGATCGCGTCCAGCACGGCCTGCGGGTCGGCGGCCACTGCCATGGCGTTCGCCTGTTCATCGACGCGGTTCTTCAGGTCTGGGTTGTCGCGGCGCATTTCCTCGAGCAGGGCGATGATCTTCGCCGATTTCTTCTCGCTCAGGATCGCGAGCTCCAGGGTGAGCTGTTCGCGGTAGCCTGCCAGCTGATCCTCGCGCCGCTGCGTGGTCAGGATGAGGATCGTCACGTAGAGGGCGAGCAGGCCGAGCGCGCCCTGGAGCCAGGCGAAGGGCGGTTCGTCCCAGGGCGATTTGCCGTAGAGGCCGGCCCCCAGGTTGCCGGCGATCCAGAGGGCGATGCCCGCGGTCAGGGCCGCGATGAACCTGGGCCGGCCGATCCAGGCGGTCAGCCGCTCCACGAGGCGCTGGAGCGTGCCGGCGCTCTCGTGATGGTCGGCGTGGAGCTTGGCGATCGCCTGGATGGTGTCTTCGATGTGGGCGGGCAGGATCGGCGTTTCGGTCATGCAACGGGTGTCTCACGCGCTTCGAGGGTCACCGCAGCGTGCACTGCCGCGGTGCTTTAACCCAGGATTTGCTCCGCGGACAGCGTCCTGGGCGCCGGGGTGCATGGCGCGTCGTGCCGCGTGGGGGTTCGGCGACGATCCCATGGGGGACTCCGCTGCGGCGTGCCGGCGGGCCCGGCCCGGTCAGCCGGCGCAGGGATGGATGGCGTCCGGCGCGGGCGGGGTGGCGGGCGGGGCGAACACCGCGAGGTATTCGGAGCGCGGCGGCTGCACCAGCAGCCAGTGGAAGGCGGTCTCGCGGTAGCCGGCGGCGGACAGCTCGCATTCGAGCAGGGCGCGCGGGGTGCCGTGGCGCGGGGTGGCGTCGTCCACGTCGACGATGCCGAGGCGGGCGCCCGGGCGCAGGGCGGGGGCGAGGTTGGCGAGCAGGGCGTACGGCGCCTGCACCTCGTGGTACATGTGGATCATCAGGGCGACGTCGGTGGAGCGGGGCGGCAGGCGGGGGTCGCCGGGGTCGCCGAGGCCGACGGAGACGTTGCGCAGGCTGGCGGTGCGGTCGCGCAGTTCGGCCACGTAGTCGGGCATGACGTCCTGGGCGAGGACGCGGCCGTTCGGGCCGACGCGGGCGGCGAGGCGGACGGTGTAGTAGCCGGAGCCGGCGCCGATGTCGGCCGCGGTCTGGCCCGGGCGGACGTCGAGCCAGTCGAGCACGTGGGCGGCCTCGCCGACGCGCTCGCGCTCGTCCTCGGCGCGCCAGCGGTCGGAGACGACGGGGGCGACCGGGCGGATCGGCGCGGGGAAGCGGGCGGCGGGGGTGCCCGGGGGCCCGAGCGGCTGGGCGAGGGCGAGCGTGGGGGCGAGGGCGAGGGCGAGCAGGAGGATGCGGCGGTGGGGCATGGCGGGGATCTGGCGGGGATGGCGCGGGGGCGCAAGGACCGCGCCGGGGCGCGCCCGCTGTCGAAGGCCGGTCCAGGGGCGGCTCGCCCCTGGCGGGTCCGGGCAGGGCCCGGCCTTGCTTTCGCTCAGTCCTTCGGGAAGTCGGCGGCAATGCTGGTGTCGCGCCAGGCCGCGATCTCGGCCAGCACGGCCTGGAGCTTGCGGGTGACGATGTCGACGCCGAAGGCGCCGAGCACGAGGTGGCGCGGCGGTGTGGCGGCCTCGGTGACGCGGATCATCGCCTCGGCGGCGCGGGCAGGGTCGCCGGGCTGGCTGCCGCTGCCGGAAGCGGTGGCGGCGAGGCGGGCGCCGGCGGTGGCGGCGTAGCCGGCGATCCGGCTGGGGGTCTGGCGGAGCGAGCGGCCGGCCCAGTCGGTGCGGAACGGGCCGGGCTCGATGCAGGTGACGCGGATGCCGAGGGGGGCGACCTCGTCGGCCAGGGCGTCGGACCAGCCTTCGACGGCGTGCTTGCTGGACGCGTAGTAGCCGGAGCCGGGCAGGCCGACGAAGCCGGCGATCGAGGTGACGTTCAGGATGTGGCCGCGGCGGGCGGCGCGCATGCCGGGGAGGACGGCGCGGGTGAGGGCGAACAGGCCGAACACGTTGGCGTCGAACTGGGCGCGGATCTCGGCGTCGACGCCCTCCTCGGCGGAGGCCTGGTAGCCGTAGCCGGCGTTGTTGACGAGGACGTCGATGGCGCCGAAGCGGGCCTGGGCGCCGTCGACGGCGGCGTCGATCTGCGCCTGGTCGGTGACGTCGAGCGGCAGGACGAGGGCGCCTTCGCGGCCGGCGAGCCCGGCGATGCGGGCGGGGTCGCGGGCGGTGACGACGCAGCGCCAGCCGCGGTCGAGCACGCGGGTCGCGAGCTCCAGGCCGAAGCCGGTGGAGCAGCCGGTGACGAGCCAGGTGGGCGTGCGGGGTGCGGGCATGGCGGAACTCCGGGTGGTGGGGCGGTCGGATGGCAAGGCCAGGGCGCTGCCCTGGACCCGCCGGGGCCCGAGGCCCCAGACCCGCACATGTTTCGCGTCGTGTCTTCGGGGGTGGGGCGGCGGTCGGCCGGTGCGGCCTGGATGCAACCGCGCGGCGGTCGCTGCAACCCCCGGGCCGGGACGCTGCAACCCGACGGGCGCGCGCACAGTTAGGGAGTTCGTGGCAGCCGTGTCCCGCAGCCCGCCGGGGTGCGTCGTGGCCGAGCCCCGGAGGATCGATGACCAAAGCCCCAGAGAAGCCCGCGCCGACAGCCGAGTCGAAGACGGACGCGAAGCCTGCGGCCAAGAGCGGCGCCAAGGCGGCGGCCGCGACGAAGCCTGCGAAGGGCACCAAGGTCGACGGCCCGAAGGCCGGGCACAAGCCGAACGCGCTGCAGCAGCCGCTGCAGCCGTCGGACACGCTGGCGGCGATCGTGGGCGGCGGGATGATGCCGCGCGGCGAGGTGGTCAGCAAGGTGTGGGTGTACATCAAGGAGCACAAGCTGCAGAACCCGGACGACGGGCGCGAGATCCTGGCCGACGCGACGCTCGAGAAGGTGCTCGGCAAGAAGAAGGTCACCATGTTCGAGATGAACAAGCTGCTCAGCCAGCACCTCAAGTAGGGGCGGCTTTCGGTCGGCGGGAAGCGAGGCCGGGGCCCTGCCCTGGAGCCGGTCGGGGCGGGGCGGCCCCGGACCCGCACCTCGGGATGGGGTCAGCCCGGCGTCAGCAGGCCGCGGACCTGGGCGGCCAGCGCGTCGTGGGCGCGGGAGGACGGGGGGTGGTCCAGCCGTGGCAGGCGGATGCGCACCGTGGTGCCGTGGCCGGGCTCGCTGTCGAGGGTCACGGTGCCGCCGGACTGGCGCACGAAACCGTAGAGCTGCGACAGGCCCAGCCCGGTGCCCTGGCCGACCGGCTTGGTGGTGAAGAACGGCTCGAAGGCGCGCGCCCGGGTGACTTGGTCCATGCCGGTCCCGGTGTCGGCGACCGCGATCTCGACGAAGCCCGCAGCGGTGCCGGGTGCGCCGGCGGGCGGTTCGGCGGCGTCGGGTGCGGCGGCGGTGTCGGGATCGGCGGCGTGGGCCGGGTCGGGGGCCGCGATGCGGGTCGAGACCACCAGCCGGCCGCCTGCGGG
>CAXSEF010000032.1:5720-13254 GCA_964236535.1 uncultured Acetobacteraceae bacterium
GGGCCGGGTCGGGGGCCGCGATGCGGGTCGAGACCACCAGCCGGCCGCCTGCGGGCATCGCGTCGCGGGCGTTGATCGCGAGGTTGAGCAGCACGTTCTCCAGCTGGCTCGGGTCGCACAGCACGGCGTCGGCGTCGGCATCGAGCTGCAGCTCCAGGGCGATCGAGGGTCCGATCATGCGCAGGATCAGCTCCGACATGCCCTCGACCAGCGCGTTCGGGTCGGTGGGCGTGGGCTGCAGCGTCTGGCGGCGGGCGAAGGCGAGCAGCCGGTGGGTGAGCGAGGCGGCGCGCTCCACGGTCTCGAGCGCGGTCTCGACGTAGCGGCCGATCTCGTGGACCCGGCCCTGGGCCAGGCGGCGCTGCAGCAGCTCCAGGCTGCCGCCGATAGCCTGCAGCATGTTGTTGAAGTCGTGCGCGATGCCGCCGGTGAGCTGGCCGACCGCCTCCATCTTCTGGCTCTGGTGCAGCGTCGCCTCGATCTGCCGGCGCTCCAGCGCCTCGGTCCGCAGGGCGTGGGCGGCCTCGCTCAGCGCCGCGGTGCGCAGCTCCACCAGCTGCTCCAGCTCCTCGCGCGAGCGGGCCAGGGTGTTTCGGGCCTCGACCAGCTCCTCGATGTCGGTGCAGGTGCCGAACCAGCGGGTCACCGCGCCGGCCTCGTCGCGCACCGGCAGCGCCCGGCTGAGGCACCAGCGCCAGGCGCCGTCGGCACGGCGCAGGCGGTACTCGGCCTCGAACGCCTCGCCGCTGTCGAGGCTGGCGCGCCAGGCGGACGCCGTCGGGCGGAGGTCGTGGGCGTGGAGCGGGCCGCGTCCGCCCGGGGCACGCGCCAGGCCGGCGCCGGGCAGCGGCCCGAGGCCGGTGAAGTCCCGCCAGCGCCGGTTGTGGTAGTCGTGCCGGCCGTCGGCGCGGGCGGACCAGACCATCTGCGGCATGGCGTCGGTGATGGTGCGGAACCGCGCCTCGCTGTCGCGCAGCGCCTCGGCCTGGACGTGGCGGGTGGTCACGTCCTGGAACGCCAGGACCGCGCCCTCCACCCGGCCGGCGCCGTCGCGCACCGGCACCGCATCGAGCAGCAGGTGCAGGCGGTGCCCGTCGAGGCCGCGCAGCGCCAGGCCGCAGTCGGCGACGGTCCTGCCGCGCAGCACCAGCGCACCGGGCATGCGGTCGGCGCGGATCGGCGCGCCGCCGGCCGCGGTGATCGCCCAGGCCGGGTCGTCGTGGCGCAGCCCGAGCAGCTGGCCCGGGCGGGCGCCGAGGATGCGCTCGGCGGCGGGGTTGGCGTAGACGTAGCGGCCGTCGGCGGCGAGCTCGACCAGGCCCGCCGGGGTGGTGTCGAGCATGCGGGCGAGCCGGGCCTCGCCGCGCCGGGTCGCGGTGATTGCGGCGTCGCGCTCGCTCTCGCGCAGGCGGAGCGCGGTCGCGGCCTCGGCCAGGGTGGCGCCGATCCGGCTCGCCTCGCGCACCCCGCGGCCGATGGCGGGCGGCGCGCGGCCGCGGGCGAGCGAGTCGGCTGCGTCGACCAGCGTGCGCAGCGGCCGGGAGATGCGCCGCCCGTGCCAGCCGGCGAGCAGCAGGCCCAGCGAGAGCAGGGCGGCCGCGAACCCGGCGGTGACCGCGAGCGAGCGCAGCAGCGTCGCCCGGATGAGGTCCTCGCGGGTGCCGACCAGCACCGACCAGCCGATGCCGGGCACCGGCGCCGCCGCGGCGAGCAGCGGGTGGCCGTTGAGCGAGGTGGTCTCGAACAGCCGGCGGCCGGCGGCGACGGCGGCCCGGGTGGGCGCCGGCAGCGGGCGGCCGACGTACAGCGCGTCGTCGACGCTGCGCGCGATCACCAGGCCGTTCTCGTCGACGACGCTGGCGATCAGCGAGGCGGGCAGCGCCTGGCGTTGCAGCATGCGGGCGAAGGTGTCGGGCGAGAAGCCCATGGCGAGATCGTAGGCCACGCGACCGTCGAGCATGACCGGCACGTCGACCGTGACCTGCGGCTGGTGGGACAGCGGGCTGGTGTAGAGGTCGGACACCTGCGGCCGGCCGGTGGCGAACACCCGCGCCTGCACCTCCATGCCGGTGCGCATCGGCAGGTCGGCGCCCTCGGGGAGCATGGTGTTGAGACGCTGCTGGCCGGAGGGGTCGGCGAGCAGGACGCGGGCGCCCTCGGGCGGGTGGGCGCGCCCGAGCTGGACCCGGAACGCCGCGAGGTCGCCCGCGGCGAGCGACGGCGAGGTGGCGAGCGCCAGCAGCGCGGCGCGGGACACGTCTAGCTCGCGCGCGACGTCGGTGGCCAGGGCCTGGGCGCGGGAGTCGAGCTCGCGCACCGTGGCGTGCTCGGCGGCGCGCCAGGCGTAGACGGCATCGACGGCGGCGAGCGTCGCGGTCGGCGCCACCAGGCCGATCACCAGCGCGACCAGGCGCGAGCGCACCGACGGCTCGGCGCGCCGGGTCGCGGCAGGCGGGGGCCGGGGGGTCAGCCCGCTGGGTCCGGCGTGTTGCACTGCGGAGTGGTGCCAGCACGGCGCGGCGCGAACAAGACAACTCGGGCGGCGCGGTAGCGGGTGGTGCGCAATGATGTAGGCCCGGACGCGCAATGGAGGGCGGGTTTCGACGCACATTGCTTGAGACGGATGGACGCGTTCGACGCTCAATCATGGAGACACGGCGCACGCCCGGTGAGACGGACGCGCGATAGCCAGCGGGCGGTGAACGGCAGGCGCAATTTCGAGGGTCGGGAGTGGTGCTGCAACGAAGGCGTGACGTCGGTGCTGGTGCTTAGATCGATACTCTCGCCGCTTGAGTCCACAGGCGTTCCAGGACCGAGTATCCCGGCACGGGATCAAGCCTTGGACCGGCACCGCGCGAATAGCCTTCTGCAGCTTCGCGTTGCGCGGGTTCGCCCCGAAGCTGATCGGCCCAGGTCCCCTCGGGATACGCAACAACTATGAGCACGTCGTCGCTCTGACCATCATTGAAATGCGCCATGCCGGCTGGAACGACAACGACGTCACCGGCTGAAACAACCACGCTCTTGCCAGACGGACCACCGAAACGAATTGCGGCAGTTCCCGCGACGAAACCCAGCACTTCGTGCGCCGTGCTGTGAAAATGATGGTACGGATACACGCCCGGAGCGTGCCCGGCAATAGCAGACCAGCCCTGCCTAACAAAGACACCCTCGAATGCGGTGGCCTTGCCTTCGATCACTGAACTATAAACGAGCACGGGTAGCAACGAGTTTGGGAAGTACTGATCACTCTCAAACTTGTGTTCCTCCGGAGCCAAGATGGCCATGCTCATAGGAAACTCCTCGATCCACTACACTACTTGTAGCGGCGCACAATGATGATTGCCTAGACGCGTAATAGATGGCCCGTTTCGATGCACATTATCTGAGACGGATGGGCGCGTCCGACGCACGTTCCTTGAGACTGAGCGCACATTGTGTGAGACGGACGCGCAATCGTCGGCGGCGGGCGCGCGGTGGGATAGTCAGGTGACGATGCTTGAACCGCCATCTACAACAAGGTTCTGGCCGTTGATCATCCCCGCGCTCTCACTCGCGAGGTAGGTCACAGCAGAGGCAACATCGCTCATCAACGCTAAACGTCGGGTCGGAATTAATTCGAGAAGCTTTTCCTTTTGTTCGGCCGTCCAAGTCGCTTGTGACATCGGCGTATCGACCAGCGTTGGCGATACAGCATTAACCGTGACTCCGTTTGGTCCCCATTCGACTGCCATCACTCGCATCATGCCGAGCAGGCCGGCCTTGGCGGTGCTATAGGCGACGTGTCCAGGCAGACCGCATTCCGCGTTCTCTGATGCGATCTGGATAATCCGTCCCCAACCGTGCGCAACCATATCCGGGCCGAAAGTACGGGCACACAGGAAGGCGCCGCGCAGGTTCGTCGCCATCAACTCGTCCCAGTCTGGCATCGTGAACTCGGCTACCGGTCCGAGCCGAGCGATGCCAGCGTTGTTTACTAGCACGTCAATCGGTCCGACCATGGCCGTGATCAACTGACGGCTTGCGACCACTTCGTCCTCCGACGTAATGTCGACCACGAAGCCGGTGTGATCGGCTCCAAGCTCGCGTGCGACATCGTGGACGATTTCATCCCGATCAAGCAGGACGACGCGTGAACCATGGGTAGCGAAGGCATCTGCTATTGCCTTGCCGATCCCGGAAGCCGCGCCTGTCACGAGGACAGTCCGACGTGTTGCTGGAACGGTGACTTCAGCCATGACCTACCTCGTAATTTCGTTGAAGCCTTATTGGAGTATACCCCAGCGAGGCTCCGGCCTGAGACACTTTCGCCGTGTCACCAGGATCAATTCAGCTATCTTGAGGCAGGTAGGTTATGGGATCCAGACCCTCCTGAGACGGATATGGGCGCAATGGCTCGGCCACTGTCCGTTGCGCGTCCGTCTCACCAATCGTGCGCTGTGTCTCATCGATTGTGCGCCGGATATCCCTATCCGTCTCAGCTGATGTGCGTCGAAAAGAATACTCCATTGCGCGTTTGCCACATTTCGATTGCGCGCCGCTACAGGTAGCGGGTGGCGCGGCGGCGGCAAGGGGGGTGACGCGGGCTGGCGCGGCGCGGGGGCCACGGGCTGGGGCGGATTGATGACGGGGCCTGCGGTCATGGTGTGCGGTATCCCGCTGCCGGGTAGGAGCGGGGTGCGGGACGGGGGTAGGGTGAGATGATCCGGACGGCGAGGGCGCGATGTTGCAGCGAAGTCGGTCCGCACCGGCGGGGCCACCATGAAGTTTTCAGTCATCATGCCGGCCTACAACTCTGCAGAGTATATCGGCAGAGCATTGCGGTCGGTTACTGGGCAAAGCTGTCAGGATTTCCAGGTCGTCGTCGTCGATGACGGTTCCACTGACGACACCGCGGACATCGTGCGGGAATACGGGCGCACGGATCGGCGTGTGATGCTGCTCAGCCACCCGGTCTCACGTGGCCCGTCGGCAGCCCGCAACACCGCGATCGAGCATGCCTGTGGCGAATGGCTTGCCTTGCTTGATTCGGACGACGAGTTCCTTCCGACCCGTCTGGAAACACTGTCGGCACTTGCCGAAGCGAGGGGCCTGGATGCAATCGCCGACGACCTGGAGCTGGTGGAGTTTCCTGGCGGGGAACCCCGTGGCCTGGCGTTCGATCCGGCATGGCTCTCGACGCCCGATCCGATCACGCTGTCCTACCTGCTATCCCGTGACTGGCCGGGTCGACATCGCTGCTGGTCGTTCGGAACCATGAAGCCGATCTTTCGCAGGGAGATCGTGGTGGCGAACGGCTTGCGCTACGGCGAGGACCTCAGGTTGGGCGAAGACCTACTGTTCTATGCGGACCTGCTGCTGGCCGGGGCACGCTTCGGCGTCACGAACCATCATCTGTACCGCTATGCCGTCAGGCATGGCTCGATCTCGGCCAGTCCGAAGCCCACCACACAGCTTGTCGAGGTGAACAAGCGCATCAGAAGCCGGCTGCAGACAAGCAGGACCGCGCCACCTGACGCCGGTGAACTGTCTGTGATGCTGCGGGAACGGGAACACGCCTTGTGGTTCCAGTTGTCCACTTGGTATCTGCGTCTTGGCTTGTTGAGGCAGGCACTTGCGGCATCGAAGCACATGCCGGCTCTGTTCATCTTGCAGCAAGGCTGCGACAGGGTCCTGCGCCGGTTTCGGCCACGCTAGTTGCCGAGTGGGCCCGGAACGCTTCTGCAGGAGGCCGGTCCAGGGCGGCTCGCCCTGGCGGAGTCCAGAGGCAGGGCCTCTGGCCTTGCTGGCCTACTTGTTGGTGCGGCCGCGCTTGTCGGGATCGACTCCGCCGCCCTTGGCGCCGTCGCTGAGCACGTCGCCTTCGGTGGTGTTGTCGGCCTCGACGGTCTCGGGGTCGGCGCCGGTGCGTGCGTATGCGCCCTTGGAGGCGCCGATGCCGGGGTTGCGCTCGAGGTCGGACGGCGGGAGCGGGGTGTCGGCGCCGAGGTCGTCGGGGCTGGCGGGGCGGTGGGTCGGGTGCTTGGACGAGGTCATGCGGTGTCTCCTTGGGTGGGCGGGCGGCCGGGGTCGCGCGGCGGGCCGGGGCGGCTGGTGCGCCGGCGGGTGCGTCGGCGTGGCGTGGCAACGCGGCGGCGCGGGCGGAGTGCCGCGATGCCGGTGTTGTGTGGGCTGGAGCGCCGGCGGGCGGGCGGCGGGTTGCCGGATCGGGGTCACGCGGGTGGGGGCGCGGCCGGTTGCCGATTTGCGGCGGCGGCGGCGGCGGTCCACGCGCGGCCCGGGTTCGCGTGCGGGTCCGGGGGTCAGGTCGCGGCGGGGTCCGGAGGCCGCGTGTGCGGGTCGTGGCTTAGCCGGAGATGGGCCGCCTGCATGCCGCGTCGCGAGCCGTCTTGCCGCATCGAGCCGCCATCCGGGCCGAGCGCCGAGACCTGTGCCGCGGATCGGCGGCCGCGGATCGGCGCCGCGGGGCTGGACGAGACCGGTTCAGCTCTCCGAGCCGTCCAGGCTCACCTGAACCGGCATCTTCGGGGAGAAGTTGGGGATGTCCTCCATCACTGCCTTGCCCTCGGGCGAGCCGTGCGACTTCACTATCGCCTCGACGCTGTCGTAGACACCTTCCCAGATCCAGAAGAAATCCTTCGGCACTTCGCCGACCTGAGCGGCAGGTCCGAAGCTGGAGCTTCTCAGGCCGGGCAGCGCCCGCACCAGCAGCATGTGCCTGTTGCGAAAGTAGTCCGCGAAGTGGGCGGGGTCGTCTGGTTGTTCGTACAGCACGAGCAGCCTGGCCATGGACCGGTGTCCCTGTGTCGTGGGTCGACCTCCAACGGCGGATCGGGGTCGATGTTCCAGGGTCGGCGTCCGGCGTGCCGTTCGGCCGGCACGGCTGGCGCTTCGGCGCTACCGGACATGGAGCTTGCGGCCGGACGTGGGCCGGGCGGGCGGCCGCGACATCCGGGCCGAGGCGCCAGCCGGCCCGGGACCGGCTCGCGGCTGGCGTGCGGGCTGCGGCTCAGAAGCGGGGGTTGGCGAGCAGGTAGAACAGGCCGCCGGAGAGCAGGACGGTGACGGGCAGGGTGAGCAGCCAGGCGAGGCCGATGCGGACGAGCATGGGGGCCTGCACGCCCTGGCCGCCGGCGATCATGGTGCCGGCGATGCCGGAGGTGATGATGTGGGTGGTGCTGACCGGCAGGCCGGTGAGGCCCGCGGTGCCGATGAGGATGGAGCCGACGAGCTCGGCGCTGGCGCCCTGGCCGGGGGTCATGTGCTCCTTGCCGAGGCGTTCGCCGAGGGTGCGGACGACGCGCTTGTAGCCGACCATGGTGCCGGCGCCGAGGCAGAGCGCGCTGAGCATGCGCACCCAGACCGGGGCGTAGTGCACCGGCGGGCCCATCCGCTTGCGCAGGGCGGCGGCGGCGGCCTTGTCGGGCGCGGGGGCGGTGGCGGACTCGGTGATGTACTTCATCTCGCTGAGCACGAAGTAGGTGTCGCCGCGCAGCTGCGAGCGGGTGGCGCGGGCGGCGGCGTCGGGGGTGGC
>CAXSEF010000032.1:13354-19367 GCA_964236535.1 uncultured Acetobacteraceae bacterium
GCTGGGGGCCTGGCCTGGTCGGGCAGGCCGGGGCCGGCCTGCTGCAGCGCGGCGGCGGCGTTCAGCGCCTGGTCCTTGAGGTCGTCGCCGTCGCGCCGGATCAGGGGGATCGCCTCGCCGGCGTTCTGCGCGAGCTGGGCCAGGGCCTGCGGGGCGTCGGGGTTGAGGGCGAAGGTGGCGGGCATCAGGCCGATGATGGTGAGCATGATGAGGCCGATGCTCTTCTGGCCGTCGTTGGTGCCGTGCGAGAAGCTGACCGAGGTGCAGGTGAGGATCAGCAGGCCGCGCAGCCACCAGGCCGGGGGCTGGTCCGGCTGCGGGGGCTCGAACAGGTGGCCCGTGCGGATGGTGGCGCGGAGCAGCGCGTAGAGGCCGCCGGCGCCGAGCAGGCCGAGGATCGGCGACAGGGCGAGGGCCTCGAGGACGACGATGATCTGGTGCCAGTCGACGCCCTGGCCGAGGCCGCGGGACTTGAGCAGGGCGTCGGCGGCGGCGACGCCGATGAGGGCGCCGATGATGCAGTGCGAGCTGCTGTTGGGGATGCCGAGCGCCCAGGTCGCGATGTTCCAGGCCAGGGCAGCGGTGAAGATCGCGACCAGCATGGGGACCGCGGGGGAGCCGTCGGGCGGGGTGAGCACGTCGGGCGGCAGGATCTCGACCAGGGCGTAGGCGACGGCGATGCCGCCGACCAGGACGCCGGCGAAGTTGAGCAGGCCGGACCAGATCACCGCGGGGATCGGCTTCAGGGCGTTGGTGTAGATGACGGTGGCGACGGCATTGGCGGTGTCGTGGAAGCCGTTGGTGGCCTCGAAGGCGAGCACGAGGACGAAGCAGGCCACGAGCATGGCGACGACGGCGTTCGAGGACGGGGCGAAGTGGACGAGCATGCGGCCTCCGGGGGGTTGGCCGACGGTACGGCTTCGAGGCGGGGGCGGTGTGTTTCGGTTTGGAGACATTGCGCGTGCGGGGTGGGGCGGGGCGGCGAGCGTGGCGGTTCTTGTTGGCTCGCGGTTTGCAAGGCGGGGGCCGGCGTGCGAGGTGGGGCCGGCGTGCGAGGTGGGGCCGGCGGGGTGGCCGGCGGGCCTGCCGGCGAGCGGCGGTCCGTGCCGGGCCGGCGGCGGGTGCGGCAACGAGCGTTCGGCTCGACTCTGACGTGGCGGAGGGGCGAGGATGTTCGGAAGTTCCAGATCGTGGCGCTGGCTCGGCGCTCTCGTCGCGCTGGCGGGGGCGTTGCCGCTGGTGGTGACGGCTCCGACGCCGCTGCAGGACTGGCCCAGCCATCTCGCGCGGGTGTGGATCACCGACCAGGTGCTGAACGGCAGCGCGTTCTGGAGCGCGCGCTACGCGTTCCAGGGCTTCCTCATCCCGAACGCCGTGCTCGACATGGGTGTCCTGGGCCTGATGAAGCTGGGGCTGGGCATCGACGCGGCCGGCACGGTGTTCCTGCTGCTGCTGTATGCGGTGTTTGTCAGCGGGTTCTGCACGCTGTCCTCGCGGGTGGCGGGTTTCTCGGCGCTGACGATCCCGCTTGCCGTCACCTGTTTCTACAACGTCACGCTGTTCTTCGGGCTGGTGAATTTCCTGTCGGGCGTCGGCCTGCTGCTGTGGTTCCTGGTGGCGTGGCAGGCCAGCGCGGGGCGGTGGGTGCGGCGCGCGCTCGTCGCCGTCCCGTGCGTCGCCGCCATCGCGATCTGCCACCTGCTGACGGCGTTCATGTTCGTGGGGATCGTCGGGCTGCTGGACCTGATCGCGTTCGTGCGCCGGCGGCCGCGCCGGGTCACCGAGCTGCTGCCGCCCGGCGTGGCGCTGCTGACCGCGGCGGGCGCGCTGCTGCTGTCGCCGGTGGGCGACGACCGGCTGGATTCCGTGGGGCGCAGCCATCTCGGGGTCGTGCATTTCGTCCTGGGCAAGGCCGCGACGTTCTGCAGGGCGATGCTCAGCGGGCAGATCGGTCCGGACGCCATCCTGCTGCTGACGGTCCTGCTGCTCGCCGGCGTCTACGTGTTCGCGGCCAGGCGGGTCGCGGTCGAGTGGGCCATCGTCATCGCGGCCCTGGTGGTGGTGACCATCCTGGCGCCGTTCAGCATCGGCGAGGGGACGTTCATCGATGCGCGGCTGTCGACGCTGCCGATCATCTTCCTGGCGCTGTGCCTTGCGCCGCGACGCCGCATCGCATGGCTGGGGCCGGCGGTCGCGGTGCTGGTGATCGCGCGGCTCGGCCTGCTTGCCGGGGACTGGCGGCAGTATGGCCGGTTCTACCAGGGCATGGAGGCGGCGATGGCCAGGCTTCCGGTGGGCTCGACGCTGATGGCGGGGCGGGGAGACCTGATGGAGACGCCGGTCGCGGAGCCTTCCTCGGCGCGGGCCTGGGCCGTTGCGGCGCTGACCTACTTCGACCAGTGGACGCCGCCGATCCGCAACATCGCGAGCCTTGGCGTGCGCCACGGGGTGTTCGTGCCGTCGGTGTTCGCGAGCCGGGTGCAGCAGCCGCTCTATCTGCGGCGGGAATGGCAGCCGCCCTGGTCGAGCTACCCCAACCTCAACACCCAGGAGCTGCTGGACGAGGCGGTGCAGCAGGCCCGGACGGATTGCCGGCCGGGAATCCAGACCAACCTGATCCTGATCTACAAGTACCCGCACGCAGAGCTCGGGCTGCCGCAGCTGGCCGGTCTTCCGCCGGAGCTGCAGTCGCGGTTCCGGATCATCAACGTCTGCTGAGGCGAGCGAGGCGGGCCGCGGGCCTCTGAAAACCCCTTTCCTGAACACAGGGATTCCAAAGGCCAGGCCTTTGGCGGAGTCCAGAGGCAGAGCCTCTGGCCTTGCCTGCCTTACGGGTCGAGGAATGTCGGCCGGGCGCCAGGAGCGACGGCGATGCCGGCCGCGGCGAGCGAGGCGTGGAGCCAGCCAAGGTCGAGGCGCAGGTAGCGGTTCAGGAGGGTGGCGTAGATCGCGGTGAAGGCGGGGCCGTGCTGGTCGGAGGCGCCGTCGTGGGTGCTGGTCATCGCGTGGGCGAGCTCGTGCAGCAGGCACCAGGCCGGGGTGTGCGCGGGCAGGCGGATGGCGAGCCGGGAGGCGTCGGCGAGGCGGCGGCGGGCCTGGCGCGGCAGCGGGGTGACGGCGGGCGGGTGGCGCAGGCCCTGGTCGGCCCAGATCGCGTCGACCATGGCCTGGGCCCGCGGGTAGTCGATGGTGGTGGGGTCGCGCGGCGCGACGACGCGGTCCTCCCAGGCGTAGACGCGGCTGCGCTGGCGGTCGCGCGCGGCGGCTGGGCGTGGCGGGGTCGGGGGTGAGGGGGTGCTCAGCTTGGGGGTGCTCAGGGGGGGGGTGCTCAGCGGTGAGGCTGCCGCGGCGCCGGATGCGGGGCGGCGGCGGGCAGGGCGGGGTGGCGGGCGCGGGCGAGCGGGCGGTCGAGGCTGACCGCGGCGCCGGCGCTCCAGCCGTCGCGGTAGGCGGAGTCGAGCGGGCGGCGCACCGTGCGGCGGCGGGTGACCAGGTGCAGCCGCATGTCGCGGAAGGCGTCGTCGACCACGGCGTGCTTGACCACGGCGAGCGCGGTGCCGGCGGGGCGCTGCGTGTCCACCGACGCCTGGCGTTCGTGGTGCAGGCGGGCGAGGCGGTCGGCGATGCGCGCCACCATGCCGTGCTGGAAGCTCGCGCAGGCGCGGCGCAGCGCGAGCCCGGCCGGGGGGCGCCGCGATGCGGCGGGGCCGGGCGGGGCGGCGGGGCGGGTGGGGTCCGGCGTGCGGCGGAACCGGGCGAGCTCGCTGGCGAGGGCGCGCGCGATCACCGCGAACAGGTAGGCGGCGAGTGCCGCGTCGGCGTCGAAGCCGAAGAACACGTAGTGCGCCTGCGGGGCGGCGAGGGCGGGAGCGGCGACCGCCGGGGCGGCGGCGAGCCAGACCCTGCAGTCGCAGAACCGGGCGATGGCGGGCACGCAGGCGTCGATCGGGCCGCGGCGGGCGCGGGTGGGGACGAGGACCTGCACGCAGGGCTGGGCGCGGACGTCGATCTCGTCCATCGCCAGGGCGTAGCGTTCCAGCAGCCGGCCGACCATGGTGGCGGCCGACATCGCCTCCGCCTCGGTGCAGCCGTTGGACACGGTCCTGTCCGCCAGTGCCCTGATCCGGGCCTTGACCCGGGCGAGTTCCGTCTGCTGCGTCAAGCTGCGGTTCCTGGTTTGCGGTGGGGGCGGAACGATAGCAGGATCGCGGCAGGGGGTCGCGCCGGCCGGTCCGGACGCGATGCGCCGATGGGCGGCACGATGGCGGGCGGGCGGGCACGGGCCGGAGAGCAAAGCCAGAAGGCAAGGCCGGAGGCTCTGCCTCTGGACTCCGCCAAAGGCTCGCCTTCGGAATCCCTTTGCTTGAGGGAAGTGTTTTCTGAGGCCTCACGGCCTTTGGCGGGTCTGGGCGCAGCCTGCGCAAGGTTCCGATGGCCCGCCTGGGCTATTGGAATGCGGGCGGAGGCGGAGTCCGGCCTTGCTTCGCGAGGCTTGTCGGCTCGACGGGCCATCTGCCAGGGAGTTTGCCATGCGGTCGCGATCGGGTGTCGTCGTGCTTGCCGGGGTGCTGCTGGGTACGGCGGCGCAGGTGCCCGGGTCGCTGGCGCAGGAGCCGGCCGGTGCGGCGTCGGACGCCGACCCGCCGGCGCGGGTGGCGCGGCTGGCCGGCATCACCGGGGTGGTGAGCGCCCATGGCGCGGGGGCGACGGGGTGGGTTGCGGCGGAGCTCGACGAGCCGATCGCCGCGGGCGACGCGCTGTGGACCGAGGCCGGCGCGCGGGCGCAGGTGCAGCTCGAGGCGGTGGCGGTGACGCTTGGCGAGCGGACCGAGCTGGACGTGGCGGGGCTGGACGCGACGCGGCTGGTGGCGAGCCTGCCGCAGGGCGAGGTGTTCCTCGACCTGACCGCCCTGGCGGCGGGCGAGGGCGTGGAGGTGCGCACGCCGCGCGGCGTCGTGGTGCTGGATGTGGCGGGGCGCTACGAGGTCGTGGCCGGCGACACCGACCGGCCGACCGCGGTGCTCGTGGTGGAGGGGGCGGCCCAGGTGAGCGTGCCGCCGGTGTCGCTGAGCGTGGCGGCGGGGCAGGAGGCGACGATCGGCGGGTCGACGACGTTCGCGGGGACGACGGGGCCGCTGCAGCCGGACGGGTTCCTGCGCGAGGAGCTGGCGCGGCCGGTGCCGGCGCTCGGCACGCTGCCGCCGGTGGTGCGGCAGATGACCGGGAGCGCCTCGCTCGCGGGCATGGGGTGGTGGCGGCCGAGCCCGCAGTACGGGTCGGTGTGGTATCCGCCGGTGGCGGCCGGGTGGACGCCGTATCGCGACGGGCACTGGAGCTACGTCGCGCCGTGGGGGTGGACCTGGGTGGACGACGCGCCGTGGGGGTTCGCGCCGTCGCACTACGGGCGGTGGGTGCAGGAGGGCGGCGCCTGGGGCTGGGTGCCGGAGGATGGCGACGACGCGGCGGAGGCCGAGGCGCCGGTGTATGCGCCGGCGCTGGTGAGCTTCGTCGACCTGGACGCCGCCGTGCTGGGCGGGGCGGCGCTGGGGTTCGGCGCCGGCGCGCTGGCCGGGGCAGGGGTGGGCTGGGTGCCGCTGGGGCCGGGCGAGGCGTACCTGCCGCCGTATCGCTACAGCGAGCGGTACCTGGGCCGGGTGAATTCCGGGCTGGTGCGTGATCCCGGGGTGCTGGACGCGGCGCGGCGCGGGCGTCAGCTCGACGGGCTGGCGAACCGGGGCGCGGCGACGGTGATGCCGGCGGCGGCGATGGCGCGTTCGGAGCCGGTCGGGCAGGCCGGGCGGGCGATGCCGGCGGCGCTGCTGGCCGGGCGGCCGGGGCTGGTGCGCGAGCCGCTGCGGCCGACGGCGCAGACGCGGGGCGTGACGCTCGCGGTGGCGGAGGCGAACCACCTGGCGCCGGGGGGGCTGCGCGGGGGTGCGCCGGGGCCTGCGGTGAACCCGGCGGCGTTCGCCCGGCCGATGCCCGAGCTGCGGGGGCCCGAGCTGCGGGGGCC
>CAXSEF010000032.1:19467-30233 GCA_964236535.1 uncultured Acetobacteraceae bacterium
GCGCCTCCCCCGCGACCGCAAGCCGCGCCGCCGCCACGACCGCAACCCGCGCCACCGCCACGGGCTCCGGCGCCCCCGGCGCGGCCGGCACCACATCCGTAGTCACGGGCGACGGGCGTGTGTGCGATGCAGGTCGTGGTCACCGGGGTGTGTCTGGGATGGTGTGGCCGGGTGCACTGACGGGGGGTGGAACCACGCGATGACCGGGGCGGGACGGCGGAGCGCCGGGGTGTCGCTGGCGTTGGCGGGGAGCATGGCGTTCCTGGCCGGCGCCACGGACGTGTTCGGGCTCCGCCGGCTGGGCGACCTGTACGTGTCGTTCATGAGCGGCGACACGACGATGCTTGCCGGAGCGATCGGCCGGATGGACGGGGCGCGGGCCGGGCTGGTCGCCGGGCTGGTCGGGCTGTTCGTCGCGGGGGCGGCGGCGGGCAGTGCGGTCGCCGAGGCCAGCGGGCGGCATCACGCGAGGATGGTGGTCCTGGTGGTGACCGCGTTGCTGGCGGCGCCGTTCGGGTATCCGGCGTGGACCACGGGGTTCCTGGTGCTGGCGATGGGGGCGCTCAACTCGGCGATGGGCCGGGTGGGGGCGGCCGGGATCAGCCTGACCTACGTGACCGGCGCGCTGGCCAAGTTCGGGCAGGGGGCGGGTCGGACGATCGCCGGGGGGCGGCCGGGCTGGTCGTGGCTGCTGCAGGCGCCGATGTGGGCGAGCCTGCTCGCCGGCGGCATCGCGGAGACGCTGGTGCAGGTCTGGCGGAGCGGTGCCGGGCTGTTGCCGCTGGTCGTCCTGTCGGGCGTGATCGGGCTGGCGAGCATCCCGGAGCGGGAGGGCTGAGTCTTCGGGAGGCCGGTCCAGGGGCGCTGCCCCTGGCGGAGTCCGGAGGCGGCGCCTCCGGCCTTACTGCGAGGCGGTAAGCGGAGCGGCAACACCGCCGGTGCCGCGTGCATCGGCGGCGACCTGCACGCCGAGCACGTGCCAGGCGCCGTCGGAGTCGCGGGCGAGCAGCGGGGCGCCGCTGGTGCCGCGGGTGGCGGCGCAGCTGTGGCGCAGCAGCGGGTGGCCGCCGGCGTCGGTCTGGATCGCGGTGATGCGGCAGTGCGGGTCGGCGGTGAGCTGCTCCTCGCGGTCCTGGCCGTAGCCGCCGAGGGTGACGTCGGTGCCGACCGGCGGCGGCGCCGGCGCGAGGCGGAGCAGGCGGTCGGGGGTGGCGAGCGGGCTTGCGAGGGTGAGGATCGCCCAGTCGGCGGCGGCGGTTCGGGTCTCGTCGAGCGGGTCGTAGCCGGGGGCGACGTGGTAGGCGCTCACCCGGGCGTGGCCATCGTAGTGCGCCACGGTGTAGCCGGTCAGGACGTGGACGGAGCCCGGCTGGATGAAGGCGCGCGGGTTGTAGGCGTAGAGGCAGTGCGCGGCGGTGATGACGGTGGCGGGGCCCACGAGGAAGCCGGTGCAGCGGGTGCCGAGCTCGGTCTGCACGCGGACGACGCCGCGCCAGGGGGCGACGGCGACGTCGGCGGGGCGGCGGGGGTCGGCGGGTCCGACGCCGGGGAGGAGGCTGTTGGGGGCTTCGCCGAAGCGGGGGGTGGTGGCCCGGGTTGGCGTGGCGATCGTCAGCAGGAGCAAGCAAGGCCAGAGGCCCTGCCTCTGGACTCCGCCAAAGGCTCGCCTTTGGAATCCACTTGAAAGTGGGGCTGCCTCTTTCATGGGCGGGCCTGGGGGCTCAGCCCCCAGCGGAGTCCAGAGGCAGCGCCTCTGGCCTTGCTTGCGTCGGGGCGTCAGGCCGACTGTTTCATGATCTCGTCGGCGACATTGCGCGGCACCGGGTCGTAGTGGTGGAACTGCATGGTGAAGGAGGCGCGGCCCTTGGTCATGGAGCGCAGCGAGGAGATGTAGCCGAACATCTCCTTGAGCGGCACCTGGGCGCGGACGGTGACGGTGCTGCCGGCGCTCTCCTGGGCCTGGATGGTGCCGCGGCGGCGGTTGAGGTCGCCGACGACGTCGCCGACATGGTCCTGCGGCGTGGTGACCTCGACGTCCATGATCGGCTCGAGGATGGTCGGGCCGGCCTTCTTCATGCCCTCGCGGAAGCAGGCCTTGGAGGCGATCTCGAAGGCGAGCGCCGAGGAGTCGACGTCGTGGTACTTGCCGTCGACCAGGGTGTACTTGAAGTCCACGGTCGGGAAGCCGGCGAGCACGCCGGTGTCGGCCTGGACGCGGATGCCCTTCTCGACGGCCGGGATGTACTCCTTGGGGATCGAGCCGCCGACGACGGAGTTCTGGAACACCACGCCGGCGTTGCGCTCCAGCGGCTCGAAGGTGACCTTGACCTCGGCGTACTGGCCGGAGCCGCCGGACTGCTTCTTGTGGGTGTAGGTCTCGGTGTGGGACTTGGAGATGGTCTCGCGGTAGGCGACCTGCGGGGCGCCGATGTTGCAGTCGACGCCGTATTCGCGGCGCAGGCGGTCGACGATGATCTCCAGGTGCAGCTCGCCCATGCCGGAGAGGATGGTCTGGCCGCTCTCCTGGTCGGTCTTGAGGCGCAGGCTGGGGTCCTCGCCGGCGAGCTTCTGCAGGCCGATGGTCATCTTCTCCACCGCCTCCTTGGTCTTGGGCTCGACCGAGATGTCGATGACCGGGATCGGGAACGCCATGCGCTCCAGCACCACGGGGTCCTCGGCGGAGGCCAGGGTGTCGCCGGTGCCGGTATCCTTGAGGCCGACGAAGGCGGCGATGTCGCCGGCGTGGACCTCCTTGATCTCGGCGCGCTTGTCGGCGTGCATCTGGAACATGCGGCCGATGCGCTCGCGGTGGTCCTTGGTGGTGTTCTGCACGGTGTCGCCCGACTTCAGCGTGCCGGCGTAGACGCGCACGAAGGTCAGGGTGCCGTACTTGTCGTTGATGATCTTGAAGGCGAGGCCGGCGAACGGCGCGGTCGGGTTGGCCGGGATGACGCGGCGCTTCGCGGCGTTCTCGGGGGTGTCCTCCTCGTCCTCGTCGGCGGCGACCTTGATGCCGGGGACGTCGATCGGGCTGGGCAGGTAGTCGAGCACGCCGTCGAGCAGCGGCTGGACGCCCTTGTTCTTGAACGCGGTGCCGCACATCACCGGGCGGAAGGCGCCGGAGATGGCGCCGGCCTTGATCGCGCGCTTGAGGGTGGCGACCGCGACGTCGCCGTTCTCGAAGTACTCCTCCATGCCCTCGTCGTCGACCGCGAGCGCGGTGTCGAGCAGGGTCTGGCGGGCCTCCTTGGCGCGCTCCATCAGATCGGCGGGGATCTCCTCCTCGTGGAACTTGGCGCCGAGCTCGCCGCCCTCCCAGACGATCGCCTTCATGGTGACCAGGTCGACGACGCCGATGAAGGTCTCCTCGATGCCGATCGGCAGCTGCAGGGGCAGCGCCACGATGTCGAGCTTCTCCTTGAGCGTGTCGAAGGCGCGGTAGAAGTCGGCGCCGGTGCGGTCGAGCTTGTTGATGAAGATCAGCCGCGGCACGTTGTAGCGGTCGGCGAGGCGCCAGTTGGTCTCCGACTGCGGCTGCACGCCGGCGACGCCCTCGATGATGAACACCGCGCCGTCGAGCACGCGCAGGCTGCGGTTCACCTCGATGTTGAAGTCGATGTGGCCCGGGGTGTCGATGATGTTGATGCGGTGGTCCTTCCACTCGCACGTCACCGCGGCGGAGGTGATCGTGATGCCGCGCTCACGCTCCTGCTCCATGTAGTCGGTGGTGGTGTTGCCGTCGTGGACCTCGCCGATGCGGTGCGACACGCCGGTGTAGTAGAGGATGCGCTCGGTCGTGGTGGTCTTGCCCGCGTCGATGTGCGCGGTGATCCCGATGTTGCGGATCTTGCCTAGGTCGCTGATGTCGAGCACGGGAACCTCCATGGCACGACGGGCACGGACGGGACCCCTGCCCCGCGCGCCTCGCCGTGTCTCGCTCCGCCTGGCCCTCGGGCGCGGTGGAGTGGGCGAATATGCGCGCTCAGATGCCCGGCATTCGGGGGTTTTTCAAGTCCCGTGGTGGGTGGGGGTGTCGGGGAGAAGGCAAGGCCAGGGCTCTGCCCTGGACCCGCTGGGGCCTGAGGCCCCAGACCCGCACACGTCAAGGGCGCGCCGGGGCACCGGCGGGGGGGCGTGCCGCTGGGCTGAGGGGGTGGTTTCCAGAGGGCTCGGCCGTTTGGCGGGTCCGGGCAGAGCCCGGCCTTGCTTGCTTGGTGATGCGGAGCGGCGGCGAGCCCTACGGGGCGGCGGCGGCTTGGGCGGGCAGCCGCGGCAGGAGCAGGTGGATCGTGGTGCCCTCGCCGGGCGTGGAGAGGATGCGGACCTGGCCGCCGGACTGCTTGACGAAGCCGTAGGTCATCGACAGGCCGAGCCCGGTGCCCTGGCCGATCGGCTTGGTGGTGAAGAACGGGTCGAAGGCACGGGCGATGACGTCGGGCGGCATGCCGGTGCCGTCGTCGCTGACCGAGAGCGCCACGTACTGGCCGGGGGGGAGTTCGCGCTCGGTGGCCGCGCCGGCGTCGAGCTCGACGTTGGCGGTCTCGACGACCAGCCGGCCGCCGTCGGGCATCGCGTCGCGGGCGTTGATGCACAGGTTGAGCAGGGCGTTCTCGAGCTGGCTCTGGTCGACCAGGGTCGGCCACAGGCCGGGGCTGCTGATCGTCTCGACGGTGACTGCGGGTCCGGTGGTGCGGCCGATCAGTTCCGCCATGCCGGCGACGAGGTGGTTGATGTCGGTGGCCCTGGGCTCCAGCGTCTGGCGGCGCGAGAAGGCGAGCAGCCGGTGGGTGAGCGCTGCGGCACGGCGGGCGGCCTCCTGTGCCGCGCCGACGTAGCGGTCCACCTCGGCGAAGCGGCCCTGGGCGACGCGGGTCTGCAGCAGCTCCAGGCTGCCGAAGATGCCGGTGAGCAGGTTGTTGAAGTCGTGCGCGAGGCCGCCGGTGAGCTGGCCGACCGCTTCCATCTTCTGGCTCTGGCGCAGCAGCGACTCGGCGTGGGCGCGCTCGGCGACCGCCTCGACGACCCGCTGCTCCAGGGTCTCGTTCAGCTCGCGCAGCTGCCGCTCCGCCTCCAGCTGCGCGGTGATGTCGGTGTTGGTGCCGAACCAGCGGAGCAGCGCGCCCGCCTCGTTGCGGATCGGCTCGACCGCGGTCAGGAAGGAACGGTACTCGCCGGCGGCGGAGCGCAGCCGGTAGACGCTCTGCCAGGCCAGGCCCGCGGCCCAGCGGCCGGGCGCGTCGGCGACGATGCGCTCGATGTCGTCGGGGTGGTGCACGGCGTGCCAGCCGCGGCCCTGCATCGCCGCGAAGTCGGTGCCGGTATAGGTGTACCAGCGGCGGTTGTACCAGGTGATGCGGCCGTCGGGCTCGGCCATCCAGGCGAGCTGGCTGACGTTCTCGGCCAGCACCTCGAACTCGGCGGCCTTGGCGAGCAGCGCCTCCTGGGCGCGGCGGTTGGCCTCGTTCGCGGCGTGCAGCCTGGCGGCGGCCTCCTGCTGCATGCGCAGGCGGTCGGTGAGCTCGACCAGCAGGGCGGCGTTGCTGCTTTCGAGCCCGGCGAGGCGTTCGCGCTCGATGGTGACGTCGACCTGGCTCGCGACGAAGAAGGCGAGCTCGCCGGCGGCGTCGCACACCGGCAGCATCATCAGGCGGTTCCAGAACGGCGTGCCGTCCTTGCGGTGGTTGCGGATGTCGATCTCGAGCGGCTGCATCGCGGCCACGGCGGCGCGGATGCGGGTGCGGATCCCGGGGTCGGTCTCGGCGCCCTGCAGGAAGCGGCAGTTGCGGCCGACGATCTCGGCACGGTCGTAGCCGGAGAGGCGGCAGAAGGCGTCGTTGGCGAACACCACCGGGTTGTCCGGCAGGCGCGGGTTGGTGATGATCATCGGCATGTGGGTGGCGCGAACCACCGAGACGAACGGGTCGGTGTTGTTCAGCAGGCCGAGCAGCTCGGCGGCGATCCTCGCCTGGTCGGTCGCCATCTGCTGCCGGGCGAGGTCGGTCAGCGCGGTGCCGGCGCCCTGTTGGTCATCCATGGCATGGCTCGCGGTATGGCGCTGCCGGCCGTCGCCGGCGGGCGGCGTCGGGTGCGTGCGCCGGGGTGCGGGCGTCGAGGTTCATCACGGCGCGTCTCGGGGAGGGGTGGGTCGGGGCGGAACGCGTCGGCATAACGGAACGCTCGTCGCAGTGGCGGGGTCGCGGGATGCAAGCGCTTGAGGGCGCTCCAGGGTTGCGCGGGGGGATCGCTCATCGCGCGGCGGGGGGTGGTTGGGGGAGGGGTGGGGATCGGGAGCGGCCCTTTCAGGCCGGCGCGGATCGGCGCCGCATCCGGCGGCGCAGCGGCCCGACTGTAGAGCTGCTGGCGGGCTGGTTTTTCCGGGGCGGCGTGCCAGGGCGGAGTTGCGGATCGGGGGCTGGAGAGTATCTTACCGGCGTCTTACATGGAGGCTGTCATGGCCGGAAGTGGTCTTACCACGACGGTATCGACGAAGGGGCAGGTGATCCTGCCCAAGGCGATCCGCGAGCAGCTGCGGTGGAGCGTCGGGACCCGGCTGGCGGTCGAGCACACGGCGGACGGCGTGCTGCTGCGGCCGGTGCGGGCGGTGTTCGCGGCGACGCGGGCGGAGGATGTGTTCGGGTGCCTGCCCCGGGAGGGCGAGGCGAAATCGGTGGAGCAGATGGAGGCCGGGATCGCCGCGGAGGTCAGGCGGCGGCATGCGCGCGATCGATACTAACGTCATCGTCCGCTACCTGATCGGCGACGATCCGGAGCAGGCGGACAAGGCACGCAAGGTGATCGGGCAGGAGCCGGTGTTCGTGCCGAGAACGGTGATGCTGGAGGTCGAGTGGGTGTTGCGTGGGGTGTATGCGTTGCCGGTCGAGCGGATCATTCCGGCGCTGCGGGCGCTGGCGGGGCTCCCGGGGGTTTCGGTGGAGGATGCGCCGCTGGTCGCGCAGGCGATGGATTGGGCGGAGGCGGGGCTGGATTTCGCCGACGCGCTGCACCTGGCGGCGGCGGGGGAGTGCACGGAGTTCGCGACGTTCGATCGGCGGTTTGCGCGGGCGGGGTCGCAGGTGGGGGGTCTTCCGGTTGTCGGGCTGTGACGGCGGCATGCCGAGGCTTACGATAGCGGTCTCTTCTCCGCGGGGGGCGGGGGCGGCCTGGTGACGTAGGCCGTGATGTCGAGCGGGGCGTGGATCACAGGACGGTGCCGAACGCCAAGCCCACATTTTTGGTAAGCGCCATAAAGATTTCTGATGCACCCACCTGTTTTGGACGTTACTGAACTACAGAAAATGCAGGCAATATTTACGCATGTTCGGCCTTGAGACAGCTCGGGTCACGATTTGCATATTCTTGCTTGCCTTGGCATCAAACGTAGGAGCTCTAGGGATAAATGGGGCCACCTACTACCAAAATTTTCTATCCGAAAATCCAAAACTTGCAATCAGGCTTAGTATAAATGGTATAAAGGATATAAGTAAAGGACAAGAACAAATGGTATTATGATCCATGTGTGTTCTGATTGATTAGTGCCAGTCCAGGGCGGCTCGCCCTGGCGGAGTCCAGAGGCAGAGCCTCTGGCCTTGCTTGCTTGGCAACGTCGCGCAGGTCCAGGTTGTCCGTAGGGTGTCGCGTCGGTAAGGGACGGGCGAGGCGGGACGAGGGTGGGCGATGGCTCGGCTGGTGATGAAGTTCGGCGGCACTTCGGTGGCCGATCTGGAGCGCATCCGCAGCGTGGCGGCGCGGGTGGCGCGGCAGGTGGCGGCGGGGCACGAGGTTGCGGTGGTGGTGTCGGCGATGTCGGGGGTGACGAACCAGCTTGTCGCGTGGTGCCAGGCGCTGAGCCCGCTGCATGACGCGCGCGAGTATGACGTGGTGGTGGCGACGGGCGAGCAGGTGACGAGCGGGCTGCTGGCGATCGCGCTGCAGGAGCTTGGGGTGGAGGCGCGGTCGTGGTGCGGGTGGCAGCTTCCGCTGCGGACGGACGGGGCGCACGGCAAGGCGCGGATCGAGGGGATCGACGGCGCGGAGCTGGTGCGGCGGATGCGGCTGGGCCAGGTGCCGGTGCTGGCGGGGTTCCAGGGGGTGGGTCCGGACAACCGGGTGACGACGCTGGGGCGGGGGGGGTCGGACACGTCGGCGGTGGCGCTGGCGGCGGCGGTGGGTGCGGACCGGTGCGACATCTACACGGACGTCGACGGGGTGTACACGACGGACCCGCGGATCGTGGCGCGGGCGCGGCGGCTGGACAAGATCGCCTACGAGGAGATGCTGGAGCTGGCGTCGGTGGGGGCGAAGGTGCTGCAGACCCGCAGCGTCGAGCTGGCGATGAAGGAGCGGGTGCGGGTCCAGGTGCTGTCGAGCTTCGGCGACATCGACGACGCGCGCGAGATCCAGGGCACTCTGGTGGTGGGCGAGGACGAGATCGTGGAGAAAGAGATCGTGTCGGGGATCGCGTATTCGCGCGACGAGGCGAAGATCACGGTCAAGCAGGTGCCGGACCGGCCCGGGGTGGCGACGTCGGTGTTCGGGCCGCTGTCGGACGGGCACGTGAACGTGGACATGATCGTGCAGAACGTGTCGGCGGACGGGACGACGGACATGACGTTCACGGTGGCGCGGAGCGACCTGGCGCGGGTGCGGGCGATCCTGGAGGGGGCGCGGGAGGCGATCGGGTATCGGGCGGTGGTGACGGACGCGGAGGTGGCGAAGATCAGCGTGGTTGGGGTTGGCATGCGCAGCCACACCGGGGTGGCGAACACGATGTTCCGGACGCTGGCGGAGAAGGGGATCAACATCCAGGTGATTTCCACGAGCGAGATCAAGGTGAGCGTGCTGGTGGGGGTGGAGTACACCGAGCTGGCGGTGCGGGCGCTGCACACGGCGTACGGGCTGGACGCGTGAGGGCGATGGCGCCGGACGGGGGGCGCCGGGCGGGGTGGCGCCGGGCGTGGCGGACGTGAGTGGGGTGGAGCTGCGCGTGGCGGGCGTGGGCGCGGCGGGCGTGGGTGGAGCGGGCGGCTTGGCTGCGGCTGAGGCGGGCGGGGGGGACGCGGCGCGGGCGCGGCTGGGCCGGCTCTGGGCGCGGGGGACGGCGTTCCTGGGCACGCGGTACGCGGTGCTGGGCGGGGCGATGAGCTGGGTGAGCGAGCGGCACCTGGTGTCGGCGATCTCCAACGCGGGGGGGTTCGGGGTGCTGGCGTGCGGCTCGATGGGGCCGGAGGGGCTGGCGGCGGAGATCGCGGGCACGCAGGCGCTGACGGCGCGGCCGTTCGGGGTGAACCTGATCACGATGCATCCGCAGCTGGACGACCTGGTGCGGGTGTGTCTGGCGGCGGGGGTGGGGCATGTGGTGCTGGCGGGGGGGATTCCGCCGGGGGCCGCGGTGCGCGCGGTGAAGGATGGCGGGGCGAAGGTGGTGTGCTTCACGCCGGCGCTGGGGCTGGCGAAGCGGCTGGTGCGCTCGGGGGCGGACGCGCTGGTGATCGAGGGGTCGGAGGCGGGGGGGCATATCGGGCCGGTGTCGCTGGGCGTGCTGGCGCAGGAGATCCTGCCGCACCTGCGCGAGGTGCCGGTGTTCGTGGCGGGGGGCATCGGGCGGGGCGAGGCGATGCTCGGGTTCCTGGAGATGGGGGCGGCGGGGGCGCAGCTCGGCACGCTGTTCGCGGCGAGCCTGGAGAGCGTGGCGCACCCGGCGTTCAAGCGGGCGTTCCTGCGGGCCAACGCGCGCGACGCGCTGCCGTCGGTGCAGCTCGACGAGCGGTTCCCGGTGATCCCGGTGCGCGGGCTGGCGAACGAGGGGGTGCGCCGGTTCATGGCGCACCAGCGCGAGGTGGCGGCGCGGTTCCACGCGGGCGCGGTCGACAAGATGGCGGCGCAGCTGGAGATCGAGCACTTCTGGGCCGGCGCGCTGCGGCGGGCGGTGGTGGACGGGGATGTCGAGCACGGGTCGGTGATGATGGGGCAGTCGGTGGGGATGGTGACGGAGGAGCTGCCGGTTTCGGCGATCCTGGGGGCGCTGGTGGAGCAGGCGGTGGGGGCTTTGGAGGTGCGGGAGGGATAGGGGAGGAAGGCACAGGGGAGGAAGGCACAGGGAAGGCCAGGGCTCTGCCCTGGACCCGCTGGGGGCTGAGCCCCCAGACCCGCGCATGAAAGGCGTTTTGGCACGCCGCGGGTTTGGTGCCGCAGGGCTTTGAGGAGTGGTTTCCAGAGGTCTCCGGCCTTTGGCGGGTCTGGGCGGGGCCCAGTCTTGCCTGCTGGCTGCCGGCGGCCGAGACTTCGCGGGCGTCGAACGGATCGGGGGTGTGCGGTGGCGATCGTGAGCGTGATGTATCCGGCGGCGGCGGGGTCGAAGTTCGACATGGACTACTACCTGCACAAGCACATGCCGATGGTGGCGGAGACCTGGAGCCCGGCGGGGCTGCGCGGGTACACGGTGCTGCGGGGCGCGCCGGGGCCGGACGGGTCGGGGCCGGTGTTCCAGGTGATCGTCGAGATGGACTTCGAGTCCGCGGCGGCGTTCGAGGCGGCGCTGGCGCGGACCGGCGCCAAGGTGATGGGCGACGTGCCGAACTTCACCGACGTGACGCCGACGCTGCAGGTGAGCGACGTGGCGGACAGCTACTCGGCCGCCGGCGGCTGAGGCCGGGCGGGGCGGCAGGCGGCTGGCCGTCGGGTCCGGGCTGGTGAGGCCCGGGGGCGGGCGGGCGGGCGGCGCCGCAGGAGCGGGCGAGGCGGGCCTCGCCGCGGGTGGCGGGCGGCCG
>CAXSEF010000033.1:0-29999 GCA_964236535.1 uncultured Acetobacteraceae bacterium
GACCTGCTCACCCTGCGCGGCCGCGACCTCCTGGCCCGCTGCCCGGTCTGCCTCTACGCCGGCTCCATCATCCCGCCGGGGATGCTCGCCCACTGCTCCCCTGGCACCCGCCTGGTCGACACCGCCCCCCTCAGCCTGGACCGCATCGAGGCCCTCTGCATCGAAGCCGACACCGCCGGCCAGGACGTCGCCCGCCTGCACTCCGGCGACCTCTCCCTGTACAGCGCGGTCGCCGAGCAGCTGCGCCGCCTTTACGCCCGCGGCATCGCGGTCACGCTGACCCCCGGCGTCCCCGCCTTCGCCGCCGCCGCCGCGATCCTGCAGCGCGAGCTGACCCTGCCTGCCGTGGCGCAGAGCGTCGTTCTCACCCGCGTGCCCGGCCGCGCCTCGGCCATGCCGCCCGCCGAGGACCTCGTCGCCTTCGCCCGCACCGGCGCCACGCTCGCGGTCCACCTCGCCATCCACGCCCTGCCACGCATCGTCGCCACCCTGCTGCCGGAGCTGGGCCCCGACTGCCCCGTCGCCGTGGTCGAGCGCGCCACCTGGCCCGACGAGCGCGTCGTCCGCGCCACCCTCGGCACCATCGAGGCGGCGCTCGCCGCTGTCCCGATCGAGCGCACCGCCCTCGTCCTCGTCGGCCATGTTCTGTCCGGCGACCTCACCCGCGAGAGCGCTCTCTACGACCCGGACTACCGGCGCCGGTTCCGTCCCGGAGAGGGGGCATGAGAAGCAGACAAGGTTGGATTCCGCCCAGACCCGCCAAAGGCCGAAGGCCGTTGGGAACCACCGACCTGAGCGCCGCGGCACCACTCTTTGAGCAGGGCCCCAGGGTTCGTTCGCTGTGTGGGTCCGGCGGGTCCCCGCGTCCAGTCACATGGGCAGCACCCTGGCCTTCGCTATCCCGCAGCCCCTACCAATCCCCCCTCGCGGTCGAACACCGCCACATCTGCGACCACGCCCTGGCCAAGCACGCCGTGCACCGTGCGCAGTGCCCCGCGCGCCACGGCGTCGCCCAGCGCGACCCCCTCGACGCCCGCGTGGCCGAACGCCTCCAGCACGGTATTCGACCCCGCAACCCGCCGTTCCAGCGCCGCCGACCCGCCTGCCTCGCGGCACAGCGCCCCCAGTGCGCCGAGGTCCACCGCGCCGCGCCTGGAGTGCAGATCGAGCCGCCCCTGCGCCAGCTTGGTCACCTTCGCCAGCCCCCCCGCGACGCTGACCCGGCGCACCGGGTGCGCGCGCAGGTATTTCAGCATGCCCCCCGCGAAGTCGCCCATGTCGATCAGCGCGAGCTCAGGCAGGCCGTGCAGCCGTGCCACCGCCGCCTCCGACGCGCTCCCCGTGGCGCCGGCCAGGTGGTCGAGCCCCGCCGCCCGCGCCACGTCGATGCCGCGATGGATGGAATGGATCCATGCCGCGCAGGAATACGGCACCACCACCCCCGTCGTCCCCAGGATCGACAGCCCGCCCACGATGCCCAGCCGGTGGTTCAGCGTCCCTTCGGCGATCCGCATGCCCCCTGGCACCGCGATCTCGACCTCCAGCTCGGGGGCGTCCGCCACCTCGCGCAGCGCCGCCAGGATCATCGTCCGCGGCCCCGGGTTGATCGCCGGCTCGCCCACCGGAACCGGCAGCCCCGGCAGCGTCACCGTCCCCACCCCCTCGCCCGCAGAGAACCGGAGCCCCGAGCCCGCCGGCCCCGGCCGCAGCGTCACCCGCACCAGCGCGCCATGCGTCACGTCCGGATCATCGCCCGCATCCTTGACCACGCCGGCCTGCGCCCAGCCGCCGCCAAGCCGTCCCTCCGCCAGCGCGAAGGCCGCCCGTGCGCCGGCACCACGCACCCCACCCGGCAGCGGGATCTCCACCGGATCCGGAAACACCCCGGTGCGCCACGCCACGAACGCGGCCTTCGCCGCCGCCGCCGCACAGGCGCCGGTCGTCCAGCCGCGCCTGAGGGTGTCGCGCTCCACGCCCTGCGATATGGACCCGGCCGCTGCCAGGAAGAAGGGCACCGGGAAGAACTGCGCTCGTTTGCGATTGCCGGAGCCGCCTCGTGACCCCTGCTTTGATCGTCGCCGCCCCGCGCTCCGGATCCGGGAAAACCACGGTGACGATCGCTTTGGTCGCCGCCCTGCGCGCGCGCGGCCTCACCGTCCGCGTCGCCAAGTCCGGCCCCGACTACATCGACCCCGCATTCCACGAGCGCGCGTCCGGCGCTCCCTGCCTCAACCTCGACAGCTGGGCCATGCCGGCCGCTCTGCTCGCGGCCCTGCTGCACGACACCGCCCGCGACGCCGACCTGGTGGTGATCGAGGCCTCGATGGGCCTGTTCGACGGCGCCGGCGACACCCCGCTCCGGCGCGGCTCCGCCTCCGACCTCGCCGCCCGCTTCGCCATCCCGGTGCTGCTCACGCTCGACGTCTCCGGCCAGAGCCAATCCGCCGCCGCCACCGCCACCGGCTTTGCCCGCTTCGACCCCCGGGTGCAGGTCGCCGGCGTGATCCTCAACCGCGTCGGCAGCGAGCGCCACCGTGCCGGCGCCGCCCAGGCCATCGCCGCCCGCGGCCTCGCGGTCCTCGGCTCCCTGCCGCGCGATCCGGCGCTCGCCTTGCCGGAACGCCACCTCGGCCTGGTCCAGGCCAGCGAGCACGACCGCCTCGATCACCGTCTCGCCACCCTGGCCGAACTCGCAGCCTTCCGCTTCGACCTCGACGCGATCCTCGCCTGCGCCCGCCCACCCACAGCTTCGGCCGAACCGCACGCAGCCTCGGCTGCGCTGACCCCGCCCGGCCAGCGCATCGCCCTCGCCTGGGACACCGCGTTCAGCTTCGCCTACCCCCATCTCCTGTCCGGCTGGCACGCCGCCGGCAGCGAGATCGCCCCGTTCTCCCCCCTTGCGGACCAACAGCCCCCCGAACACTGCGACTGCTGCTGGCTTCCCGGCGGCTACCCCGAGCTGCATGCAGCCCGGCTCGCCGCCGCCTCTCGCTTCCATGCCGGCCTGGCCCGCTTCGCCGCCACCCGCCCCGTCCACGGCGAGTGCGGCGGCTACATGGTGCTCGGCCAGGGCCTGGAGGACGCGGCCGGCCAGCGCCACGCCATGGCCGGGCTGCTCGCCCACGACAGCTCCTACGCCAGACGCCGCATGCACCTCGGCTACCGCGAGGCGACCCTGCTCGCCGACACCCCGATCGGCCGCCGCGCCAGCGTGCTGCGCGGCCACGAGTTCCACTATGCAACCGTCAGCGGCGAGGACGACGCGCCGCTCGCCACCCTCACCGACGCCGCCGGCGCTGAACTCGGTCCCGCTGGCGGCCAGCGCGGCCACGTCAGCGGCAGCTTCTTCCACGTCATCGCCGCTCAGGAGCCCTGATGCAGGACGCAGCACCCGCCCAGAGCCACTACCATGCCCCACGTCGCGCAACGACGCCGCCGGCCACCATGGCCCAGCTCCGCGAGCGATGCGCCACCCCGCCCCCCGGCGACGTCGCCGCCGAAGCCGCCTGCCTCGCCCGCCAGACCACGCTGACCAAGCCGCCCGGCAGCCTGGGCCGCCTCGAAACCCTCGCCGGCTGGCTCGCCCGCTGGCAGGGCCGCGCCACCCCTCGGCTCGACCGCGTCGACATCCTGGTGTTCGCCGGAAACCACGGCGTGGCGGCGCGTGGCGTGTCGCCCTATCCCGCCTCGGTGACCGCGGCGATGGTCGCCAACTTCGCCGCCGGCGGCGCCGCGATCAACCAGATCGCCCGCCTCGGGGCAGCCCGCCTCGCGGTCCACCCGCTCGCCCTCGAAACCCCAACCGCCGACATCGTCGACGCCCCCGCGCTCGACCACGCCGAGTTCCTGGACTGCGTGGCCCATGGCTGGCGCGCCGTCGACCCTTCCTGCGACCTGCTCTGCCTCGGCGAGATGGGCATCGGCAACACCACCGTGGCCGCCGCACTGTGCGGCGGCCTGTTCGGCGACCCCGCATCCTGGGTCGGGCGCGGCACCGGCGTCGACGACGCGGGCCTCGCGCGCAAGACCGCAGCCGTCAGCGCGGCAGTTGCCCGGTACCGCTCCGCCCGCCCGCAGCCGGGCACGTCCCCCAACCCGGAGCCCGCCACAGCGCTCCGGAACGGGGCAGGGCAGGGGGCCGCACCAGCCACCGGCGACCCGCTCGACGCCGCCGCCTCGCTCGGCGGCCGGGAGCTGGCGGCGATCCTCGGCGCCACCCTCGCTGCCCGCCACCTCGGCATCCCGGCGCTGCTCGACGGCTTCGTCTGCACCGCAGCCGCCGCCCCGCTCGCCTGCCTGGCGCCCGGCGGCCTCGACCACGCAGCCCTCGCCCACGTCTCCGCCGAGGCTGGCCACCGCGCCCTCGCCGCCCGCCTCGGGCTCGCCCCCCTGCTCGACCTCGGGATGCGCCTGGGCGAAGGCTCCGGTGCCGCCCTCGCAGTGCCGCTGCTGCGCGCCGCAGTCGCCTGCCACACCGAAATGGCCACCTTCGCCGAGGCCGGCGTTCCCGGCGCGGCCGGCCCTTCGGCGTGACCCCGCGGAAGCGAGGCAAGCAAGGCCAGAGGCTCCGCCTCTGGACTCCGCTCAAGGCACGCCTTGAGAATCTCTATGCTTGAGGCAAGAAGTTCCACAGGCCCCCGTGCATCGGCGGGTTTGGGCGGCGCTGGCCGAAGGTTCCTATGGCCCTTTTGGGCCGTCCGAATGGCCAGCGGCGGGAGAGCCCGGCCCTGCTTCTCGGCAGGTCGAGGACGAGGCCCATCGGGTTGACTTCGCCCCGTCTGCTGTCCGACTGCGCCACCGCGGTCATGCTCCTGACGCGCATCCCCCTGCCGCCGATCGTCGATCACGCCCCGGCCCGCGCCGCCTGGGCCTTCCCCCTGGTCGGCGCGCTGCTCGGTGCCGCCACCGGAGCGATCGCCGCAACGCTTTACGCCGCCGGCCTGAACCCCGGCCTCGCCGCCGGCTGGTCGCTCGCGGCCTCGCTGCTGCTGACCGGCGCGCTGCACGAGGACGGCCTCGCCGACACCGCCGACGGCCTGGGCGGCGGCCGCACCCGCGAGCGCCGCCTCGCCATCATGCGCGACAGCCGCATCGGCAGCTTCGGCGCCCTCGCCCTCGCTCTCGCCCTCGGCCTGCGCTGGCTCGCCCTCGCCTTGATCCTCGCCGCTCACCCCCGCGCCGCGATCCCTGCCATGGCGCTGGCCGGGGCGCTCGGCCGCTGCGCGATGCTGGTGCCGCTGCTCCTCTCCCCGGCCCGCGACGACGGCCTGTCCGCCTCCCTCGGCGAGGTGCCGCGCGCCGCGATCCTGGCGGGCTGGGCGTTCGGCGCCGGGCTCGCGTTCGCCGCGCTCCCGCCAGGCCGCGCCGCCCTCGCCCTCGCCCTCGCCCTGGGCTGCGGCACGATCATGCGCCGCATTGCCCGGATCGCGCTCGGCGGCCAGACCGGCGACCTGCTGGGCGCGACCGAGCAGCTCGCCGAATGCGCGGTGCTGACGCTCCTGGCCGGCTAGCAGGCGGCGCCAGGCTCTCCCTTGCAGGCCGGCGGCTGCGATGCGTGACCCGGCAGGCGAGCAAGGCCGGAGGCTCTGCCGCTGGACTCCGCTCAAGGCAACCCGGGCCAGCCTGCAGGGCTGGAGGCTGGCCCGGCCTCGACAGCCCGGACCCTGCACGGTGTCGCGATCGGCCGCCGCTGTCCGCCCCGGCCGCGGTCCAGCCTCTCGCCTTACTACCGCCGCAGGTCACGGCCGACCGACGCGCAACCCGCCTGCCGATCCCTGAATACCTCCACAGAACCCAGCGCCGGTGCCGGCCGCGCGAGATCCACCGCCTCGCCCCGCAGCAGCGCCCCCAGAACCCGCAGCGGCCCGCCATGCGACACCACCACCTGCACACCCCGCTTCGGCAGCGCCCGCCACGCCGCCTCCACCCGCGCGATCAGCGCCCCACCGCTTTCCCCGCCCGGCGGCGCGAACCCCGCCAGGTCCGCCGCCCATCGGTCCAGCGCCTCGCGCGGAACCTCGTCCCACGCCAGCCCTTCCCACGTGCCGAAATCCAGCTCCGCCAGCCGCGCGTCGACCCGCACCGCGCAGCCCGCCGCTGCCGCGATCGCCTCGGCGAGCACCCGGGATCGCCGCGCCGGACTGCTCAGGACACCGTCCGCCCTTATCTCCGCAACCCGCGCCACCACGCCGGCGATCTCGAGCCCCGCCAGCGGGCCCAGGCCCACGTCAAGCCGGCCGTAGCAGTGACCCTGCGGCACAGCCACCGCCGTATGCCGCACCAGCACGACCGTCAGCCCCACCGCGCACCCCGCCGGCACCTGGACAGCCACGCCCTTTGATCCGTCCAACAGCGGCAACAATGCCGGGCGCGCTCGGTGGGCGGCAAACTCCGCCGGCAGGCCGCCCGGCTCAGCTCCGGTCGAGCGGCAGCGCGACCTTCGCCCCCGCCACGACAAACGGGCCCTCGGCGCCCCCGCGGATCACCAGCCAGGGCCGCTCGGCATTGTCCGGCTGCATCTCGCCGACGTACAGTTGCGCACCCTCCTCGCTGAAGGCGCGTAACACCCGTCCGATCCGGAAGGCGTCGCTCATCTTCTGCCTCCCCAACATCACATGGATCACCCCAGGGCCGTACACTGGCCCGCAGCGCGCGGCAAAATCAAGAACAATCTACAAATCGTAAAGACGAGTTCAAGCGCTGCGGCACCAGCTGCAGACAACTCGTGCGCGGCACCACACGCATTGAGCGAAAACGAGCCAGCCGGACACTTCCGGGACCACAACCACCTCAAATCGGCGTCATGTTGCAGCTGCGAACAAGCCTTGCCAGACTTTGCCGCGCAGGCCTTGCTTGCACGACCGCCTAACCCGTCGCGGTTACTGCACGCTCGGCTCGCGAAACCGGTTCCGGGCCCGACCCACATCTGTGATGTTGCCCGCACCGAAATGACTGGCCACCGTGCGCCGGATCCATCATCCAAAACGAGCCGCCCACCCCCACAGCCATCCGGCAGGAGCATCGATGACCGGCCCGATCCCGCCACCCGCCCCGCCACACGCCGCACCGGCCACGCCGTGCCCCCGCGTGCGTCCCGCCGGTCTCGCCTGAGCCGCCCGCGCGATGTCCGCCCGCCACCCCATCATCTCGGTGACCGGCTCGTCCGGCGCCGGAACCACCTCGGTGCGCAACACCTTCGAGCGCATCTTCTCCCGCGAGCACATCAGCGCCGTCTACATCGAGGGCGATGCCTTCCATCGCTACGACCGCGAAACCATGGCCCGCATGACCGCCGAGGAAACCGCACTCGGCAACCATAATTTCAGCCATTTCGGCCCCGGCACCAACCTGTTCGCCGAGCTCGATGCCCTGTTCGCCGACTACGCCCGCGCGGGCTTCGGCCGGACCCGTCACTACGTCCACGACGCCGCCGAAGCCGCCCGGCTCGGCGCACCATCGGGCACCTTCACCCCGTGGAAGAAGCTGCCCGGCAACACCGACATGATGCTCTACGAAGGCCTGCACGGCGCGGTCGAATACGACGGCACCGACATCGGCCGCCACGCCGACCTGCGCGTCGGCGTCGTCCCGGTCATCAACCTCGAATGGATCCAGAAAATCCACCGTGACCGCTCGGCCCGCAACTACAGCACCGAAGCGGTCATGGACACCATCCTGCGCCGCATGCCCGACTACGTGCGCTACATCTGCCCGCAGTTCGGCAAGACCGACATCAACTTCCAGCGCGTCCCCACCGTCGACACCTCCGACCCCTTCATCGCCGGCTGGATCCCGACCGCCGACGAATCCATCGTCGTCATCCGCTTCCGCACGCCCAAGGGGATCGATTTCCCCTACCTCCTCAGCATGATGCACGGCTCTTTCATGTCGCGCGCCAACTCGATCTGCATCCCAGGCAACAAGCTCGACCTCGCCATGCAGCTCATCCTCACCCCGATCATCCTCCAGCTCATGGAACGGCGGCGCAAAGCCTTGGCGGGTGCGTGAGCAAGCAAGCCTGGGCTCTGCCCAGACCCGCAAAGGGCCGGCGGCCCTTTGATCCCGTCTGCTTGAAGGCTGTGCTGCTGTCCTGGCCGCCTGCGCCGCGCTGCTTCTTCCCCGCCGCTGAGAATTCAGCCATGGCACAGGCGCGACGCTCCGGGGTGCTGATTACCGGCAGGCAAACCACCCGGGGGGCCGACTTCATCGAGAAGCACAGAGCCGAGCTGACCCACTGATCCATGTCTGCTGTCTCACCTCCGGGCGAACAGCGGACAGATCGCATCGACGACACCCGGCTCGTCGGGCACATCAACCGCGGCGGGACTGGTCGCAGCCCCGGCCGCGATGCTTCCGGAGCTTGCCTCCCGCAGCGTCCACCGCCAGAGCGTCTGGCCTCGTCTGCTCAGCCCGGACGCCGCTCACCAGGAGCCGATCATGCCCTCCACCATCGCCCCCTCCATCCTCTCCGCCGATTTCTCCCGCCTTGGCCAGGAAGTGCGCGACGTCGAGGCCGCCGGTGCGGACTGGATCCACCTCGACGTCATGGACGGCCACTTCGTCCCCAACATCACCTTCGGCCCTGCCATCGTCCAGGCGCTGCGTCCGCACAGCACGCGCACCTTCGACACCCACCTGATGATCGAGCCGGCCGACGCCTTCCTCGACGCGTTCGCCCACGCCGGCTCCGACATCATCACCGTCCACGCCGAGGCCGGCCCCCACCTTGACCGGTCGCTCGCCCACATCCGCGCGCTGGGCAAGAAGGCGGGCGCCGCGATCTGCCCCGCCACGTCGGTCGAGGCGATCGAGTGGGTGATCGACAAGCTCGACCTTGTCCTGGTGATGACAGTCAACCCGGGCTTCGGCGGCCAGTTGTTCATCCCGGCGATGACCGACAAGATCCGCCGCGTCCGCGCCCTGATCGGCGACCGCCCGATCCACCTGGAGGTCGATGGCGGCATCACCGCGGACACCGCGCCACTGGTGAGCGCGGCCGGCGCGGATGTCCTCGTCGCAGGCTCGGCAGTCTTCGGCCACGGCCAGGAAAGCTACGCCGCCAACATCGCGGCGCTCAGAAGCAGATAGCGCCACCCCTCCGACCCCGCCACGGACCGCACCTGCGGAAACCCGACCACGGCGGTCGGTCCGCAGGCCCCGGACTGGGCGGGTCCAGGGCAGAGCCCTAGCCCTCCTGTCCTCAGCGAGGCTTGCCGAACACGCCGATGCACCCGTTGATGCAGGCCGGGTCGGCTGCGTTGGCCGGTTCGGCCACGAACGCATGGTTGTTGAAGGGGTCGACCGCCACCGAGTGCGACCCCGCCCCGATCGGCACAGTGCCCACGAACGCGTTGTCCCGCGCGTTGATGATGCCCAGCACCGATCCGCCTGGGTTGTCACGCGCCGCGAGGAAATAGGTCTTGCTGTCCGGATCGTACCAGGACTCGTCCGATCCGCCAATCTGCGGGATCGTCGCCAGCACCGCCCCGCTGAAATCGTCGATGACCTGCGTGGGCAGCGCGCTTGCCGCCGCGTCGTTGGTGGTCGAGCATCCCAGCAGCAGGTTGCGCCGCGGACCCAGCGCCAGTCCGGACGGCTGGCAGTCGGTCACCGGGAATGTCGTCACCACCTGCGCGGTCTTCGGATCGATCACCGCAACGCCGCCCTGCGTCTGGTCGGCGCCGAGCTGCGGCAGGTTGACGTAGAACAGCCCGTTGCGCGGGTTGTAGACCACCGCCTCGATCCCGTTGGTGGCGTTGTCGAAGGTGATCCGCGCCAGGACCCGCTCCGTCCCCGGACGCGTCGAAACCAGCGTCACGAACGGCGGCGAGTCGGCGTCGTTGACCGCCAGCATGATGTGGTTGACCGGATCATAGGCCAGCGAGTCCACGCGCGCGGTGCCGCCCGTCGACACCACCCTCACCACCGCCTGCGCGAACAGGTCGATGATCTTGATCGTGCTGTTCCCGTCGCCGGCCCAGACATAGCCTTCCGCGGCGGGCGACACGCCATCGGGGCCGGACGTGTTGTCGCTGCTCGTCTGACCCACGAACTCGCCCACGCTGGCATTGCCGGTGATCCGGGTCACGAACCGGTTGGTGCGCGTGTCGACGATGTCGATGCCGGCGTTGGACCGGTCTGAAAGGTAGTACAGCCGCAGCGTCGGGTCGACAAAGCTTATGTCGTAGGTCAGCAGCGGCTTGCCCGGTATCGCGACGGTCGTCAGCCGCTCGTAGCCCCCGGTCTTGGTGATGGTAACCTGGGCCTGAGCCGAAATGGCGCCAAGCGCCACTGCGGCGAACGGCAAGGCGAAACGCAGCCACGTCTTGCGTGTAGGCATCCTGTTACTCCCCCTGTGCGCCGCGGCGTTGTTCGCCCGGCTGATCCGTCCTCGGCCAGGTATCCTGGCCCGAAGGAGCGTCCTTGACTGGCCTCTCTAGCCCCTAATCCACGCAGGCAAAAGCCTGTTCCTGCGCGATCAGGACACACCTCGGCCAGTAACGATCATGCAGGGGTTTGCCGTGTCGCCGCATGGACTGCCGGGAGCAGCAGGCAGGCCCTGATCGGACGGCGACCCCGCGTTCCACCCGAGCTGCCGCGACCGGACCGGAATACACCCGCGTGGCCAAGCGGATGCAGCCGATGCCGTCGGTCCTGAGCGGCTTGCCCGGATCACGACCGCCCACAGCCGCCGGCCGGAGTGGCCGTGGTCCGTGCCGTGCCCGGCGACCGCGCCGGATGTGCACCCGCCGGTCGATTTGCCTTCCGCGGCGCTGCGCCCCGCCGGGTCATCCCGCGGCGGTGAACAGCCGCGCCAGCCAGCACGCCGCGGCCAGGAACGGCCCGAACGGCAGTGCGGTCAGCCGCCCGACCTCGCGCCCGCGCAGCTGCATCGTGCCCGCCGCCGCCAGCCCCATCACCGCCGCGCCCAGCAGCACCCAGGGCAGCGCCGCCCAGCCCAGCCAGGCGCCGCACGCCCCCAGCAGCTTGGCGTCGCCCGCGCCCATGCCCTCCCGTCCGCGCAACGCCCGGTAGGCCAGCGCCACCGCGCGCAGCCCGCCATAGCCGAGCGCCGCCCCCAGCGCGTGCCCGCCCAGCGCCCCCTGCTCCCACTCCGCGGTCTCGGACCACCAGCACCAGGCGAGCCCGGCCAGCACCAGCGGCAGGGTCAGCAGGTCCGGCAGCAGGAAGTGCTCCGCGTCGATCCACGCCAGCGCCAGCAGCGTCCAGCCCAGCGCGCAATCCGCCCACAGCCCCGCCGCCGCCCCTGGCCACAGCCCCGCCGCATCATCCCACCCGCCGTCGCCGCCCGCCCATGCCCGGGCGAGCACCGCCGACGCCGCCACCAGCAGCGCCGCCACCTCGATCGCCGGGTGGAACGCCGGGATCGGCGCGCCGCAGGCCCGGCAACGCCCGCGCAGCGCCACGTAGCTGAGCAGCGGCACCATCTCCGCGGGCGACAGCGTGTGGCCGCACGCCTCGCACGCCGAGCGCGCCAGCCCCACCGGCTGCCCGGCCGGCAGCCGTCGGATCAGCACCCCGAGGAAGCTGCCGATCACCGGCGCGAACAGCAGAGGCGGCAGCCAGAACGGCATGATCGATCCTTGGTCGCCCGCCTCGGCGCGATCGGACCGACAGCTTGTATAACAGCGGGCCCAACGCTCAGCGAAGCAAGGCCGGGCTTTGCCCGAATCCACCAAAGGCCCGAGGCCTTTGGAAAGCCTGTGCTCAAGCATCGGGGTATCGGCCGCGACCTTTCCCCCCCTGCGGTCTTGCTCTACCCGTCACTCATGAGCGCGCGCCCTGCCATCGGACTGACCCTGGACCGCGAGCCGGGCGGCGGCTGGTCGCGCTATCCTTGGTATGCCATGCGGCAGAACTACGCCGACGCGCTCGCCGCCGCGGGCGGACTGCCGCTCGCCCTGCCGCACGACCCGGAGCTGGCCGAGGCCACGCTCGACCGGCTGGACGGGCTGGTGGTCACCGGCGGCGCGTTCGACGTCGACCCGGCGCTGTACGGCGTGGACGCAGTCCATCCGAGCGTGCAGCTGAAGGGGGCCCGGACCCTGGCGGAGCTCGCGCTGATCCGGGCGGCGCTGGCGCGCGACATGCCGGTGCTGGGCATCTGCGGCGGCCAGCAGCTGCTGGCGGTGGCGCTGGGCGGCACGCTGGTGCAGCACATCGCCGACGAGGTGCCCGGCGCGCTTTCCCACGAACAGGCGACCCGGCATGACGAGCCGGCGCACGCGGTCGCCGTGGTGCCGGGCAGCCTGCTGGCGCGTCTGGTCGGCGTCGCGCAGATGCGGGTGAACTCGTCGCACCACCAGGCGGTGCGCGACCCCGGACCGCATGCGACGGTGGATGCCCGCTCGCCGGACGGGGTGGTCGAGGGGATCGAGGACGTGCGCTGGCGGTTCTGCCTGGGCGTGCAGTGGCACCCGGAGTTCCACACCGACCCCGGCGACGCGCGTATCCTGGAGGGGCTGGTGGAGGCTTGCCGCAGTGCGGTGCCGGGCGGGCCGCGCGGCGGTGGGGTGGTTGGCGCGGCGGCGGCCGCCGGGTTGCGGCGCTTCGGGGTGTCGGAGCCATGAGCGGGGGCAGGGCAGGGCGGGGCCGGGCAGGCGGCACACCCGGAACGCGCGCCCGCTCCGGCGCGGCGACGACCGGGGGCGGAGCACAGGCGGGCGCCAAGGACGGCACGGGCGCGCGGCGCAGCCCGGGGACCAACCCTGCGCCCGGCTCCAGGCCCGGGCCTGGTGTCAAGCCCGGGCCTGGAGCCGAGGCCGGCACGGCAGCAAAGCCCATGGCGGCCATCCGGGTTGCGCCGGGCGCGGTGGCGGGCTCCGGGCCAAGGGGCCGGCGCAGCTCTGCACGCGGTGGTGCGGCTGCGGGAAGCGACGGCGTTCCGGCCGGGAGCGATGCGGGCAGGAGCCAGCGCGGGGACGTCCGGGCGGGCACGGCCGGCTCCGCCGTGCAGGACGTGGAGCCGGCTCCGGCGGCGGCGGGACCGGGAGCGCTGCGGCGGTCGCGGCCGCCGCGGGCAACGCGCAGCCATGCCGCGCCGCGGGCCGCCGACCCCCGGCCGGCTGCGGCCGCCGGCGAGCTGCGCGGCGAGAGGATCGCCAAGTGGCTGGCGCATGCCGGGGTGGCGAGCCGGCGCGACGCCGAAAAGCTGCTGGCCGAGGGACGCGTGCGGCTGAACAACGCGGTGGTGAAGCACCCGGCGACGTTCGTGGGCGAGGGTGACCTGGTGCAGGTCGGCGGCGTGCTGGTCGAGCCCCCGGGCCGCACCCGGCTGTGGCGCTACCACAAGCCGGACGGGCTGGTGACGACGCACCGCGACCCGGAGGGGCGTCCCACGGTGTTCGCCTCGCTGCCGCCGGGGATGCCGCGCGTGGTCAGCGTCGGGCGGCTTGACCTCAACAGCGAGGGGCTGCTGCTGCTGACCACCGATGGCGGGCTGGCGCGCCGGCTGGAGATGCCGGCGAACGGCTGGCTGCGCCGCTACCGGGTACGGGTCTACGGGATCGTCGACGAGGCGCGGCTGGCGGCGCTGGGGCAGGGCGTCGAGGTCGAGGGCGTACGCTACGGACCGATCGAGGCGGGGCTCGACAGCCGGCGCGGCAACAACGCCTGGGTGAGCGTGGGGCTGCGCGAGGGGCGCAACCGCGAGGTGCGGCGGGTGATGGAGCACCTCGGCCTGCGGGTGACACGGCTGATCCGCACCGCGTACGGACCGTTCCAGCTCGGCCTGCTGACCCGGGGCAGCGTCGAGGAGGTGACCGCGAAGGTGCTGCGAGAGCAGGTGCCGGAGGGGTGAGGCAAGCAAGGCCAGGGCGCTGCCCCGGACCGGCCGACCGGCCCAGGCAGCCTATCGCGGGGCAGTATGCCTGTCGTGCGGGGGTCCGTGGGCTCGGCCCCCGGCCGGGCCCAGGGGCGGCGCCACTGGCCCTGCCGTGACCCGCATCATCGCCGGTGCGTTCCGCGGCCGCGCACTGTGCGCCCCCGCCGGCGAGTCGACCCGGCCGACCGCCGCCCGGGTGCGGCAGGCACTGTTCGACACGCTGATGCACGCGCCCTGGGGCGGGCGGCTCGATGGGGTGTTGGTGCTGGACGCGTTCGCCGGCACCGGCGCGCTGGGGCTGGAGGCGCTGTCGCGCGGCGCGACGCGGGCAAGCTTCATCGAGCGGGCGCCGCCGGCGCTCGCGGCGCTGCGGGTGAACGTCGCGACGTGCGGCGCGCAGGCCCGGGCGGCGGTGCTTGCGGGCGACGTGCTGCGGCCACCGGCGGGTCAGGCCTGCGGGCTGGTGTTCCTCGACCCGCCGTACGGGGCAGGGCTGGTGGAGCGGGGGGTGGCGACGCTTGCGGCGGCGGGCTGGGTCTCGCACGGCGCGCTGGTGGTGGGCGAGATCGGCCGCGACGAGGCGGTGCCTTCGGTGGGCGAGCTGCTGGATGGGCGGGTGCACGGGGCGGCGCGGGTCTGCGTGTGGCGCTGCGCCTAGCGGGTGGGCAGTTGCCGCGGCCGACCCCGGTCCGAGCGGGCCGCGCAGCCGCGGCCCGCGAACCTGCCGCAGCCATGCCGCCGCACCCTGATTACCGCCCCAGCCTTGGCAACCCGAGAAAGCTGCCCACTTCGAGTTCTACGAGGGCGCCGACGAACAGCGCGTGCGTGTCGTTGCTGCTCGGCGTAACGGCATTCGCCTGGTCGGGGTGCGAGATGAACTCGGCGAACGGCTTGATCGACAGCCCGGGTGCCAGCGCCACGCCGTAGTTCACCTGGTAGGAGATTTCCGTGCGGCTCGCCTGCCCCCCGCTGGATCGCGACAGCGTGCTGTCGACGCGCTCGGTGATACGAGGGTTCACGCCGAGCAGGCTGACCGCGAAGCCGGTGGTGTCGTTGGGCCGGCTGGCAAACAGCCCCTTGTCGTAGGCGCCGACGAACACGAAGCGCTGGATGTTCGGCTCGCCGCCGGTCGCCCAGTTGGCACCGCCGAACAGGGTCAGGCCGCGGTCAGTCTTGTCCGGACGGGTTACCATCTGTTGCGCCTGCACATAGACCTCGCTGAGGTCGTCATCCATCTTCGACGTGCCCCCGAACAGGGTGCGGTTGCGCCCGGAGGTGTTGAACAGCGGATCGGCGTAGCGGCCGGTGTCGTAGAAGCCGCCCACGGAAAACGCCCGCGGGTACGGGTCGTTCTTCAGGGTCGTGCGGTAGCCGAGCTGGGCGGGGATGGTGGCACCATCGGCGTAGTTGAGCCCCCAGTCCGGGCCGGGAAAGCCGCCATGGTTGGTGGTGCTCAGGATCGGCTCGTTCTCGTAGATGCCGAGGTTGGTGTAGAACGGGCCGGCGATGCGGATCTGCGCGACGGCCGCCCATGACGCCGCGAGATAGGGCGGGTAGCCGCGGTCGAAGGTGTAGGCGGCCGGTGTCCGGCACAGGCTGGTGATGAACGTGCAGTACAGCTCGGACCCGTCGAACTGGGTGTAGGCGGGAACCCGGCCGAGGCGCAGGTCGACCTGCTTGTCGAACAGGCTTTGCTGGTATGACAACTCGTTGAGACGAAAGGCCGGACCGTCGCCGGCGAAGATGCGGTTGTTCAGGTAGGAGCTGCCCGAGTAGCCGAAGAACGGTTCGCCCTGCAGGTCGGACAGCAGGAAATGAACGGCGCCGCCCTGGATCCCGGCGATGCGCGCCATGTCGAGGTCGAAGCCGAGCGTGGTGTAGCCCTCGAACGAAGCGCCCTGCTTGAGGCCGCCGCTCTCGTTGCTGAGTTCCTCCGAAAGGTCCCTGGCGATGAGGTAGATGCCGTCATCGGCCAGCGCGCGCCCGAAATCCGCGCCGACCGGCCGGAGGTTGAAGAAGTAGCCGCCCTGCGTGCCCGACGCCGGCAGGGCCTCCGGCGGTTCGATCGGGATGAGCAGCGACGGGGCGGTCGTGCCAGTCTGCGCCGTCTGGGCCCCTGCCGTCAGCGGGAACAGGATCAGGATCGCGCCCAGCAGGGCTCGGTGAAGCATCGTCGTCTCCTGGAAGTTCGGCAGAGAATCGCTGCAAGAGTGTACGCCGACTGTCCTCAACTCTGGAGCATCGCATCGCATAGCATGACGATGGCGGAACGGTTCGTTCGCGGGTGTAGGCGCCGGGCCCAGGCGAAGCAAGCAACGCTGGGTTCTTCCCTCCACCGCATTGCAACCGCCCAAGCAGGCCGTCGGCACCTCGCGCGGTCGACGCCCAGACCCGCCAAAGGCCGATCCTTTCGAACTACCTGCCTGAAAGGCGGGCCATCTGGCGTCCCATGCTTGCGAGGAGGCTTCTGGTGGGTCTGGGCAACGCCCGGCCTTGTCTCGCCGACGGCCGGAGTCAGCGCTGCTGGCGTTGCTTGCCGAGCTTCGCGGCGCGCCGCGCCGGCGGGGCGACCAGCTTGTCGGGATACCCGCACCACGCGACGACGGGGCAGCGCCAGCACTCGGGCATGCGCGCCTTGCACACGTAGCGGCCGTGCAGGATCAGCCAGTGGTGGGCAGGGCGCAGCAGGTCGGCGGGGATGCGGGCCATGAGCGCGTCCTCGACCGCGCGGACGTCGCGGCCCGGCGCGAGGCCGGTGCGGTTGCCAAGGCGGAAGATGTGGGTGTCGACGGCCATGGTGGCCTCGCCGAACGCCACGTTCAGCACGACGTTCGCGGTCTTGCGGCCGACGCCGGGAAGTGCCTCCAGGCCGGCGCGGTCACGCGGAACCTCGCCGCCGTGGCGTTCGACCAGCATCGCCGCGAGGGCTGCGAGGTTGCGCGCCTTGGACTGCCACAGGCCGATGCTGCGGATGTACGGCGCGAGGCCATCGGCCCCGAGGACAGCCATCGCTGCGGGGGTAGGCGCCGCCGCGAACAGCGCGGGCGTCGCGCGGTTGACCGAGGCGTCGGTGGCCTGCGCGGAGAGCACGACGGCGACGAGCAGGGTGAACGGGTCGGCAAAGGCGAGCTCGGTCTGCTCGTCGCTGCTGGCGGCGGCCAGAGCTTCCAGGAAGGGCCGGATGTCGGCGTCGTTCATGCGGGGCACGGCAGGGATCCGATACAGGCTGGGGCAAGGCCAGGGCTCTGCCCCTGCTTCAAGGCGCCGACCCGTCGGGAGCCGGGCTCGCGGATGTCCTGAGCGTGACCGGCCAGGCCAGCAAGGCCAGAGGCTCTGCCTCTGGACTCCGCCAAAGGCTAGCCTTTGGAATCCCTGTGCCTAGGGAAGAGGTTTCCACAGGCCCCAGGCCTTTGGCGGGTCTGAGCGGAGGGAGAGCCCGGCCTTGCTTCACTTACAGGTCAATGCCTGGGACGACTGGTACAGGGCCCCGAGGAAGAATTCCAACGACGTCCGTCCCTGGCGGGCCTCAGCCTCGAAGCGGGGGGTCGAAGCCAGCCCCGCTTGCCTCCTCAGGGCGCGCTGACGGTGATCCGGACCAGGTCGTGCACACCGCGGCCGCCGCGATGGTCCCCCGGCACGACGACCCGCAGGTGCCCCGCTCCCAGCGGCGCTCCGTCCATGCGTTCGGCGACGATGACCTGCTTGCCCTCGAACTCGGGCGAGATCTCGCCGAGTGCGAGCACCGCCACGTAGCCGTCCTGCCCGGTCAGGGTGACCGTCTGGCGGGTCTGGTCGTGCATGTGGGCCGGATCGATGGCGCCCGCCTTGCCGAGCACCGCCCACAGCAGCGGCCCCTCGAACCGCGCCTCCTGCGCCCCGTGCCCGACCGGCTGCGTGAGCGGCACTGCGGGCAGCGCCGCGAGCTGTTCGTCGGTCAGGCGCTGCATGGCGCCGGCGTCGTGCACGACCACGAGCACCTGCGCGGCGTCCGGCGCGGCCCCGGACTCCGCTGGCGCGGCCCCGGACTCCGCTGGCGCGGCACAGGCCGGGCCGGCAAGGCAGGCAACGAACGCAAGGCAGGTCGCACCCGTCGCCCGGATCACGGGCAGGCTTCTGGTCATGAGGGTGGCTCCGATGTCGTGGCGCGCCCGGCGCCGCAGGCCGCACTTGACCAAGTGCCGCGACGTGGCGCAACCGCCGGGGCGCGACCGGCAGCGCCCGGGAACGGAATCGGACGGCCGCACGGCTGATGCAGGGCCGCCTGGGCCGCTCCAGGCACAACAAGGCGTCGCCTGCTGCCTTGACGCCCCGCCCACGATGAAGCTGGCTGCGGGTGGTCCAAGCCCCGGAGATGCGCATGATCGACCCGGGCGCGGCCCGCGACCCGTTGGCCACGGACGGGCTTTCGACCGTGGCCCGGGTGCGGGCGATCCTGGCCAGCTCGTCGGGCAACCTCGTCGAATGGTTCGACTTCTACGTCTACGCGTTCGGTGCGATCTACTTCTCCGCGGCGTTCTTCCCGGCCGGCGATCCGACGACGCAGCTGCTGCAGACGTCGGGCGTGTTCGCTGCCGGCTTCCTGATGCGCCCGATCGGCGGCTGGTTCTTCGGCCGGTTCGCCGATCGCCGCGGCCGCCGGGCGTCCATGCTGCTCTCGGTGCTGCTGATGTGTGCCGGCTCGCTGGCGATCGCGCTGCTGCCGACCGCCGCAACGATCGGCCGCGCCGCCGCGGTGATCCTCCTGCTGGCCCGGTTGCTGCAGGGCTTCTCGGTCGGCGGCGAATACGGCACCAGCGCCACCTACATGTCCGAGGTGGCGCTGGACGGCCGGCGCGGCTTCTTCGCCTCGTTCCAGTACGTGACGCTGATCGGCGGCCAGCTGCTCGCCTCGACGAGCATCCTGTCGCTGCAGCAGGTGCTCGACCCGGCGCAGATGCGCGCCTGGGGCTGGCGCATCCCCTTCGCCCTGGGCGCAGTGCTGGCGCTGACCGCGCTGTGGCTGAGGCGCACGCTGCCCGAGAGCATCCGCACCGGGGAACCGGTGCAGCGCGGCGCCGGGAGCCTCGCGCTGCTGGCGCGCAACGCCCGGGCGTTCTGGCAGGTGGTCGGGCTGACGGCAGGCGGCTCGCTCGCGTTCTACACCTGGACGACGTATGCGGAGAAATACCTGGTCAACACCGCCGGGATGGACCCGCGCACCGCCGGCTGGGTGATGACGCTGGCACTGGCGGGTGCCATGGCGACCCAGCCGCTGTTCGGCGCGCTGTCGGACCGGATCGGGCGGCGGTCGTCGCTGCTGTGCTTCGCCGTGCTCTCGACAGGCGCCACGGTACCGTTGCTGCGCACGGTCGCCACGACAGGACACTCGCCCTGGCTGGCGCTGCTGCTGGTGTCGGCGGCGCTGGCGGTGAACAGCTTCTACACGTCGATCGCCGGGCTGGTGAAGGCGGAGATGTTTCCCACCGAAGTGCGCGCGCTGGGGGTGGGGCTGGCCTATGCGGTGGCGAACTCGGCGTTCGGCGGCTCGGCGGAGTACGTGGCGCTGCGGCTGAAGACGGCCGGGGTCGCGGGCTGGTTCGCCTGGTACGCGACGGCCATGGCCGCGGTGGCGCTCCTGGTGGTGCTGGGCATGCGCGACAGCGGGCGGCACGGATTCCTGGGCAAGGGGCTCGCCGGAAACGCGCACAAGGCCGGGCCGGAAGATCCGCGTCCGCAGTCCGCCGGCGCCTGATGTGCGGCTGGTTGAGCGATCGACGCCCCGGCCGGCGCGGCTAGTCGTCGCTGCGCCGGGTCAGCACCTCGCGCCGGCCCACGTGGTTCGCCGGAGTGATGATCCCCTCCTTCTCCATCTGCTCGATCAGCTTGGCCGCCCGGTTGTAGCCGATCGCCAGATGCCGCTGCAGGAAGCTCGTGCTGGCCTTGCCCTCGCGTGAGACGATGTCGACCGCCTGGTCGAACAGACCCTTCTCGCCGTCCCCGGCGGCCGCGATCCCCGACAGCGCCGCGTTGGCGCCGTCGTCGTCGGCCTCGCCGTCGGTGACCTCGTCGAGGTAGGCGGGCTCGCCCTGCGCGCGCAGGAACGCCACGACGTCCTCCACCTCGCGGTCGCCCACGAACGGCCCGTGCACCCGCCCGATCCGCCCGCCGCCCTGCATGTAGAGCAGGTCGCCCTGGCCGAGCAGCTGCTCGGCGCCCTGCTCGCCGAGGATGGTGCGGCTGTCGAACTTCGAGATCACCTGGTAGCTGATCCGGGTGGGGAAGTTGGCCTTGATGGTGCCGGTGATCACGTCGACCGACGGCCGCTGCGTCGCCATGATCACGTGGATGCCCGCAGCACGCGCCATCTGCGCAAGCCGCTGGATCGCCGCCTCGATCTCCTTGCCGGCGGTCATCATCAGGTCGGCCATCTCGTCGATGACCACGACCAGGAACGGCAGCGTCTCCAGCGCCAGCGCCTGCTCCTCGAACACCGGGCGCCCGGTCTCGGAGTCGAAGCCGGTCTGTACGCGGCGGGTGACGATCTCGCCCTTGGCGGCGGCCTCGCTGACCCGGTCGTTGTAGCCGCCGACGTTGCGCACCCCGAGCTGGCTCATCGCCCGGTAGCGCCGCTCCATCTCGCGCACCGTCCACTTCAGCGCGGTGACCGCCTTGGCGGGCTCGGTGACCACCGGCGCCATCAGGTGCGGAATGCCGTCATACACCGACAGCTCCAGCATCTTGGGGTCGATCAGGATCATCCGGCACTGCTCGGGGCTGAGGCGGAACAGCAGGCTGAGGATCATCGCGTTGATGCCGACCGACTTGCCCGAGCCGGTGGTCCCGGCGACCAGCAGATGCGGCATCCGGGCGAGGTCGGCGACGATGGGCAGGCCGGCGATGTCCTTGCCCAGCGCCAGCGCCAAACGCGAAGGGTGGCGGGTCCATTCCGCGGCACCGATCAGCTCGCTGAGGAACACCGTCTCGCGGAAGCTGTTGGGCACCTCGATGCCGATGACGTTGCGCCCGGGGACGGTGGCGATACGCACCGCGGTGACGGACAGGCTGCGCGCGATGTCGTCGGCGAGCCCGATGACGCGGGCGGAGCGGATACCGGGTGCCGGCTCCAGTTCGTAAAGGGTGACCACCGGGCCGGGACGGATCTCGCGAATCGCGCCCTGCACGCCGTAGTCGGACAGCACGGTCTCCAGCAGCCGGGCGTTGACCTGCAGCGCGTCGTCGCTGGGTCCGGTCCCGCCGCGCTCCGGCGGCGGCTTGAGCAGCGACAGCGGCGGGAAGCGCCAGCCGCCCTCCACCGGCGCGGGTTCGTCACGCGGCGCGATCGACGGCGCGGCGGGGCGAGGCGCAATGACGCGCAGAGCGCCGGCGACGCGGCCGCGCATGGTGGGCGCGACCGGGACGGCGGCCGGAGCCGCCGCGGGCTCGGCCGCGCTGCCCTGGGTGTCGCCCGGTGTGACCGCATCGCCACGCGCGGCATCCACACGCGGGTCTGACGGCGGGCGGGGAATCGCGGGCAGGGCATCGCGCCCGCGCTCGCCGCCGGGAGCGGGCTGCACGTCGTCGCGGGCGTCGTCCGCGGCACCCCCCCAGGCCGAGCCCCAGATTGCCGCACCCGAGCCCGCCGCACCCGAGCCCGCCACATCCAACCCTGGCTTGCCCGACCCCGGCATCCCGGCAGCGCCCGCCGCCGCGCCGTCCGCCTCGTCGGCCATCGGCTCGCGCGGCAGCAGCGCCGCGAGGCTGGGGCGGCCACTCGCCCGGGCCGGGCCGGGCCGGGCCGGGCCGCTCGGGTGCGGCGGCCGGTCCAGCGTGCGCAAGGCCAGCGATGCGGCCGCCTCCGGCAACGCCGCCGCGAAGCGGAACCCGGCGGCGCCCCGTTCCCACGCCACGAAGCCGCCATGCGCCACGCCGGCCACCGCCCGCCAGACCCCGCGCGCCGCGGCACGCCACTCCGTCGGCGCGATGCCCAGCCCGGCCAGCACCAGGGTGAGTGCTGCGGCGAGCGTCACCACCCAGACCACGCCCTCGCCAAGCGGTCCGAACGCATCTCGCGCGCGCTCCAGCAGATCGAGCCCCAGCACCCGGCCGGCGGCGCCGCCAGGCCCTGCGCTGGTCGGCCAGGCCAGTCCCGGGCCCTGTCCCTGGGCGGGAAGAGTGCCCAGCGCGGCGCCCAGCACCGGCAGCGCCGCCAGCGTGGCGGCGATCCGCATCCCGGCGCGGCCGGACTGTGGCGCCGGGCCGCGCGTGGCGATCGACCACGCCCAGGCCAGCATCGCCACGCCGGGCAGCAGCCCTGCCAGGCCGAACCCCTGCAGCAGCAGGTCGGCGAGCACGGCGCCGGCCGGCCCCACGAGGTTGGTCGCGTGCACCGACGTCGCGGTGTTGAGCGACGGGTCGCGCGGATTGTAGCTGGTCAGCGCCACCAGCAGGGTCACGCCCGCAAGGCCGAGCACCAGGCCGCCCAGCTCCACCAGCCGCCGCCGCGCCAGCGCCCGGATCTGCGGCGAGGCGAGACTCTCCGCGCCGGCGGGGCCGGTGCGGTCTCGGCGGCTCTGGGCAAGCGAGGCCATGCGGCACGGCTCCGGTCACGCGCCGCATGCCGCGGCGTCCATGCGGTTGCCTATACCACGCCCGATGGGGAGAAAGGCCAGAGGCCCCCTCCTGCAAGACGCAACCGCGCGAAGGCCAAGCCCCGCACATTTCCACGCGCCGTCAGCAGGGGACATCAGGGTACGGTTGCCGAAGGCTCCGCCCTTTGGCGGGTCCGGGCAGGGCGCAGCCTCGCTTCCTCCCGGCCTTGCGCAGCCGCCCCCCAGCCCCGATCTCCGCGCCTCGCCACGAAAGCCGCCCGATGCTGCGTCTGCACGAGCTCCGCCTGCCGCTGGACCACGCGCCTGACGCCCTGGTGCCCGCGATCGCCGCTCGCCTCGGCGTGGCCGCCGCCGAAATTCGCACCCACCATGTCGCGCGCCGCGGCTACGACGCCCGCCGCCGCGGCGACATCCGGCTGGTCTACACGCTCGACGTCTCGCTGTACGACGAGACCCGCGTCGCTTCGGGCATCGGCCCCTCGCCGGACACCGCCTACCGGTTTGTGGCGCGCGCCCCCGCCGACGTCGTGCTGGTGCGACCGGTGGTGGTCGGCACCGGGCCGTGCGGCCTGTTCGCTGCGCTGCTGCTGGCCCAGATGGGGCTGCGGCCGATTGTGCTGGAACGCGGGCAGCCGGTGCGCCGCCGCACCCAGGACACCTGGGCACTGTGGCGACGCTCGGTACTCGACCCGGAGAGCAACGTGCAGTTCGGCGAGGGCGGCGCCGGCACGTTCTCCGACGGCAAGCTGTGGAGCCAGGTCAGCGACTCCCGGCACTACGGGCGCAAGGTGCTGGAGGAGTTCGTCGCCGCCGGCGCACCCGAGGAGATCCTCACCGTCAGCAAGCCGCATGTCGGCACCTTCCGGCTGGTGGCCATGGTGGAGCGGATGCGCGCGAGCATCGAGGCGCTCGGTGGGGAGTACCGGTTCGGCTGCCGGGTCACCGGGCTCGACCTCAGACCGGACGCAGGCGGAGCGGACGGGTGCCAGTCGGCGGCAAACGGCGCAGGCGGCGACCGCGCGGCCGGTCCGACGCGTGCCGGGTCCGCGGCCAGCCCCGGCGAGGACGCGCGCCCGGCGCAGGCGGAAGCGGCGCCCGGCGCGGACCCCGATCCGGGTCCCGACGTCGTGCCTGGCGCGGCGAGCGTGTGGCCGGGCCCGCACTGGCGCGTCGCCGGCGTGCTGCTCGCGGACGGCAGCCGGATCGCCACCGACCACGTGGTGCTGGCGACCGGGCACAGCGCACGCGACACCGTGGCGGCGCTGCACGCGCAGGGCGTGGCGATGCTCGCCAAGCCGTTCTCCATCGGCGTGCGGATCGAGCACCCGCAGTCGGTGATCGACCGGGCCCGTTTCGGTGCGCAGGCCGGACATCCGTTGCTTGGCGCCGCGGACTACAAGCTGGTGCACCACGGCGTCGGCGGTCGTTCGGCCTACAGCTTCTGCATGTGCCCGGGCGGCACCGTGGTGGCGGCCGCCTCCGAGCCGGGCCGGCTGGTCACCAACGGGATGAGCCAGTACTCGCGCAACGAGCGCAACGCCAATGCCGGGATCGTGGTCGGCGTGACGCCCGCGGACTACGGCGAGCCCTCCGACCCGCTGGCCGGGTTCGCGTTCCAGCGCCGCTGGGAGACGGCGGCCTACGCGGCCGGCGGCGGCGGCTACGCGGCGCCCGCGCAGCGCGTGGGCGACTTTCTGGCCGGCCGCCCGAGCGTGGCGCTGGGCGCCGTGGTGCCGTCGTACCAGCCGGGGGTGCGGCTGACCGACCTCGCGACCTGCCTGCCGGACTACGCCGTCGCGGCGATCCGCGAGGCCCTGCCCGCGTTCGAGCGGCAGCTTCCGGGCTTCGCGATGGACGACGCGGTGCTGACCGGGGTGGAAACGCGGACCTCCTCGCCGGTGCGCATGCTGCGCCGTCGCGACGGGCGCAGCGTGAACGTTGCGGGCCTCTATCCCTCGGGCGAGGGAGCCGGACACGCCGGAGGCATCCTGTCGGCGGGAATCGACGGAATACGCGCCGCCGAGGCGGTGGCAATGAGCGTGCTGCACCCAGCCTAGGCAAACAACCCCAGGTACTGCCGGAACTCGCCAGCGGCCGGAGTCCGCGGGAGCGCCATCACTCGGAACGACGCGTGCCTCCATCGCCAGTGGGTCCTGGGCCTCATACCAGCCGGCCTTGCGCGTGGGCGGTCAGGCAGGCAAGGCCAGAGGCTCTGCCTCTGGACTCCGCCAAAGGCTAGCCTTTGGAATCCATTTGCTTAAGGAATGGGTTTCCAGAGGCCTCAGGCCTTTGGTGGGTCTGGGCGTAGTCCGCGCTGGGTTCCGCTGGCCTGCTTGGGCCAGTGGAAAGCGGGCGGAGGGAAAGCCCAGCCTCGTTGCGCTTCCCGGTCGACGAACGGACCGCTGGCAGCAGTCAGCAGCGGCTCCCCCGCTTGCAGGCACGGGGCAAGCCCCGGCCTGGCTCCACTCACGGGGCGTCCGGCTCATCCGGCGTTCGCACGAACCCGTGTCGGTTCGGCATCTGCACAGCGGCCAGGCTGGGCGCGTCGAGTGTTGCACTCTCCGGCACGATGCCGTTGACCGACAGGACGTAGGCGCACAACGCGTAGGTCTCGTCCGGCGTCAAGGTCTGCGCGGCCCCGAGCGGCATGGCACGGCGGACATAGTCGAACAGCGTCGTGGCATAGGGCCAGTAGCTGCCGACGGTCTTGACCGGATGATCGGACGCCAGCGTGCCGGCGCCGCCCGCGAGCTTCGGCGCGCTGGTCCCGTCACCGCCGCGCCCCTCGGCGCCATGGCACCCGGCGCAGGCCCGGGCAAACAGCGTGCCGCCGTCCCGAGCGCTGCCGTGGCCGGGCGGCAGCCCCGCGCCATCGGGCGAGATGTCGATGTTCCAGCCCGCGATCTCGCCTGCGTCCGGGACCCGCCCGAGTCCGTACTGCTCTCCCGCCCAGGCGGGCCGCCACGCGCCGGTGGCAACGGACCCGGCTGCCAGCACGGCCGCCAGCAGCAACTCACGCCGCATTGGTGACCTCGCCCGAAGGAGCCACGCGCCACGCATGCACCGCGTTGTAGTGGTAGTACGCGGCCGGCCCGCGTTCGGCGAGCAGCGCGTCGTGCGAGGGCTGCACCCGGCCGCTGTCGTCGGTGGCGCGGCTCTGCAGCGTGGCCGGGCCGCCATCCCAGCGCCACGGCAGCCGGAAGCGCGTCAGGCAGATCGGCAGCACCGGCCCCTGCAGCGCGGCGTCGCGCCAGGACGCTCCGGCGTCGGTCGACACCTCGACCTGCCGGATCGCCCCGCGCCCGGACCAGGCCAGGCCGCGTATCTCATGGAACCCGTGCCCGCGCAGCGCTTGCCCGCCGGACGGCGAGGTCACCACCGACTTGGCCTCCATGACGAACTCGAACTGGCGGGCAACGCCACCGGCGGCGAACGGCCCGGCGACGCCGCCCGGCATGATGTCGGTGTAGTGCGCGGTCTCCTCGCGAGTCATCCAGGGCTCGGTGCCGAGCTTGAGCCGGCGCAGCCACTTGATGTTGGTGTTGCCCTCGTAGCCGGGCAGCAGCAGGCGCAGCGGATAGCCCTGCTCCGGCCGCAGCCGCTCGCCGTTCTGCGCATAGGCCAGGATCGCGTCGTCCATCGCCTTCTCGATCGGCACCGAGCGGGTCAGCGCCGCCCCGTCGGCCCCCTCGGCGAGCACCCAGCGCGCCTGCGGCTGCACCCCGACCTGGTCCAGCAGATCTGCAAGCCGCACGCCGGTCCACTCCGAGCAGCTCAGCATGCCGTGCGTGTCCTGCACCGTGGCCGGCCCCGGCACCCCCCTCCAGAGCTGCGAGGAATTGCCCGAGCATTCCAGGAAGTGGATGCGCGAGACCGCAGGCATGCGCATCAGGTCGTCCATCGTGAACACCAGCGGCTGGCGCACCAGGCCATGCACCATGAGGCGGTGCCGCTCCGGGTCGATCGCCGGCACGCCGGCGTGGTGACGCTCGTAGTGCAGGCCGCCCGGCGTGATGATGCCGTGCAGATCCTGCAGCGGCGTCAGGCTCACGCCGATGCCGGGCTGCGCGGTGTGGCGCAGCAGGCGGCGCACGACGTCGCCTTCGGACGGCGCCGGCAGACCGTACGGCGGCGAGGCAAGCGGCGCGCCCATCTCATGGGTCCACGCCGGCACGTCCGGCGGGGCAGGAAGCAGGGCAGGCGGGGTGTCGGCGGCGGCACGGCGCAGCCCGGTCGCAAGCGCCGCAAGCCCGAGACCCGCGCCAAGCGCGCCGCGTCTGTGCAAGCCGTCGGCCATCGGAGGCCCCCGTGCAATTTCGTCCGCCCGGTGCCGAGGCGCTGCTTCAGCGCGGGCAAGCGTGGCGCCCCGCAACGCCATGGTCGTGCTCGGCGCAGGTCATATCTGGTCGTCCCGCCGCCCGTGTTCAACGGCAAACGGGAGGGAGCCTCCGCTCGTGGTTCGGAGAACACCGAAGGGAAGCAAGGCCGGGCTCTGCCCAGACCGGACAACGGGCGGAGCCCTCAGAAAACCATCTTGAGCCACCAGATCACCGCCCCGAATTGTGCCTCGACTCCAACTGAGGTGGGTCTTGGGGGCTCAGCCCCAGCGGGGCCAGGGCGGAGCCCTGGCCTTCTCCCGCGTCTCCCCAAACCAACAAGCAATGGGCGCCATGCTGCACCCGCTGCCGCAGGCACGCCCGCGGCGCTCGACAGTCCGGCAGATGCAGGGCGGCTGGACACGGCGGACAGTTTGCCGGACCAGCCGTGCGCCACTCCCAGGTTGCATCGAAAGGCTTATTCACGCCGCTAGACGTGGTATATTGAAAATACGCACGGTATTTAGTACATTACCGCGAGTACGAGGCTGACCGCTCCAGGAGAACGTGAGTAGCCTTGGCCTGCTCTCGGGCGGCAGGTCGTCGCCTTGCGGTGCGGCGCCCGCATCAGCCGGCACGCACGCCCCGCCGCCCGAACGAGTCGCCGGACAGTGCCGCAACCGCCCGCCTCATGCCTGACCATGGGACCCTTCGCATGACGCCAGCCGCACCTCGGGACGAGCCCACTCCGACCTCAGGCGCCGGGTGCATGCGTATCCTGCGGCACTGCGGCCGTGCGCGGCTGAGCCGCGGTCTTGCAGGCGCCGCGGCGGTCGCGCTCGCGGCCGTGGTGCCGGTGCGGGCGGACGAGCTGTCCGACCTGCGCGCCCAGGCCGACTCGCTGCAGTGGCAGAACAAGGCACTTATGCAGCGGATCGACGAGATCGCACGCCTGCAGAATGCGGCAGCGCCGGACCCGCGGCCGCAAAGTCTGGCAGCACCGGAACCCGGTGCGGCAGCGACACACGCCGCGCCGGTTCCGGGCGGCGCCGGGCGATCGCCCGGCGTGCCGCCGGTGCTGCCCCCAGGGTCCGGTGCCGACTCGGACTCAGCCAATGCCACGGCGTCGGGCAACTCCGGCTCGACGGTCGGCGTGCCGACGGTGCAGGAACAGCGCACCGCCTCTACCGCCCCCGCGGCCGCGGCGATCGGCGGCACGCCGCCGATCCCGTCTGCGAGCGCGCTCAGCGTCGCGGGAATCACGCTGTCCGGCGAGGTCGACCTGGGCGTCGCCTACCAGACGCACGGCACGCCGCTGAGCGACAGCTACGGGTCCGGTCTGGAATACCTGATCTCCAGGAACAGCAACCGCCCGCAGGTCAGCCTGGCGCCGAACGCGCTAAGCTATTCCAACGTGGGCCTGACCGGAAACGAGCCGCTGGCGCCAGGGCTGGCCGCGGTATTCAACCTGCAGACCTCGTTCCTGCCGACCGCGGGCACCCTGGCCAACGGACCCGCCTCGCTGGTGCGGAACAACGGCGTGGCGCTGGCGCGGCAGGGCTCCTACGGCGACTCCAACCGCGCCGGCCAGGCGTTCAACACCGTGGCCTACGCCGGGTTGAGCTCGCCGCGTCTCGGCACGCTCACCTTCGGCCGGCAGACCACGCTCACCTCGGACGGCGTCGTGGCCTACGACCCGATGTTTGCGGCCAATGCATTCTCGGTCATCGGCTACCAGAGCGTGACCGCCGGGATGGGCGACTCCGAGGACGCGCGGCTCGACTCGGTGGTGAAGTATCTCGTCAACTACGGGCCTGTGCATGGCGGCGGGCTGGTCCAGCTCAACGGTGCCAACGCCCGGAGCGTCAACGCCGACAACAACGGCGGGCGCGCCGCGTGGGAGGCCGCCATCGGCGCCGAATACGCGGGCCTCGACGTCGATGCGATCTACAGCCGGCTGTACGACGCGGTGTCGGCGGCACCGCTGTCGGCGGCGCAGGCGCTGGTCGAGCCGTCAGGATCGCTTGCCGCGACGATCTCCGACAACAGGACGTTCATGCTGCTGGCCAAATACCGGATCGGCCGGCTGCAGGTGTTCGCGGGCTGGGAGAACATTCTCTACTCCAACCCACGCGACCCACTGGGCCCAGGCTCCACCAGCATCGGCGGCATCCCGCTCAGCGTCATCAACAACACCGCCTACACCAACGCCCGCCTGTTCCAGGTGTACTGGACCGGCGCCCGCTACGCGCTCAGCCGCAAGCTGTCCATCGGCCTCGCCTACTACCGGCAGCACCAGAGCAGCTACAGCGGCACCAGATGCGCCGATGCGAGCCTGGCTTCGTGCCGCGGCGACCTGAACGCGGGCTCTGTGCTGCTCGACTACCGGGTGTCGCCCCGCTTCGACATCTATGCCGGGGCGATGCTGTCCACGGTGTCGGGTGGGCTCGCCAGCGGGTTCCTGAACAACACGACGATCGATCCGACAGCCGGGGCGCGCTTCGCGTTCTGATGGCGGCGTCTGGGCATCTCGATCGAGGCTGGGACGGCCAAGGCCCCCTGATACCAGCGGCAACGAGAGCGGTCAGGAAAGCAAGGCCAGAGGCTCTGCCTCTGGACTCCGCCAAAGGCTCGCCTTTGGAATCCCTATGCTTGAAGCAAGCCTTTGTAGCCCACCCATCCTTGAGGAGAAGTCGCGGTAATGGGCGATATACAGTTCGTCTGCCGTTCCGCGACCGGCCTGGAGCGTCGGATGCGCGGGACCGAAAAGCGCCGGAGCAATGAAACATGCGGATCGGAGACTCGCAATCCGGCCGCAAAGCCGTGCTGCCCCGGCCGGCATCGCGGGCCAGGCGACCGCTCGCCGGCAGGGCCGCGGCGAGCAGCGACCCGGCGAGAACCCCGCCGGCGGCCGTCAGATCCACTCCGTCCGAGCGTGCCTGCGCTACTCGCTCTCCTCCATCGTCACCGCAACGTCGGCGTTGGCCGAGAGCCGCACCGTTCCGTCCTCGATCTCGGCGACCAGGCCGAGCGCGATGTAGTGGTGATGCTGGTCGCCCGAGTCCTTCTTGGTGAGCTTGATGCGCGCGCCCTGAACGTGGTCGACGGTGCCGACGTGGACCCCGTCGGCGCCGATCACCTCGGCGTGCTCCTTGATCTGGCTGACGTCTGCCATCTGCATGGTCTCCCTGTGTGTGCGGCCCGAACGCGGCACGCGGGGATCGGTCGCATCGCAGGAGCGCCACGGGCTGA